>NZ_JAHLYT010000071.1 GCF_025128095.1 Synechococcus sp. CS-1328 | reverse complement strand
ACATCGGCAAGCACGACCCAGCGATTACCTGGGTCGAGCTTCCCTCCAAAGGGGACATGGAATTCCTCAATCGATAGCTGGCCAGCACTCTGAAAGACGTACATTGTCGAGCCAGCGAGTTCTTCTAAGCCAGAAATGGCTGATTTCGCCTGATCCTAACCCGAGACTATCGCTGGAATCAACTGCCCTGCAGAGGTTCTGGGTTCCTCAGCAAGCCCTTCGTAGATGTCGCCCTTGGTGTCGCGGTCGGCCATCGGCACCGCATCGAGCAGGTCGACCACCATGGCGAGCAGCTCCGCCGGATGAACAGCAGGTAGGTGAGCTGCTCCAGCACCTCCAGCGGGTTGGCGATGCCGCCGCTCCAGAAGGCATTCCAGATGCCGTCGATCTGGTGGCGAAGCTCGCCGGTGAGCACCGAGGCGGCCGTGGTGCCAGCGGCGATGGTGGGCTGGGCAATGGGCAATGGCGCGGACCCCGCAATGGCCGCTGCGGTGGCTGCGGCCATTGCCCGATGGCACTGAGGGGTTGGGAAGCTTTCCTTACGCCCGAGGGCACTCCCACCTGGCTGCGCTTGCATCGGAGCATCTGATCCACCCCCATGGCCGCCGCTGCTCCGGAACCGGGCCGCCCCAACTCCTTCCTGGCCCTGGTTCGGCGCACCCCACCCCTGGTGTTCGCCATGGCGGTGCTGGGGTTGGGCCTGGTCACAGCCAGCGCCGTGGCGGTGAAGGGGCTGCGGCGCGCCAATGACGCCATCACCGTGACCGGCGCCAGCACCGAGCGCATCCGCAGCGACTTTGCCGATTGGACGGTGGTGGTGAGCGCCGGTGGCGGTAGCCAGCAGGCGTCGTGGCAGGCCCTGCAGCCGCTGGTGCAGCGCAGCCGCACCTGGCTGCAGGAGCAGGGCATCGCGGTGTCGGAACTCTCGCTCGATCCGGTGCGCGCCGAACGGGAGGAGGTGCGCGATCCCAGCACCGGTGAGCTGCGTTCGGTGACCTGGACCAGTCGCCAGACCTTGCGCATCGCCAGCGCCGATGTGGATCGGATCGCCCAGGTCTCGGCCGGGATCGGCAGCCTGATCGGCGAGGGCATCCCACTCACGATCGAGGAGCCGGCCTACACCTTCACCAAACTGGCGGAGAAACGGGTGGACATGCTCGCCAAGGCCACCCGTGATGCGCGGCAGCGGGCCGTTGCCATCGCCCGCGAGGCCGGCAGCGGCATCGGTGCGATCACCAACGCCGACACCGGCCTGTTTCAGATCACCCGCCCCAACTCCACCGACATCGGCGACGGCGGCTCCTACGACACCCGCACCATCGACAAGGACATCACCGCGATCATGGGGGTGACGTTCAGGGTGGAGTGAGTTTCAGAGGATGTTGGCCGCCAGTTCGGCCAGGGCCGAGCGCTCACCGCGCAGCAAGGTGACGTGGCCAGCCAGGGGCTGGCCCTTGAAGCGTTCCACCAGCCAGGTGAGGCCGTTGCTTTCGGCATCCACATAGGGATTGTCGATCTGATACGGGTCGCCAGTGAGCACGATCTTCGTGCCCTCACCTACGCGGGTCACGATCGTCTTCACCTCATGGGGCGTGAGGTTCTGGGCTTCATCCACCACCATGAACTGGCGCGGAATCGAGCGGCCACGGATGTAGCTGATCGCCTCCACTTCCAGCAATCCCATCCCCTTCAGATCCGCCCAGCTGTTGCGTGGCCCCCGCTGGCCGGCCCGCATCGAGCCGCGGTCTTCGCCGCCGAGCAGGAAATCGAGGTTGTCGATGATCGGTTGCATCCAGGGGCCCATCTTCTCCTCCAGATCCCCCGGCAGAAAGCCGATTTCCTTGCCCAGGGAGATCACCGGCCTTGTCACCAGCAGGCGGTCGTAGCGGTGCTCATCCGCCACCTGATGCAGCCCCGCCGCCAGGGCCAGCAGGGTCTTGCCGGTCCCCGCCTTGCCCACCAGCGTCACCAGTTGCACCGCCGGATCGAGCAGCAGATCGAGGGCAAAGGTCTGCTCGCGGTTGCGGGCCTGCACCCGGCCCAGCTTCACCTTCGGCACCCGCTGCAGCGGATGGACGGCCCCATCGGCCGCGTCATAGCGGGCCAGCAGGGTGTGGCTGGGCTGGGCTGGATCCACCAGCATCACCCCTTCATTGGCCTGCAGCGTTCCGCCGGGGATGGCCCCCTCCGGCAGCTCCTTGACCGGCAGCCCCCCGTCTCCTTTGACCCGATCCATCTGGGCTGCGTCGATCCAGATCTCGCAGACGCCGGGATAGAGATCGGCGATATCCACCTTGTCGGTGGTGTAATCCTGCGCCGTGAGTCCCACCGCATCGGCCTTGATGCGCAGGTTGGTGTCCTTGGTGACCAGCACCACCGGAGGTTGGCTGCCCATCACTTCCGAGAGCCGCTGCTCGAGGGCGACCGCAAGGATGTTGTTGTCGCCATTGCCACCCTTCAGTTCCGGCGGCAGCTGGCTGAGGGTTTCACTGCGGCAGAACACCACCTTGAGCAGTCCGCCCTCCTCGCCGTCGATCGGCACACCTTCCGAGAGATTGCCGCGGCTGCGCAGATCGTCGAGCAGCCTGGACACCTGGCGGGCATTGCGTCCCTTTTCGGAGGCATCCTTCTTGAAGCGATCGATCTCCTCGACCACCTCGATCGGAATCACGACGTTGTTGTCTTCAAAGCGCCGCATCGCCTCGGGGTCGTGCAGCAGCACATTGGTGTCGAGAACGAAGGTCTTGCGCATACCGGAGCTCTCGCCCGAGCGGTGCTGGCGAAGCTAGGGCGGCCAGGCCATCTACGCTCCGGCCGTTCGCGCCTCGTAGCGAATCGGATCGGCGGCGCCGATTCCCTGCTCCTTCTTCCCCGCCCTTGCCCGTGCTGCTCCCCTCGATCCTGCTGGTGGCCCTCGCCTTCGGCCTCACCCTGCTGTGGCTGGAGCTGCGCCACCGCCTGAGGCCCGCATCGCCCCTGCGGCTGAGCTCCGGGGCCTGGCGCGTGCAGCGCTTCAACACCGGGGGCGGTTCCGCTGAGCAGACCGAGGGAGCCAGCGGCGGCAGTGTCGAGCTGAGCGGCAGCCTGACCCTGCGCAATCCCCATCCGCGCATGGAGGTGTTCGTGCCGGAGCTGCGGGTCAATCCCGTGCTGCTGGGCCGCGGTGATCTCTCCGCTCTCCGCGTGTCCACCCGGGTGACCCCCCATCACCCGGATGAGGAGGCCCGCTCGGATGGCTATTGGTTTGCCTACATCCTCAAGGGCCGCAAGAGCACCGAAGTCGAGGTGTCCGTGCGGATCAGCGCAGCGGCAGACCAGGACCTCCGCTCCCTGCTCGACACCCTCTGGCTGGAAGTGCTCTGGATCAACTACGGCCCCTTCGGCCGGCTCGAACGGCGCGACGGACTGCTGGTCCCCCTGCGCAAGCCTGGTGTGCTCACCAAGGCCGAGGCCCCCTGGCGAGAGGGTGAGCGCTGCCGGGTGTTGCCGATCCGCACCCATCTGCTAGGCGTGCTGGACGATCCCGAGGCTGTGCTGCAGCGCTATGCCGGCCCCCTGCTGCAGCCCGGCGACATCCTCACCATCGGCGAGACGCCCCTGGCGGTGATGCAGGGCCGCTACCACCATCCCGCCACGGTGCAGCCCTCGATGCTGGCCCGTCTGCTCTGCCGCGTGTTCCATCCCACCAGCAGCCTGGCGAGTGCCTGTGGGCTGCAGACCCTGATCGATGTGGTGGGTCCGGCGCGGGTGCTCTGCGCCTGGCTGGCGGGATCGGCCATGAAGCTGGTGGGTCTCAAGGGTGGCTTCTACCGGCTGGCCGGGGATCAGGCACGCCTGATCGACGACATCACCGGCACCACCCCCCCCTACGACCAGACGATCGTGCTGGGCCCCCATCAGCCCGAGGACGTCTGTGAACGCCTGGCTGCCGCCCTCGGTGTGGGTGTGGCGGTTGTGGATGTGAATGATCTGGGTCGGGTCAAGGTGCTGGCTTCCAGCCAGGGCTGCGATGAGGCCCTGCTGCAGCGAGCCCTGCGGCCCAATCCGGCCGGTAATGCCAACGAGCGCACGCCGCTTGTGCTCGTACGCCCGGCCTAAACTGCAACCAGGCCTGCGAGGGTCGCCACGCTGCGGGAACGCCGTGCCAGCCGCAATCAGCCGCAACAGCCGGATGCCCATCGCTGGGCCAGAGCCTGCGCTGATGGTCCCTGCGCCATCGCTGGTGTGTGACGTTCCGTTGATGAGTGAGTCGTCGGTGCTTCAGCAGGGCTCCTTTGTGAATGGCATTGCCAGCGGTAGTCCCATCGCCAGTGGCCCACCAATGGCCAATGGCACATCCAGAGCCAGCGGCAAGCCATCGGGGTCGGCTGATCCCACGGGCTCTGGGCGTTCGACCTCCGCCCGTTCCTCCTCTGGGCATGCCACCAACTCGGGTGAGGGAAGCCCACGGTCTGGTGATCATCCTGCGGCTACGCCGCCATCGCCAGGGATGCCCGCTGACTGGGGCGTGCAGCCGCTGCAGCCCTGGCATCTGCCATTGCTGGACGATCCGGCCTTCCAGCCCCTGCAGCCGCTGCTGCAGCGGGCCGTGCTGCTGGCCCTGCCGGCCCGGCTGATTCATGCCCTCACCCCCCGCCAGCCCCTGGCACCCCAGGTGCTGGTGGCGACCCGCACCCTGGCGGGCGCCAGCCTGCCGCTGGGTCTTGTCGTGGTGCGTCCGCTCAACCGCACCGGCAGTTGCTGGCAGGTGCAACATCTACGGCTGGCCCGGGGATTGGAGGGGGATCCGGGTCGCCGTTGCGTCGCCGTGGCCCTGCTGCGGGAGGCGATCCAGCGCACCACTGGAGCCACCAGCTGGATCGCCAGCGCCGCCAGCCTCGACACCGATCGCCAGGCCCAGCTGCGCGAACAGGGCTTTCAGCCGCTGCGCACCGACCGGATCTGGCGCTGGCAACCCCAGGAACAGGCTTCTCAACCCATTCCAGCGGAGCTGCAGCTACGCCGCCTGCAGCGCCGCACCGGACCGTTGCTCTGGCATCTGGAGCAAGCCTCCTGCCCCGCCCAGCTGCGTCAGTTGCTCGACCGCCGCCCCGAAGATCTGCTGGATCAGAGCCAGAACCGCGGCTGGATGCTGGTCGATCCCTGTCGGGATCAGGCGGTGGCGGGGGTGCGCTGGCTCGGCGACCATCCCGGCGGCGGCCACGATGTTGAACTGAGCGTGCATCCGGGCTGGGTGGAGCTGGTCGGCCCGGCCACCGAACTGTTGCTGCATCGCCTGGCGTCCGGGCTCACGCCGGCTGCACCCCTGTGGCTGGCCTGCGACGTGACCCAGCCCTCGCCGCACCAGTGGCTGGAGCGCCTCGGCGCGGAAGCGTGCGGCGAACGGATCCTGATGGCCCGCAGCGTCTGGCGCCGCCAGGAACCGGCCGCGGTTCACCCGGCGATGAAGCGCCTCACCGCCCTGCTGGAACCGCTGCAGCCCCGCCGGCGACCGGTCCCCTCCCCGCTGCGGCCCGACTGAGCCACGCCTCAACCCCTGCCCTTAAGACACGCCATCGCCCTCCGCGAAGCCTGAATTCCATCCGGATGCCTGTCCCCCGTCGCCGCTCGGTGCTTGCCCTGGATGTGGGCCGCAGGCGCATCGGCCTGGCCGGCTGTGATCCGCTCGGTCTCACGGTCACACCGCTGCCACCATTGCGGCGCGGGGCCTTCCCGGCGGATCTGGCCGTGCTGGAACCGCTGGTTCGCCAGCGGCGCGTTGAGGCCCTGGTGGTGGGGCTGCCGCTGGATCAGCAGCAGCAACCCACTGCCCAGGCGGTCCACTGCCGCCGTTATGGCGAACGGCTGGCCCGGCAGCTGAACCTGCCGCTGGCCCTGGTGAATGAGTTCGCCAGCAGCTGGGCCGCCGCCGAGCTCCATGGCCTGCACGGCGACCGCAGCGGCGCCCTGGACAGCGCTGCCGCCGCCCTGTTGCTGGAGCAATGGCTGGCGGAGGGACCCGAACCGGTCCAGCCGGCGACCCCGAATTTCTGCAGGTCGGACCACGCTGATCCATCCTGAGAGGGACAACGCTCCTCCCCCATGAGTCCCGACGGACCCACGACCCCGTCCTCCGGTGATGTGCCCACGGTGCTCGTGCGGGACAGCCAACAGCGGCAACTGCTCTGCTTCCTCGAGCAGCTGATCCCGCTGGATGGCCACGACTACGGCCTGCTCACCCCGGTGGACACCCCGGTGTGCCTGTTCCGGCTCACCGAAGACGAGACCAATCCGGATCTGATCGACACGATCGAGGGCAACGAGGAGATCTTCTCGGTGGCGGATGTGGTGCTGCAGGAGCACGACCTGACCCTGGTGCGCTCGGCCGTGACCCTCACCGTGAGCGGCGAACTCGACGAGCCCGATCCCGAGGAGTACGACGAGGAGGAGGAGGACGAAGACACGGAGATGTACGAGCCCCTGATCCAGTTCATGGCGGATGGTCAGGAGTACGGGCTGTTCATTCCCCTCGATCCCTTCTTCGTGGTGGCACGGATGAGCGGCAGCGAAGCCGTGCTGGTGGAAGGTGAGGAATTCGAGCGGATTCAGCCTCGGCTCGAGGCGGAACTGGAGGAGCGGGAGCAGGGGGACTGATGTCCAGCCGGCATTCGGCCAGCCTTGCCGCCCTGCCGCGGCTGCTCACACCCGATCTGCTGGTGCCTGGCACCCTGGTGGACCTCTCGCTGGAGCGGCTGCAGGACCACTCGATCGGCGCTCTCGTGCTCGATGTGGACCGCACCCTGCTGCCGCGTCACCGCTCGGAGCTGCCAGCCCGGGCCGAGCAGTGGCTGCGGCGCGCCCAGGCCCGGATGCCCTTACACCTGCTCAGCAACAACCCCTCACGGCGGCGGATCGGCGGGCTCGCCAAGCAGCTGGGTCTGCCCTTCACCACCTCGGCGGGCAAGCCGCGCCGCGCCGCCCTGAGGCGGGTGCTGGCGGACCTTGATCTGCCCCCCGAGCAGGTGGCCCTGATCGGGGATCGTCTGTTCACGGATGTACTGGCGGGCAATCGGCTGGGTCTCTACACCGTGCTGGTGCGGCCGATCGATCCGAACGGCGAGCCATGCCGGCAGGATCACCTGCAGCGGATCGAGCTGGGCCTGGCTCGCTGGATCGGAACCCCCCTGGCCTGATCGGATGCCGACCCGTGCGCCTCACCCTCTAGGCGGATGACCAACAGCAGTCCTGCAGGCGGCGGCCTGCGTCGTGTGATCAAGGTGGGGACCAGCACCCTGCAGGGACAGCCCGATCGGCCCACCACCGCCGTGGTTCACGACCTGGCCGCCAGCCTCAGCCGCCAGCAGCGCCGTGGCGATGCGATCGCCCTGGTAACCAGTGGGGCCGTGGGCCTGGGTTGTCGCACCCTGGCGCTGGAACAGCGGCCCAGTGAAGTGGTGGCGCTGCAGGCGGCGGCGGCGGTGGGCCAGGGGCAACTGATGGCCCTCTATCAGGACGCCTTCGCGGTGCGCGGGGCGCGGGTGGCCCAGGTGCTGCTCACCCGCGGCGATCTGGCCTCGAGGCGGCGCTACCAGAACGCCTGCCGCACCCTGGAGCAGCTGCTCGCCTGGGGAGTGGTGCCGGTGGTGAACGAGAACGACACCCTCGCCACCGAGGAGTTGCGCTTCGGTGACAACGACACCCTCTCGGCCCTGGTGGCGGTGGCGATCAATGCCGATGAACTGATCCTGCTCACCGATGTGGACCGCCTCTATTCCGGCGATCCCCGCAGCGATGCCGAGGCGGTTCCGATTGATGAGGTGCGCGATCTGGCGGAGCTGGAGAGCCTCCGAGGCGTGGCCAAAGGAGGTGGCCGCTGGGGAACCGGCGGCATGACCACCAAACTGGCGGCGGCCCGGATCGCCACGGCCAGCGGCATCCGCGTGCGGCTGGCCGATGGGCGTGATCCCGCCGTGCTCGATGCCCTGCTGGCCGGTGAGCGGGTAGGCACGGTGTTCCATCCCTCCGCCTCTCCGTTGCCGGATCGCAAGGGTTGGCTGGCCCATGCCCTGCTGGCCAAGGGCAGCCTCACCCTGGATGCCGGCGCCGAGCGGGCCGTGGTCCATCAGGGGGCTTCCCTGCTGGCGGTGGGGATCCGGGCGGTGGAGGGCGACTTCCGCCGCCGTGAGGCCGTGCGCCTGCTGGCCGCCGATGGTCGGGAGCTGGGCCGCGGTCTCTGCAGTCTCAGCAGCGATGAGCTGCGTCAGGTGGTGGGCCTCAGCAGCGAGGCTGTGCGCAGCCGGCTCGGGGCAGGAGGTGATGCGGTGGGCGATGCGGTGGTGCACCGCGACCATCTGGTGCTCACCACCGTGCCGCCGCCGGCCTGACGGAGCCCAGCCCTACGATCCGGCCTCGATCCCTCCTCCCAGGCATGCGTTTCAGCCAGCTGCTCGGCCAGCTCAGCCAGGTGGTGGAGAACACTCCCTGCGATCTGGCCGCAGACCCGGAGATCGGCGGCGCTGCAGCCTTGGATCAGGCCACTGGTGGTCAGCTGAGTTTTCTGGAGCCCGGCAACGCCCTGGCGGCGGCCCTGGCTGCCACCGGTGCCAGTGCCGTGTTGCTCCCGGTCGACGCCGATCTGCAGCACCAGGCCAGCGAGCGGGGCCTGGCCTGGGTCGCCCTGGCCGATCCGCGCCTGGGTTTCGCTGAAGCCCTAGAGGCCCTTTACCCGCGGCGGCCCCTGCCTGCGGGGGTCCATCCCAGCGCCGTGCTGGATCCCAGCGTCCAGCTTGGGGAGGCTGTGCACGTGGCGGCCCATGTGGTGATCGGCGCTGCGGTGAGCATCGGCAGTGGCAGCACCCTCCACCCCGGCGTGGTGCTCTACGACGACGTGCAGCTCGGCGAGGGGTGCGAGATCCATGCCAACGCCGTGCTCCATCCCGGCAGCCGCCTCGGCCGCGCTTGCGTGGTGCACTCCAACGCTGTGATCGGCTCGGAGGGGTTTGGCTTCGTGCCCACCGCCGCCGGCTGGCGCAAGATGCCCCAGACCGGGCTGGTGGTGCTCGAAGATGGTGTCGAAGTGGGCTGCGGTAGCACCATCGATCGCCCCTCGGTGGGCGAGACCCGCATCGGTGCCGGCAGCAAGATCGACAACCTCGTGCACGTGGGCCACGGCGTGGTGACCGGGCGGGACTGTGCCCTGGCAGCCCAGGTGGGCATCGCCGGTGGTGCGCGGCTCGGCAACGGTGTGATCCTGGCCGGCCAGGTGGGCGTGGCCAACAAGGCCGTGATCGGCGATCGGGCGATCGCCTCTTCCAAGTCCGGCATCCACGGCGAGGTGGCTGCGGGCGAGGTGGTGAGCGGCTACCCCGCCATCCCCAACCGGCTGTGGCTGCGCTGTTCGGCCGCGTTCAACAAGCTGCCGGAGATGGCCAAGACCCTGCGGCAGCTCAGGAACAGCGCGAACTGAGCAAGGTCGCGGCGTAGCCTCGCGCCCAGCCCGCTCGTCGCTCCTCCGGCCCACCATGACCACCTACCGGATCACCCTGCTCCCCGGCGATGGCATCGGCCCGGAGATCACCGCGGTGGCCCGGCAGCTGCTGGAGGTGGTGAGCCACCGCCATGGCTTCAGCCTTGTCTTCGACGAGCAACCGATCGGTGGTGCCGCCATCGACGCCTGCGGTGAACCCCTGCCCGCCAGCACCCTGGCGGCCTGCAAGGCGGGCGATGCGGTGCTGCTGGCGGCAATCGGCAGCCCCCGCTTTGATGCCTTGCCCCGCTCGCAGCGGCCCGAGACCGGCCTCCTGGGCCTGCGGGCCGGGCTGCAGCTGTTTGCCAACCTGCGGCCGGTGACGATCATTCCCGCCCTGGCTGACGCCAGCAGCCTGCGGCCGGAGGTGATCGAAGGTGTGGATCTGATGGTGGTGCGGGAGCTCACCGGCGGCATCTATTTCGGTCAGCCCAAGGGCCGCATCGAGGCCGATGGCCACGTGCGGGCCTTCAACACCATGGTCTATTCCGACCATGAAATCGACCGGATCGCTCGGGTGGGCTTTGATCTGGCCATGCAGCGCGGCCGCAGGCTCTGCTCGGTCGACAAGGCCAATGTGCTCGATGTGAGCCAGCTCTGGCGCGATCGGGTCACCGCGATGTCGAGCGATTATCCAAGCGTGGAGCTCAGCCACATGTACGTCGACAACGCCGCCATGCAGCTCGTGCGGGCGCCGAAGCAGTTTGATGTGCTGCTCACCGGCAACCTGTTCGGCGACATCCTCAGCGACGAGGCCGCCATGCTGACCGGCTCAATCGGCATGCTGCCTTCCGCCTCGCTCGGATCGGAGGGGCCGGGGCTGTTCGAGCCGGTGCATGGCTCAGCCCCCGACATCGCCGGGCAGGACAAGGCCAATCCGATGGCCATGGTGCTCAGCGCCGCCATGATGCTGCGGGTGGGCCTGAAGCAGGAAGAGGCCGCCGCAGCCCTGGAAAGCGCCGTGGACCGGGCCCTGGCCAACGGCTACCGCACCGGCGACCTGATGGCCGACGGCTGCACCCAGCTGGGCTGCCGCGCCATGGGTGAGCAGCTGCTGGCGGCCCTGGAAGCCTGATCCTGCAACGGTTGCCCCCGGGGATGGGGGAATCGGTCCGGCGACCTGACAAACTCACGGTCGGTTTTTGGATCCTTGCGCATGTCGAAGCGTCATCCGGTTGTTTCAGTCACCGGTTCCTCCGGCGCAGGCACCAGCACTGTCAAGCGCGCCTTCGAATACATCTTCAAGCGCGAGGGCATCACCCCGGCTGTGGTGGAGGGCGACAGCTACCACCGCTACGAGCGGGCTGAGATGAAGGAGGCCATGGCCGCCGCCGTTGCCAAGGGCGAGAACTTCTCCCACTTCGGTCCCGATGCCAACCGGTTCGACAAGCTTGAGGAGCTGTTTCGCAATTACGGCGAGACCGGCGGTGGCGAGAAGCGCTACTACCTGCACTCCGTTGAGGAGGCAGCCGAGCACAACGGCCGGCTCGGCACCAACCTGGAGCCGGGCCAGTTCACCCCCTGGGAACCGATTCCCGCCAGCACCGACCTTCTCTTCTACGAGGGCCTGCACGGCGGCGTGGTGGGCGAGGGCTATGACCTGCGCAAGCTGGCGGATCTGCTGATCGGCGTGGTGCCGATCGTGAACCTGGAGTGGATCCAGAAGATCGCCCGCGACAACCAGGAGCGCGGCTACTCGGCCGAGGCCACGGTGGACACGATCCTGCGCCGCATGCCTGATTACATCAACCACATCTGCCCTCAGTTCAGCCTCACCGACATCAACTTCCAGAGGATCCCCACGGTGGATACCTCCAACCCCTTCTTCATCCAGACGATCCCAACCCCGGATGAGAGTTTTGTGATCATCCACTTCCGCAAGGTGGCCCGCGACAAGTGGGGGATCAACTTCCCCTATCTGCTCGATATGATCCACGGCTCGTTCATGTCCACCCCCACCTCGATCGTGGTGAACGGCGGCAAGATGGGCTTCGCGATGGAGCTGATCCTCACCCCGATCATCCACCGCATGATCCAGGACAAGAAGACGCTCGCCTGAGCCCCAGCTCCAGTCGGGATTCCAGGGGGCGAACGAAATTGGTCTCACCCCTGCCAAGAGCTCTAAGGTGGGTGAACCAGTCGGACAAGGTGAGGCCGATTCCCTTCACCGGACGTGCCACTTCTTCCCCCTCCTTCCTGATCCAGGGAGCCAATGGATCCACTGGCTCGTCTGCGCGTCCGGAACTGCGGCTGGATCAGATCGATAGCCGCCAGGTGTTTCAAGACGCCCGCCGTGCCTACTTCCACTACCTCGAGCAATGCCCGGCTGGGGCTGAACCGATTGGCATCATCTGGCAGCAGGCTCCGGTTCCGCCGCGTGTGGTGTTCGAGTTGCCGGTGCTGCTGCCGGAGGAGCACTTCGTGCCGATTGAGATGATCAGGGGCCGGCCCAACCGCACCGCCTCCACCCGGCTGCGCAATCCGCGCCCCAACCTGCGCCCCTGAACCCGCCGCGTCAGCCATGCTCAGCAGCAACGGGTCGCCCCTGATCCTGGCGCCCTCGACCCTGGCCCTCCTTGCCGCGGTGCTCGGTGCCTGCGTGGGCAGCTTTCTGCAGGTGGTGGCGTTTCGCCTGCCGCGGCAGGAGTCGCTGATCCATCCCGGCAGCCACTGCCCCCACTGCGGCACCCCGCTGGCCTGGTTCGAGAACGTGCCCGTGCTGGGCTGGCTGTGGCTCGGCGGTCGCTGCCGCTACTGCCGCCACAGCATCAGCCCGCGCTATCTGCTGGTCGAATTGCTCTGCGCCGGCCTCTGGGTGGCGATGCTGTTCGCCCAGCCGGCCGGTCTGGGGCAGGCCCCTGCCTCCTGGATGCTGGTGGCGGCGGGCTGGCTGCTGGTCAGCTGGCTGATCCCGCTGGTGCTGGTCGACCTCGACGCTCTCTGGCTGCCTGAACCCCTCTGCCGCTGGGGATTGGTGGTCGGTCTGGCCTGCACAGCGCTGATCGGCTTCAGCCAGGGTGAGGTGGTCGGCCGGGCGCTGCTGTTTCAGCATCTGCTCGCGGCCGGCCTAGGTCTGCTGGCCTTCGAAGGCACCAGTGCCCTGGCCGAACGGCTGCTCGGTCGCCCTGCCCTGGGCCTGGGCGACGCCAAACTGGCCGCCCTGCTGGGGGCCTGGCTCGGTCCCACCGGCCTGGGGTTGACCGTGGCGCTGGCCATCGGTGGAGGCGCTGTGGTGGGCGGCCTGGCTCGCCTGGTGGGCCGGCTGGGTCCGCAGCAACCCTTTCCCTTCGGTCCGTTCCTGGCCTGCGGCGGCGTGCTCGTGTGGATCGGCGGCCATGGCCTGTGGCTGCAGCTGCTGGGCTGGCCCGGTCCTTAAATGTGATCAGGTCCTCCGAGTTTTCCCGTGTCGCTGTTCGACTGGTTCGCTGACCGCCGCAAGGCTGCCCCAGTGGTGCGCGTCAACCAGGAGAGCGATGAAGGCGATGGGCTGTGGAGCAAGTGCCCCGAGTGCGGCTTGGTCACCTACCGCAAGGATCTGCAGGCCAATGCCAGCGTCTGCAAGGGATGCGGCTATCACCACCGCATCGACAGCGAGGAGCGCATCCGGCTGCTGGCCGATGAAGGCAGCTTCGAGCCCCTCGACACCGAGCTGGCCCCCACCGATCCCCTCGCCTTCAAGGATCGTCGCAACTACGCCGACCGTCTGCGCGACAGCCAGCTCAGCACCGGCCTGCGCGATGCCGTGGTGACGGGGTTGTGTCGCCTCGATGGCCATCCCCTCGCCCTGGGGGTGATGGACTTCCGCTTCATGGGTGGTTCGATGGGCTCGGTGGTGGGCGAGAAGCTGACGCGCCTGATCGAGAAGGCCACCGATCGCCAGCTGCCGGTGCTGATCGTCTGCGCCTCCGGCGGCGCCCGCATGCAGGAAGGCATGCTCAGCCTGATGCAGATGGCCAAGATCTCCGGGGCGCTGGAGCGGCACCGCCGGGCTGAATTGCTCTACATCCCCCTGCTCACCCACCCCACCACCGGCGGGGTGACCGCCAGCTTCGCCATGCTGGGTGACCTGATCCTGGCGGAACCGAAGGCGCTGATCGGCTTCGCCGGTCGCAGGGTGATCGAGCAGACCCTGCGCGAGAAGCTGCCCGATGGCTTCCAGACCGCCGAATACCTGCAGGACCACGGCTTCGTCGACACGATCGTGCCCCGTCCCCAGCTGCGCAGCACCCTGTCCAGCCTGCTGCGCCTGCATGCGCCCAAATCCTGTCTGTCCCTGTCCTGAACTTCCATGGCCGATGTGATGCGCTGCTGGATCCGCCCTCTGGGCCGCCTCGGCCTGAGCCTGGCCCTGCTGCTGCTGCTTGTTCTGCCGGCCCTGCCCGCCCTGGCCGGTCCTGTCGACTGGCGGGAGCTGCCCGCCACCGAGGAAGGCAAGCAGTGGTGGGACGCGGGCAGTCTGCGCCGCACCCGTGACGGCAACCTCAGTGTGCTGTCACGCCATCTGCCGCCCCCGGACGAGCATGGTCGCCCTCGCCTCGGCGATCTCTATGTGATGGAGCTCGACTGCGGCCAGGAGCTCTACCGCGACACCTCCGTCAACGGCCTGCGCCGTTTCAATGCCGAATGGCAGCCGACCGGTGCGGATCAGCTGCTCGACGCCATGATCGACACCGTCTGCGCCGCAGGCTCCGACTTGCCGGCCTGAGCGGCTGCAGCCGGTCTGTCCTTTTACACCCCCCCGATGCGTTCTGCTCTGTCGACCCTTGGCAGCCGCCGCTCCAGCCAGCCGGTGCGGGTGGCCGTGGCCGGCCTGGGTTTCGGGGAGACGGTGCATCTGCCCGCCCTGCGCAGTGGCCTGCTCACCGAACCGGTGGCCCTGTGGCATCCGCGGGCCGAGCGATTGGAGCAGGCCTGCCACCGCGCCGAACTTCCTGGCCACACCGACTTCGATGCCCTGCTCGGCGACCCGCAGATCGAGGCGATGGTGATCGCCACCCCGCCGGGCCCCCGGTTTGATCTGGCCCGGCGCGCCCTGCTGGCGGGCAAGCACCTGTTGCTGGAGAAGCCCGTGGCCCTGGAGGCGGCCCAGATCGAGGAGCTGCAGCGCCTTGCCCTGCGGCAGCGCTGCTGCGTGGCGGTGGATTTCGAATACCGGGCTGTGCCGCTGTTTCAGCAGATGGCGGCCCTGATCGCGGAGGGCGTGCTCGGCGATCCCTGGCTGGTGAAGCTGGATTGGCTGATGAGCAGCCGCGCCGATGGCCAGCGTCCGTGGACCTGGTATTCCCAGGTGGAGCAGGGCGGCGGGGTGCTGGGCGCCCTCGGCACCCATGCCTTCGACACGCTCCACTGGCTGGTGGGCCCGACGCGCAGCCTGCGGGCCCAGCTCAGCACTGCCATCAGCGAGCGTCCCCTGCCGGGACCGGAGGAGGGCCGAGCGGCGGTGGATGCCGAAGACATCGCCCTGCTCCAGATGGAGCTGGCCACCGCCGCTGGCGGCCGCACCCCGGCCCAGGTGACGCTGGCCTCGGTGACCCGTCAGGGCCGGGGCTACTGGATCGAGCTCTACGGAAGCGAGGCCACCCTGGTGCTGGGCTCGTCCAACCAGAGCGACTATGTGCACGGATTCCAGCTGTGGATGGCCCGGCCGGGAGAGGCCCTGCGCCCGGTCCCTGCCGATCCGTCACTCGCCTTTGCCCGCACCTGGGAGGACGGGCGGGTGGCGCCGGTGGAGCGGATTCAACAATGGTGGGCCGAGGCGATCCGGGAGGGCCGTCCGATGCTGCCGGGGCTGGCGGAAGCGGTGGCGAGCCAGCGCTGCTGCGACTGGGCGCGCCAGGGCACCTCGGGCGAGGCCTCCCTGTCGCTTGATCCCTGACCGGATTCCTGATCCCTGAGCCACTACCGCTGAGTCAGGCACTGGTGCGGGCCTGGGTCTTGAGGGGGATCCCCTAGACTCGCCGCCAGACCAAGGCGGGTTGACCGATCCTGGCCCGGCTCCTGAGCCGGACCACCTCAGAGCACGGCTCCCCCCGAGCACGGCCCTTCCTGTCCCCTGGTGTCACCCAGTCCCGCTCCCACCGATCCGAGGTTCTATCCATGGCGCTCGTTCCGCTTCGGCTGCTGCTCGACCACGCCGCTGAGAACGGCTACGGCATCCCTGCCTTCAACGTCAACAACCTGGAGCAGGTGCAGTCGATCATGGAGGCTGCCTATGAGACGGACAGCCCCGTCATCCTGCAGGCATCCCGCGGTGCCCGCCAGTACGCCGGTGAGGCTTTCCTGCGGCACCTGATCCTGGCAGCCGTGGAAACCTATCCCGACATCCCGGTGGTGATGCACCAGGACCACGGCAACAGCCCCGCCACCTGCTTCGGTGCCGCCGCCAACGGTTTCACCTCGGTGATGATGGACGGCTCCCTGATGGCCGACGCCAAGTCGCCGGCCAGCTACGAGTACAACGTGGCTGTGACCAAGGAAGTGGTCGATGTGGCCCACGCCATCGGCGTGAGCGTCGAAGGCGAACTGGGTTGCCTGGGTTCCCTCGAGACCGGCATGGGTGAGGCCGAGGACGGCCATGGCTTCGAGGGCAAGCTCGACCACAGCCAGCTGCTCACCGATCCCGCCGAGGCCGCCGACTTCGTCGCCAAGACCAAAGTCGATGCCCTGGCCATCGCGATCGGTACCAGCCACGGCGCCTACAAGTTCACCCGCAAGCCCACCGGTGAAGTGTTGGCGATCAGCCGCATCGCTGAAATCCACAAGGCCATCCCCAACACCCACCTGGTGATGCACGGCTCCTCCTCGGTTCCCCAGGAGTGGCTGGACATGATCAACAAGTACGGCGGTGCCATCCCCGAGACCTACGGCGTGCCCGTGGAAGAGATTCAGGAAGGCATCCGCAATGGCGTGCGCAAGGTGAACATCGACACCGACAACCGCCTCGCTTTCACCGCCGCCGTGCGGGAAGCTGCCTTCAAGGATCCCGCCAACTTCGATCCCCGCCACTTCAACAAGCCCGCCCGGGCCTACATGAAGCAGGTGTGCCTCGATCGTTACCAGCAGTTCTGGTGCGCCGGCAACGCCAGCAAGATCAAGCAGCGTGACATCAACTACTACGCCGCTCTGTACGCCAAGGGCGAACTCGACCCCAAGACTGCTGTGGCCGCCTGATTCAGGATCTGCAGCCTCAGCCCGACTGGCATCACCGGTCAGTCTGGAACCGTTCAGGGGAGCCTTGGCTCCCCATTTTTATGCCAACAGCGGCGCCCCTGCCACCACCACCCGGTTGCGCCCTCCCTCCTTGGCCTGGTACAGCGCCTGATCAGCAGCAGCGACCAGGGCCCCGCAAGCCAGGCCCGGTTGCTGGAAGGCCAGGCCGATTGAGATCGTGATCGGAGGCAGGCTGTGGCCATCGCGGCTTTGGAGCGCCAGCGCAGCGATGCTGCGCCGCAGCCGTTCTGCGACGATCGATGCTCCCTCCGCTCCCTCACCGGGCAGCGCCACCACAAATTCTTCACCGCCGTAGCGGGCCACCACATCGCTGGGGCGGAGCTGACCCTCCAGGGCGCGGGCCACACCGACGAGCACATCGTCGCCGGCCTGATGGCCATAGGTGTCGTTGAACCGTTTGAAGTGGTCGATGTCGAGCAGGGCCAGGGCCATGGTGTCGTTGGACTCGCTGGCCAGGCCAGGCAGCTGCTCCTCGATCCAGCGGCGGTTTCGGACCCCGGTGAGTCCATCCAGCAGGGCAGCCTCCTCCGCCTGGCGCCGCTGCCGCACCGAGGTTTCCACGGTGATGTTGTTGGCCCGCAGCCGTTCGCTCAACTTGCGCAGCAGCGCCAGGCAGAAGGCGTGGGAGTCGCGGGTCAAGGCCCAGGCCGTGTCCTCCTCGAGGCTGAGCACGCGGCAGGGCAGGGCCGCCACCACCCAGGCACAGGGTGGATTGCCATCGAGGATCGAGAGTTCCCCCACGCTCTCGCCCGGCCCCACCAGCGCCACATTTTCCGATTGGGCGCTCTCCAGCCGCACCGCGAGGCTGCCCTCGAGCAGGAAGTGCAGCCGGGGCGGCATCTGACCGCATTGGATCAACACGGTGCCGGGCTCGAGCACCTGCAAATCAGCGGCCTCCAGCAACGCACGCAGGATGTGGGGTTCGACGTCCTGGAGCAGGGCGAAGGCGCGCAGATCACCGATCTCAACCGTCGCAGGGGCCATGCGCTCGCTCGCTGCCTGTTGGTTCAGGGTATCGGCGCTGCTGGTCAGGGATCCGTCGTGCCCTCTGGTGCCGTCGTGCCCTCGGCGGCCGTTGTGGCTCCCCCAACGACCGGAGGCGCTTTGGCCGCCAGGCTGGAACGGCGCGGATCCAGCAGGGCCTCAATCCCCTTCTCCAGAGTTTCCTCCATGGCAATACGGGTGCCGTCACTCACCACCACTCGCGTCAGGGTGGGGAGGCCGCCGTTGCGCGCCTTGAGATACACCGGCTCCACATAGAGCAGCGCCTCGCCAACCGGCATCACCAGCAGATTGCCCTGGATCACCTGGGAACCAGCCCGATCCCAGAGACCGAACTGCTGGCTGATCATGGGGTGCTGGTTGATCAGGGCCTGAATCTGCTCCGGTCCCAAGATCGGTGTCTGGCTGGGGAAGCGCAGCAGCAGCAGCTCGCCGTAGTGGGGCGCATCGCTGCGGGCCGCAAGCCAGCCGGCCAGGTTGGGGCGTGCCAGGGGGGTGAGCGGCTGCAGCAGCAGGAATTCAGGTTGTTGCCGGCCAGCCACCTGGCCGCTGATGTGATACGGCCGCACCGGCACCTGGCTGTTGCCATAGATCTCCATCGGCACCTGCCAGACGTCGTCGCCGCTGTAGAAGACGCGGGGATCGGTCACGTGATAGCGGAGCAACTGGGCCGTCTGCAACTCAAACTGGCGCAAGGGATAGCGGATATGGGCCTGCAGGGCTTCGGGCATGTTCCAGAGGGGCTGGAACAACCCCGGGAACAGACGCCGCCAGCTTGCGATGATCGGGTCAGTGGGCTCACTCACATACAGCTGCACGGAGCCGTTGTAGGCATCGACCACGGCCTTGACCGAATTGCGCAGATAGCGGATGTTCGGGTCGCCTGGCACGGCGGCGCTGTAGGGATAGGTGCGGCTGGTGGTGAACGCATCCACGATCCAGTACTGATGCTGCGCGCGGGAGAAGGGTTTGCTGTCCCCGTTGAGCTGCACAGACACCATGTAGGGCTCATTGTCGAAACGAAGAAATGGCGCCAGGGTGCGCAGCCGTTCACGCACCTCGCGGCGCAGGAGCAGGCGGGTGGAGCTGGTCACAGCCCCCTGACTGAGCAGTTTCGGTTCACTCAGGTAGAGCGATGCCGCCAGCCGCTGCCAGGGATGGCCGATCCGAACGCCGTCGGTGCCGGTGTAGCGCGAGTAGAAGTTTTCGTCTCCCTGGGGGTAATCGAACTCCTCCACCTTTGATGGCGCCAGGGCATAGGGGGAGCTGAGGGCACCGAAGTAGAGCGCCGGTCGGCCGATCGGGATGCCGGCCCGCACGGCGGCAGCGCTGATTCCGAGCTGGCGACTGCCCTGGACCCGGGTGGAGGCCCCCAGATCACTGATGAAGAACTCGGGCAGTCCATCCGGACCGCTGGTGTTCACCGGCGACACCGTGAAGCCATTGCCGTGGGTGAAGACCAGATGGCGGTTGAGCCAGGTGCGCGCCGTCGTGGGCAGCGCCGCCTGATCCATTTCCCGTGGGGTGATGATCACCTGCTGCCGTCCGCTCCCCTGGCTGTGGCGCAGTGCGTAGCGGTCCACCGCCGGCTCGGAGAAGCGGTAGTAGACACGGAGCTGCTGCAGCTGGCGGTTGGTGGCCAGCAGTGGCTGGCTGTCCCAGAGGCGAATGTTGCGCAGGGTGGCATGACCCTGGACCACGTCAGCGCGGGTCAGCCGGTCGCGCGGGTTGACATTGCGGCTGGCGATCCGATCCAGCTGAAAGGCGTGGCGGGTCGCCCGGATCGAGCGTTCCAGGTAGGGGGTCTCCCGCTCCAGCTCCCGCGGCTTGACCACCAGCACCTGAACCAGCGGCAGCAGCAGGGCCTCCAGCAGCGGGGTGGCCGCCAGGGCGACAGCCGTGCAGCTGATGGCGGCACCACGCAGGCCTCGCCGCGGCAGGGGCACCAGGATCACCACCGCCAGTGCCAACGCCAGCAGGGCGGCGAGGCTTCGCAAGGGCAAGGACACGTGCACATCGAACCAGCCGGCCCCTGGCACGCTGCCCACGGTGCTGAGCAACAGCTGGTGGCGTCCAAGCCAGAAGGCGGCGGCGGCCACCAGGGCCAGGGCCGCCAGGGGGGCGCGCAGGGCCAGGAGCTGGGGGGGCGTGAAGCCGGCGAAACGGCCGTCACTGAGTTGCGGTGGCCGGGCCAGCAGACCCCAGAGTCCGCAGGCCAGCCCACCCACCAGCAGACAGCTCAGCAGGGTGAGCAGGAAGGCGAGTGCGGGGAAGCGCAGCAGGGCGAAGCTGATATCGGCGCCGAGCATGGGTTCGCGGATCCCCGCATCAAGGGCCACCAGGGCCACGCTCCAGAGGCTCCAGCTCCGCGCCAGGGCCAGGGCTCCAGCGGCCCCCAGAACACCGGCCACCAGCCGTGCCGTCACCAGCGGCCGGATCAGCAGGGCCAGCAGCAGCAGGGCGCTCGCCAGCAGCATGGGCAACGATGGTGGCTGCTCCAGGGAAATCAGCCCGTGCAGCCGGCTGGGATCGAACGGGGCCAGCAGCAACCGCCGGGCCAGCCACAGCACCATGGTGAGGCTTACCACCTGCAGCCCGGCCAGCAGGGTCAGAGCGCCTCCATAGGCCAGGGGCGGCAGGGTGTGGCGCTCCGGTGCGTGGCGTGGCAGACGCCAGAGATGACCCAGCCAGAGCTGCAGCCCCAGTGCCAGGGCCAGCCCCACCCCGAGCCCTGCCAGCTGCAGGCTCCAGCGCAGCAGCAGCACGCCGCTGAAACCGAACTGGGCGAACCACTGCCACTCGATCCAGAGACGCGCTGAGCTCCAGAGCAGCAGCATGCCGATCATCCCCACCACCAGAGAGAGGAGGAGGCGCTGGGGAAGGGAGAGGCCGTACAGCCGCGGCGTTGTCATGGGCACGCGGATCGCTGATCGAGCGTAGGCAGGCGCGTTGCAGCCAGCACCAGCACTGGAGCAGTCGACTTCGATATGAAATCCCGACCCTAAGGATCGGGATTGATACAGGCTTCTGGAAACCGCTGATAGCCTCTCTGCAGCTTCAGTCGTAGCCGTGACGGTCACCCTCTCCCACTCCACCCTGACCGGGCCCACCTTCACGGGGCTGCGCTGCAAGGAATGCGGCCATGCCTATGAGGCCACCGCCCGCCATGTCTGCGAAGACGTCTGCTTCGGACCGCTGGAAGTGGTGTACGACTACGACGCCATTCGCGCCCGCGTCAGCCGCGCCACGATCGAGGCCGGCCCCACCTCGATCTGGCGCTATCGCGAGTTTCTGCCGATCGAAGGCGACCCGATCGATGTGGGCACCGGCTTCACGCCCCTGCTCAAGGCCAACCGCCTGGCCCGCCGGCTCGGCCTCAAGAACCTCTACATCAAGAACGACGGCGTCAACATGCCGACGCTCTCGTTCAAGGATCGGGTGGTGTCGGTGGCGCTCACCCGCGCTCGTGAACTGGGCTTCACCACGGTGAGCTGTGCCTCCACCGGCAACCTGGCCAACTCCACCGCCGCCATTGCCGCCCACGCCGGCCTGGAATGCTGTGTGTTCATTCCCAGTGATCTGGAGCTTGGCAAGGTGCTGGGCACCCTGATCTACAACCCCACCCTGATGGCGGTGAAGGGCAACTACGACCAGGTGAACCGCCTCTGCTCCGAGGTGGCCAACACCTATGGCTGGGGGTTTGTGAATATCAATCTGCGTCCCTACTACTCGGAAGGCTCCAAGACCCTCGGCTACGAGGTGATCGAACAGCTCGGCTGGCAACTTCCTGACCACATCGTGGCTCCCCTGGCCTCCGGTTCCCTGTTCACCAAGATCCGCAAGGGTTTTGATGAATTCATCAAGGTGGGCCTGGTGGACGAGAAGCCGGTGCGCTTCAGCGGTGCCCAGGCCGAAGGCTGCTCACCGATCGCCCAGGCCTTCGCCGAAGGTCGCGACTTCATCACCCCGGTGAAGCCCAATACCATCGCCAAATCGATCGCCATCGGCAACCCCGCCGATGGTCCCTATGCCATCGACATCGCCAACAAGACCGGTGGCAACATCGCTGCGGTCAACGACGAGGAGATCGTCGATGGCATCAAGCTGCTGGCCGAAACCGAGGGGGTGTTCACCGAAACGGCCGGAGGCACCACCATTGCCGTGCTCAAGAAGCTGGTGGAGCAGGGCAAGATCGACCCCAATGAAACCACCGTGGCCTACATCACCGGCAATGGCCTCAAGACCACCGAGGCCATTGCCTCCGCCATCGGTGAACCCTTCCTGATCGAAGCCCAGCTGGACAGCTTCAACAGGGCCTGGGAGCGGGCCCAGGCCCTGCACCGGGCCGACTGGGACACCATCGGCTGATCAGCACTTCCCTCGTCTCCTTCCTTCTTTCTTTCCTCCATGGCGATTCAGGTTCTGATCCCCACCCCCCTGCAGAAGTTCACCAGCAATGCTGCCAGCGTTGATCTGGATGCCACCAGTGTTGACGAGTTGCTTCAGGCCCTCGAAGGCCATTTCCCCGGCATCCTGGCCCGCCTGTGTGACGAGAACGGCAAGTTGCGCCGCTTTCTGAACGTCTACGTCAACAGCGAAGACATCCGCTTCCTCGACAACCAGACCACCCCGCTCAAGGACGGCGACGAAGTCAGCATCGTGCCGGCCGTGGCGGGCGGCTGACCGGCCCGTCTGTTGGTGTCCCCGGCCACCGCGCCTCAGGCCGGCTGGATGCTCAATAGGGTGATCCCAGGCCCATCGTGCCGTTCTTCCTGCGTTCCCTTCAGCCGATGGAAACCACTCTTCGAGGTCCAGGCAGCGAATCGCGCCCCCAGAGCCCAAGCCACGCCTGGCAGGACGACGCCCTTCTCTACGACTATCGCCAAGCGGCCAACCCGGTTCGCCCGGGGCTGACCGAGCCGATCCCCTACAGGCAGTGGGATCCCTCCATCCATGCCGATGGCCCCACCGCGATCCTGCCCCTCGATCTCAGCGCTGAGCTTGGTGTGCCTGGTCCGGCCACATCCCCGGCCCTGGCGGCACACTTTCTGCGGTTGAAGGCCGGCGACGGCCTCAAGGCTGCTGCGATCGCCACCAGCTCCCTGTTCTACGTACTGCGGGGCAGCGGCCAGCTGGAGCGCCCGGAGCAGGAGGGCGAACCCGCTCTCAGCCTGTGCTGGAGCCGTGGTGATCTGTTCATCCTGCCGGCGGGCGTGGATCCGCTGCTGCAGGCCGAGGCTGACAGCGTTCTCTACTGGGTGCATGACGCCCCCCTGCTCGCCTATCTCGGTGTGGCGCCAACAACAGCACGGTTTTCCCCCTGCCACTTTCCAGCAGAGCGGCTGGAGCGGGAGCTGCAGCAGCTGCTGAACGATCCCAGCGCAGCCCGCGCCAATCGCCTCAGCCTGTTGCTGGCGCATGCGGCCTTCCCCGCCAGCCGCACCGTGAGCCATACCCTCTGGGCGATGGTGGGTGTGGTGCCAGCCGGAGCGGTGCAACCGGCTCACCGCCATCAGTCGGTGGCCCTGGATCTGATCATCGACTGTGACCCCGGCTGCTACACCCTGGTGGGCACCGAACTTGGCGAGGATGGCACGATCCTGCGCCCCCATCGGATTGACTGGCAACCGGGTGGCGCCTTCGTGACGCCTCCTGGCCACTGGCATGCCCACGTCAATGAAAGTGGCGGGGTGGCACGGTTGCTGCCGATTCAGGATGCGGGGCTGCACACTTACCTGCGCAGCCTCGATATCCGCTTTTCCGCTCCTTGAACGACACTCTGACCAGCATTGAGCAGTTGCGGCACACAGGTCAGCCTTTCATCCTGGCCGATCACCAGGGGCTGATCCTCGAGGTGAACGACAGCTTTGAGCAGGTTTATGGCTGGGATCAGGCCGACCTGGTCGCCAAGCCGCTCAGTGTGATCCTGCCGGATGCGTTCAAACTCTCCCATCACCTCGGCTTTTCCCGCTTTCAGGTCACGGAAGAATCGAAGGTGCTCAACCATCCCCTGCGTTTGCGCACGGTCTGCAGCTCCGGCGCCGAGGTGGTGTCGGAGCACTACATCGTGGCCGAAAAGAGTGGCGATTACTGGTGCTTCGGCGCCACGCTCACACCGTTGCCCGAAGGCACTCCGCCCACCGTGGGCTGAGCAGTCCGAGATAAACAGTCCGCGCTGACCAGGCTTGGCGGATCAGATCCTGCAGGCTGAAGAGACTGAGGCTCCAAGGTCTCCCGCCACTGAGTCGGTTGGCTCGCTGACACTGGCCGAAGAGGCTGACTCGTAGGCCTCGACGATCCGGCGGAAGTCGTCACCCTGCAGGGTTTCTTCCTCCACCAGACGATCCACCAGGTCGTCGAGCAGGGGGCGACGTGTCTGCAGCAGTGACACCGCCTGATCAAGCGCCTCCTGGGCCAGGGTGCGCACCCGCAGATCAATCTCGCGACCGGTGCGATCGGCATAGCCGGGGCGGGTGTGGATCAGATCACGGCCGAGGAACACTTCGGCGCCATCACCCTCCAAGGCCACCGGGCCGAGGCTGGAGAAGCCATAGCGGGTGACCATTTCGCGGCAGATCCGGCTGACCAGCAGCAGATCTCCACTCGCACCCTGGGTCACCTCGCTGGCCCCGAACACGACAATTTCGGCAGCCCTGCCGCCCAGGGCCACCACCAGGCGAGCCTGCAGATAGGCCTTGGTGATCAGGCCGGAATCGAGGATGTCCTCGTCCGGCATCATGCGGGCAAAACCGCCCACACCACCAGCCCGCGGCAGCAGGGTCACCTTGTCGAGCTTGTCGGCATGGGGCACCAGCGTGGTGAGCAGGGCATGGCCCACCTCGTGGTAGGCGATCAGGCGTTTCTTGGCTCCGTCCTGCAGGGGCGCCACCGTCAGCCCCATGGTGATCCTCTCGAGTGCATCGGAGAGGGCGGCATCGTCGAGAACGGTCTGCTGTCTGCGGGCGGTGAGGATCGCGGCCTCGTTGAGCAGGTTGGCCAGGTCGGCGCCGGAAAAGCCAGGGGTGCGGCTAGCCCAGATCCTGAGGCTCACCTCGGGCCCGAGGGGCCGGCTGCGGGCATGGACCGCCAGGATGGCCTCGCGGCCGCGTCGGTCCGGCAGGTCCACGCTGATACGGCGATCGAACCGGCCGGGCCGCATCAAGGCGGAATCGAGCACATCCGGACGGTTGGTGGCCGCCAACAGGATCACGCCAGAGTTTTCCTCGAAGCCGTCCATCTCGGTGAGCAGCTGGTTGAGCGTCTGCTCGCGCTCGTCATTACCGCCACCGATGCCGGCGCCGCGCTGACGCCCGACCGCATCGATCTCGTCGATGAAAATGATGCAGGGCGCCTTGGCCTTGGCTTTGCGGAACAGATCGCGCACGCGGCTGGCACCGACGCCCACGAACAATTCGACGAATTCAGAGGCCGCCATCGAGAAGAAGGGCACACCGGCTTCGCCGGCGATCGCCTTGGCCAGCAGTGTCTTGCCGGTGCCGGGAGGTCCCACCAGCAACACCCCTTTCGGGATCTTGGCGCCAAGGCTGGTAAAGCGCTCCGGCGACTGCAGGAAGGTCACCACCTCCTGCAGCTCCTCCTTGGCTTCGCCGATGCCAGCCACGTCTTCGAAGCGCACCGTCACGGCGCCGTCTTCCTGCAACCGCGGCTGGCTGCGGCCGAAGCCCATGGCTTTGTTGGCCGCCGAGGCGGAGCGGCGAATCAACAGGCTCAGGCCGGTGAGCAGCAGCACCACCAGGAGCACATTGCCCAGCAGACCAGCTGCAGCTTCGTCCTTACGGTCGTCGCGGACAGTGAGCGGCACGCGCGCCTCCTCAGCGGCGCGCAGCAACATCTGGTCGTTGCTGAACACCGCCACCGACTCCTTGCGGCCGTCCTTGAAGGTGACGATCACCTCGCGCTGGCGTGGCGACAGCTCCAGTTCTTTGACCAGGCCCTTGTCCAGATCCCGCAGCAGCTGGCTGTAGCTCAGCTCGGCGGGGCGGCCAGAGCTCTTGCCAGCATTCGAAGCACCTGCAGAGGCCTCTGCGGTGCCTTTGGCGGGAGCCTCTGCGCCAGTGGCGGCAGCCTGGCTCGGTTTGGACTGGGGATCCCCGGTCGGGGAGGCCGTTGAAGGGCTGGCGCTCACGGGATCTTCGTTCTGAAGACGAGCTTAGCGATTTGACGAAAGGCAAGTTGACCACGGAAGATCTTTGTTTGGCTGCTAAGGAAACTCAGGGATGGCTGTTCCCAAGAAGAAAACCTCCAAGGGCAAGCGCAACCAGCGCCATGCCACCTGGAAGGGCAAGGCCGTTGTGGCCGCCCAGAAGGCCCTCTCGATCGGCAAGGCCGTGTTGAGTGGCCGTGCCCAGGGCTTCGTCTACCCCGTGGCCGACGACGACACCAGCGAAGACTGAGGCTTGACCCCGGCCCTAGGGCCGGGCCCGCTCCAGAGGCAGCGGCGTCTGGCGTCCAGCAGGATCACCGCTTCAGCGGACAGGTTCTGGTAGCAGTTGGGCGGCAAGCTGCAGAGGCAGGAGCGCACCAACCCCTCCAGACGGTCCATGGGTAACGCCGATCCACCCAGACGGCGTTGTCTGGCCTCGGCCTGAAAGCGCCAGCGGCGCGCCAGGCTCCAGTGCTGGGGGCGCAGTTGCCACAGAGCGCTCAGCTCCTGCCAGAGGGGCCGATAGGCCTTGAGATGGCGATTCCAGATCGGCAGCCAGGCCCGTTCCTCGGCACTCAGCTCTGGATGAATGGGACTGATCGGTTTCAATTGTTCAGCCGATGCGCTCTGCTTTTCAGCGGATTTTTTTTCGGCCGCGAAACTCTCGCTGGAAAGAAGGGGCTGCATCTTGGCCTCCGGTAACTCCCGGCAGCCCAGCAGCCAGCCGTCGAGCAGGAGCAGTTGCGGATCACCTTGCCACTGGCCGCAGCGATCTCCCTCCCCCTGCCGCAGCCGTTTATCGAAGCGGGGCAGCACCAGCGTTCCGCCCCGGCGCCAATGGGCGATGGCGGCCTGGGCCAGGGCGGGATCGTGGCTGCCGGGTGGGCCGCGCAGCACACCAAAGGGATTGCCGGCCATGGCCTGCTTCCGCTCCGCCCAAGGCAGATAAAAGTCGTCGATCGATCCCACCGCGATCGGCAGGTCCAGCTGCCGGGCGAGGCGTGTGATCAGGGCCAGCAGGGTGCTCTTGCCGGCGCCGATCGGGCCATTGAGGCCGAGCACATGGCGCTCGCCGCTGTCGACCAGCTGGCGGCAGCGCTCCAGCAGCGGCAGCCAGCCGCCCCAGAGCAGCGATGGATGGGCAGTCGGCGCTGGGCTCAGGTGCGTCAGTTGGGTCTTCCACTCCTGCACCCAGTTGACCGGCTCGCTGACTCCGCTGATGGCCAGCAGGTCTCTGTAGGGCTGTTCCGGAAACAGCCTGGCCGGTTCCGGTAACCAGATCGGAGCGGCGGATTCCTTCACCCCCGAATCGTTCATCTCCGAATCGGTCATCCCAGAACAGATCACGGTGCCATCGGTCACGACGCGACTCACGACCCCAGCTTGAACGCCTCCAGCACCACGGCGTACACCCCACCCATCCGCAGGTTGTCAACCAGAACCCAGATCAGGGGCGGCTCCTGCCGGACCCATCGGGTGCGGAGCCGCACCAGCAGCTCGATCCCCAGCACACAAACCAGCACCACCATGGGCCTCCCCCCTGGGGCCTCCTGCAGGAGCAGGGAGGTGAGGTTCTGGCCCAGGTAAAAGCCGATCAGCAGGGCCAGCAGGGCCAGGCTGCGCACCCGCCAGCCCCCCGCCACCGCACCGCGCAGCTGCCGCAGCCAGCTGTCCTGCGCCTGTTGCCAGCGGGTCTGGCTGAGGGGAAGACGGGTCATGGGCGTGCCGGATTCAGGCCGGGTCCAGCAACGATTGCAGATAGGAGAGCGTGATCTGCCCCTGCGCGCAAGCCGGCCCCCGCTCGATCCGGTTGGGATGCCCCGCCTCACCGAGGTGATCCACCACAGCGGCGGCCTCGGCGAAGGACTGGGCTGGCTCGGCCGCGCTGAAGGCGCTGCGGCTGATCAGGCAGGTGAGCCCCGCTCCGCAGGCGGCCCGCAGGCCGTTGGCGGAATCCTCGAGGGCGAGGCTGCGGCCGGGCGCCACCCCCAGCCGCTCGCAGCCGAGCCGGTAGGCCTCGGGGTCGGGTTTCTTGCGGGTCACGTCGCCTCCGCAGATCCACACCGGAAGCAGACTCACCGCCTCAGGCAGCTGCGCCGCCATCAGAGCTACCACCGCCTCCCGCCCGCTGGTGGTTACGATCGCCTGGGCCAGCCCCGCAGCCGCCGCCTGCCGCAACAACCGCACCACCCCGGGTCGCAGCTCCACCCGCCCCTCGCCCAGCAGGCGGCTGTAGTGCTGCTGCTTGCGGCGTTGCAGCGCCTGCACCCGCTCCGGGTCCGGCGCGACGCCCTCCACCTCGGTGAGGAACGCGCCGATCCGCTCGTGGCCACCGCTGATCGCCAACAGGTGACCGTAGGTGTCCACATCCCAGCGCCAGGGCAGGCCCGCCTCCGCAAAAGCCGCGTTGAAGGCCGGCCGGTGTCCATCCCGCTCGGTTTCAGCGATGGTGCCGTCCACATCCCAGAGCAAGGCCTCCAGTGGCATCGACAGGCTGGCAACGTCTTCCCTCAGGCTGCCAGGCCTGCGGCAACGCCGCAGAATGGGGAGCCTTCGCCCCGCACCGTTGCTCCCTGAGCGTCCCGAGCAACGCTGGCAGCTACCGCCGCCCTTGCCGGCAGGCGATCTTTCGCCCTCGCTGGATGGCCAGGCGTTGCCAGCCGAGCTGCTGGCGGTGTTGCGTCGCCGCGGCCTCGAGAGTGCCGCCGCGATCGAGGCCCTGCTCGATCCGCCGGCAGCGCCCGATCCCCACGCCCATTTCGCCGATCTGGCCGTGGCGGTGCAGCGGCTGGAGCGTGCCTGCCGCGAGGGTGAACGGTTGGCGATCTGCGGCGATTACGACGCCGATGGCATGACCAGCACGGCCCTGCTGGTGGGGGTGCTGCAGCGCCTCGGTGCCCGGCCGGTGGCCGCGATTCCGAGCCGCCAGGACGATGGCTACGGCCTCAACGCCGCCATGGTGGAACGGCTGGCCGGCGAGGGCATCGCCCTGCTGGTGACGGTGGACAACGGCATCGCCGCCGCGGAGGCCCTCGATCGCGCCCGCGAGCTGGCCGTGGAGGTGATCCTCACCGACCACCACACGATTCCTGAGCAGCGGCCGCCGTACCTGGCCCTGCTCCATCCGGCCTGCACGCCGCCCGAGTCCCCCTTCCGTGGCCTGGCCGGGGTTGGACTGGCCTACGTGCTGGCCATGGCCCTCAGCCAGCAGCTGGGCAGCCGCCAGGGCCTGGACGCCGCCCGCGATCTGTTCTGCATCGGCACCATTGCCGACATGGCCCCCCTGCTGGGGGTGAACCGCCGCTGGTTGCTGGACGGTCTGCCGCAGCTGCGCCGCAGCCGGCTGGCGGGGCTGCAGGCCCTGCAGCGGGTGGCCGGCCTGGAGGACGATGCTGTGGACGCCCAGGTAGTCGGCTTCCAGCTGGCTCCGCGGATCAATGCGGTGGGGCGCCTCGGCGATCCCGAGCTGGTGGTGGAGCTGCTCACCACCGACGACCCCGAGCGAGCCCTGGAGCTGGCGCGCGACTGCGAAGCCCTCAACCGCCAGCGGCGCGAACTCTGCGGCGCGATCGAGGCCGAGGCCATTGCCCTGGTCGACGCCGATGGACCCCATGGCAGCCGCTTCCTGCTGCTGGCCCAGAGCCATTGGCACCACGGGGTGATCGGCATCGTCGCCTCGCGCCTGGTGGAGCGCTATGGACGCCCGGTGGCCCTGCTGGCCGGCGAGGGGAATGGCCGGTTGAGGGCCTCGGTGCGGGCCCCGCGTGGTTTCGCCGTGGACAGGGCCCTGCAGGAGTGCACCGATCTGCTGGAGCGCCATGGCGGCCATCCCGCCGCCGGTGGCTTCACGGTGCTGGCTGAACGGGTGGCAGCCCTGCACGAACGGCTCGATGGCCTCGCCGCCGCCTGGCTGGGGGGACAGTCCGGAGGTCCGCTGGTGGAGCCGGATGCGCTGCTGCGCCTGGAGCGGATCGACCGGCCGTTCTGGCGCCAACTGCAGCGGCTCGAGCCCTTCGGGATCGGACATGCCGCTCCGGTGTTCTGGGCCGCGGACTGCCAGGTGAGCAGCCAGAAGTTGCTGCGCGGTGGCCATCTCGAACTGGAGCTGCGCCAGGGGGAGGCGGCCCTGCGGGCGATCGCCTGGCGCTGGCAGGGCGAGGCTGTGGTGCCGCCGCGGTTGGATGTGGCCTTCCAGCTTCGTAACAACCGTTGGCAGGGCAGCGAACGGTTGCAGCTGGAGTTGGTGGCGCTGCGACCCAGCGGTGCCGAGGAGGTGCTGCTGCAACGAGCGCACCGCACCTACCGGTGTCGCCGCCAGGGGGAGGCGGTGTTGATCTGCAATGCCGCCGGGGAGAAGCTGCTGTCACTTCCCGATGGTCGCCTCACCGACGGCGACAGCGGCTGCAGCCGGCCCGAGCATCCGTACCTGCGCACCCTGGTCCAGGAGGCGGCGATGGCCCTGGGACTGGTGGCCTGATGGTGCGCCCGACCCCCCGTGCCCAGATCCAGCATCTTGGCCGCCACCTGCTCGACCTGGGCTTTCTCGGCCTGATGGTGGGGGCCGCCTGCTGGCCCCTGAACCTGGTGGACCGCTGGCAGGATCGCCTGCTGGAGAGGCTGCCCGGTTTCGGCGGAGGTGCCTGGTCGGCCCCCAGTCTTGCGTTGGCGCTGGCGCCCCTGGTGGTGATGCCCCTGCTGCTGGTGCTGCAGGCGGGCCCCTGGAAGGACGGCCGCGGATCGGGCATCCCACAGACGATGGAAAGCCTGCATGACCCTGAGCGGCGGGAGGTGCTGCTGGCGGCCACGCCCACCTGGCGGCGCTCCCTGCTCTGGACGATCGCCAGCCTCGCCCTGTTCTCGCTGGGACGGGAAGGTCCGGTGGTGCAGGTGGGTGCCAGCGTGGCCCATGCTCTGCGGCGGCGCTTTCCCTCTCTGCTGCGGGGCCTGGTGCCCGGTGGCGTGCTGGCGATCGCGGCCGGAGCCGGCCTGGCGGGTGGCTTCAACAGCCCTCTGATGGGGGTGGTGTTCATGGCCGAGGAGCTCACCGGCCGCTTCCAGGCGGCCCTGATCTGGCCGGGATTGATGGTGTGTGCTGCCGCCGCCCTTGTGAGCCACTGGGGCGGCGAACCCATCTACGGACTCGGCGTGGTGGCCAATGCCACCCCCGAGACCGAACTTCTGCTCTGGGCGGTGCCGATCGGCCTGTCAGCCGGCCTGCTGGGGGGGCTGTTCGCCTGGTTGCTGCTGGCGACAGCGCGGCAGCTGCGCGTTCGGGTGCTCCACCACCCCTGGCTCTGGGGGCTGGGGCTGGGGCTGCTGATCAGCCTGATGCTGCTGGTCAGCGGCGGCCTCAGCGGTGGTGATGGCGAGCGCCTGATGACACGGATGATCGATGATCAACAGCCCGTGACCACCGGCTGGCAGTGGCTGGGGCTGTTGGTGCTGAGGATTCTGGCCCCGATCATCCCGCTGGCGGCGGGTGTGCCAGGCGGGCTGATTGATCCGGCCTTCACCCTGGGGGCCGTCTACGGCTCCGGGGTGATCGAGTGGTTCGGTGGCGATCCCCACGTGGGCCTGGCCCTCGGCATGGTGGCGGCCCTGGCCGGCGCCACCCAGTTGCCCGTGATGAGCATGCTCTTCGCCCTGCACATGGCGGGGGATCAGCAGCTCCTGGCCGGCCTGCTGCTGGCAGGGGCCTTGGGGGCTTATGCAGGGCGGATCCTTTTGAAATTGCCGGTGTATCACGCGCTGGCGGCCCTGGATCAGCACGATCCGAACCCACCCGCCGAAGGTTCGACGTGATGCTTCGCCGAGAATCAATGTTGCGTCAGCTGAGGTGCAGATCGTTGAACTGTGCATCCCTGTTTGGGCTGAGCCTGCCGGAGCTGTTGGAGAGCCTGCCCGAACAGCTCTTCACTGGTGAGGCGGCCGTCTTGCTGGCGAGCTGGTGTAGCGGGGTCGAGGTCTTCAGAACGTCACGCTGGAGACCAGCAACGGTCTCTCCCTACAGGTGAGTTCTTTCCCCACGAGCTGGACGTCTTCGGCACAGGACGCACCTTCGTGATCAGTCTGATGTCCGTCAAACCCACGGGCATCAAGCAGGATCGTGGTCTGGTGATTCCAAGCCTGGACTATGAGGACGCACGCTGTCTGATGAAATTGGTGGTGGACATGGGCCACTCGCTGCGCATCTCGGTGACGGCGGAGGGAGTGGAAAACATGGAAACCGCCCAACTGGTGGTCGACTATGGATGCGACATGCTGCAGGGATATGGACTTGTCAGGCCAATGCCCACGGATCAATTCCTGGGGTTTGCGCTCAACAATTAGGCAGAAATCAAGGGTTGGATCGGAGAGCGGAAGCCACGCCAACCATCACGACAAAATTGTAATTACGCGACGACTTCAATCGCGCAGTAACTCAAATCTTGCTACAACCTAAATCAAGCTGGAATCAAGCTCATGCTAAAAGTGTGAGATGACTCGAATAGCTTGTTAGTGATAGAGATGTGGCGTTTCGCTAAGAAGTTCAATCTGCCGGCAGTTGATGGATTGCCATGTTGGCAGGCAAATGTGTTGACTCGAATGATTTTGAAACCAGCGCATTGCTGATACTATTTTATAATCAATTCATATTCTAGGCGATCGAGACATTCTTGGCTCGGGGGAATGTCTCTGATCAATGGATCTGATCCGTTGTGCGCACTTTTTTTCAGAGTGCGCCGCGACGATAAAAGAGGATAAAGATCACCGCCGGTCCGGCAATGGTGATCAGAGCCAGGGCGGCGAAGTTCGCAATCAGGTGGAAATCAATGCCCATGACTGGTCAAGCCGGTTGAGGATTTGCTCGGCACTCTACGGAGCGCCTGGGACAAGTCCTGACCCTGAGCCTCGATTGTGAAGCGATGTCACTGCCGCCGACGCGTGGGCTGTTCGCCCACCGTCTGGCGGGGTCGCTGCTGGTCGTGCTGCGACTTGCAGTGCTGCGGCTTGAGGTGCCGCGACTTGCCGTGCTCCGCCATGCTGAGTTGTGGCACCACACCCTCACCACCCCACGTCTCGATGAGCAAGCCGGAACACTGGCAGTGCATCGCCTCCTGCGGCGCCTGCTGCCGGCTCGATCCCAGCCTGCGAGAGGACGCAATCGCGGCGCTCAGCGACGAGCAGCGCAGCACCTACTTGGCCATGGTGGGGGAAGACGGCTGGTGCATCCACTACGACACCGGTGGCCGTCGCTGCAGCATCTACCAGGACCGGCCTGATTTCTGCAGGGTCGAGAACCTCATGGGCCTGTTCGGTGCCGTGGCCGACGAGGCTGATGCGCTGGCCATCGCCTGTTGCAAGCAGCAGATCCGCAGTGAATACGGCGGCCGTGGCAGGGTGATGAAGCGATTCCGGCGCGCCATTCGCCAACGGCCATGAGCAGCACCTCCGGCAGCGACACCAGCCACGCCGGCAGCTGGGGAGCTGCCTTCCTCACCACTGCCACCACCGTCTTTCTGGCGGAGCTGGGGGACAAGACCCAGCTGGCCGCCCTTCTGTTGTCGGCCCAGTCCGGTCAGCCGGTGGTGGTGTTCATCGGGGCCTCCCTGGCACTGATCAGCTCCAGCCTGGTGGGGGTGGTGCTGGGCCGCTGGCTGGCCAGTGTGATGCCGGCCCATCAGCTGGAGCGGCTGGCCGGGCTGGTGATGGTGGGTCTGGGCCTATGGCTCGGACGCCAGTCCGTGCTTCACCTCTCGTCTCTGCACCCCGACCTGCTGCATCTCCCCCAGATCCAGCCCTGAAGGCCCCGTCGTCACCCCACACCTGCCATGCAGCTCGCCCTCCTGGCCTCAACCTTCGCCACGGTGTTTCTGGCGGAACTGGGGGACAAGACCCAGCTGGCGATCGTCACGATCAGCGGCACTTCCAGTCGTCCCACGGCGGTGTTCGCCGGCAGTTCCGTGGCCCTGGTGCTGGCCAGCCTGCTGGGGGCGGCTGCCGGTGGCTCCCTGTCCAGCGTGGTACCCACCGATCTGCTGCAACTGGTGGCCTCCCTTGGTTTTCTGGTGATCGGCCTGCGCCTGATTCAGCGCTCCAAAGTCAGCGAGGACGAACAGACCGCTGGCGAAGCTCTGGCCACTGAAGGTCTGGGGAGTGTCGATGATGGGGTGGCTTCCAGCAGTCAGGAGCCCCCGGGCTGACGGATCCGATCCCCGGTCTCAGCGCGATCCGGCGCTGTGATGGTTGCCCCTGGCTGGTCGACTTGGCTGGTCGCTTGGGGTGTCCCCTGGCCATGGTTCGGCCTTGTCTGGGAGGGAGGGTCGGCAGCTGCCTAAAGTCTTGTGGAGAAAAGCATCGCTGCCGCGCCCACGCTCCAAGGCCGGTCAGCTCCGGTGCCTTTTGCCGTCACGGATCCACCAGCGCACCCTCGCCGCATGAAGTTCACGGTCGCCGACCTGTTCGACCAGCTCACCCCCGACACCACCGTGCCCATGGCACAACTGGAGAAGGCCCTCGGTCTCTCCGGAGAGCCTGAGCAGCAGCACCTGCGCATCGGCCTCGATGGTCTGGTGCGCCTGGGACTGCTGGAGGAGAGCGAGGCCGGTCTGCTGCGGCGCCAGGACGACACCCTGATCGAGGCGCGGCTGCGCTGCTCGAGCAAGGGCTTCTGCTTCGCCCTGCGGGATGACGGCGGCGAAGACATCTACATCCGTGACCACCAGCTCAACCACGCCTGGAACGGCGATCGGGTGCTGGTGCGCGTCACCCGCGAGGGTGGCCGGCGCCGCTCGCCCGAAGGGGGCGTGCAATGCATCCTGGAGCGGGCCACCAGCAGCCTCCTGGCCCAGGTGGAGGAGCAGAACGATCGGCTGCTGGCCGTGCCGCTCGACGATCGGCTGCTCACCAGCCTGGAGCTGCCCAGTGCTGATGCCGTTCACCTCGACCCCAGCCAGTCTTCGGTGGTTGAGGTCATGGTGGACCGCTACCCGGTGGGCCAGTTCGCTCCCCAGGGCCACGTGGAGCGCCAGCTGCCCATCCACGGCGGCGTGGAGGCCGACCTCGACCTGCTGCTCACCAAGCATGGCCTGCGAGAGCGACCCGTCGCACCACGCGCCACCCTCAAGACCCCGGCACCCAAGGATCGGCTCGACCTCACCGCCCAGACCACCCTGCTGCTGGAAGCCTGGAGCAGCGAGGCCCCGGGGCTGCCGGCGGTGGCTCTGGAGCCCCGCGACGACGGCGCCGGCTGGCGGCTGTGGGTCCATGCCCCCTGTGTGGCGGAACGCCTCGCCCCGGGTTCCTCGCTGGATCTGTGGCTGCGGGAACAGGCCGAGGCCTTCTGCGTCGGTCCCTCCTGGCTGCCCCTGCTCACCCCTGCGCTGGCCAAGGCGAGTGGCTTCCAGCCCGGCCGCAGCGAGTCGGCCCTCTCGGTCGCTCTTGAGCTCTCCGCCGAAGGCGAGCTGGAGCATTACCGCTTCTGTCGCAGCACGATTCGCCCCACGGCCCGGGTCGACCTGGCTGCCTTCACCGCCCTGGCGGAGCGCAAACCCAAGGCCCGCACGGTGCCGGCTGGTCTGAAGGCACTCAAAGATCACCTCCCGCTGATCGAACAGTTGATCGATGTGGCCGAGTTGCTGCGCAAGAGGCGCCTGGCGGGTGGATCGATTGATCTGGCCCTGCCGATGCCCGCGATCCCCGGCCTTGGCGATCTGCTCACCCCTGCCCCCGATGGCGCCAGCCAGGGCTGGATGGTGGATCTCCCGCTGCAGCATCCCGTGGCCCTGCTGCGTGAAGCGGTGTTGCTGGCCCATCGGGCCCTGGGGGGCCACCTGGTCGCCCTGAACCTGCCTGCCCTATATGCCATCAATCCAGCCGCCGAAGCGAGCGAACTGAACGAGGTGGCCAAGGCGGCCCTGGCCCTTGAGATCCCTCTGGAACTCTCAGCTGAAGGCAATGCCAGCGCCGCCGAGCTGGCCGCTGCCTTCGCCGCCACCGACCGAAGCCGGGTGTTGCAGCAGCAGTTACGCGACACGCTCGAGTCTGTTCAGATCAGCGAGGTGCCGGGTCCCAATGCGATGGCCGGCGAGGAGGTTGCGGTGGCTCCCTGGTGCTGCCCCGGTCTCCACTACGCCGACCTCTGGAACCAGCAGCTGCTCACCAGCCTGCTGGTCGACGGCAAGGATCGCCCCACGGTGCGCCACAAGGTGACCGTCGATCTGGCCAGTGATGCCTGCCGCTCCGCCACGATCGACTGGTCGTTGCTCACGCCCAGCCAGCTGACTCCCTACCAGGAGGCCATCGCCCATGGCCTGGCCCAGAGGCTTCAGGGCCGGGCTCGCTTTCTGCAGGAGGTGCAGAGCGATGCTCTCGCCATGGCCCAGGCGCGGCAGGCCGAGCCGCTGGTGGGTCAGGTGATGCCGGGGGTGATCAGTGGCGTGCAGAGCTACGGCTTCTTCGTGGAGGTGCCGCCCTCCCAGGTGGAGGGTCTCGTGCACGTCAGCTCCCTCAAGGACGACTGGTACGAGTACCGGGCCCGCCAGAACCGATTGGTGGGGCGCAAGAACCGCCGCACCTACATGCTGGGTGACGCGGTGGAGGTGGAGATCCAGAAGGTGGATGCCCTGCGCCATCAGATCGATCTGGTGGTGTTGCTGCCCGACGGCGATGCCCTGACAGACAGTGGCGAGATGACCAACAGCTCCGGGCCTGATGCTCTGGGTGCCACCTCCTTCGACAGCCCGGGCTTCGCCGCCTCTGCTGACGAGAGTTCCCAGTTCGGTGCTGACGGGGACGAATCCTCCAGCGACGACGACCTCAGCCAGGACTGAGCGCGTGACACTGCCGGTGGTTCTAGCCGTGTCCGGGGCCTCCGCTCAGCCCCTGGCAGAGCGGGCCCTGCAGCTGCTGTTGCAGGCCGGAGAAACCGTGGAGATGGTCACCAGCCGCGGCGCCATCGGGGTCTGGCAGGCAGAGCTGGGCCTGCGGGTTCCATCTGAGCCTGACCTTCAGGAGCGGTTCTGGCGCGAGCGCACCGGTTGCAGTGGCGGCCAGCTCCGCTGCCACCGCTGGAACGACCAGGGTGCGGCGATTGCCAGTGGCAGCTATCGCACCCGCGGCATGGTGATCCTGCCAGCGAGCATGGGCACGGTGGGGCGGATTGCCTCGGGTGTGGCCCTCGATCTGGTGGAGCGTGCCGCCGATGTCCATCTCAAGGAGGGCAGGCCGCTGGTGATTGCACCGCGGGAAACCCCGTGGAGCCTGGTGCATCTGCGCAATCTCACGGCCCTGGCCGAGGCCGGTGCCCGAATCGCGCCCCCCGTTCCTGCCTGGTATCAGCAGCCCCGCAGCCTCGACGACATGGTGGATTTCCTGGTGATTCGCATCTTCGACGTGCTCGGTTACGACCTGGGCCCGCTCAACCGCTGGCAGGGCCGGTCGGCGCTGCATTGACCCTGCGTTGCGTTGACCCTGTGCTGTGTTGAGCCCCTGCCGAGCTGATCTCCTGCCGTGACTCCGCTGCTGCGACGCCTGCTGCTGTTGCCCCTGCTGGCACCCCTTCTGGCGGTGCTCGTGGTGGCGGCCCTCAATCCGCGTCCGCCCTTGCGGCTGCGGCTGCTGCTCTGGGTCAGTCCGCCGCTGGCGAGTGGGCTGTGGCTGGCCTCCGCCGGCCTTGCCGGAGCGGCGCTCAGCGCCACCGCCACGGCCCTGGCCCTTAGGGAGGGATCAGCCGGCCCCGCTGCGCCGGAATCGGCGCCCTTTGCCGCCAGGCGTCGCCCCCGCACAGGTGCCGAGACCGGTTCGGAGTCCTGGTCGGATGGGGCTGAACGCCAGGAACCCTGGGACGCCCCCCTCCCCACCGCTGCCGGGCCGGGGCGCCCCCCCGGCGAGCCGCCGCCGACGGTGAGCATTCCTTATCGGGTGGTGCGGAAGGGAACGGGATCTGTCCGCTCTCAGGATCGCCAGCAGACGCCAGTGGCCACCGCTCCTGGGCCTGCTGCTCCAAGCCCTGCGGGTTGGTCCAGCACAGACCTTGGCGACTGGGGAACGACCCCCAGTGAAGACTGGTGAGCAGGTGCTCCGTCAGGACTGCTTAGAGTCGAACCAGCACCCCGCCATGAGGCCAGCTCCGGTGAGCGATTCCGCCAATCCCGCCCCCCAGCCCACCGCCAGCCCGGCTCCTGCCACCCCAGCCGCCAGCGCTGCCCCTGCCGCTGCGGCCAAACCCAAGGCCAAGCCACCTGCCCCGGAAGACCAGCCCTTCGCCAGCTTCGTGCCGGACCTGCTGCTGCCGGCCCTGGCCAAGGAGATTGAAGCCTATGGCGGCCCAACTCCGGAACTTCGCTTCTGCGAAGGCCCGATGCCGGTGGTGGATAGCCCCTGTTGGATGGTGCAAGGCAGCCTGCCGGGGGATCGTCGCTTCTGGCTCTGCTTCACCGAGCCGGACATCTCCAGCGCCAAGACCGTGGCAGTGGCCGAGTCCGGCAGTGAGCCCAGCCTGCTGGAGTCGTTTCTGATCGACGAGCGCAAGATCACCCTGGCCCTGCTGCTCTCTCGCCTCGTGCAGCGGCTGAATGGCCAGAAATGGCTGGGTCCGAACTGATCAGGCCACTGCAGTGGTCCATGCCACCGAGCTGAGCAATTCCACATCGCTGAGCGGTGCTACGCAGATTGAGACGCACCGTCACATCCAGCCAGCAGCGGAGTTGCCCCCACTACGATGGGCACACGCTCGATGCCGACCTGCGCGATGGTGCCACCCGCTGCCACGACCGCCCCAGCCGCAGCCGCGATCCCGGATGCCGCCATCGGCACCGCGGATGCGCCGGCGTTCAAGGATCCGGTGAAGGACACGATCCTGACGCCGCGCTTCTACACCACGGATTTCGACGCCATGGCGGCGATGGATCTGCGGCCCAACGAGGTGGAGCTGGAGGCGATCTGCGAGGAGTTCCGCAAGGACTACAACCGTCACCACTTCGTGCGGAACGAGGAGTTTGAGGGCGCGGCCGACAAGCTTGATCCTGAAACCCGCAAGGTGTTCGTCGAGTTCCTTGAGCAGAGCTGCACCTCCGAGTTCTCCGGCTTCCTGCTCTACAAGGAACTCAGCCGCCGGATCAAGGAGAAGAATCCTCTTCTGGCTGAGTGTTTTGCCCACATGGCTCGCGATGAAGCCCGCCATGCCGGCTTCCTCAATAAGTCGATGAGCGATTTCGGGCTGCAGCTGGATCTTGGCTTCCTCACCGCCAACAAGGCTTACACCCACTTCAAGCCGAAGTTCATCTTTTACGCCACCTATCTCTCCGAGAAGATCGGCTACTGGCGTTACATCGCCATCTACCGGCATCTTGAGCAGCATCCCGAGAGCAAGATCTTCCCGATCTTCAACTTCTTCGAAAACTGGTGCCAGGACGAGAACCGCCACGGCGACTTCTTTGATGCCCTGATGAAGGCCCAGCCCGACACCGTGCGCGGCTTCACCGCCCGCCTCTGGTGCCGCTTCTTCCTGTTGGCCGTGTTCGCCACCATGTATGTGCGCGATGTGGCCCGCAAGGAGTTCTATGAGGCCCTGGGGCTGGATGCCCGCGATTACGACAAGTACGTGATCGCCAAAACCAACGAGACCTCAGCTCGCGTCTTCCCCGTGGTGCTGGATGTGGAGAACCCCAAGTTCTATCAGCGCCTTGAGCGCCTGGTGCAGAACAACGCGGCCCTCGCCGCTGCCGACAGCTCCGAGCTCCCCGCTCCGATCAGGGCCCTGCGCAAGCTGCCCTTCTGGGCGGCCAATGGCCTGGAGATGGCGAAGCTGTTCCTGATGGCGCCGATCCGCAGCGAGCGTTTCCAACCGGCGGTGCGCTGAGGCTGCCTGAATGGAAGCTCGCCTGGATCGAGCCCTGACTGCATAGACCTTGGCCTGCATGCAACCCGGCCTGCTGGCTAGCCTCACCGCCATCACCACTGGTCTGCAGCCCGCTGCGACTGGCCGGTGATGGCTTTTTTGATTTCTGCAAGACACCTCCTTGGTCGCGTCCCTCCCCAGCAACGCCCCACCGGCCGATGCGCCGCACGCGAGTGCCGGCCCTTCCGGTTTTGATGCCAGCTGGAGCGGCCGCCTGGAGCCGCTGCTCAGTGTCGGCCGCGGGGCCGGTGCCGATCTGGTGGAGGTGTTCCTCGAGCGCACCGACCACCTCGGCGTGCTCGCCGAACAGGACACGATCACCAACGTCAGCCCGGCCTTCGGCATGGGCGCCGGGATCCGCGTCTTCCTCGGGGAACGAGATGGCTTTGTTTCCACGAATGATCTCAGTGCGGCGGGTCTGATGGCCGCCCTCGATCAGGCACTGGGCATGCTGGCTCTGGTGCGCAGCGCCCCGGATCGATCCCCCTTCGAGGGCCTTCCCGGTCTGCATGACTTTGCTGCCGCCAAGCTCGACTGGCTGGCCCGTTGCCCCGACCTGCGCGAAGCCACCCATCGTCTGCTGGAAGGCACCGATCGGCTGCAACGGCACGGCAACCACCTCCAAGCCCGCCGCGGCAGTTACGCCCGCGATTGGCAGGAGGTGCTGGTGGCCGCCAGCGATGGCACCTTTGCCCGCGACATCCGGCTGCATCAATCCGTGGGGCTGAATGTGCTGGCCGCCGATGGCGATCACCGCGCCGGGGTGGGACGCCGCTACGGCACCTCCGGCCGACCGGACGACCTGCGCCAGTGGAATGCCGAGACCTCAGCCCAGGAGGTTTGTGACAGTGCCAGCACGATGCTCTACGCCGACTACGTCGAGGCGGGGCAGTGCCCGGTGGTGCTGGCCAACCGTTTCGGTGGCGTGATCTTCCACGAGGCCTGCGGCCATCTGCTGGAAACCACCCAGGTGGAGCGGGGCACCACTCCCTTCGCCGACCGGGTCGGCTCCGCGATTGCCCATGAGGCCGTGACCGCCATCGATGAAGGCCTCAGCGATGGTGCCTTCGGTTCCCTCTCGATGGACGACGAGGGCATGGAGCCCCAGCGCACCGTGCTGATCGAGAACGGCGTGCTGCAGCGTTTCCTCAGCGACCGCGCCGGCGAGCGGCGCACCGGCCATGCGCGCACCGGCAGCGGCCGGCGCCAGAGCCATTCGTTTGCCGCCGCCAGCCGCATGCGCAACACCTACATCGCCGCCGGACCCCACACCCCCGCTGAGCTGATCGGCTCGGTGAATCGGGGTCTCTACTGCAAGGCCATGGGTGGCGGCAGCGTTGGACCCACCGGCCAGTTCAACTTTGCCGTGGAGGAGGGCTATCTGATCGAGAACGGTGAACTCACCAAGCCGGTGAAAGGCGCCACCTTGATCGGTGAGGCCAAGGAGGTGATGCCGCGCATCTCCATGTGCGCCGATGATCTCGAATTGGCGGCGGGCTTCTGCGGCTCGGTGAGCGGCAGCATCTTCGTGACCGTGGGCCAGCCCCACATCAAGGTGGATTCGATCACCGTGGGAGGCCGCTGAATCATGACCCGCTCTCCTTCCGGTCTCGACGCCGAGACCCTCCGCTCCCGCCTCGATCAGATGGCCGCCCGTTCGGGCATCCGCCAATGGGACCTCGGTGCCGCCTGCAGCACCGACACCTCCGTGCAGGTGGACCGCGGCGAGGCCAAGCAGATGAAAGGCGCCCAGCGCAGCTCCATCACCGTGCGGGTCTGGAACGACGACGGCCTGGTTGGCATCACCAGCACCTCCGATCTGTCCGATGCCGGCCTGGAGCGGGCTCTGGCCGGTGCCAGTGAGGCCAGCGCCTTTGGCAATGCCGACGACATCCCCGCCTTCTCCCCCCTGGCCACTGCGCCGTTGCAGCCTCTGGATCAACCGATCAAGGAGCCGGTGAGCATCCTCGATCTGCTCGCCACCCTCAAGGATGCCGAGCACCAGCTGCTCGAGAGCCATCCCGCCATCGACACCGTTCCCTACAACGGCCTGGCCCAGCGCAGCAGCGACCGCATCTACCTCAACAGTGCCGGTGCCTGCCGCCAGCAGCAGCTCACCACCGCCAGCCTCTATCTCTATGCCCGGGCCGAAGAAGCCGGCCGCAAACCACGCAGTGCCGGCGCGGTGCGCCTGGCCTATGGCGCCGGCGATCTCGACATTGCCGGCTGCATCAAAGAGGCCGCCGGCCTCACCGCGTCCCACCTCGATTACGCCCCGATCGAGACCGGCCGCTACACCTGCGTGTTCAGCCCCGAGGCCTTTCTCGATCTGATCGGCGCCTTCAGCAACCTGTTCAACGCCCGTGCCGTGCTCGATGGCGTCAGCCTCAGCAACCGAGAGTCGCTGGGGAACACGATTGCCGTTCCCTTCCTTGACCTGCACGACCACGGGCGCCATCCCGGCAATATCGGCGCCTCCGCCTTCGACGGTGAAGGCACCCCCACGGCCCGCCTGGCCTTGATGGAAGGCGGCGTCTTACGCCATTTCCTTCATTCAGAGGCAACCGCCCGTGCCTTTGGTGTGGCCCCCACGGGCCATGCCGGCATGGGCGCCAAGGTGTCGGTGGGGCCCGACTGGTTCGAGATCGGTGCCACTCCCGGCAGCGGCGGCGGTCAGCAGGGTCTGGATCGCTTCACCGCAGAAGAGCCGATCGTTTGGATCGACTCGCTCTCGGCGCTCCATGCCGGTGTCAAGGCCAGCCAGGGTTCCTTCTCGTTGCCCTTCGATGGCTGGTTGCTGAAGCGCGGCGAACGCCACTCGATCGAGGCCGCCACCGTGGCCGGGGACATCCGCCAGGTGCTGAAGGCGATCGTCGGCTTTGAAGGGGAGGCGGTGATCACCCCGGATGGTCTCTGCCCGCATGTCTGGGTGGAAGGGCTCTCGATCACCGGCGACACCTGAGTCGCTGGGCCCGCGATGGCGATGAAGATCCTGTTCTGGGGCACCCCCGCCTATGCGATTCCCAGCCTTGACGCCCTGGTGGCGGCTGGCCACCACGTGGTTGGCGTGGTGACCCAGCCGGATCGGCGGCGTGGCCGTGGCAAGGCGCTCCAGCCTTCGCCGGTGAAGGTACGGGCCCTGGAGCTGGGCCTGCCGGTGTTCACACCCGAACGGATCCGCCGCGAGCCCGAGTGTCAGGCCCAGCTGGCTGCCCTCGGCGCCGATCTTGATGTGGTGGTGGCCTTCGGCCAGATTCTGCCGCCAGAAGTGCTGGCCCATCCGCCGCTGGGCTGCTGGAACGGCCATGGCTCCCTGCTGCCTCGTTGGCGCGGCGCCGGCCCGATCCAGTGGTGCCTGCTCGAGGGGGATGCCGAGACCGGCGTCGGAATCATGGCGATGGAGGAGGGGCTCGATACCGGGCCGGTGCTGTTGGAGCGCCGTCTGCCAATTGGTCTGCTCGAGAACGCCGAGCACCTCGGTCAGCGGCTCAGTCAGCTCACCGCCGAACTTCTGATCGAGAGCCTGCCCCTGATCGAGGCGGCCGGAACCGGCCCGGAGGCGCAACGATTGCAGCGGCTGGGGGTGCGGACGCAGAGCGAGGAGGGCATGACCTACGCCCGCATGCTCACCAAAGACGACCTCCAGATCGACTGGGTCAGCTCGGCGTTGACCCTGCATCGCCAGGTGATGGGCCTGTACCCCGGCGCCGTGAGCCAGTGGCGGGGGAAACGCTTGAAGCTTCTGGCCACCGAGCCCCTGGTGCAGCGCCTGCGCGACCAGCTCAGCGAACCGGGGGCAGCGTTATGCGATCGCTGGAGTCAGCCACCGACAACTGATCAACGACCTGCAGTGCTTCAGGCAGACCCGAGCCAGGCAGGACTGCCAGAGGCCCCGAAGACGCAGTCAGGAGCACCCGATCCTGCCTCGGAAATGGTTCCTGGCACGGTGCTAGCCGTGGAACAGGGGGTGGGGCTGGTGATTGCTACGGGCGGTTGTCCGGTGCTGCTGCTCGCGGCGCAACTGGAAGGCAAAGCTCCAGCGGCGGGCCAGAGCCTGCTGCAACAGCTGGGGGCACAGCCGGGGGATTGCTTCGGCGTCTGAGTCTGGCTCTGACACGCTGGCCCAACCAGCGTCTGAGCCTTGATCAGGCCGCTGTTGCCTCTTCTTGAGCCGAGGATTCAGACAGGGTCACTTTTGGCGCTATGCGCTCGGAACGTTCGGCAGGCATCAGTCCCACATCGACACCGAGGTGCTGATCCGGACGGCCGGTGATCAGCAGGGCCGTGCGTTGGCGCGTGGCGATCTGCCACATCCACTTGCTGAACAGCGCGATCCGGTTCTCCGTGTCGGGGATGAAGGCCAGATGGGCCAGGGCCCAGACGATCCAGCCGGCCAGTCCGGTGAGATGCAGGCCGCGCAGATCCGCCACGGCATACCAGGGGCCGATCACCGCCATGCTGCCCAGATCCGTCCAACGGAACGGTGCATGGGGCTGATCGTTGAGCTTGGCGAGCAGGTCGCTGGCCACCCAGCCACCCATCTGCACGGCCGGTCCGGCCATGCCAGGTACGGCCTTGTTGTCCTGGGTGTGGCTGTAGCAGCAGAGATCACCCACTACGCGGATTTCGGGATGGCCCGGCACCGAAAAATCGGGGTTGACCACCACACGACCGCCGCGATCCAGCTCACAGCCGGTGGCGTCCGCCAGGCGTTTTCCCAGCCTTGACGCCCGCACGCCGGCCGTCCAGCAGATGGTTGCCGCCTCCAGTTCGTCTCCGAGCTTGGTGGCGGTGCTGCGCAACAGAACCCGGCCAGGCTGAATACTCTCCACCATGGTGTTGAGCCGCAGATCCACCCCCTGACTGGTGAGATAGTGACCGGCATCGGCGGACAGGGCTGGCGCCATGGTCGGCAAGACCCGATCCACCGCATCAAGCAGCACCACCTGACAGTCTTCGCGTTTCAGTTGCTTGAAGTCGCAGCGGACGGAGCGGTGCATCAGCTCGATCAACGAACCGGCCAGTTCGCAACCGGCCGGACCTGCACCCACCACCACGGCGGTCTGCAGAAAGCGCCGACGCTCTGGATCACGCGTCTGTTCCGCCTCCTCGAGGGCCATCAGCAGGCGCCGGCGGATTTCATCGGCGTGCTCCAGGATCTTCATCGGTGGCGCCAGCGGCCGCCACTCCTCGCGGCCGAAGTAGGTGCTGCCCGAGCCGCTGGCCAGGATGAGGTGGTCGTAGCAGAGGCGGCGATCGTTGAGCACCACTTCGCGCTTGTCGGCATCGAGATCCACCACCTCCCCCAGCAGGATCTGCAGGTTGGGGGCCTGCCCCACCATCTGGCGCAAAGGTGAGGCCACATCAGCCTCGGAAACCAGCCCCGAAGCCACCTGGTAGAGGAGGGGCTGGAACAGGTTGAAATTGCGTTTGTCGATCAGCGTGACGCGAACATCCTTGTTCTTGAGGGTGTGGCAAACCTTCAGACCCGCAAAGCCGCCGCCGACCACCACCACATGGGGGCAGCTGCGCAGCGACTCCTGGGGGGGATCGAGTTCGAGGTAGTAGTGCTGGTTCGCCATGACCGACTCAGGGGTAGCAGTTAGGAACGAAGAACTGCTCATTCATTGGCGGCCGCTGGTAATCGCCAACGCTTTTCCGGGGCGGGAGTTCAATGGCTTCGGGCGTCATATCCTTGTAGGGCACCTTGCTCAACAGATGGCGGATGCAGTTGAGCCGGGCGCGACGCTTGTCATCGGCTTCGACGGTGAACCAGGGAGCTTCCGGGATGTTGGTATGCAGGAACATGTCGTCTTTGGCCTTGCTGAATTCCACCCAGCGATCCCTGGACTCAAGATCCATCGGGCTGAGCTTCCAGCGGCGGGCAGGATCCTGGAGCCTGGAGCGGAAACGGACTTCCTGCTCGTCATCACTGACCGAGAACCAGTACTTGATCAGGGTGATACCACTTCTAACCAGCATCCTCTCAAACTCGGGGCATGACAGCATGAATTCATCCACCTGTTCCGGCGTGCAGAATCCCATCACCCGTTCCACGCCGGCCCGGTTGTACCAGCTGCGATCAAACAGAACCAGCTCCCCGGAGGTGGGAAAGTTTTCAACGTAGCGCTGGAAATACCATTGATTCTTCTGACTGTCTGACGGGGTTCCCAGGGCCACCACATTGCAGCCGCGTGGATTGAGGGGCTCGGTGATGCGCTTGATTGTGCCGCCTTTGCCGGCAGCATCACGGCCTTCAAAGAGGATGACAATGCGATAACCAACATGTTTGATCCAATATTGCATCTTCACCAGCTCCACCTGCAGGCGTTCCAGCTCCTTCTCGTACAACTTGCGATTCAGCTTCGGCTGCTTGCCTTCGGAGTGGGCGGAGAAGTCGTCGAGAATCGGGGATGGATGGTAGCGGTCGAGAGAACCAGTCTTGTCGTGGTCGCGCTTGCTCTTGCTGCTGGCCAGATTTTTGACTTTCTTCTTTTTCTTCTTCTTATTTTCTTTCTTCATCTCTTCTTTCTTCATTTCCTCTTTCTTCAGTTTATTCTTGCTTTCATTCTTATCTTTGGCTTCTTCAGTCAGGTCCATGTCCAAGTCGTGGTCTGCCATGGGGACGAAGGTGTTCGGCGACGCCAACTCAGTTAAGACTCTAGGCCTTCAGTCTTTGGCCATCGTCGCTACAGCTGCTGCGATACCGCGATTGCTGTGGGCTTGATCACGACGCAATCAAGTTTCTTGTTCTTGCCGAGCTTGTCGGACAGGCCGCCGGCCCCCCTTGCCACGACCTGATTGAAGCGGCCCCGGCCCCTGTGCATTCAGATGATCTACGGAAGGTGCAGCCGGCTGAGGAGCTAGGGATAAGTATAACCAGCTCAGATGAATTTTTGTCGTTTGTCGTCTGTCGGGGTTGGTTGGTGGACGCCTCAGGCTGGCAAAGGCTCCCAGTTTGGCCTCAACCAAACACCAACCCCAGTGATTCAGAGGTCAGGAGTCAGGGGCTCAGACCAGAGTGGATGAGCGGTGGCTGTCGTGCAGGCCTTCAAGCTGGCTGTAGACAGACACGAGCTGATCACGGATGGGGGCCGACTCGGAGATGCGATTCAGGGACAGCAGCATCGATTCGATCTGGGCCTTGCAGTCGATCAGAACGCGGCATTCGGTACTTCCGGGTTCGTAGGGCATGGAGCTGCGAGGGCGGGAGGCGGGACAAAGTTATCTGACCGCACTCCGCCGATTCGCACTGTCAAAACGACTGCGGTTTTGCCAGATGCTCAGCCCCGTCGCTGGGGCCTCCGACCGGATTCGGGGCGGCCTGCTTCGGAGCGCCCGCCGCCGCCCACACCACGACGGCCGCTCGGTGCAGACGATGAAGGCCTGCGGCTGCCTGAGCGGGGTGGGCCGCCCCGGCCCCGGCCCCCGCTGAGGTCGAGGGGCGCCGCTGAGAGCACCTTGGGCTCAAACCCAGGAACCTCCAGGCGCGGCAGGGCGGTGCCGATCATCTTCTCGATGGCACGCAGCAGCTCATGCTCCTCCGCCGCCACCAGGGACACGGCGTGGCCGTTGTGGCCGGCCCGGCCGGTGCGGCCGATGCGGTGGACATAATCCTCCGCCTGGTTGGGCAGATCCAAATTCACCACGTGGGGCAACTGGTGGATGTCGATGCCGCGGGCGGCGAGATCGGTCGCCACCAGAACCCGCAACTCGCCGCTCTTGAAGCCCGCCAGGGCCCTGGTGCGGGCCCCCTGGCTCTTGTTGCCGTGGATCGCCGCCGCTGCCATGCCCTCCTGGGTGAGCCGTTCGGCCAGGCGATTGGCGCCGTGTTTGGTGCGGGAGAACACCAGCACCTGCCGCCAGTCATTGCTGGCGATCAGATGGCAGAGCAGATCCGGTTTCCGTCCCATGTCGCAGGGATGGAGGATGTGTTCCACCGTGGTGGCGGTTCGATTTTCGGGCGAGGCCTGAAGCTGCAGCGGGTTGTGGAGCAGCCCCGTGGCCAGCCGGCGGATCGAGGGGTTGAAGGTGGCCGAGAACAGCAGGTTCTGACGCTTGGCCGGCAGCAGGGCCAGGATCTTCTGGATGTCGCGGATGAAGCCCATGTCGAGCATCCGATCGGCTTCATCGAGCACCAGGATCTCGACCCGATCCAGGCGGAGGGCCTTCTGCTGATGGAGATCCATCAGCCGGCCGGGCGTGGCCACCAGCACGTCGGTGCCGCGCTGCAAACGGGAGATCTGGGGGTTCACCTTCACCCCACCGAAGACCACGTCGGAGCGCAGATCCAGGTAGCGGCCATAGGCAGTCACGCTTTCAGCCACCTGGGCGGCGAGCTCGCGGGTGGGCGTGAGCACCAGGGATCGCACCACGCCGGCCCTGGCATGGGGCCCATGGCGCAGACGCTCCAGCATCGGCAGGGTGAAGCCGGCGGTCTTGCCGGTGCCGGTCTGGGCGGCGGCCATCACGTCGCGGCCGCTCAGCACCGCCGGAATGCAATCCCGCTGGATCGGCGAGGGAACCCGATAGCCCTTGTCGGCCACAGCCCTGAGCAGGGGCTCGCCGAGCCCGAGCGAGTCGAAGTCGACGGCGGGGGGCTCGCCGGTGGGATCGGGAGAGCGCTGCAGGGGGAATCGTTCAGGGCCCATCACCCTAGGGGTTGGGGTCGGGAGGAGCTGGATGAACAGCTGGCCACGCCCCGAAGTTGGAAGATCAACTGGAGGCCTGATACCTGACTGAAGGCCTGCAGATTGACGGGAGGCCGCCAGACTGCATCGAGGACCTTCGGCGCCGGCCCTGGCTTCCGGGTCGGACCCCCAGCGCCGTGACAGGCAGGCCCAGGATGGAATTCAGCCTCGATGGAGCCTTCTGCTCTTCAACCCTGCAGCTGGGGCTCCTGTCCGAACGGTTCCGGCTGCTGATCGCGACCGGCAATCGGGCTTATGCCCTGGCGCTGGCCACCCATTTCGCCCTGGACCCCCATGCCGGACCGGCGCATCTGGTGGGGATCTGCACCACCACCGTCGAGGCGCTCGAGCATGTGCGGCAGGAGGCCGAGCAACCGGATCACCCTGATCTGCTGGTGTTCGTGAGTGAGGTACTCGAGGATGGTCTGGGCGTTGATCTGGTGCGGATGTTGCAGCGCGCTTCCGGACGGGTGCGCACCTTGCTCACCCTCACAACCTTCCATCGCCAACCGATTCGCGAGGCGATCGCCAGCGGCGCTGATGCGGTGGTGAGCCAGGTCGGCACCGGTCCGGCCCTGCTGCTGGAGGCCCTGACCAGCATCGTGGCGGGGAAGCCGTTTCTCGACCCCATCTGCCGCCATCTGCTCGAGGGTGGCGCCAGCAGCCCGCAGGGGGAACTGACCGAGCGTGAGGTGGAGGTTCTGCAGCTGGTGGCCCAGGGGCTCACCAATCGGGAGATGGGACAACGGCTCCACATCGCTGAAACCACGGCCCGCGGTCACGTGCAGGCGATCATCCAGAAGCTGCAGGTGCGCGACCGCACGGCCGCGGCAGCCGAGGGTCTGCGCCAGGGCTACGTGCATTAGGGCTGGGCCCGCCCATCACTGAGCGGATAACCCTTCAATCGAAGGATGGAACTGGCAGTCGCGCCGTCCGACGATCAAGTCACACGGCGAGACGGCAGCGATGGACAGCACGAATAATGCAGCGATTGCCGTCACGCTGGACGGCAACCTCTGGTGGGGCGGCATGAGCGGCGAGCTTCAGCTTCACCACTCCGGTGAGACAGTTTCAGGGTTGGAGCATGGACAGCTCCGTGGTCGACAACGGCGATGGCACCTCCACGGTGACCCTGCGCAGTGCCCCCTGGAACGCCACCTTGCGGCCGGGCGAGAGCCTCACGCTGCGCTTCAACGCCAGCAGCCCCGAGGGGTTCGCCGTCTCCGGCCCGCTGACCGGGGCCCTGCTGTTCGGTGAGGGATCGCCACCGAGCCAGCCTGGAGCTGCGCAGCCAGGCGTTTTCCCGGCTGCAGAGCCGGTTCCCAGCGCTGGAAGTCTGGTTCACCCTGCCCGTGCTGCCCCAGGGCCTCACCCGTGAAGGGCTGGAGGTGGTGAACCTGGCCCTGGAGGCCGGCGTCCACCTGGCAGGGGTGAGTGTGATGGCGATGGACTACGGCGACAGTGCCGCCCCGCCGGCCCTGAAATCAATGGGGCCCTACGCCATCGACGCCGCTGAGGCCACCAAGGGCCAGCTCGATGCCCTGTTCGCAGCCCACGGTCAGAGCTTTGGCTGGGACCAGCTCGGGGTCACGCCGATGATCGGCGTCAACGACGTGACCAGCGAGACCTTCAGCCTTGCCGCTGCGGCCCTGCTCGAGACCTTCGCCCGCGACCGCGGCCTGGGTCTGCTGTCGATGTGGTCGCTGGGGCGGGACAACCCCGGCGTGCTCGGCCAGGTGACGGCCACCCACTCCGGTCTGGCGGAGGCGAGTGGCAGTTTTGCCACCCTCTGGGGCGACTACGGCAGCGATCCGGTGCTGCAGGCAGCGGCGTCAGGCCCTGATCCGGATTGATCTGCGCGGGTTCTGGCAGGAAGGTCAGCAGGCCAGCGTGGTGGCCATGGATGGGGGCAGCCAGCTGCAGCTCCCGTTCAACCAGCAGGTGGTGGTGCTGCCTGGTGTCACGCCGGAGCAACTGGGTGGCGCCTTGGAGATCTGGCGGGGTTGAGCAGTGGCCCGGCATCAAAGAGTTGGGTCCTTCCACCCGTCCCTGCTGTCTGCTCACAGGTACAGCTGCCGGGCCTGCTCAAGGGTGGCGGCCAGATCGGCATCGCGCAGGTCGAGGGCTTCGCCCCACCCCGCCGCCCCCAGCCAGGAGCGGAAGCGATCGAGATCCAGGTGCTCCTTGCCCTGGCGCAGATCGTCGAAGAAGGTTTCCTGGGCCGCCAGCACGCGGAACTTGAGAAACTCCAGCAGACGGGCGCGCAGGCGAGCCGGCTGGATTACGCGGCAGCGCAGCGGATCCAACCCCAGTTCCAGGGTCGCCCCAGGCGCCAGACCTTCCATCCACGGGGCCAGCACTTCCAGTACGCCGGGCTGTTGTTCATGGCGCTGCTTGGTCTCGGGGTGGGGGTGATAGACGAGGCAGGTGAGGGGCTCGGCTGCATGCGGAGCTGCACCTGAGGTTGCATCCGGAAGCCGCAGCCGTCCCCACCAGAAGGAGAAGGTTTCGGGTTGATGCAGCGCGCTCCAGCGCAAATGCTCCACCCGCGCATCCGGCTTCTGCAGCCTCCATTCACCCGGGGCCACCTCAAGGTTGAGGGTGCCGGGATAAAACTGGGACAGATCGATCCCGTGTTCGGCAAACAGGGGCGTCTGGGTGGCGATCGTGCCGGCGGGATAGGGGCTGCCGGTGCCCTGCCCAGAGGCCACGCCATAGCCCCGCCGCAGGATGACGCGATGCCAGCTGAGCGGATCGGGCAACACGTCAGGGGGCGGTTCAGGTGGCGGTGTAGTGGGCACAGCGGTCACAGGGGCCTTCCGGGAGCACGGCGCAGCGCAGCAGGGGCGTGCGGGCATTGAAGCGGCAGGAGGGATCACCGATCACCCAGCGTCCCTGCCACCAGCGGGCATCGGCGGGCTGGCTCTGGGCCTTCACCTCCAGGGCGATGGTCGCCAATTGGTAGCGACCGTTGCGCAGTTGATAGCGGTGACGGCGTTGCAGCACCAGAAAGCTGGTCTCTCCGCAGGTGATCCAGCGGCCGGGTTGGGGGATCTCGCCGAGCTCGGCCACCTCAAGCCGATCCAGCAGACGGTCGCTGTCGATCTGCCGCAGCTCCACCCACAGGCGGCTGGCGGGTTCAGAGTCGGCCATGGCCACTGTCGTCGAGATCGAGGCTTCCGGCGTCCAGGCTGCCTGTCTCCAGGGCAGCGACCGGGCGGCGCGCCGAGAAGCCCCAGGCAAACAGCAGCCCCACCACGATCAGCAGCGACCATTCCGGCGGCACCACCTGGGGCACCGCCAGTCGCAGCAACAGGCGGATGCCCACCAGTCCCACCGCCAGGTAGCCGGCCGTCTCGAGATGGCGGAACACCCCCAGCCAGCGGATGAACAGCTCGGCGGTGAGCCGCAGGGCGATCACCCCCAGAACACCGCCGAGCATCACCAGCCAGAGCCGATCACTCACGGCCACTGCCGCGGCAACGCTGTCGAGGGAGAAGGCCAGGTCGGTCAGGGCCAGGGTGGCCACCACAGAGCCCAGTGAGGCGTGGTGATGCTGGAGCCCTTTAGAGGGGTGGGAGCCATGGTCGGGCAGGGCCTCAGACGTGACTCCCTCCTGCGGCTCTTCGTCGTCTGCGTTAAGTCCGAGCAGCTGGCTGCCGCTCAACCAGAGCAGATAGCCGGCCGCCAGGAGCTGCAGGGGCCAGAAGTCGAGCACCCATTCCGCCGCGGCGATCAGGCCGAGACGAAACACCAGAGCCAGGAGCAGGCCCAGGTTGAGGGCCTTTTCCTGGCCGGCGCGATCGCCCACCCGGCGGGAGATGGCGGCCAGGGCAATGGCGTTGTCGGCCGACAGCACCGCTTCCAGGGCCAGCAGCAGCGGCAGCAGCAGCAGCACCTCTCCCCACTGATCCGCCGACGCCAGTAATGGGGTGATCGACTCGATCGACTCCGCTTCCATTGCGCTTCCCGGCGACCGCAGCGGGGCCTGAAAGGGTCACTCTAGAAACGCGCCTTCCCCCTTCCGCTTCGATGTTGCTCGAGGTCCAGCTGGTCCACGCTGAAGTGGGCGCCCGGGTGGTGCGGGCCCATGCCGTTGCCGCTGGTGTGCCCCTGGGCAGCGCCCTGGGGGAGGGAGCCACGGCCGAAGAGGCGGAAGACCGAGCCCGCGCCCGCCTGCTGGCCCAGATCGGGCCCCTGGCTGTTGCCGCCGCAAAGCCTCGCCCGGATCCGAGCGCTCTATCCGGCCCTGTCGGTCCCTCGCTCGCCCCCGGTCGGTCCAGGTCCGATCCGGCCGCACCCGTTCGGATGCCCGAGCCAGCCAGCCTGGAAGCCTCAGAACCAGTGGAACCCGAATCTGAACCCGCCGCCGCACCCGCAGGCCAATCCGAACCTGAAGCCCCCCTCGGGCCCGCCGGCGAACCGGAGCCCGTCGCCGAACCGCCGCCGGATCCGGAAGACTGGAGCGCCGAACTGGCCCGGCTCGATCTCGCCCTGCAGCGCCTGGGTTGGAAGCGGGAGCAGGAAAGCCTCTACCTGGAGCGGGCCTTCGGCCATCCCAGCCGTAGCCGCCTCACCACCTACGCCGATCTGATCGCCTACCTGCGGGCGGTGGAGAGTCTCGGGATGCCCTGCGATCCAGCGGTCGCGCCTTTACCGCTGCGCCGCCGCGATCTGCTCAGCCAGTGCGATGGATTGCTGCAGCTGCTGGGCTGGGATGCCCAGCGGGGGCGGCGCTTTCTGGAGGAGCAGTTCGGTCGTGGCAGCCGTCAGCAACTCAGCGACGACGAACTGCTGCGCTTCAACATGCAGCTGGAGAGCGCGATGCTCGAGCAGGCCGCGACCTGAGCGAGACGCCAGCCCTGGCTCAGTTCAGGCAGTGGCTTTCGACCAGGGAGGTGCCCAGTTCGAGATGGTGCTGGTTGGCGTAGGCCTCCCGTTCCAGTTCCTGCTCACTGGCTGAGGCCTTGGCATAGATCGGTTCATCGAGGTTGCGTTCCAGCTGGGGATCCATGCGCGTGGTCAGTCCCAGCGGCCGCGGTGCGGCGCGCAGATTGCCGTTTCCGCAGCTCTGGGCCACATGAATCGCCTCGTGATTGAGCACCTTGGCAAATTCAGCACTTCCCTTCTCCACCACGTCCGGGCGGATGCGCAGGGTGCCGGCCCTGGGATCCCACTCGCCCGCAGCCCCTTGTTTATGGGGCCGCACCAGATCGACGCGCACCTGCGCCCGCTCCAGGGTGTCGAGCAACGCCACGATGGCGTTGCGCTCCCGCAGGAAGCTGGGGGGGCGATCGATCAGGTCCTGGATCTCGGCGATCGAGAGCTCCGGATCGCCGCTGCGGCGCTTGTAGAGGTAGCGGGTACCGCCCTCGGGCAGGGCCTCGGCGCGGGGGATCCACTCCTGGTCGGCGGCGGCCAGATCGTCCATTAACTGGGCGCGGGCCTGGGGATCCAGACCGGCTGGACCTTCCTCCACGCGGGCGTCGAGGGCGGCATTGGTGCCGGCGGGTTGGTCAGGCCCAAGCAGGCGGGGAAGGGTGAGCGCCCCGAGGCCCAGCAGCAGCAGGGTTCCGGCCAGCATGGGCCAGGGGCCTGAGGAGGACACCCGCACCAGCGGCTGACCGCAGCTGCCGCAGAGCAGGGTGCCGTCAGCGCGGCGGTGGGCCCGCAGGGGCTGGGATTGGCAGGCGGGACAGCGGTAGACGGCCAGGACCGGAACCGGCGCGCTTGCCGGACTCGCTCACTCCAGTCTGGCCAGCCACAGGCCGGCAGTGCCGCCGCAGCAGCTGCAGGCTGAGATCGAGCTGGTTGTGGTTGGCGTAGGCCTCCTGTTCCACGATCCGTTCGCTGGGCGAGGCCTTGGCGTAAACGGGGTGGGACAGCTGGCGATCGAGGACTGCAGAGGCGGGGCGCGGCAGGCCGAGGGGCTTCGGCATGGCGCGCAACTGGCCGGTGCTGCAACTCTGGGCCACGTGGATCGCCTCGTGGTTGAGCATGCGGGCGAAGCTGCGGCTGCCCCGGTTGGCGGCGTCCGGCCGGATGCGCAACACGGCCGTCTTCGGTTCCCACTCGGCCAGGGCGCCGCTCTTGCGGGGCGGGCCCAGCACCAGCGTGACGCCCACGCGACGCAGGGTCTGCAGCAGGGCGGTGATCACGGCCCGTTCTCTGTCGTACTGCGGCGGATTGGCAACCAGACGGCGCAACTGGCTCGCCGTGAGCGGAGCCTCGCCGGGCTCCTTGCGGTAGGTGATCGCAATCCCGCCGCCGGGACCGGGGATGGGCGTCACGTGAGGCCGGCCGCGTTCATCCCCCTGATCCAGCTGGCGAAACAGCTGCGGGTCCTGGCTGGGGGAGAGGGCTGCGTCCTGGGGCCGAAGCCCCGGGGCTGCACCGGCCAGGGGCAACCAGGGCCCGCCAGGGCCGAGGCCGCTTGCCAGTAACGGGGTCAGGGCGAGCAGGGACCCTGCGAGCGCAGCAGCTCCACCGCCACGTCTGGCCCCTTCAGGGGAGACGGCAGGGCAGCGCCAGGTGAATCGGTGAGGGGTTCGGATCACGTCCTCCAGGCTGCACCGCCGCCGCCCACCTGGCCAGAGCCTGATCAGACCGCGATTCCCGCCACCGGTTGCGAAGATCTGGGGTCGTTCGCCCCAGCTCCCGATGCCCCTCACCGCCCTGGTGCGTCAACTGCAGCAGGCGACCCTCACCGGTGAGGTGCTGGAGCGCAGCAAACGGCCCCAGCGCCTGCGGCTGAGTGGCGCCGGCCGGGCGGCGCGGGCCCTGGTCAGCAGTGCCCTGGCGGGGGCCGCCGACGCGCCGCTGCTGGTGGTGGTGCCGACCCTTGAGGAAGCGGGCCGCTGGGCGGCGCTGCTGGAGCTGATGGGCTGGGGCAGCTGCCAGCTCTACCCCACCAGCGAGGGCAGCCCCTACGAGCCCTTTGACCCCACCAGTGAGATCACCTGGGGGCAGCTGCAGGTGCTCAGCGAACTGCTGGATGGGGCGGAACAGGGAGTGAAGCCGGGCAACGCCCGTCGCCTCGCCATCGTCGCCACGGAGCGGGCCCTCCAGCCACACCTGCCACCGCCCGAGGCCCTCAGAGCCGAGTGCCTGAGCCTGCGCAAGGGCGACACGGTCGATCTCGAGGCGCTGGCTGTAACGCTGACGCGCCTGGGTTACGAGCGGGTGCCCACGATCGAGCAGGAGGGCAGCTGGAGCCGCCGCGGCGACATCGTCGATGTGTTTCCGGTGAGCGCCGAGCTGCCCGTGCGGCTGGAGTTCTTCGGCGAGGAGCTGGAGAAGCTGCGGGAGTTCGATCCGGCCTCGCAGCGTTCCCTCGATGGCATCGCCGTGGTGCGGCTCACCCCCACGGGCTACGGCCCGCTGATCGCCGAGGCCCTGCGCGAGTCGATGCCCGATGGGCTGGAGCAGCTGCTCAGCCCCGAGGCCACCGAGCAGTTGCTGGAAGGCGGCACGCCCGAGGGGATGCGGCGCCTGCTGGGTCTGGCCTGGGAGCGACCCGCCTCCCTGCTCAGCTATCTGCCGGCCAACACCCTGATCGCGGTGGATGAGCGGCGCCATTGCCTCTCCCATGGCCAGCTCTGGGTCGACCATGCCGGCGACCACTACCGCGATGTCTGCGACGAACTAGCGCGGGCCTCGGGCGACACCGATGCCGCCGCCATCGCCGCCCTGCTGCCGCCGCTGCTGCACCGCGCGCCGCTTGAGGCCCTTGAGCAGACCGATGGCTTCGCTGGCTTCGATCTGGCGGAACTGCACGAAACCGACAACCACCCCAACAGCTTGGATCTGGCCAGCCGCTCGGTGCCGGCCTACCCCAACGCTTTCGGCAAGCTGGCGGGTCTGGTGAAGGGCTTCGTGGCCGAGAAGGCACGGGTGTGGCTGCTTTCGGCCCAGCCCAGCCGCGCCGTGGCCCTGCTGGAGGAACACGACTGCACCGCCCGCTTCGTGCCCAACCCGGCCGACTTTCCGGCCATCGATCGGTTGATCGAGCAGCGCACCCCAGTGGCGCTCAAGACCCGGGGCACCGCCGAGATCGAGGGCCTGCAGCTGCCGGCCTGGAAGCTGGTGCTGATCACCGATCGCGAGTTCTTCGGCCAGCACGCCCTGGCGGCCACGGGCTATGTGCGCCGCCGCCGCAAGGCCGCCAGCCGCACGGTTGACCCGAACAAGATGCAGCCGGGCGATTTCGTGGTGCACCGCAACCACGGCATCGGCCGCTTCCTGAAGCTGGAAAAGCTGGCAATCAGCGGTGAATCGCGCGATTACCTGGTGGTGCAATACGCCGATGGTTTGCTACGTGTTGCCGCCGATCAGCTGGGCAGCCTCGGCCGTTATCGCGCCACCAGCGACAACCCGCCGGATCTGAACCGTATGGGCGGTGTGGCCTGGACCAGGGCCAAGGAGCGGGCCCAGAAGGCGATCCGTAAGGTGGCGCTCGATCTGGTGAAGCTCTACGCCGAACGGATCCAGGCGCCGGGGTTTGCCTTCCCCGCCGATGGCCCCTGGCAGAACGAACTCGAAGACTCCTTCCCCTACGAACCCACCCCCGATCAGGTGAAGGCGATCGCGGAGGTGAAGCGCGACATGGAACAGTCCAAACCGATGGATCGGTTGGTCTGCGGCGACGTGGGCTTCGGCAAGACCGAGGTGGCGATCCGCGCCATCTTCAAGGCCGTCACCGCGGGCAAGCAGGTGGCGATGCTGGCACCCACCACGGTGCTGGCACAGCAGCACTGGCGCACCTTGAGTGAGCGCTTTGCCCCCTATCCACTCAAGGTGAGCCTGCTGAATCGTTTCCGCACCACCACCGAACGCAAGTCGATCAGCGAAGGACTGGCCGCTGGCACCGTCGATGTGGTGGTGGGTACCCATCAGCTGCTGGGCAAGGGCACCCGCTTTCAGCAGCTGGGCCTGCTGGTGGTGGATGAGGAGCAGCGCTTCGGTGTGAATCAGAAGGAGAAGATCAAGGCGCTGCGGAAGGATGTGGATGTGCTCACCCTTTCGGCCACGCCGATCCCCCGCACCCTCTACATGAGCCTGTCGGGGGTGCGGGAAATGAGCCTGATCACCACACCGCCGCCGATGCGTCGCCCGATCAAGACCCATCTGGCCTCCTTGGATGAAGAGGCGGTGCGCAGTGCCATCCGCCAGGAACTGGATCGCGGTGGCCAGGTGTTTTATGTGGTGCCGCGGGTGCAGGGAATCGACGAGGTAGCGGCCCAGCTGCGGGTGATGCTCCCCGGGTTGCGACTGCTGGTGGCCCACGGCCAGATGGCGGAGGGAGAACTGGAGAGCGCCATGGTGGCGTTCAATGCCGGTGAAGCCGATCTGATGCTCTGCACCACGATCGTGGAGAGCGGTCTGGATATCCCCCGCGTCAACACGATCCTGATCGAGGATGCCCATAAGTTCGGCCTGGCCCAGCTCTATCAGCTGCGTGGTCGGGTGGGACGCAGCGGCATCCAGGCCCACGCCTGGCTATTCTATCCCGGTGATGCGTCCCTCAGTGAAGCGGCGCGGCAACGGCTGCGGGCGATCCAGGAATTCGCCCAGCTCGGCAGTGGCTACCAGCTGGCAATGCGCGACATGGAGATCCGCGGCGTGGGCAATCTGCTGGGGGTGGAGCAGAGCGGCCAGATGGAAACCATCGGCTTTGATCTCTATATGGAGATGCTGCAGGAATCCCTCGCCGAGATCCAGGGGCAGGACATCCCCGCCGTGGACGACACCCAGATCGATCTCCCGATCACCGCCTTCATCCCGGGGGACTGGATCACCGAAAACGATGAAAAGATGGCCGCCTACCGGGCGGCAGCTGATTGCTCCAACCAGGAGGCCCTGGTGGAGCTGGCCGCTGGCTGGGTCGATCGCTATGGCGCCATTCCGGCACCGGTGATCTCCCTGCTGCAGCTGATGAAGCTGAAGCTGCTGGCCAGATCCTGCGGCTTCTCGCGGATCAAATCCGAGAAGCCCAACATCGCCCTGGAAACGCCGATGGAGGAACCCGCCTTCCGGCTGTTGCGTCAGGGCCTGCCCCAGCACCTGCATGGCCGGCTGGTCTACCAGGCCGGCAGTGGCAGCACGGCCAAGGTGTTGGCCCGCGGCCTGGGTGTGTTGCCGATGGACAAGCAGCTGGAGCAACTGATGGAGTGGCTGAACCAGATGGCTGCCCAGATCCCGGGAGCAGACGGCCTCACCGAGACTGAGCGTGCCGCCCAGATCAAGGCCCAGAACCAGGCGGTGCTGAGCCTGTGAGCTCGGCAGCGGCCAGGGGTCTGTCCCCCTCCAACAAAACGGTGGCCAGGGTCGGAAACAGCAGCACCGTGAGTGCCGCGGCTGCCACGAGCACCGTGGCATCGGGTGGTGTCAACAGCCCCGCCTGACGCGCCATCACGGCTATGGCCACCACCAGGGGCAGCTGGGTGGCGTTGTCGAGCGCCAGGGCGAGCCGCGATCTGGGCCTGAGCTGCTTTCGAAGCAGCAGCCAGACGGGAAGCCCCCGCACCAGCAGCATGCCTACCGCCAGCAGGGGCACCAGCCCCCAGAGGCTCGGCGCCTGAGCCAGTGCTCGGACATCAAGCTGCATTCCTGAGACGATGAAAAACAGCGGAATCGCAAAGGCCTGGCCCAGACCATCAAGCCGTTCTCCGATCTTGAGACGATGCCGATGGGCGGTGCCTTCACGTACCAGCAGGCCGAGCACAAGGCCCCCCAGTGCCAGGTTGATTTGAACGACGTTATTGAGCACCACCATCAGGATCAGCGAGCCCACCACCAGGCGGGTGGGCAACTGGGCAGATCGGTGCATGGTGTGCTCAAACAGTTCCTCCCAGCGGGACTGATGCCTTCGCACCAGCAGAAATCCCAAGACCGAGATGGCGCCAAAGGCAACGAGAATGATGGCCTCTTCTGGAGCCCGCTGTCCTGCCAGTAGCAGGCTGAAGATCACGGTGGGCGCCACCTCTCCGAGGGTGGCCACGCTGATGAGCGTGCGGGCGTAGCTCTCGGGGAGGTTGGTGCGATCCCGTAGCACCGGCATCAGGATGCCCAGGGCTGTGGTGGTGAGTGCCAGAGCCACGATCTGGAGATTGCCGAAACCAGCGAAGCTCACCAGCAGCAGCGCCACGACCACGGCGAGACCGGCGGACGCGAACCAGGCCATGAGGGCCCGCTGCAGCGGCTTGCCGCGCAGCACTTCCGGCTGGATCTCGAGGCCTGCCACGAGAAACAGCATCCCCATGCCAATGGCTGAGATGTTCGTGAGAAAGGGACCAACACTCGCCAGGTGCAGACCCTGAGGACCGATCCATGCCCCAAGGGCCATCTCAAGAACACCAGCGGGAAGTGGCAGCCACGGCAGCATCGCCGGGATCCAGGCCGTCAGCACCAGACCCAGGGCCACCACCACGATGGACAGGTTGTGAGCAAGGTTCAGGGGAGCAGCCAAGGAACGCTTGTTCGATTCGATCGCATCACCATCGCCGATTTCGATCGCCCTGGCCAGGGTGGGTGGCAGATGGTTGCGGATTGCGCATGATGCTCCAGATACCAATATGGGTCGATGCTCATACCTCCATCGAGTGGAAGTGATACTCCATGAACAAAGTCTGAGGCGGCGCTGGCAAGGAACAGGGCAACATCTGCCACTTCCATGGGCTCGCCAAAGCGATGTAGGGGAATCCGTTTCTCCTTTTGCATTCTCTGGTCTTCCAGATCAGGTTGATCCCAGATGGCGTGACCCATATCGGTGAGGATCACTGTGGGGCAGATTGCGTTCACCTGAATATCGAAGTGCTTCGCGGCCCGCCTGGCGTCGATGGCGCCGATCAACGTCCATGACGAGGCTGGGCAGGGGCTCTGAAGGCCGACCCTATCGGCTCCGGCTGGATTTCTCCAGATCTGCAGAATCCTGCCGCTGACCAGGCGGGTCACGGGACAGCCGATCGGTGGTGTCGGCTGCACGGTTGACCAGCACCTGTCGCAGCCGATCGCGGAACCACTGCAGCGGGTTCACGAGGTCGACATCCTCCAGCAGGCCCCGTTCGCGCAGGCAGGCTTCATAACTGCGCAGCACATCACTGCGGCGGGCCACGGCCTGGGACACCGTCTCGGCGAAGTCGGGTCTGGCCGCCAGCAGTTCCCTGAAGCTGCCGCTGGGGATTTCAAACACAAGGCTGTCTTCCGTGGCCCACATCGTGGTGGGGTAAGCCACCTGCAGCAGCAGGGGCAGTTCACCGAAGAACTCACCCTCACCGAAGCTGAACAGCTGGCGGCTGATGCGATCCGTCTCATGGATGGCAGCGATGCGACCCTCCAGCACCAGATGGAGCGCCCGACCGTCTTCTCCCTTGTGGATCAGCACCTCGCCGGCTGAGACCCGTCGGCGGGCGCCACTACCAACCAATTCACGCAGCCTGCGGGCATCGAGATTGCTGAAACAGGGAATCGCTGCCAGCTGCTGCTCCAGTGCCGGCAGGGGCATCGGCGGCGGCTTCGGTGCAGGCGCGGTGGGCGTCTCACCGCCCTGCGGCCTCGCCACCCTGCTGGGCAGAAGCTGCATCATCTGCTTCTCGCCCTGCAGGTGAATCCCGCGGGCGCTGAGTCCATGCTGAATGGCGTAATTCAGGCCGCTGCGCAGCAGGGCCTGGCTGTGGATGGCGGTGGTCCAGACCCACAGCTCGAACTCCAGCCCCTGGGTGCCAATCTGTTGGAACACCACCTTGGGTGGCGGATCAACCAGCACCTGTGGCTCCGCCAACGCCGCCTCCAGCAGAGCCTCCGTCACCACCAGGGGGTCACTGCCATGCATCACGCTCACCACCACATCAACCCGCCCGTCGGGGCTCGCATAGCTGAGGTTGTGCACCGGGGCGTTGGTGATCATGGCGTTGGGCAGCACGATCTCCGACCCCTGGAACGTGCGGATCACCGTGGAACGAAAGGAGATCTCGCGGATGTAGCCGCAGGTGGAGTCGAACTCGATCAGATCGCCCACCTTGAGCTTGCCCTCCAGCAGCAGGGTGAGGCCACTGCTGAGGTTGCGGGTCAGGTCCTGCAATCCGAAGCCGACACCGACGCCAAGGGCACCGAACAACACCGCCAGGGCCCCGAAATCGAGCCCCATGCCCTGGGCCACGGCCACGTAGCCGAACGCCGCCAGTCCCAGGGCCAGCAACGTTCCGATCGCCTCCCGGCGCCCCTCCGGCAGGCCCAGCCACACCAACACCCGCTTGGCCAGCACAAAGCGCAGCAGTCGTGCCGCCGCGGTCACGACCAGCAGCAGGCCTCCCACCTGCAGCAACCACAGCAACGACAGCGAGTGCCGCCCCAGCGGAATCAGCGGTGCGGTGAACAGCCGTGGCAGCCAGTCCAGGGTGATCAATCCAGCTCGGCTCCATCCTCCCCCCGTTCAGCCACGATGTGCCCCTCCAGCGGCTCGGCGCTGATGCCCTCCACGTCACGCAGATAGCGGGCCAGGCCATCGGCCTTGCCATGGGTCACGTACACCTGCCGGGCGCCGGTGTCTTTGACGGTGCGCACCAGACCGTCCCAGTCGGCATGGTCACTCAGCACGAATCCACGTTCGAAGCCCCGCCGCCGCCGGGCGCCGCGCACCGCCATCCAGCCACTCACGAAGGCCGTCTGGGGCAGTCGGAAGCGCTTCATCCAGGCTGAACGATGGGCGGCCGGTGGCGCAATCACCAGTCGCCCCGCCAGGGACTCATTTCGCGGGATACCGCTCACCGGCTGGGTGGGTGGCAACGCCACGCCCGCCTCCCGGTAGGCCGGCATCAGGGCCTGAACGGCGCCATGCAGCAGCACCTCCTCGCCCATGCCGATGGCGTGAAGTTCCGCCAGGATCCGCTGGGCCTTGCCGAAGGCATAGGCAAACAGAATCGATGGACGCTCCGGTGCGGCCTGCCACCATTGCCGGATCTGGTCGGCCAGCTCGGCGCCGGGACGCCAGCGGTAGATCGGCAGGGCGAAGGTGGCCTCGGTGATGAACACATCGGCCTGCACCGGCTGGAAGGGGTGGCAGCTGGGATCGGCGCAGCGTTTGTAGTCACCGCTCACCAGCCAGCTTTCGCCGCCAGCCTCCAGGCGCACCTGGGCCGAACCGAGCACATGGCCGGCGGAATGAAACGACACCCGCGCCGCGCCGATACTGAGCTCCTGGTCGTACTCGACGCGGTTCAGCTGAATGGCGCTGCCGAGCCGTTGGCGCAGGATCGCCTCACTGGCGCCGATCGCCCAGTATTCGCCGCAGCCGGGGCGGGCATGGTCGGCATGGGCGTGGCTGATCAACGCCCGCGGCACCGGTCGCCAGGGATCAATCCAGGCCCGGGCCGCCGGGCAGTACAGCCCCTCGGGGGTGAGCTGCAGCAGACCATCCGGCGGCAGGGGCATGGCGCTGATCGAACAGGGCGCTGGCGCGACCGACACATCCTGGCGATGCCGTGCCGTTGACGGCGCGCTGCAGCCCCTCTAGCCATGGACTATCTGATGCAACAGGGCCATGGCGCTTGAGGCCTTTCGCGAGGAGCTGGCGAGCACGGCGGCCGCCCTGGCGGCTCCGGGCACCGGTCTGCTGGCGGCCGATGAATCCACCGGCACGATCGGCAAGCGCTTTGCGGCGATCGGTGTGGAGAACACCGAGGAGCATCGCCAGGCTTACCGCACCCTGCTGGCCACCGCCCCCGGCCTGGGCGACGCGATCAGCGGCGTGATCCTCTACGAGGAAACCCTGTTTCAGGACGCCCCGGACGGTGGCTCGATTCTTGATCTGTTCAAGGCCCAGGGTCTGGTGCCGGGGATCAAGGTCGATCAGGGGGTGGAGCCCCTGCCCGGCGGGCTGTCCGGTGAGAGCTGGTGCACCGGTCTCAAGGGTCTGCAGCAGCGGGCCGCCCGCTATTACGAACGCGGTGCCCGCTTCGCCAAATGGCGCGCGGTGCTGCGCATCACCGCCGATGGCTGCCCGTCGGAGCTCTGCGTGCGCGAGAACGCCTGGGGCCTGGCCCGTTACGCCCGCACCGTGCAGGAGGAAGGACTGGTGCCGATCGTGGAGCCCGAAATCCTGATGGACGGCGACCACGACATCGAGACCACCGCCGCGGTGCAGGAATGGGTGCTGCGTCTTGTCTACGAGGCCCTGGCGATCAACGGGGTGTTCCTCGAGGGCAGCCTGCTGAAGCCGTCGATGACCCTGCCGGGCATGGGTTGCGCCCAGGCCCCCAGCCCCGAGCAGGCCGCCGCCTACACCCTGCGCACCCTGGAGCGCACGGTGCCCGCCTGCGTGCCGGCGATCCTGTTCCTCTCCGGTGGCCTCAGTGAGGAAGAGGCCAGCCTCTACCTCAATGCCATCAATGCCGCCGCCGATCGGGCTCCCTGGCATCTGGGCTTTTCCTATGGTCGGGCGATGCAGCAGTCGTGCCTGAAGCACTGGGCCGGCGTTGACATCAAGGCCGGCCACGCCGCTCTGCTGGCCCGGGCCCGGGCCAATGGGGAGGCGGCTCGTGGGATCTATGACGTTGGCTCCCAGCCTTCCGATGGCACGTCTCTCTACGTGGCCAACTACAACTACTGAGCAGCCCAGGCAATCTCCAGGGGGCTGCTCAGTGGCTCATCTCCAGCATCCGCTGGATCGGCATCAGGGCTTTCTGGCGGATGGATTCATCGAGTTCGATCGCCGGGCTGAGATCCCGCAGGCAGCGCCACAGCTTCTCCAGGGTGTTGAGCCGCATGTAGGGGCAGCTGTTGCAGCTGCAGCCATCGGCTCCCGGCACCTCGAAGAACGTCTTGGAGGGCGCCGCCTTGCGCATCTGGTGGAGGATCCCAGGCTCGGTGAGCACGATCAACTCCTGGGCCGGGCTGGCTGCGGCGCGGTGCAGCAGCTTGCTGGTGGAGCCGATGAAGTCCGCCAGGTCCAGCAGGTGCTCCTGGCACTCGGGGTGGGCCAGCACCTCGGCGTCCGGGTGCTCCAGCTGCAGCTGCAGCAGCGCCTGTTCGCTGAAGGTCTCGTGCACGATGCAGCTGCCTGGCCAGAGGGTGAGCTCCCGGCCGCTCTGGCGCTGCACCCAGCGGCCCAGGTTCTGATCGGGAGCAAACAGGATCGGTTGGTCGGCCGGCAGTTGCTGCACCAGATGCACGGCGTTGCTGCTGGTGCAGATCAGATCGCTCTGGGCCTTCACCGCCGCGGAGCAATTGATGTAGCTCACCACGATGTGCTCGGGATGCTCGGCGCGAAAGGCGGCAAAGCCATCGGCCGGGCAGGCATCCGCCAGAGAGCAGCCGGCCTCCAGGTCTGGCAGCAGAACGGTCTTGCCGGGATTGAGGATTTTCGCGGTCTCGGCCATGAAATGGACGCCGCAGAACACGATCACCTCGGCGTCGGTGCTGGCCGCCTTGCGGGAGAGTTCGAGTGAATCGCCGATGAAGTCGGCGACGTCCTGGATGGCGTCGTCCTGGTAGTAATGGGCCAGGATCACGGCCCGGCGTTCACTGCAGAGTTCCCGGATCGCCGCCGCCAGATCCCTGGGCACCTCCTGGGTGTCGGTTTCGGAGGTGAGCTGGGCGGCTGAAACCAACCGGAACCTCGGGGCAGGCAGGATGCCACCAGCCTAGGGATCCGCATTGGCTGAACGATCGGTCACCGCAGCAGGCGTCTCCCCGTCGGGTGGCTCCCCATCGGGAGCGTCCTCCGGCCCACTGCTGAGGATCGCCATCGCCGGTGATCCCCACGACCAGTGGGACCAGAGCGACCACGCCCTGCTGGAGCTGATCCGGCCCGATGCGCTCTTGCTGGTGGGGGATTTCAGCGACGGCAAGCCCCGCATCCCCTCCCTGCTGCGCCGGCTGGAGCTGCCGCTGGCCTGCATCCTCGGCAACCACGACAGCGGCCACGATTCCAGCGGCCGCACCCTGCAACGCCAGCTGGACCTGCTCGGTGATCTCCATTGCGGCTGGGATCTGCGGCAGCTCTCTCCCCCCGGCCTGGCCGTGGTGGGGGCGAGACCCGGCAGTGCCGGCGGTGGATTTCACCTGTCGCGCGCCGTGCGGGCGGTGTTCGGACCGGTGGAGATGCAGGAATCGGCCCGGCGCATCTGTGAGGCGGCGTTGTCCGCCGATCCCTCCCTGCCGCTGCTGGTGCTCTCGCACTGTGGTCCGAGTGGCCTGGGCAGTGAACCGGGCGATCCCTGTGGCCGCGACTGGAAGGCCTCCGCCGGCGACTGGGGCGACCAGGATCTGGCCCTGGCCCTGGAAGGGATTCGCCGTCAGCGGTCCGTTCCCCTAGTGGTGTTCGGCCACATGCACCATGCCCTCAGGCGCGGGCAGGGGGAGCGGCAGAGCTTTTGCCGCGATCGCAGCGGCACCGCCTACCTCAACACCGCTTGTGTCCCCCGCCATGGCGAGGATCAGGCCGGCCGCACCCTGCGGCACTTCAGCTGGGTCGAATTCCGGGGGGTGGAGCTGGCGGCCGTGAGCCACCGCTGGTATGGCCTGGATGGCTCCCTGCTCTACGAACAGAAGCTCTGGCGGGCTGAACCAGCCACCGGCACGACCCCCCTGGCCGCTCCTGCCGCGGCATGCTCCGCAGTGGTTTCCGACAGCACGGCCTGCCGTTCATGTTGATCCTGGCCTGCGTCAGCGCCCACGGGTTCGGGCATGGCTCCCGCACGGCCTCGGTGCTGGCCGAACTCGCCAAGCTGCGGCCCGACTGGCGGCTGGTGCTCAGCACGGCCCTGCCCGCCTCGTTCCTGGAGCTGGCTCTTGGGCCTGTCCCCCATGAGCAGCGCCGCTGCCGCTGGGATGTGGGGGTGATTCAGGCCGATGCCCTCGGCGCCGATCCAGCCGCCACTCTCGAAGCCCTCGAGCAGGTGGAACGGGCCTTGCCGGGCCAGCTGGAGCGGGAGGCGGCCTGGTTGGTGCAGCAGGGGGAGCCAGCTCTGGTGCTGGGCGATGTGCCGCCGGCGGCCGCCCGGCTGGCCAGCCGCACGGGTCTGCCCCTGGTCTGGCTGGCCAGCTTCGGCTGGGATGCGATCTACGGGCCGATGGCCGCTGATCCCCAGCTGGAGCCGGAGCAGGCCGAGCGTTTCGCAGGGTGGGCCGAGCACTGCCGCACCCTGTACCGCCGTGGGGATCTGCTGCTGCGCTGTCCGTTGGCCATGCCGATGCCCTGGGACCTGCCCGAACGGGCGATCGGCCTCACCAGCAGCAGCCCCCGGCTCGACCTGGCCGATCTGGCGGAGCGACTGCAGCTGCCTCCCGATCGGCAGCGCTGTGTGCTGATCAGCTTCGGCGGCATGGGCTTCCCGCTCGATCCGGCCTTGCTGGCCCACTGGCCCGAGCATGTGTTCCTTGGGCCGGATCCCGCCATGACGGCCGCACCCAATGGCCGGCTGCTGCCGCCTGGTGTGCGGCCGCTCGATGCGATGCCCCTGATCGGCCGGTTGATCACCAAACCGGGATACAGCAGTTTCTGCGAGGCCCTCAGCCAGAACGTGGGCATCCACCTGGTGCATCGCGAGGGTTTTGCCGAGGCGGCGGTGCTGGAGGCGGATCTGCAACGGATCGGCTGGCATCGGCTGCTCAGCCAGGAGCAGCTGCGAAGCGGCGACTGGCAACTGGATCAGCCCTTGCTGCCTCCCAGCGGAACCCCGCTGCCAACCCAGGGGGCCGCTGAGGCCGCTGCAGCGATCGTTACCTTTGCCGAGGAAAGATCAGCAGTACCGATGTATGCGGGGCACACAATTGGATGATCTGTACCCTCAAACCCCCGAAATCCTGTCAGGACGGTGCTTTGAATGCCGCGCTGTCGTTTCTGATACGAGTGGACACTCGTGCGACCGTCACGATCACGATCGCGTTCGGGGCCGTCGTTAGCCAAATTGGCGCCGCATTGAGTCTCATGCTTCCAGGTTGATCTCGGAGTCATCCGCCGGCGATGGATCGGCAGGTTGCTTCTGGATTCGGCCCATCTCTCGATCTCAATCTGCCAACAAGTAAGGTTCACCTGTTTATTCCAGCCTTTCCCTATTCCCTTTTCTTCATTTCCGCGTGATGCGTCATGCGGACTGCGCCATTCCACGGCTAAGGGATTTGCTTCCTTGCCCTGCCTTGACCTGTCCTTCGCTGCATCCGTTTTGCTTCGTCGCTCCTTCTCCCTGATCTCGGCCCTTTCGTTGTTGGGTTCTGCCAGCGCCGCTGTCCTGTCAGCCCCGGCAAGAGCCACCGAAGTCACCGATCCCTGGAGTTCCCTGCCGCAGGCTCCGGCGCCCCGCATTTCCACCCGGATGGTGCTGCCGTCGACCCCGCCGCCGGCTCCGGCCACCTACGCCATCACCCCTGAGCGCCGCGCCCTGCTCAACACGATCCGCTATGCGGAGGGCACCTGGGCAAACGGTGGTGATCTCGGCTATTGGATCATGTTTGGTGGTGGGCTGATGGACAGCCTTGAGCGCCATCCCAACCGCGTGGTGCGCTCGGCCCGTTACGCCAGTGCCGCCGCCGGTGCCTACCAGTTCATGCCCTTCACCTGGACGATGGCCAGTCAGGCCCTCGGCCTGGTGGGTTTCAATGCCCAGGCCCAGGACCAGGCCGCCATTTTCCTGGTGCAGCGCCGTGGGGCCCTGGCCCTGGCTGATCAGGGTGACCTGAGCCCGCAACTGGTGGCCAAGCTCGCTCCGGAGTGGGCGTCCTTCCCCACCATGGCGGGTGCCAGCTTCTACGGCCAACCCGTGAAGCGCTACAACGACCTCAGGCGCTTCTACGAAGACAACCTGGCCCGTCTGCGCAGCGAACAGCAGAGTGAGCTGCAACTGGCCTCAGCTCCCGCCAGTCCCGCCTGCGACGACGACTCCCTGCAGTGCCGCCTTGAGGCCGTGGGCTCGGCGCGTTGAGCGTCAAACCTTCGCCAGACCGTTCCTTCCCGTTCTGAACCGGCACGCCAACTCCACTGGCGCTGCCGGTTTTTTTGATCCGAGGCAGAAATCCGGAACTGAGGCAGCAGTCCGTCCGGCTCAGGTGTCTGAGCCGGAATCGGGCCCATCCGCAGGCAATTTGTGGCGACCGATGGTGGCGCCGGCGATCTGATAAGCCGCAACGGCAGCACCGAGGAAAGCCAGGGTGTTGCGGGCCACCGGCAGCAGATCACTGGTGCGGGTCACTACCGGCCCCAGCCCCAGGGCGCCGAACAGGATCAGCCACAGGGGAGAGAGCAGCATCACCCAGGCCCATTCCACCCGGCGCCCCTCCTTGCGGGGATAGGCCGCGATTCCCGCAATCACGCCGCCAAGGATGGAGGTGGAGAGGGTGAGCAGCCATTGCTCGCGAGGCAGGCCCGGCACCACCTGACAACCGCCCCGTTCCAGGCAGCCCTCCACTGCGGTGAGCGCATCCACGATGGCGCCGTCTTCGCCGTGATCGCGCACGTAGTACTGGTTGCCGTAGCGGGTCTGCAGCTCCACCCAGAAGGTGCGCGGCATCAGGGCGAACAGGGCTTCACCCACATTGAAGTTGAGCAGGTTGCCGCCGCGGGGATCGGCCACCAGCAGCAGGCTGCGCTCATCCAGATCCCAGAAATCCCGCACCGCCAGCCCCGGTGTGCGCTCGTACTGGGTCAGCACCCGCAGCTTCCAGCCGCTGCTCTGCTCGAAGCCCTCGAGCTGCTGCTCGAGGCTGCTGCGCTGCTGGTCGGTGAGGGCCTTGGCCAGATCGATCACCGGGGTGGGGTGATCGGGCAGCAGATCCGGGTTGTCGTAGGCGAAGGCCGGCGCGGCGGCGAGGCCGGCGAACCCCAAGGTTCCCAGCAGCAGCAACAGGCCCAGCGCCAACCCCGACAGCCGCTGCCGCAGGGTTCCACGGTCACGCTTCTGGTCCAGCCGGGTGTTCTTTTCCTGCCGGATGCTCTCAGGCCCGATCCTCTTGGCCCCGATCCCCTCAGCCCCGATCCCCTCAGCCCCGATCCCCTCAGCCCCGATCGTCTCGATGCTGCCCATGCCGACTGCTTCAGTAGCTCTGCATTCTCTCCGTCCAGGCCGGCTGACGTGACCCGCCCCCCCGCTCCCCGGCCCGCCTCCGCCCGTTCCGATTCAGCGGCTTCCCCACCGCCGGCCTGGCTGCTGGAGCGGCTGCGTAGCGCCGCCGGTTCGGTGCCCTTCCGCACCTTCATGGCCTGGGCGCTGCACGATCCCGAGCACGGGGCCTATGGCAGCGGCCATCTGCGCATCGGTCCCCGCGGTGATTTCGCCACAGCCCCCTCCCTGGGGGGCGAATTCGCGGCGCTGCTGGCTCCCCAGCTGGCCGCCTGGCTGGAGGAACTGGCGGCCCAGGCCAGTGGGCCCCTGGCCCTGGTGGAAACGGGCCCCGGCGAGGGTCAGTTGGCCCGCCAGCTGGCCGAAGCACTGCAGCAGCACTGGCCCCAGCTGGCGGCCCGCACCGAACTGGTGCTGGTGGAGCCCAATGCCGGCATGGTCGAGCGCCAGCGCCGCCAGCTCGAGGGCCTCAGCCTGCCGCTGCGCTGGGCCAGCTTCGAGCAGCTGGCGGCGCGGCCGCTTCAGGGGGTGGTGCTGGCCCACGAGGTGCTTGATGCCCTGGCGGTGGATCGGATCGTCTGGGACGGGGCCCTCTGGCGCCAGCAGGTGGTGGCCCTGCACGAGGGGGGCAGCGCTGGGCTCGCGCTGCGGCTGGAGCCCGGCGAACCCCTGGAGCCAGAGGCTCTCGCGCAACTCGCAGCCCTGGGGCTCCAGCCCAGGGCCAGCGACGCCGCTGCCGGCCCCGCCGTTCCGCCCCTGCCTGCTGGTTGGTGCACGGAGCTGCATCCCGAGCTGGCCCCCTGGCTGCGCAGCTGTGCCGCAGGCCTGAGTCGGGGCCGGCTGCTGGTGATTGATTACGCCCTCGAGGCCCGCCGCTACTACGCCCCCCACCGCCAGGACGGCACCCTGATGGCCTACCGCGACCAGACGGCCAGCGCCGATCCGCTGCGGGACCCTGGCCAGTGGGATCTCACCGCCCATCTCTGCCTCGAGAGCGTCGAGGCGGCGGCCCTGGCGGAGGGATGGCAGCCCCTGGGGCAGTGCCGCCAGGGCGAGGCCTTGCTGGCCTTGGGCCTTGCCGAACGGCTGCATGGCCTGCAGCAGGGCAGCGGCGCCGATCTGGCCGGCTTATTGGCCCGCCGCGAGGCCTTGCTGCGGCTGGTCGATCCCCACGCCCTCGGCGATTTCCGCTGGTTGGCCTTCAGCAAGGGCGAGCCGGGCGCGTTGCCTGCCCCAGCCTTTTTGTGTCATCCCTGAGCCGCAGCAGCCCTGAGCCCCATGCCCTCCGGAAGCTCAGCCTGAGAGACCGCTGCTCTCTCAGGGCCTCAGCCAGGCGCTCAGGGTCTGGGGCGGCAGGCCGGCGCTGCTGGTGATCTCCACGATGCGGCCGATGCTGGCCGGGGTGTCGAGGGCCTCGAGGCACACCTTGGCCACCAGCCGCCGGGGAATGCTGTCGCTCTCCTGCTCGTCGGGGCCGCTGAACCGCACACCCTCGCTCTCCAGACCCTCCTCCCGCTCGCTCAGCCCCCCGGGCCGGATCACGGTCCAGTTGAGGCCGCTGCTTTCCAGCCAGGTCTCACCGAGCCGTTTCCACACCAGAATCAGGCCGAACAGGTTGAGCGGGTGCAGCCAGCGGCCGGCGCAGAGCGAACTCACCAGCACCACCCGTGGCACATCGGCGTCGCGGCAGGCGGCGATCTGGTGCCGGATCGCCAGGGCGTCCACCTTCAATGGACCGAACAGATCCACCGATGGCCGGGCGCCGGTGGCGATCACCAGGGCGTCGCAGCCGCTGAGTGCCGCCGCAAGGGCGGCCTGATCGTGGAGCTGCAGCCGCACCACCTCCGCCCCCTCAAGCCCAGCAGGCACCTGGGAATCGGGGCGCACGATCGCCCGCACCGCCTGGCCGCGTCTCAGGGCTTCCTGCACCACCCGCCAACCGGTCTTGCCGGAAGCGCCGCTCACCGCCAGGGTCATGGTTCCGATCGCTTTGCCAGACCCTAAAAAGCCCAGGCCGATGTTGAGTGTTGCTGATCACCAACAGGCGCTGATCAATCAGAACGGATCAATCAGAACGGATCCATCGGAGCTGATCAAGGGGAGGTGATCAAGGGGAGCTGATCAAGCTGCTCTGATCAAGCAGCCCTGATCAAGCAGCCCTGATCAAGCTGCTCGGATCAAGCAGCCCTGATCAAACGGCACTCATCAAGCAGCCCTGATCAGCTCCGGTGAACCCACCGGCTCCGGTGTGGCGATCCGATCCAGGGCCGCCAGGATCGTGGCGGTGTCCACGTCGTCGCGGATCTCCACCGTGCCGATCGCCGTGGGCAGCACGAACCGCACGCGGCCCTCCTTCACCTTCTTGTCGCCCTGCAGGCAGGCGAGCACCGCCTGCGGCTCCAGTGACGGCCAGGCCAGGGGCAGCTGGGCGGCGGCGATCAGGTGGCGCTGCCGCTCCTGGTCGTCTGCGCTCCACAGACCACGCTCCACGGCAATGGCGCCGGCGGCCAGCATCCCCAGCCCCACCGCCTCGCCGTGCAGGTAGGTGCCGTAGCCGCTGAGGGTCTCCACCACATGGCCGAGGGTGTGGCCGTAGTTGAGGATCGCCCGCAGGCCCCCTTCCCGCTCGTCGGCGGCCACCACGCGCGCTTTGGCGGCGGCGGAGCGCAGCAGCAGCGTGTCGAGCAGGGCCGGACCCACCGCCTCGCGGCTGGCCAGACCTGCGGGTGCAGGACCGACCGGGGCGGCGGCGGCGGCCTCCAAGGCCCTGAACAACTCGGGATCGCCGATCACGCCGTACTTGATCACCTCGGCCATGCCCGCCCGGAACTCCCGCTCGGGCAGGGTGGCCAGGGTGAGCGGATCGATCAGCACCAGCTTCGGCTGGTGGAAGGCGCCGATCAGGTTCTTGCCGCCGGCGTGGTTGACGCCGGTCTTGCCGCCGATCGCCGCATCGACCATCGCCAGCAGGGTGGTGGGCACCTGCACCACGGCGATGCCCCGCAGCCAGGTGGCGGCCGCGAAGCCGGCCATGTCGCCCACCACGCCGCCGCCGAGGGCCACGATCAGCGAGCCGCGCTCCAGCTTGCGGGCGAAGGCGGCGTCGTGGATCAGGGCCACGGTGGCGGGAGTCTTCTGGTCTTCGCCGGCTTCGATCACCAGGGTGCTGGCCTCGAAGCCGGCGGCCGACAGGCTCGCCAGGGCGGTGGCGCCGTAGTGCTCCTGTACCACCGGATTGGTCACCACCAGCACCTTGGTGCCGGCCCTGACCCCACACTCGAGAATCTGCTCCCCAAGCAGCTCCAGGGCGCCTGCGCCGATCACCACCGGGTAACCGTTCTGCTCCAGGGCCACCTCGATCGTGCGCAGGGGCTGGAGGGCGGTGCTCATCGCGGTGGCGCGGCTGATGGGCCCTGAGGCTACGGCGGCGGGCTGGCGCAGGAGTCCAGCAGCTCCAGCAGGGCGGCGCCGTAACGCTCCAGCTTGGCGGCGCCGATGCCACCGACGCTGCCCAGTTCCGCCAGGCTGCTGGGCCGGCGGGCGGCGAGCTCCAGCAGGGTGCGGTCATGGAACACCACATAGGGAGGCACCCCCTGCTGGCGGGCCTGGTCGGTGCGCCAGCTCTTCAGGGCCGCCGCCAGCTGCGGATCGGCCTCGCCCCAGTCCGTGGAAGCGGCCGCCCCCGCCGAGCTGCTGCGGCCGCTGCTGCGCCGCCGCTCCTTGCGTGGCGGTGGCAGGGGCAACTCCAGGGGTGTCTCACCGCGCAGCACCGGCCGCACGGCGTTCTCGGCCCCCCAGCGCAGGCCGCCGTGGCCCTCCGGCACCGGCTGCAGCAGGCCCAGGGCACCGAGCTGGCGGATGAGGGCTCGCCACTGTTCCTTGTCGAGCTCCGTGCCGATGCCGTAGACGCTGAGGCTGTCGTGGCCGAGGCTGCGGATCCGTTCGGTGCTGGCCCCCAGCAGCACATCCACCAGGTGGGCGGCGCCGAAGCGGTGGCCGGTGCGGTGCACCGCCGAGAGCAGTTTCTGGGCTGCCACCGTCACGTCATGGCGGGTCTGGGGTTCGAGGCAGGCGTCGCAGTTGCCGCAGGGCTGATCCAGCGCTTCGCCGAAGTGGCGCAGCAGCACCTGGCGGCGGCAGCTGGCGGCCTCGGTGAAGCCGATCAGGGCGTCGAGCTTGCCGTGCTCGATCCGTTTCTGGGCCAAAGGGGCTTCGGAGTCGTCGATGAAGCGGCGCAGCTGGGGCACATCGCCGGGGCCGTGGATCATCCAGGCCACCGCCGGCAGGCCATCGCGGCCGGCCCGGCCCGTCTCCTGGTAGTAGGCCTCCAGGCTCTTGGGCAGATCCACGTGGGCCACGAAGCGCACGTCCGGTTTGTCGATGCCCATGCCGAAGGCGATCGTGGCCACCACCACCACACCGCTGCCGCGGCGGAAGCGATCCAGGGCAGCACTGCGGGCAGCGGCCTCCATGCCGGCGTGATAGCCCACGGCGTTGAAGCCGGCCCCCTGCAGCGCCGCCGCCAGCTGGTCCACCCGGCTGCGCGAGCGGGCATAGACGATGCCGGAATCGCCGCGGTGCTCCTCCAGAAACCGCAGCAACTGGGCCTTCGGCTCCTCCTTGCCCCGCAGCAGATAGCGGATGTTGGGCCGATCGAAACTGGCCAGGAACACCCGACCCTGCTGCAGGCCCAGCCGTTCGACGATCTCCTCACGGGTGCGGGGATCGGCGGTGGCGGTCAGGGCCAGCCTGGGCACCTGCGGGAAGCGGTCCGCCAGGATCCCCAGCTGGATGTACTCGGGCCGGAAGTCGTGTCCCCACTGGGAGACGCAGTGGGCTTCATCGATGGCGAACAGGGCCAGCTGTCGCTCCGCCAGCCGTTCCAGCAGGTCACCGTTCAGCAGCCGCTCCGGAGAGACGTACAGCAGATCCAGCGTCCCCTCGTTCAGCTGGCGCCAGAGGGAGGCGCTCTCCTGGGGATCGAGGGCAGAGTGGAGCGCCGCCGCCGCCACACCGGCCTGACGCAGCGCCTCCACCTGGTCCTGCATCAGGGCGATCAGGGGCGAGACCACCACCGCCAGCCCCGGCCGGCACAGGGCCGGGATCTGAAAGCAGAGGGATTTGCCACCGCCGGTCGGCATCAGCACCAGGGCCGAGCCACCGTCGATCACGTGGCGCACGATCGCCTCCTGGGGCCCGCGGAAGCTGGCGTAGCCAAACACCTGCTGCAGCACCTGCAGCGGATCAGCGACTGCGCCCCGGTCAGCGCCCCAGTCAGCGGAACTGGCTGCGCAACGAGCAGCTCCTTCGGCCAGGTCCGCACCCTCCACCTTGTCGTTGCCCTGCGACACGCTTGCGGTCAGTTCGTTGCTCTCTTCCACAATGGCGCCATGACACGGTCTTTCCCTCAGGATTCCCCAAGGCCGCCGGCCGCCGCCTCTGCTCCGGGGACCGGTGCCCGCAGCGCCTGGGGCTTCCTGGCGCCGGCGCTGCTGCTGCTGGCGTTGTCGGTGCTGATCCCAGCGGCGATGGCGCTGCTGATGAGCTTCACCCAGTCGGGGCTGGATGTGAACGAGCCGCTGCAGTTCATCGGCCTGGCCAACCTGCGCCGCCTGCTCGTCGATCCGATGTTCTTCCGGGTGAGCGGCACCACCTTCCTCTACCTGGTGGGGGTAGTGCCGCCGATCGTGCTCGGTGCCCTCGCCCTGGCCGTTCTGGTCAACCAGTCCTTGCCGGGCATCCATTGGTTTCGCGCCGCTTTCTACACACCGGTACTGGTGTCGATCGTGGTGGCGGCGATCGCCTTCCGCTGGCTCTATGCCGAGAACGGCCTGATCAATGGCTGGCTGGTGGCCCTGCTGGGGGAGCGCTTCTCGCCGATCGCTTTTCTGTCGTCGCCTGCGCTGGCCCTGCCCTCGGTGATGCTCGTGACCCTCTGGAAGGGCCTCGGCTACTACATGGTGATCTTCCTGGCGGGTCTGCAGGGCATCCCCACCGATCTCTACGAGGCCGCCGAACTCGATGGAAGCACTGGCTGGCGCAAGCATCTCGACATCACCCTGCCGCTGCTACGCCCCTACCTCACCCTCGTGGCGGTGATTTCGGCGATCGCCGCCACCAAGGTGTTCGAGGAGGTCTACCTGATGACCCAGGGCGGCCCGGCCGATTCCACCCGCACCCTGGTGTATTACGTCTACGACCAGGCCTTCGCCGAGCTGGAGATCAGCTACGCCTGCACGGTGGGTCTGGCCCTCTTCCTGGCGGTGCTGCTACTCAGCCTGCTGCGCTACCTGTTCGCCGGTGATCGGGGGTTGACCTGAGCGGAGTGGCAGGATCATCGATTGGCCCGATCCCGCCGCCCTGATCCGGCAGCCCCGATCCCACGAGGTGCGATGACTCCACTGGACGACTCCAAATCAGCCGCGATCGGCGTGGTGGGCGGTGGCCAGCTGGCCCGGATGCTGGCCCAGGCTGCGGCGGAGCTGGGGGTGCCCCTGCATGTGCAGACTCCCTCGGCCAGCGATCCGGCTGCCCCCCTGGCCGCTGAACTGGTGCTGGCCGACCTCAGGGATGCGGCCGCCACCCGGCGCCTGGCACAGGATTGCGCCGCGATCAGCTTTGAGAACGAGTGGCTCGACCTCGAGGCGCTCGCACCCCTGGCGGCCGATGGCATCCGCTTCATGCCCAGCCTGGAGGCCCTGCAGCCCCTGATCAGCAAGCGCAGCCAGCGGGAGCTGCAGCAGCGGCTTCAGTTGCCGTCACCCCGCTGGTTCTCGATGGATCTGGCCTTGCCGCTGCTCCTGCCGGTGCCGGCCGCCGCGGCTGCAGGCCCCGCCGCTGGCCCTGCCGGCTCCGCTGATGCCGCTCCGCCCTCCGCCGACACCGGTGGCATCGGGCCCGCGCCGATCGATCCCCGCTCTCCGAGGTTGCCGCAGGGGTTCAGTTACCCGCTGATGGCCAAGGCGGCGCGCGGCGGCTACGACGGCAAGGGCACCGCCCTGCTCCAGGGCCCTGAGGATCTTGAGGAGCTGCTGGAACGGGTGGATCCAGCCACCTGGATCGTGGAGGAGTTCGTCGCCTTCGAGCAGGAGCTCTCGGTGGTGGCCTGCCGTGACCGCAAGGGCCGGGTGCTTTGCTATCCGGTGGTGCAGACCCACCAGCATCAGCAGGTGTGCGACTGGGTGCTGGCTCCAGCAGCTGTACCCCAGGCGGTGCAGGCCTATGCCCGCAATGTGGCCTCCTCCCTGCTCACATCCCTGGACTACGTGGGGGTGCTCTCGATTGAGTTTTTCTATGGCCCCGCCGGGCTGTTGATTAATGAGATCGCGCCCCGCACCCACAATTCCGGCCACTACACGATCGAGGCGGCGCGCACCAGCCAGTTCGCCCAGCAGGTGCGCATCGTGGCCGATCTGCCGATCGCCTCCCCCGACCTGACGGTGCCCGGTGCCCTGATGGTGAACCTGCTCGGATTCGAGCAAGGCAATGCCGACTACGGCCCCCAGCGGGCTGCCCTGGCCCAACTGCCTGCAGCCCATGTGCATTGGTATGACAAGACCGGCAGCAGCCTCGGCCGCAAGCTGGGTCACGTCACCCTGCTGCTGAAGGGAGCCAGCCACGAGGCCCGGGCCACCGAGGCGGAGCGGCGCCTGGCGGAGGTGCGCACGATCTGGCCCCTGCCGCCGGTGAAGCCGGAAGCGCTGGAGACCGCTCTGAAGGCACCGATTTCCGCTTAACATGCGTTTGGGCTGCTGTGTTGGTGACTGCCTTTCACAGTTTTCTGATCTGACTCCCCTTCGATATGGGGGGTCTGCAGCGTCGGCAACGTAAACCGGCCTCGAGCCGGAAACGAAGCCCCGCCTTTGACCCCCCTCCTGGTTCTTCCAGGTCGAACACTGGGGCAAGACGGCATGGCGGTCCACCCCATTCCGGGTTCCCGGAACCCCGGATTCAATCGGGAGTTCCTGGCGGTGCCTTCTTCCTCTGAGTCCCCCCCCAGCCAAGGCTCGTTGCTCCACATCCTCGGAGCCAGCTTTGGCATCGCCGGTGCTGTGGGCAGCTCGATTGGCGCTGGGATCCTGCGCACGCCGGGCCTGGTGGCGGCCCAGCTGGGCAGTGCTCCCCTGATGCTGCTGGTCTGGCTGGGCGGTGGGATCTACTCCCTGTTCGGCGCCCTGGCAGTGGCTGAGCTGGCCGCAGCTCTGCCTTCGGCCGGTGGCTGGTACGTCTATGCCCGACGGGCTGCCGGCGATCAGGCCGGCTTCTCGGTGGGCTGGATCGACTGGCTGGGTCAGTGCGCCGGTCTGGCCTGGGTGTCGGTCACGATCGGGGAGTACAGCGCAGCGCTGTTGCCCCGGTTGCCATTCGGCAGCAAGGTGATCGGCTTGGCGGTGTTATTGGCCTTCGCCCTGGTCCAGTTGCTCGGCCTGGCGGCGGGCAGCCTCAGCCAGAAGCTTCTGAGCCTTGCCAAGGCCGGGGCGTTCCTGATCTTGATCGCCGCCTGTTTCTGGTTCGCACCACACGCGGCCAACACCGCGGCCCCAATAGCGACCGGGGCACTGGCGGATCCTGCCGCGCTGCCCCCACTTCAGGGTCGGGCCCTGGCCGTGGGCCTTGTCTTTGCCCTTCAGGCGGTGATCACCACCTACGACGGCTGGCACAGCCCGATCTACTTCGCGGAAGAGTTTTCCGATCCCGCCGCTGCCCTGCCCCGATCCCTGGTCGGTGGCGTACTGGCGGTGACGGGCCTCTACGTGCTGGTCAACCTGGCGCTGCTGCAGGTGCTGTCGCTGCCGGAGCTGGCCGGGTCGCGGCTCCCCCTTGCCGATGCGGCCCGCCTGTTGTTCGGCGGCGGTGGGGCGCAACTGATCACGGTGCTGGCCTTGATCTCCTGTCTGGGCCTGATCAATGCCGTGATCATGGCGGCCCCGCGGGTGCTCTACGGCCTGGCCCGAGACGGCCTCTTCCTCGATGCCGTGGCAGGGGTCAGCTCCGCCGGAACACCACTGCTCGCCCTGGGGATCACAACGTCGACGGCGGCGGTTCTGCTGCTGGTGGGCGACTTCGCCATCCTGCTGGGCATGGCCGCCTTCCTGTATGTGTTGCTCTATGCCACCGGGATCGCGGCCCTGTTCGTGCTGCGCTGGCGGGATCCGGAGTTGGCTCGGCCCTTCCGCGACTGGGGCTATCCCGTCACCGCGGCCACGGTGGGGGTCACCTCCTTGGCTTTCCTCGTGGGGGAGGTTGTGTCCGACACGCGCAACAGCCTGCTGGCCGTGGGGTTGATCCTGCTCAGCTGGCCCTTACATCAGGCATTTCGCCGGCTCAGGCCCTCGATCAGCTGAATCCATCGCTAAAAGCAGCAGCTGAATCAATCGGCTGCAAGCAGGCGGCTGAGCACCGTGAGCTATGTTCAGAGCCGCTCGATCAGGCTGGTGGAGCGGTAGCGCACCTTGGCCAGGCTGGCGTATTTGTCGTCTGCCTGGCGATAACCAGCCGCGCAGACCACGCAGGAGCGGTAGCCACTGCTCTCCAGATCCAGGATGCGGTCGTAGTCCGTGGGGCTGAAGCCTTCGATCGGACAGGTGTCCACCCCCAGCAGGGCGGCGGCGGTCATGAAGGTTCCCAGGGAGATGTAGACCTGATTGCTGGTCCAGCGTTCGATCTGCTGGCTGCGGGGCCCGTCGACCAGATCCTTCTGCATCATCTCCCGATAAAAAGCCAGCTGCTCCACCGGTACGCTCCGCACCTCGCTGGTCCATTGAATCAGTCGGTCCAGTTCCGCGGCTCCGATGCTCTGCTGGCGCAGGAACACAACCAGGTGGGAGCAGTCGGTGACCTGACTCTGATCCCAGGAGTGGGGACGCAACTGCAGGCGCAGGGCCGGATCAGTGATCACCAGGAACTTCCAGGGCTGCAGCCCGTAGCTGGACGGGCTCAGCACCAGGGTCTGCTCAAGGGCTGCCCAGGTCTGGGCGTCGATGCGGCGCGACCCATCAAAGACTTTGGTGGCATAGCGCCAGTTCAGGGCCTGCAGGAGCTCAGACGGAGGCAGAGACATTGGGTCGGAGGGCAACAACCCTCACCACGTGGGGGGTGATGGGCCGCATCATTCTGGAGGTCGAATCCCCGATTGTGGTGATGGGTGAGTTTCAGCACGCGTTCAATCAGCTGCTTGGCCTGGCTCCCGGGCCCGTCTTCCCCAGGGCTCGTCTGCTCTACCTGCGCAAGTACTGCCTGGAGGGCCGTGAGGCCGTGGGCCGATTCCGCACCTTTCTGCTTGAGGAGGAGATCCAGGAGAGCAGTGAGGGGGTGGTGCGGGTGCGGGCCCTCGCCTTTGCGGTGGTGCACTGGCAGGCTCCCCAGCTGCCTCTGGCCAGCTACAGCGCCTACCTTGCGGAGCAGTGGCAGATCGAGCCCCAGGAGCTGCAATTGGTGGAGGAGGAGTGGTTCCGGCAGGGCGGTGCCTATGCCCGTTTCACGGCGCCGGCGGTGTTTGAACGCAGCAGCAGCGGAGAGTTGCTGATGGCGGATGGCTGACGGCTCCTGGCTGATGTCAGGCCGTCAGGATGTCGAGGGCCTCCTGAAGGCGTTCGCGGCTCCAGCTGGTGACCACGAACACCTCCTGGGCCATGCTGCCGCGGCGTGCCACCAGTTTGTGCCCCCCCGTGATCGGCGTCGAGACCCGCAGGCGCAGCAAGGGGCTTCGCCCCCGAACCCGGCTGATCACCGCCGGGGTGACCGTGTCGATGCCCGGCTGGCGGGCCAGTTGGCGCAGCAGGGGGACCAGCCCTTCCACATAGGTGCTGTGGGTGATCACCACACGGCCCATGGCTTGCTCCCTCCGCAATGGCGTGGACCCCAGCTTCAGTCCCGTTGCAATGGCGCCATGGTGAGGCCCTCGGCGGCGAGCAGCTGGTGGTAGAGCTCCGCTTGTTCCAGGGGACCGGTCCAGACCACCGCCGAACCTTCAGCATCGATCCGGTGCGCCAGGTCCCAGGCTCGATCGGTGAGCATGCCGGGAATGTGACGCACCAGGCACTCGACCACGTGCTGGAAGGTATTGATGTCGTCGTCGAGCACAACCACCCGCGCTTCGGGGTAAGGAGCCCGCTCCAGCAGCGTGGCCGACCGTGTCGCCGTGCCTGGAGTGGCGGCGGTGGCACGGGTCAGGCCGAGGGACGAAGCGGAACCAACAGGCAAAGGGCAACCAACAGGCGACGAGGAACCGACAGGCGACGAGGAACCGAGGGCCATGGAACAAGCGTGCGGAGACGGCAGGGCCCCTGACACGGGCCGGAACTGTGAAATCAGGGCGGCTGGACTGAGGCCAGGCTGGGGATCGACCTCCATTGTGGGCCTCGATGGCATCGGGCTGTGCCAGGGGGCTGACCCATGCTTGGGTAAACTCTGCTCACGCCAATTCTGGATCCGATGCTGATCACCCTCGGCTGGGCTTCGCTTGCTGCCATTTTCAGCTTCTCGATCGCCATGGTGGTCTGGGGCCGCAATGGCGACGGCACCCTGAATTTCTGAACCCCCTTTCCTTCTCGTGCCTGAAGCGACCCTCGGCGGCTCCAACCTGCTGGCGCTGACCGCTGTGGCTCTGCTGCTCTTCGTGAGCGTTGGGGTGATCTACCTCTCGGCCATTGAATGGCGCGACCGGCGGCGACGTTATGCCCACGACCGCGGCCAAGCGGGCCAAGCGGGCCAAGCCAGCAGGGGAGGCGGCAGAGCAAAGTCTGCCGTTGCCGCTGCACGTTCGGCCGCTCCGAAGCCTCCAAGGTGAACCACGCTCTCTGGCAGCGCGCCAGCAGACGCTGCCTGCTCCTGATCGACCGGTTGCCCTCGCTGGCCCGACCCTCCTGGGTCCGGCCTCGTCTTCCCAGGCCACCGCTTCGGATCACAGCACTGACCCTGTTGCTGCTGATTGCCGTTCCTGTCTGGCAGTTGCAGCGCCAGCCCCGGCCCCGCGCCCAGGGGCTCGAGCGGGTCATGGCCCTCGCTGCCCTGATCCAGAGTTTTGCCGCCACCCCCCAGCGGCCCGTACCGGCCCTCTGGCAGCAACGCCTGGGCAAGCCCCTGGCCGAGCGCGTCTGGCGGCAGCAGCGCACTCCCTGGTGGCAGCTCTGGAGCCGCAATGGTGAGGGCGGTGCCGTGCTGGCCCTTCCGGCGGCGGCCCTGGCCGGAGTACCGCCCGCCTCCAGGCCGGCTCAGGCCTTGGTGGTGGATGATCTGCTCCTGTTGGCGCCCGACCCCCTCACCCGCCAGTGGCTGAGCCAGCAGCTGAGCTCCCGTCCCCGCACCCTGCGCGGCCTGGAGCAGGTCTGCCGTCAGCGACTGGAAACCTCCCAGGCCGTGTTCTGGACTCCCACCGCCCTGGCGGAGATCGCTGGACCGTTGGCTCCGCTGCTGCAGCGCTTCCAGGAGGGCTGCCTGAATCTCAACCTGGCGGGCGCCGGACTGGCCTGGACTGGAGAGGCGGCAGCGGCCACGGGGTTGCTTTCCGGGCCCGGTTCTGCTTTGGCCTCCAGCGCGAAGGCCGCTGCAGCAGCTCCCCTGGCATCCGATGTCCTGTTGGAGTTGCGGGGATCCTCTCTGGATCTGGTGCTGCAGTCGCTGCTGGCACGGCAACTGATCCGCGATCCGCTGGCGGCTCGTTACGGCCTCGGCCCGGCCCAGTTACCGCTGCTGCGGCAGGCTCCCTTCCGCCTGCGGGTGCGTCCCCTTGCCAAAGGTCCGTTCCAGGCTGCCCTGGAACTGCAGCTGGCTGTGGGTTCCGATCGCAAGGACTGGATCGCGATCCTCTCGGCCCTGCGGAGCGCCCTGGAAGAGCAGGGGCTGCAGGCTGTGACTGTCGCGACGGCCGACCCTCTCCCCACAGCCACCTGGACCCGCGAGGATGGGGTGGTGATCGGTGGCTGGCGCTGGCTGAGCGTTCGTGGAGCCCCTCCTGAGCTGCAGTTCTTCCTGGGACCCCTTCCCAAGACTCCCGTTCAGGAACCTCCCCTGGCTCAGGCCCTGCCGCCCGTTGCCAGCCGTATCACCCAGCTGAGCCTGCGTCTGCAACCCGCCGAGCTGGAGGGACGGGGGCTGCTTCCCCCCGCTCTGCCGGCCGTGATCCGTTCCGCCAGGCGGCTGGAGGTCACGGCCCTGGCGGATCAGGCGGGCCGCAATCCCGATCCTCTCAGCCTGCTGACGGGACGCCTTGATCTGAACCCGTGACCTCACTGGCGATCACCCGTTCCTGCTCGGTGGCGGTCGCCTGGCGTTCACGGCGACGCCGATCAGCGGCGACGGTCTCCTCCATCAGTTCCACTGCCTGAACCATCTTCTCGAGGTTGCTGGTGTAGAGCGTCAGGTCCTTGTCGAGACGTTCACGCAGCAGGCCCATCGACTCACCCACCTCGTGGGCCGACTGGCGCAGGGCCTGGGGATCGAGGGACTCGGCGCCGCGAGCTTTCTCCAGCAGGCTCAGCAGACCGACGGCCATCAGGCGGGAGTAGTGAAAATCAGCACGTTTGACGTTGGCCAGCACGGTGGCAACAGGCTCGGGTGCACCGGCGCCCTGCTGCTCAATCCATTGCTTGACCTCCTCGACGCTGTGATCACCCATGGCGGCCATGGCCTGATCGCGTCGCTGGCGCAGCTTGGCGGAGTCGAAGCCTGAGGAGCTGCAGAGGGCTTCGAGGAGTTTCTCGCGCTGCTCTGGGGGCCGGTAGCCCTTGGAGAAGCCGTCAAACACCTGAAGCAACCCGGCGGCGAACAGGGAATCCTGGTGAAATCCTTTCTGCCGGCTGAGCAGATGCAGCTCCACAAGCAGTTCATCCACCATGCGCCGGTAGAGAGGCGCGATCACATGGGGGAAGGCGTGATGGAACACGCGCTTGCTGTCGGCGACGGTGAGGCAGGCGCTCACGCTCCTCGGGCAGGGTTCTTCCGACCATAGCGCTGCTGCCTGCAAGGCTCGGCTGCACCGGCGTTGCGGCGATTCCGCTGCCACTCCTGGCTCAGTAGGATCGCGCCAGCCATCGTTCCCAGCCCATGATCCCGATCGTGATCGAAGAGTCGGGACGGGGAGAGCGCGCCTTCGATATCTACTCGCGCCTGCTGCGCGAGCGGATCATCTTCCTTGGCGAACCCGTCACGGCCGAATCTGCTAACCGCGTGGTGGCCCAGCTGCTGTTCCTCGAGGCCGAGGACCCGGATAAGGACATCTTCCTCTACATCAACTCTCCAGGGGGCTCCGTCTACGACGGCCTCGGCATCTTCGACACGATGCAGCACATCAAACCCGACGTGCAGACCGTGTGTCTTGGCCTGGCGGCCTCGATGGGTGCCTTCCTGCTCTGCGCCGGCACCAAGGGCAAGCGCAGCAGCCTCACCCATTCACGGATCATGATCCACCAGCCCCTGGGCGGTGCCCGCGGCCAGGCCAGCGACATCCGCATCCAGGCGGATGAGATTCTCTACCTCAAAAAGAAGCTCAACCAGGAGCTCTCCGATCGCACCGGCCAGCCTCTCCCCCGAATCGAAGAAGACACCGATCGCGATTTCTTCATGTCTCCAGCAGAAGCTGTCGACTACGGCCTGATCGACAAGGTCATCGACAAGCGCCCTGTCCGCGCCCTCTGAGGCGCTCAACGTGGCGATGGATGGTCTGGAGGGGCTCCCTCGGTCCGTGCCTTTGATGCACTCCGTGTCGGCGCTCCTTGAGATCCAGTTCCATGCCCTGTGTGATGGCCATTCAGGCTTTCTCTTGATTCGTTGACTCAATCAGCGGCTCTGGGAGTGTCATCCCAATGCTTATTCCATACCAATGAAAAAAACCCGCCTAACGGCGGGCTTTTTATTTCTCCCTACTCAGAATTGGATCGCTGTCGACTGTCAGTCAGAACGAGCCACAGGGAGCTTGTCTAGGCCTGAGCCGCTGGTTCCGGCTCAAGGGTCCCAGGGGCAGGCGAGCCATCCTGGCTGACAGCTTCGGTCTGCAGAAGTGGAGAGAAGCGCTCTTTCTCGGGAATCTGAGCGAACTCCGAGACGATGGCCCTGAATTCCTCACCATTAAGGGATTCCTTCTCGATCAGAAGTTCCACCACCCGATCCATGCAGTCCCGGTGTTGTGCCACCAGGGCAACAGTTTCCGTGTAGGCGGTCTGAACGATCTGGCGAACGGCATCGTCGATCTTGCTGGCCAGCCGGTCGGAGCCATCATTGCGGGTCATCAGGTCGCGGCCCAGGAACACCTCCTGGTTACCCGCCTCAAACGACACCTGGCCCAGATCACTCATGCCGAAGCGAGTCACCATCTGCCGGGCGATGGAGGCCACCTGCTGAATGTCGCCACCAGCTCCGGTGGTCACCTCCGAATGGCCGAACACCACATCTTCGGCAGCCCGACCGCCCAGGGCTCCCATGATGCGGGCCCGCAGCTGAGCCCGGCTCACCAGCATCTGCTCCTCATCGGGGGAGAACCAGGTGAGACCCTGGGCCTGGCCGCGGGGAATCAGGGTGACCTTCTGCACGGGGTCGTGGGCTTTGACCAGGGTGCCCACCAAGGCATGGCCAACCTCGTGATACGCGATCAGACGCTTGCTGCGGCCATCGGTGAGCGGTTTGCCCTCCATGCCGGCGATCACCCGATCAACGGCGTCATCAATTTCTGCGAGGCCGGTGGCCTGCTTGTGCCGGCGGGCCGTGAGAATCGCCGCCTCGTTAAGCAGGTTCGCCAGATCCGCGCCAGAGAAACCCGGCGTGCGGCGGGCAATGATCTCGAGGCTCACATCATCGGCAAGGGTCTTGTCGCGGCTGTGAACCTTCAGCACCGCAAGGCGACCTTTGATGTCAGGCACATCCACCTGCACCTGCCGGTCGAAACGACCCGGCCGCATCAGGGCTGAATCGAGCACATCGGCCCGGTTGGTGGCGGCGATGATGATGATGCCGCTGTTGCCCTCGAAGCCGTCCATCTCGGTGAGCAGCTGGTTGAGGGTCTGCTCCCGCTCGTCATTGCCGCCACCGATGCCGGCACCACGCTGGCGGCCGACGGCATCGATCTCATCAATGAAGATCAGGCAAGGGCTGTTTTCCTTGGCGCGCTTGAACAGATCTCGCACCCGGCTGGCGCCAACGCCCACGAACATCTCGACGAACTCGGAACCCGACAGCGAGAAGAACGGAACCCCGGCCTCGCCGGCGATCGCCTTGGCCAGCAAGGTCTTGCCGGTGCCGGGAGGGCCCACCAGCAACACACCCCTGGGGATTTTTGCTCCCACCGAGGTGAACCGCTCAGGGGTCTTGAGGAAGGTCACCACCTCCTGAAGATCCTGCTTGGCTTCCTCCACCCCGGCCACGTCATCAAACTTGACGCCGGTTTCAGCTTCCATGGCGAAACGGGCTTTGGTCTTGCCGAACTGCATCGCCTGGCCAGGACCACCGGGCATGCCCGAGGAGCGGCGGGCCAGGAAGATCAGCGAACCGATCAGCAGCAGTGGGAAGAGCAGATTGCCGAGCAGGCCCAGAACAGGTGGAGCGTTCTTGGGGGGATGGATATCGAAGCTGATGCCTTGCTCTTTGAGCTTGTTGACCAGCTCCGGGGCAACGCCGGGAAGATCCACCCGGAGGCGCTGCACCCGATTGTCGAGGTCGGGGTCAACGGCTTCGATCACGGCACTGCGGCCGCCATCAAAGATGTCGACAGCCGTGACACGACCGGCATCGACATAGTCGAGAAAGCGCCCGTAACTCATGCGGGCAACCGCCGTGTTGCGGGGTGCTGCTGTGGGGCCATCGGGCTGGAGCCGGGAGGTGACCCCGCTACCCAGGAGTTGCCAGGCCAGGAAGCCGGCCACGGCCAGCGGTAGCAGCCAGAGAGCGATCAGACGCCAGCGCTGGTTCATACCTGAGAATAATTCTTACCGACTGTAACGCTGCACCAGGCTCTGCTGGGGAAACGTCATGCGATGGATCTGACCCTCTCTCGGCAAGCCTGAAGCCCGGCTCAACCGGTCTGAAGCCAGGGGGTGGCCTCGGTGGTCACGTTCATGGCGGCTGGGGTGAAGGGCTGCTCGATCAGCAGTTCACGACCCTGAAGCCGCTCCAGCAGTTCCGGTCCCCCGAGCCCATGGGTCCAGATCTCGACGTCGCCCTCGGGGGGGCAGTGAAAGCTGAGCAGCTCAAAGGGGAACACCACGCGTTCCAGGTAAAACTGATCCGGTCCACAGCAGCGAACGATCACCATGCGCTCTGTGGTGTTGCGATATCCGCAGGACATCAGTTCCAAGGCCAGGACAATTGGGAGTCTTGAAACCATCAACCCATTAACCCGGTCTCGGTTTGGTGACGATGGCCACGTTTTTTCGGGTTTAACAGTTTCTTCGGTGTTGACAGGCCAATCCTGGGGTTGACAGGAGCTGCTGTTCGCTGAATGACCTGGTGAGAAAGCAGATCTAGAGGCTGCGCAGCGCCACGATCGGATCCAGCCGTGCCGCCCGCCTGGCCGGAACGACCCCGAAGAACAGGCCGATCGATCCAGACAACCCCACGGTGATCAACACCGTGCCGGCCCCCACGGCCGCTGGCAGGGGTGTGAAGGCCGCCACCACCGCCACCGCCGCCAGGCCCACGGCGCTGCCGATCACGCCGCCGAGGCTGGAGAGCACCAGGGATTCCACCAGAAACTGCCGCAGCACATCGCTGCTGCGAGCCCCGAGCGCCTTGCGCAGGCCGATCTCCTGGGTGCGCTCGCTGACCGACACCAACATGATGTTCATGATGCCGATGCCACCCACAAGCAGGGACACGGCTCCGATCGCCGCCAACATCAGGGTCAGCCCGCCGGTGATCGTGCTCACGATCGTCAGTGCATCCTTCTGGGTGCGCACGGCGAAGTCGTCCTCGCGCAGCAGGCGGTGGCGCTGGCGCAGCAGGTTGGTGATCTGGAACTTGGCGGCGTTGATGCTGTCGTCGTCGCCGGCTTCCACGCTGATGAAATTGAGGCTCACCCCATAGGTGGGATCGCGGCCGCTCAGCTTGCTCACCATCGTGGTGAGGGGCACGTAGGCGGCTTCGTCCTGATTGGAACCGAACACGGCCCCTTTGGCTCCCAGAACGCCAATCACCTCAAACGACTGATCGCGGATGCGCAGTTGCCGGCCGATCGCGCTGCCGTTGGGCAGCAGCTTGTCGCGCAGATCGGGGCCGATCACGGCCACGTTGCGAGCGGAGCGCAGATCGCCGCTGCTGAAGAACCGCCCCTGGGCCAGATCAAAACTGCGCACCGTCAGGAATTCCGGCGTCACCCCCGACACCGATGCGGAGGTGCTGAGACCGCCGGCCTGGATCACTTCGCTGAGGGTGATCTGGGGCGCGACCCGCCGCACGCTCGGCACCTGGGTGGCGATCGCCTCGGCATCATCCAGCACCAGGGTCTTGGGGAAGTCGATGCCTTGACGCCGGGTGTCGTTGTTGCCCGGCACCACGAACAGCACGTTGGCGCCAAGGGTGCTGAGCTGACCTTCGGCCAGGTTCTGGGCTCCCTGGCCCACCCCCACCAGGCTGATCACCGAGGCGTTGCCGATCACGATGCCGAGCATGGTGAGCAGGCTGCGCAGCCGGTTGGAGCGCAGGGTGGTGAGCGCCATCCCGACCGTTTCGGCCAGGGGAAGTCTCGAGGCCATGGCGGGGATGCAGCCGGCCTACAGGATGGACCGATAGCCGTCGGAGTTGTGGCTGCGGGCCCCGCGGTGCACCAGCCCCTCCGGCACATCCAGGGTGACGATCTCCCCCTGCCGCAGATCCTTGGTGGCATTGGCCACACCCACAATCGCCGGGATGCCGATCCGCTCGGCGATCACGGCGGCATGGCTGTCAGTCCCCACGGTTTCGGTGATCATCCCCTTGGCTTTGCGGATCGCGTCCACATAGGCGGCGGAGGTTTCCGGCACCACCAGGATTTCCCCCACCTGCAGCATGGCTGCCTCTTCCGGGGTTCTGGCCAGCCGCACCCGGCCACTCACCGAGCCCCCACCGACGCCGGTGCCCTTGCCCAGCACCGCCGAGACGATCCCCACCTTGATGAAGTCGGTGGAGCCACTGATGCCGGCCAGGGTGCCGGCGGTCTGGACCACCAGATCGCCATCGCTGAGCAGACCCATCTCGCGGGCGATGCCCATCGCCATGCTGAAAGTACTGGTGCTGGAGTTCTGCTCCTTCACCAGTAGGGGCGTCACGCCCCAGACCAGTTGCAGTTGCCGCGCGACCCTCACGTCGCCGGTGATGGCCAGGATCGGCGTGCTCGGCCTGAACTTGCTGACATTGCGGGCCGTGGCGCCGCTTTTGGTGAGCGTCAGGATGGCGGAAGCACCAAGCTGACGGGCGATGCTGCTCACCCCCTGGCTGATCGCGTTGGGGATGGTGTTGGCCAGATGGCTGTCGAGGGTGCGGCGCGGGTAATCGCGCTCGATGCGGCGGGCGATCTGATCCATGGTGGCCACCGCCTCCACCGGAAAGTCCCCCACGGCGGTCTCGTTGGAGAGCATCACCGCATCGGTGCCGTCGAGGATGGCATTGGCCACATCGCTCACCTCGGCGCGGGTGGGCCGGGGGCTGGAGGCCATCGAATCGAGCATCTGGGTGGCCGTGATGATCGGGATGCCGAGGCTGTTGGCCTTGCGGATCAGCTCCTTCTGGAGCAACGGCACTTCCTCGGCGGGCATCTCCACACCGAGATCACCGCGGGCCACCATCACCCCGTCGCAGAGGGGAAGGATGGCGTCGATCTGATCGATCGCCTCGAACTTCTCGATCTTCGCCACCACCGGCGTGTTGTGACCCTGGCTGTGGATCAGATCGCGGATCTCCTGCATGTCTGAGGGGTTGCGCACAAAACTCAGCGCCACCCAGTCGACGCCCTGTTGCAGTCCGAAGGCCAGATCCTCGCGATCCTTGTCGGTGAGGGCCCGGATCGAAAGCTGCACGTCGGGGAAGTTGACCCCCTTGTTGTTGGAGAGAACCCCGCCCACGGTGATGCTGCAGTGAAGGGTCTGCTGGGCCTGATCCACCTCCTCCACCAGCATCTCGACCCGGCCGTCATCGAGCAGGATGCGGCTGCCGCAGGGCACTTCGTCGGCGAGTTTGTTGTAGGTCACGGTGGCGATGGTCTGGTCGCAGCTCACATCCCTGGAGGTGAGACTGAAGCGATCGCCGTTCGCCAACGTGATCGGGCCGCCGACGAAGCGCCCCAGACGGATCTTCGGACCCTGCAGATCCTGAAGGATGCCGATGTTGGCTCCCATCTGATGCGCCACCTGTCGGATGGTGGCGATCCGGGTGGCGTGGTCGGCGTGATCGCCGTGGGAAAAATTGAGCCGGAACGTGGTGGCGCCAGCTTCGATCAGTTGCCTGAGCCGTTCCGGCGATTCGGTGGCGGGCCCGATGGTGGCCACGATCTTGGTGCGACGCATGGGACCGGACAGAACCATCGGTGACAGCCGGAAACTACCATCCAACCTCACGATCTCCAGTCATGGATTTGCGCAGCTATCAGCAGCGCTCACGGGCCACGGCCCATTACCCCGATGCTGGTGCCAACCCGATCTATCCCACCCTCGGCCTCTGTGGTGAGGCCGGCGAGGTGGCCGACAAGGTGAAGAAGGTGCTGCGGGATCGCGGCGGCGTGTTCGACGACGCCGTGCGAGAGGGCCTCAAGGCGGAGCTGGGGGATGTTCTGTGGTACGTGGCTCAACTGGCCACCGAGCTGGGTTTCGATCTGGAGGAGGTGGCCGCCGCCAATCTCGCCAAACTGGCCAGCCGGGCAGCCCGCGACGTGATCGGCGGCAGCGGCGACGATCGCTAGGGCGGATTCGGTAGACCGGAACGCAGTTTGCGCCTCTGCCATGCACCGATCCCTGGCGGCGTCCTGGAGGACGTCCTTGCGGTTCCTGCGGCGTGCCTTGGTCGTGGGGCTGCTGCTGGGCTCACTGCTGGGGGGCGTTACCCCTGCGCTGGCGGCCGAGCTGGGGGTGCGCGAGGTGGTGCTGGAGCCCTGCCCCCGCGGTGATGTGGGTGCCCAGCCGGAGCAGGGACGCAGCGGCACCGCCAGCTGCTATGCCCTGCGGGGCGTGGTGGCGAACCCCAGCCGCCGGGAGGTGGTGGATACGGATGTCTACGCCGTGATCCTCGATGCCAGCGGCGAGCCGGTGCTCCAGAACCGCAGCCGGGTGGGCTCGATCGGTGATGTGCCGCCCGGAGACTCCGCCTTCGGCCTGCGTCTGGCTGTGCCGGCTGGAACCCCTGGCCCGTTGCAGGTTCGCCATGTCAAGGCACGGGGGTTCAGCACGCCGGTACGGCGGCGTGCGGGCGAGAACGATGAACTGCTGCCGCTTGAGCAGGCTCTGGAGCCTGTCGACCCTGCCTGAGTGCTGCTGCTCAGAGGTGGTCGCGGTGGATGTGGCCATCGCGCCAGCTCCAGATCCACGGACTCAAGGCCAGCAGATCCTGAAGATCCTGGCGTTCCCGCAGGCTCAGCGGAATGAATTCAGTGGCGTAGCTGAACTGGGGATCCCGCACCGACTGGTTCAGCACGATGCTGCCCGCTTCCCCCGAAATCGAGCGATGCAGGGTGCCGATCGGGATCTGCAGGGCCCCCATGGCCCGCTGCAGGTGCACGACATGGTGGGGCTGATCCCAGGAGGGGTTGAGCAGCACGAAGCTGCGGCTGCCACTGAGCACCAGGTTGTGATCGACCTGGTGCTGGTGCCGGTAGAACTGCGGAAAATCCTCGTCGTCGGGAGGAGAAACGGCCGGCCCCTCGTGGACCACCACATCCGTGCCATTGCTGTGGGGAACACTGGCATCGAAGAAGGTCACCAGCGGGGTGTGCCGGAAGACGTGGATCGGAACGAAGGTGAGGGTCATCCGTACATGGACGCCTGGGCCATCAGCGAGGCGCTGGCACCGCCCAAGAGGCTCTGGAGCAGTTGCAGGGCGATGAAGGCCAGGATGGCCGAGAGGTCAAGGCCGCCCAGGGGTGGGATCAGGCCCCGGAAGGCATTGAGGTAGGGATCGGTGATCGAGCTCACGGTCGAGAGCAGCGGGTTGCTCCAGTCCAGGTTGGGGAACCAGCTCAGCAGGACCCGCACCAGCAGGATCAGCGTGTAGATCTCAAGGGTTCTGGCCAGTACGGCCAGCAGCAGGCTGAGAATTTCCATGGGTCGGGTGCCGTCGGCTCGACTCTATGCAGCCTCCCGATCCGGAGCCCGATCCGGAGAGGGTGGGGATTCCCCGTTCGCCGCTCCCTGCTCGTCAGCCCGGGCCGGCAGCACGGCGAAGGTGCGGTGAAACTTCTCGCTCAGGCTGATCCAGTAGGAGCGCCCATCACTCTGGCGTTTGCGTTCTATGAAATTCTGAGCGAGCAGCTCCTTGATGTGGTCGTAGGCGCCGGAGCCGCGCAGCTCCACCAGATCGGATTGCAGCAGCCGCTTCTTCAGCGCGATCGTGGCCAGGGTGCGCAGGGCGGCGGTGGACAGATCCACCGGCAGCAGGCTCTGCACCAGATCGCTGAGGCTGTCCTTGAGCTGCAGCCCATAGCACTTGCCCTCCTGGCGGATCTCGAGGGCCGTATCACGATGGGCGTAGTCGGCCATCAGGGTGATCAGGCCCAGCTCAGTCTCCTCCGGACTGGTGGCCGCGATCGCGGCCAGTTCAGCCAGGCTGAGGGGGCGCCCCTTCAGGTAGAGGATCGCCTCGAGGCGGGCCGGCAAGGAGAGGGTGTCTCGAGCCATCGACGCGAGAGCAGGGAGAAAGGGCGGCGCTGCGGTCGTCACCGAAACCTAGCGGAGCTGGCAAGGCCAGCCCTGGCGGCCGATCCCACCTCCTCTACATGGCCTATACGCCGGCCGTGGGCTGCTCCAGCCTGTTGGGAGGTTGATCGCCTCCCAGGAACAGCCGGTAGGCGGGATTGCCCGTCTCGTCCCAGTGGCGATAGGCCAGGCCTGCCAGGAACTGCTCCCAGGCGGCCTGTTCGTTCGGGGGCACCTGCAGACCCACCACGATCCGCCCCACGTCAGCGCCCTGGTTGCGGTAATGAAAGATGCTGATGTTCCAGCTGGCATGAAGCGCCTGCACGAAGGTCATCAGGGCACCCGGTTTTTCCGGGAACTCAAAGCGGTAGAGCAGCTCCTCGCTCTGGGCGGCGGCGGCCACGGCACCGGCGGGCAGGCGTCCCCCCACCATGTGGCGCAGGTGCAGCTTGGCCAGTTCGTTGTCTGAAAGATCGAGGCAGGCGAACCCACCGCTTCGCAGTTCGCCGATCAGCTGCTGGGTGTCGCTGTGGCCGCGGATCTGGACCCCGATGAAGATGTGCGCCACCCGAGGATCGGCCATGCGATAGCTGAACTCGGTGAGGCTGCGACCCCCCAGGAGCTCACAGAACTGACGCAGGCTGCCAGGCCGTTCCGGAATCTCCACGGCCAGCATCGCTTCGCGCTCCTCGCCCAGTTCGGCCCGTTCCGCCACGAAGCGGAGCCGATCAAAGTTCATGTTGGCGCCACAGGCCACGGCCACCAGGGTCCGCCCTTTCAGGCCACGCCGTGCCACGTCAGCCTTCATGCCGGCCACCGCCAGGGCTCCGGCCGGTTCAAGGATCGAGCGGGTGTCCTCAAAGACGTCCTTGATGGCGGCGCAGATCTCGTCGGTGCCCACGGTCACCATCGCGTCCACGTAGCGCTGCGCCAGCGCGAAGGTGTGCAGCCCCACCTGCCGCACCGCCACCCCATCGGCGAACAGGCCCACCTGCTCCAGGATCACCCGCTCTCCGCAAGCCAGGGAGCGGGTCATGGCATCGGCGTCGGTGGGTTCCACGCCGATCACCTCCACAGCGGGCCAGAGGCTCTTGACATAGGCGGCGATGCCGCCGATCAGGCCGCCACCACCCACCGCCACGTAGATGGCATCGGGGGGTGAGGAGCACTGCCGCAGGATTTCGAAGGCGATCGTGCCCTGACCGGCGATCACTTCCGGATCGTCGAAGGGGTGGATGAAGGTGAGACCGCGCTCGATCTCCAGGCGCTGGGCTTCCGCGCAGGCTGCGTCGTAGTTGTCGCCATGCAGCACCACCTCGGCGCCGCGGGCCGCCACGGCCCGCACCTTCATCTCCGGCGTGGTGACCGGCATCACGATCACCGCGGTGCAGCCGAGCTTGCGGGCCCCGAGGGCCACGCCCTGGGCATGGTTGCCGGCGCTGGCGGCGATCACCCCCCGCTCCAGCTCAGCGGCAGAGAGCGACGCCATCTTGTTGTAAGCGCCCCGCAGCTTGAAGCTGAACACCGGCTGCAGGTCTTCGCGCTTGAGCAGCACGGTGTTCTCGAGCCGGTCCGAAAGGTTGGGGGCCGCATCGAGCGGCGTTTCGATCGCCACGTCGTAGACGCGCGCCCGCAGGATGCGCTGCAGGTAACTGCTCGCTTCAGGCAACGGCTCGTCCCTGCCGTTGACATCGCTGGTGTTGGCCTCGCTGCCGATGGCCTGCTCGCCGATGGTCGGCCTGCCGCTGGTCTGGGACGCGACGGCGCGGGGCGTGGGGGCGCTGGAGCGTGGATCGATCATGCGCGTCAGTGTCGCAACCCCCTGTAGCGGATGTCGCCGTCCCGCGGGAACGACCACCTAGATTGCCCTTCACGAGAGAGCCAGGGCATGCATCTCAGCGAGCTGAGTCACCCCAATCAATTGCATGGGCTCAGCACCGCTGACCTGGAGGCGATCGCACGACAGATTCGGGAGCGCCACCTGGAGGTGGTGTCCACCAGCGGCGGCCACCTCGGTCCTGGTCTTGGGGTGGTGGAACTCACCCTGGCCCTCTACCAGACCCTCGACCTTGATGAAGACCGGATCGTGTGGGATGTGGGCCATCAGGCCTATCCGCACAAACTGATCACCGGCCGCTACAACGATTTCGACAGCCTGCGCCAGAAGAGCGGGGTGGCCGGTTATTTGAAGCGCAGCGAGAGCCGCTTCGATCATTTCGGTGCCGGCCACGCCTCCACCTCGATCTCGGCTGCCCTGGGCATGGCCCTGGCCCGTGATCGCCGTGGCGAGGATTTCAAATGTGTGGCGGTGATCGGTGATGGCGCCCTCACCGGTGGCATGGCTCTGGAGGCGATCAACCACGCCGGCCACCTCCCCCGCACCCGCCTGCTGGTGGTGCTGAACGACAACGACATGTCGATCAGCCCGCCGGTGGGAGCCCTCTCCACCTACCTCAACCGCATGCGGCTGAGCCCGCCGGTTCAGTTCCTCTCCGGCAACGCCGAGGAGGCGATCCGCCATCTGCCCTTCCTGCACGGCGAACTGCCGCCGGAGCTGGAGCGCATCAAGGAGGGCATGCGCCGCCTGGCCGTTCCCAAGGTGGGCGCGGTCTTCGAGGAACTGGGCTTCACCTACATCGGCCCGATCGACGGCCACAACATCCCCGAGATGGTGCGCACCTTCGAGTTGGCGCATCGCACCGAGGGTCCCGTGCTGGTGCACGTGGCCACCACCAAGGGCAAGGGCTATCCCTATGCCGAAGCCGATCAGGTGGCCTACCACGCCCAGTCGGCCTTCGATCTCAAAAGCGGCAAGGCCTATCCCTCCAGCAAGCCGAAGCCGCCCAGTTACAGCAAGGTCTTCGGTCAGACCCTGGTCAAGATCTGTGAGCAGGATCCGCGCGTGGTGGGGATCACTGCCGCCATGGCCACCGGCACCGGGCTGGATCTGCTCGAGAAGGCCCTGCCCAAGCAATACATCGATGTCGGCATTGCCGAGCAGCACGCTGTCACCATGGCGGCCGGCATGGCCTGCGAGGGCCTGCGACCGGTGGTGGCGATCTACAGCACTTTCCTGCAGCGTGCCTACGACCAGCTGATCCACGATGTGGGTATTCAGAACCTGCCCGTCACCTTTGTGCTGGATCGGGCCGGCATCGTCGGAGCCGACGGCCCCACCCACCAGGGCCAGTACGACATCAGCTACCTCCGCGCCGTGCCCAATTTCACGGTGATGGCCCCAAAGGATGAGGCCGAACTGCAGCGCATGCTGGTGACCTCCATCCACCACACCGGCCCCTGCGTGATTCGCATCCCTCGCGGTGAAGGCGAAGGTGCTCCGCTGATGGAAGAGGGCTGGGAGCCTCTGGAAATCGGCCGGGGTGAACTGCTCACCGATGGCGACGACCTGCTGATCGTGGCCTATGGAGCCATGGTGGCGCCAGCCATGGCCACCGCCGGCCTGTTGCAGGAGAAGGGAATCCGGGCCGCCGTGGTCAATGCCCGTTTCCTTCGCCCCCTCGATGAAGCCCTGATCGTGCCGCTGGCCCGCCGCATCGGTCGGGTGGTGACCATGGAGGAAGGTGCCCTGCCTGGTGGCTTCGGTGCGGCGGTGGTGGAGAGCCTCAACGACCACGATGTGCTGGTGCCCGTGCTGCGCCTCGGTATCCCGGATGTGCTTGTGGATCACGCCACCCCGGAGCAGAGCAAGCTGACCCTGGGTCTGACGCCACCCCAGATGGCGGAACGGATCCAGCAGCGCTTTGCGGGCGTCTTCGTTGCCGCGGAACGCCAGGCTCTTCCGGTCTGAGCCTGGTGAATCCCTGAACAACTGCGCAGTGATCGACTGCGAGGGTCTCACCTGCGACGTGCTGATCGTTGGAGCAGGGCCGGCTGGGGGGCACCTGGCCAGGCTGCTCGCCGGCCGGGGCGTGGATGTGCTGCTGGTGGATCAGCTGCCCGATCTGAGCCGGGCGGCCTTCAGCAGTGCAGCCATGCCGCTTGAGGCCGTGGAGTCTTTCGGCTTGCCGGCCGAGGTGGTGGCCAGTCGCTGGCGCAGCTGGCAGTTGATCGGTCCAGGCCAGTCCTCGCGCCACTGGAGCTCGGCCTTGCCCCTGGGGGTCGTGCTCGACTTCGGCGCCCTGCGGCTCTGGTTGGCGGAGCAGTGCCGCGGCTGGGGTGGACGCGTCGAGCTGGGCCTTCGGGCCCTTGGCTATGAAGAGGTGTCTGGTGGTCTGCTCACCCACCTGCGCCAAAGCGATGGTCGCCCTGTGGCTGTGCGCAGCAGCTGGGTGGTCGATGCCAGCGGCCAGGGGCGTGCCCTGCTGGGCGATCCGCCGGATCTGGTGGTGGGGCGTGGCGTGGAATGGCTGCTGCAGGTGAAGCCATCACAGTGGCAGCGCTGGGCCGAGCAACTCACTTTTTTGCTCGGCAGCGACTGGGTGCCCCAGGGCTATGGCTGGGTGTTTCCAATGCAGTGCGGCCGTCTGAAGCTGGGGGTCTGCCGCCTGGATCAGCCGGTCCGCGGCGCCTCATCCTTCCGACAGCGCCCCCTCGGGCCGGATCTGCAGACCCTGCTGCATCGCCTTGACCTGGACGGTGCCGGAGTGCTGGACCGCCACGGCGGCCTGATCCGCAGCCGCATCGATCGCTGCGAGCCCCATGGCCGCGGGCGCCTGATCGGCCTGGGCGATGCGGTGAGCACCGCCAACCTGCTCGGCGGTGAAGGGATCCGCCATGCGATGGCCAGCGCTGGCCTGCTGGCGCCGTTGCTGCTGCAGGAGCGCGATCCTGATCGGCTGCGAAGGCGCTATCAGCGGCAGCTGAGCAAGCACTTCGGCTGGCGCTGGCCCCTGAGCGGCCGGCTGGCCCGTCGCACCTGGCTGGCGCTGCGGGATCGCCGCGCTGATCACCGTCTGGAGAGGTTGCTGGCCGGCCTCGAGACCTGTCAGGCCGCCGATCTGTCCGCCCTGTTGTTCGACTACCGCTTTGAGCGTTATGGCCTGCGGGCCCTGCCCTACCTACTGGGCTGGCGCTGACAACGGCGACGTCTGGCTGGAATCCGCCTCGGGTCGGTTCCCATCAAAAAGCGGCCCCTTGGGGGCCGCAAGCAGGCCAGGGATCTGGCCTGTGATCTCGATCGGCGGGTTCAGACCACGCCGCGGGAGGCCAATCCGAGGATGGCGCCGATGCCGAAGATGTGACCCAGGCTGGTGGTGGCCAGCAGGGAGGCATGGCTCATGCCGCCGAACATGGCGGAGTTGGGCAGTTGGGCGCCCACATTGGGCTGTTGGATGGTGGCCTTGCCGATCGCGATGGCGATCACGTTGCAGACGATCATCACCAGGGCCACTTTCGGGGACCAGGAGATAGAGGCAGGGGCCAGAGCCAGAAGCGGAGCGATCATGGAGCAAAAGCCGACGTCCCATCTTCCGGGCAGCGCAGCCTCCAGCCGATTCCCCTTAAGACTTGTTCATGCCACCGGCGCCGTTTTGGCGGACGCTGCCCACGCCGGCGAAGCCAAGCAGCACCAGCAGGTTGCTGATGGTGAGGAAGCTCTCAGCCCCGCCGTGGAGCGGGTCGACGTTGGCGAGCTGGTCGTCGAAGCGCACCTGGGCGATCACCGCCGCCACGATCGTGATCGCCACGAACAGCAGCGTGGCCTGGAAGCCACGCAGGGCCAGGCACGGGAATCCACGAATCCGTGCCGCCCACCACAGGAAGGCCAGGTACGGCAGCAATGAAATCACGAACAGGGGGGCCGGATCGAAACGGGCCAGCAGGGTCAGGACGCTCATGGCTGGCTGGTCGGCAGGGTGGGGCTGCTGGCGGATCCGGAGCTGGTGAGGTCGGCGGCCCCTGCCGGCAGGGGTTGGTGGCGCCACAGATTCCAGGCCGCCAACGCCAGGGCGGCGTTACCGAGGGCGGTGCATCCCGCCTGAAAGACCACCAGCCCATCCAGGTCCGAAGTGTTGTCGAACAGGTGCCAGGTGCAGGCCGCCATGGCGCTCACCAGGGCCGGCAGCATGGCGAGGGCCAGCCAGCGCCAGCCCCCCTCCTGGCGGCGACGCCCCCAGACAATCACAGCCACGATCGCCGCCATCCACTCCAGCACCGAGGTGATGTGGATCCACCAGGTGGGCAGGGAGAGAGCATGCATGGCAGGGGAGCCCACGGTGATCCGTAATGTACGGAGCCTGCCCGGGTGCGTGTTCGATGCAGGCCCTGCTCTGCGGTTATTACGGCGAGCACAACCTCGGCGATGACGCCCTGCTTCAGGCCCTGCTGGCCCAGCTCCCCTCAGGTTGGAGCGCCCTGGTCACCGCCCACGACGAAGCCGAGGTTCAGCACCGATTCGGCGTGGAGACAGTGCAACGGCGGGGGGTGGCTGGGGTGCTGCGGGCCTTGGATCGCTGCGATGCCCTGGTGTTCGGCGGCGGCAGTCTGCTGCAGGACTCGACCAGCTTTCGCAGCCTGCTGTATTACGCGGCTCTGATCCTCAAGGCTCGCTGGCAGGGGAAACCGGTGATCCTCTGGGGTCAGGGCCTCGGACCCCTGCGCCGCCGTCGCAGTGGCGCACTGGTGGCGTTGGTATTGCCCAGGGCCACGGCGATCAGCTGGCGAGACCCAGACTCGGCCAGTCTGGCCAGGCGCTTTGGTGCCAAGGGTGTGGTGGGCAGCGATCCGGTCTGGGGGCTGGCGGCCACACCCCCTTCAGAAACCCTGCAGGAGCGAGCGATCGTGCTCTGCTGGCGACCGGTGGAGCAGCTGCGGGGAGAGGCCTGGCGCCCCTATCTCGAGGCTGTGGCAGCCCTGGCCCTGTCGGCTGATCGCTCCGTGTTGTGGATGCCGTTTCACCGGCACCAGGATCGGGGTCTGCTGGCGCGGCTTGAGGCTGAGCGATTGGTGCCGCCTGCCCTGCTGGAGCGCAGCCGCGAGCTGACGGTGAACAGTCCTGAGGAGGCGATGGCGGTGTTCGCCCAGGCCGGTCTGGTGATCGCCATGCGCCTGCATGGGCTGATCCTGGCGGCCCTGGCCGGAGCTCCCTGTGCGGCCCTCAGCTACGACCCCAAGGTGGCCGTCGCTGCAGCGGCGATCGGGTGCCCTTGCCAGGACCTGGCTGCCATGCCCGAGTCTGCTGCCCTGCTCGCCTCCTGGCGCGCCGTGCTGGATGTGCCGATGGAGCGCGAGTGCATCGAATCTCAGCGCGCTGACGCAGCTGTACACCAGCAGCTCCTGGTCGAGGCCCTCCACTGATGAATCGCGAGTGGCATGGTTGCAGACGCGAACAGCTTGTCAGGGGGGTTTCAACCTGCAATCCTCCAGGCTGGTCTGCCAGCTGCCATCGGATCCCCGGGGGGATCATGAGCTGACAACGCTGGGCTTGTACTCAGGGTTGCGCCGTCAGCTGCACCTGATCGATGCGCTGTCCCTTGCTGTCCCAGGCCTGCAAATCCAAACGGGTGGGGGTGAAATCCAGTTCAGCGAAGCTGTAGACACTTGCGGCCCTTGCGCTGCGGGCGTTGGCTTTGACAGGCCGCAGCCAGGCCCCGGCACCACCGACGGTGAGATAGGTGATGCCATCAATCGGCTTCGTGCGCTCGTAGTTGTGCTCGTGGCCGTTGATGTACAGCTGCACGCCGTGGCGTTTGAAGAGAGGCGTCAGTCGACTGATCAGCTGCGGCTGGTCGCCGTAATGACCTGACGAGTAGATGGGGTGGTGGCCAACCACCACCTTCCAGGGGGCCGTACTGGAGGCCAGGGCACCCTGAAGCCAGGGCAACTGTCTGCTCCAGTCGACGTTGACGTTGGTGTCGAGCAGAAAGAACTCCACCGGCCCTCGTCGCAGGCTGTACCAGCGTCCCGCCATGCCGAAGGGCTTGTACTGGAGCTGCGGAGTTCCGTTCGCGGTGCGGATGTCGTGGTTGCCGAGCACTGCATGAAAGGGCACCCCAGCCTGGAGCAGGGACCTGTAGGGACGTTCAAAGGTCGACTGCACCAGCTTGAGGTTGCCGTCTGGGTAGATGTTGTCTCCCGCCATCAGCACCAGATTCACCGGCTCGCGGCGATGCAACTCGGCCATGCGATCGGCCACGGCCTGCTGGTTGGCATTGCCGCTGCCGCTGTCGGCGATGGCCAGCACCCGCAATCCTGTGGGCGACACCTGCCCGGCGGAGCTACCTGCCCGGGGAATGATCCAGGGAGCTGTTGCCAGGACAATGCCCAGGACCGGCAGCATCCTGAGCAGCTGGCGGCGGCGGAGCCGCGTTAACGGTCGGTGCAGACTCCGGGGCAAAGGATCCATCTGGCAAAAAGGCTGCTTGTCACCCTAGAGAGGAGTTGTCTGCCCCTGGTCGAGGCTGGGGCGCAGAGCGCAGCACCCCAGCCAATGACTGACCTGCGACAAGGCAGGCCCAGCTTTCGCCGAGCCGATGGAGGGTCGCTTGGACGATTCATCGGGCCAAGCCCTGGTTACGGAATTCCAACGCAGCCGCAGCAAGTGCTTGACCAGATCCACTTGTCGATACTTTGCGAGTGTTGAACTCATGATGCGGCCGACTGCCTCAAGGGAAGCTGATTTGCTAAATGTTTAAACAGCTAGTCTTAGACATTCGGCCATCATCTACTCAGGCACCAGTCTCTTGTTTGAAACAATTGTTTGTTCCAATCATTTGTTGCTCAGGGCTACTGGCAAAGCACCGTCCCTGCTGAATGCCTAACATAGGGGCGTCAGAAGCGAAGGGCAGGCAATGCCGGCCAGCGCCATGGAAGAGGTTGATCTGATCACCGGAATTTCACTGGCTTTGCCAGGCGAGGGGCCAATCTTTCTCGGTGGCATGGCCACGGAAGCGGTGGGGTACTACATCCAGGTCAAAGCAGCTGCAGTGAGCCTGCCCGGTTCGAAGATGAACGCGCTAGGCACCTCAAAACAGCAACGTCTCTTCATCGACAGTGTATTCAGTCGACTGGATCCGATCCTCAATGTTGACTTTGCACGCCAGAAAGACAAGCAAGGCTCTCTGATCGACTTCTACAGCGTTGACAACATCGGTGGCAACAAGGCCAATCTGGGGATGGCCTTACGCCAGGGAAATAAGTTCGATCTGCTCTGGAAACAGACTTCTGGCGACAACAGTATCTGCTCAAGCGATAAGGAATCCATCGTGCATGAGGTCGGCCATGCCCTCGGGCTACGTCATCCCTTCGACGATCCATGGAATCCGGCCTTCACCACAGCGAGTACGGCAATGAGCTACAATACCGACGCAACTATGGCGAGCAATCCATGGTTCAGCGCGAATGATCTGGCGGCGTTGGTTAAGATCTGGGGCCCAGAGACTGATCCGGTGATTGCCTGAATGGCTTGCGGGCACCTCCAATCATCCCAATTCCCCGTGGTTGAGCTGACTCAGGCTCATGTCCCAAGCCTGAGCCGCCCCGATCCGGAAGTCTCGGCGAGGGCGACTTTTCGAGGCGCCCTTGAGGCAGGTGATGGATAAGCAGAATAGAGCGTAACTACTGCTATTAGATGTTTGCCGAGCAGGAATTGCTGGTGAATCGAAGTCTCAGTTGACTTTTGGCAGACAACAACGAAGGAAGAGTCTCGCCTGGAAATGAATTGACTCGCCGACATCTTTTTGCGGAAGTTATACTACCATGAGTGAAGTTCGTGATAAGTCGGTTCAGCTAGCCATCGCATGACAAGGGCCTGGGGATGCAGGCTCGAGGACTTGATGGATGAGTTTCCGCTGGAGAGTGCCATGGAGTGGGGAACCGGTTCTGGAAATCCTGCCCAGCTCTCCGGTTTGATGCCTATCCATGTCACCACAATCCTTGTATCAGCCAAACTGAGAAGGTCTTGAGCATTTCTGTGAGGCCGGTGTGTTGTACTCGCGAGAGATGCGGCAGATTGTCTGACCGGTACGACATGACATCCCGTAGCCAACTCACCCCTCGTCTTGGCTGCTCTCCTGAAGAGTTTGCAGTGTGGCCAGCACCTCCTGACTGTGCAGGGTGGGCCGAACCGCGAACCAGCGCTCCCGCAGGATGCCGGCAGGATCGATCAGGAAGGTATGCCGTTGCGAGAAAGGGGCGATCCAGGAGCCGTAGCGCTGGCTGACGGTGCCACCCGGATCAGAGAGCAGAGGGAAGGCCAGTCCTTCGCTGTCGCAGAAGGACGCGTGGGCCTCGGGATCATCGGCGCTGATGCCGACCACCTCGGCGTCCAGGGCATGAAAGGCAGTCAGGTCACGCTGAAAGCCACGAGCCTCGAGCGTGCAACCACCGGTGAAATCCTTGGGATAGAAATAGAGCACCAACCAGCGGCCGGCGAAGTCTGTGAGATTGCGCTGGATGGTGGATCCAGCCACGACTCCCTCAAGATCGAAGGCCGGAGCCACCGTCTCGAGCGAAGGAAGGGTGCCGCCCATTGCAAAAGCCTGCCTGGGACGTCCAAGCAGGCCAAGGGTTGCCATGGCCAGGCCTTGAAGAAGGGGTCGGCGATGCATGGCGGGATTCAGAACTTGAAGGCTGCGTCAGGCTCAGCTGCCCCATGGGGGCGGCTTAAAATGACACTCTTCAGATCTTGGCCAGGTTGACGCCCAGTTCGCGGGCGTAGGCACCCAGGCCTTTCTTCTGGATGGTTTTGAGGGCACGGGTGGACACCCGCAGCTTCACGAAGCGTTTGCCCTCGGCCCACCACAGGCGACGCTCCTGGAGGTTCACCTGCTGAAGTTTCTTGGTGCGCACATGGGAGTGGCTGACGGCCATCCCGTTGTTGGCGCGCTTGCCGGTGAGCTGACAAACCCGGGACATGACGTTCTACCGAAACAACACAACGCTCGGGCATCAATGCCCAAGCGAAGACTTTAGCAAAAGGGCTCCAGCCTCTGGTGGAGCCTTGGTTCAAGCTGGCCCGCAGGGCCGGATCCAGCTCAGAGGCCCCGTTCCATCAGCCGGCCCATCAGGTCGCCGCTGCGCTGCTGGAAGCCGGCCAGCTGGTTCGGCTCCAGGCCTCCCACCGCCAGTCGTGCCAGCTCATAGATGTGGCGGCTCAGGTCGCTGGAGAGTTGCTGGCTGGGGGAGCTGGCCGCAGCGGCGGGCGAGGTCAGAACCGCTCCAGCGGAAAGCTTCAGCAGACCCTCCACCAGCCGGTGACGGCGGTTGATCAGCAGCACGTGATGATCGGGCAAACCCGGCAAGCGCTGTTCCATCAGGGCGCCCATGTCGTTGATGCGGCGCATCTGTTCCGGCAACAGGATCAGGGCGGCCGGGGCACTGTCGCCCTTGAGGGCCTGAACCTGGATGGTCACCCTGTCGTCGGCCAGGGCACTGCGGAACAGGTCGCGTAATTTCTCGGAGGCGTCCTTGCCATCGGCATCGGCCAGCTCGCTCTCCTGTTCCTTGAGGCTGTCGTCGAGTTCGGCGTCGACCCGCTGGAAGGTCAGTTCCTCGTGGCGGTGTTCCAGCCAGGGAATGAACTGGGTGTCGATGAAGGTGTCCGCCAGCAGCACCTCGGCGCCCTGGCTGCGCCACAGGGCCAGTGGCCCGGCCTGGCCGGCTTCATCGGTGCAATACAGGATCCGCTTGCCGTTGTCAGCAGCGAGGCGGCTCCGATAGCCGGAGAGCGTGGTGTAGATCTTCCCATCGGTGGGGATGGGATCAAGGGCAGTTGCCTCGGCTGCGGCGTTGTCATCCGTATCACTGGAAGGGGATTCAGCCGCGGAAGCCGTGGTGCCGAACAGCACCAGATCAGCCACCTGGTCGGCGAACTTCTCGTCTTCCATGGCACCGATCTTGATGAACGGTGCCAGCGATTCCCAGATCTCGGCGTAGCGCTTCGGTTCGTCCCGATGCAGCTGCTTCAGCCTGTCGCCCACCTTTTTAGCCACAAAGCCGCCGATTGAGCGCACTCGTCGGTCGGTCTGCAGGGCCGAGCGGCTCACGTTCAGAGGGATATCCGGCGAATCAATCACGCCCCGCAGGGGCAGCAGATAGCGCGGCACCACCTCCTTGATCGAGTCGCTCACGAACACCTGGCTGCAGTAGAGCCGGATTTCTCCCTTCTCCCAGTCGGCCCGGCCGCTGGAGCGGGGGAAGTAGAGGATTCCCTGAAGGTTGTAGGGGTAATCGGTATTGAGATGCACCCAGAGCAGCGGATCGCCCTGGAAGGGGTAGAGATACCGGTACAACGCGATATAGTCTTCATCCTTCAGCTCGCGGGGGCTCTTGCGCCACGGTGCCTCCCGCTTGTTCACCGTTTCACCTTCGAGCTGCACCGCCACCGGCAGGAAGTCGCAGTAGGTGGTGATCAGGGTGCGGATGCGGGAGGGCTCGATGTATTCGAGTTCCTCCTCCATCAGGTGCAGGATCACATCGGTGCCCGGTTCGCTGCGCTCGGCGCTCTCGAGGCTGAAGTTGGGCGAGCCATCGCAGCTCCAGCGCACCGCTTCGCTTCCCTCGCGGGCGCTGAGCGTGACCAGCTCCACCTGGCTGGCCACCATGAAGCTGGAGTAGAAGCCGAGGCCGAAGTGGCCGATGATGGCGTCATCCTCCTGCTTGTATTTCTCGAGGAAGTCTTCAGCGCTGGAGAAGGCCACCTGGTTGATGTAGCGCTTCACCTCATCGGCAGTCATGCCGATGCCGTTGTCGCTGATTGTGAGGGTCTTGGCCTCCCGATCGATACGGATCTGGATCATGCCTTCCGGACCTTCACTGCAATCTCCGCCCATAGCGGCCATGCGGCGCTTGCTGATGGCATCGACGCCGTTGCTCACCAGTTCCCGCAGGAACACCTCATGACCGCTGTAGACGGCCTTTTTGATGATCGGGAAGATGTTTTCGGTATGGATCTGAATCTGGCCTGTCTCTTCCAGCACCGGCATGGTCAGGGTTGGATCACTGCCAGTGACCGTAGAGGCCGGACCGCGGGCTGCTCAAGCCACCAGAGGGAGGGGTCTCCGAACTTGCCAGCACATGTCTGGTGAAGGTCTTGGTCTGGCGGCAATCCGAGCGACTCAATCAGCGCACCATCCAGTCCCTGCTCTGGGGTGGGGCGCCAGGGCACTGGCTGGCACGCGGCCGTTGGATCCCCGCAGGGCTCAGCCTGCCCGCTGGAGCTCGGGTTTCTCCTCCGAAAGGATGGCCCCGTCCACAGGGCACACCTGCAGGCAGATGCCGCAGTCAATGCAGGTGTCGAAATTGATCCAGTAGAAGGCCGTGCCCTTGCTGTTGGCCCCCTGGCCGGGATGAATGCAGGCCACCGGGCAGGCATCGACACAGTCGGCCACGCCCTCGCACACATTGGTGACGATCGTGTGGGCCATGCAGGGTCGAACCAGTGGGAGCTGATCCTAAGGATCGGCTTTGGGCCGCTGTGCTTCCGCGACCCTCCGGCGTTCAGTCCGGCAACCAGATGGCTCCATGGCAGCCGCGCTCACGGGCGATGGCGTCGGCTTCGGCCTGGCTGGCACAGGGCTTCGGGCCCAGTTCCGCCGCTTCCTCGGCGGCGTGCAGCTGTTGGAGCCGCTGCAACGCCTTCGGCAGGCCGGCGCTGGTCCGGCAGCTCACCAGCCAGCGTGGCTCGGCGTCAGCGCCGCAGGCAGCACTGGCCAGCAGATCACGGATGGCATCGATCGCAAAGGCAAAACCAACCCCTGCCGCCTGGCCGGCATCGCTGCAGAAGCGGCCCACGAGCTTGTCGTAGCGCCCACCGCTGGCGATGTCGCGGGGGGCGTCCGTGGCCTGGCAGACCAATTTGATCACCAGGCCGTCATAGAGGGCGAAGTGGGGCTGAAAGGTGGGATCGAGCTGCAGGGTCACCCCGAGCGATGCCGCCGTCGGCGCAACGCTGGCCAGGGTCTGGGCGAGCTCGTTGAGCGGCTGGATCGGCCCGAGCCATTGCTCGAGCTGGTAGAGCACCGCCGTGGGTTCTCCCCGCAGCCGCATGAGCTGCTGCAACTGGCTGCGCTGCCCTCCCGGCAGCGGCAGCTGCTCCAGGGCGAGGGGATCGAAGCTGGTGAGGGCCTGCCGCACGGCTCCGGCCTGCTCGGCAGGGATCGACGCCAGCAGGGCCGAGAGGATGCCGTGGTGGCCCACCAGCAGCCGGGGTTGGTGGTGGGGCTGCAGCCCCAGGGTGGCGGCGGCAGCGAGCAGCAGATGCAGCAGTTCCGTATCGGCGGCGGCGGAGGGCTCCCCCAGCAGCTCAACGCCGCATTGCACCTGTTCGCTGATCCGCTGATCGCCGCCATCGGCGATCGCGGTGCGGAAGGTGTTGCCGCTGGCCCACAGCCGCAGCGGACGAGGCCGGCTGGCGAGGCGCGTGCTGGCGGCCCGGGCGATTGAGGCGGTCAGCTCAGGACGCAGGGCCAGCGGATCGTCTGAGGCGAGCCGAACCATCTCACTGGCCGCGATGGCACCACCGGCTTCGAGGGTGTCGATCCGCTCGATCGTGGGGGGGTCCACCTCCTGGTACCCCCAGAGCCGGAAGACACCGGCCAGCAGCTCCACAAGTCTGCGGTTCCTCTCCACCTCGCGCGGGTGGCGGTCCCGGGCGCCGGCGGCGGGTTGCAGAGCCATGGCGATCGGGCGAGGAAGAAGGCTGGGCGATCCTATGGACTGCCCCGTCAGGGCCCATCCAGCTCAGGGGCACCGAAGCTGGCGCCGCTCAGCGGACGGCAGGCGGCCAGGCCTGCCACCAGGGCGCCATGCAGCTGGGGGCCGCAGGCGATCAGTCGACCGCTGCTGAGATCGAAGGGACTGCCGTCGTAGCTGCTGATCAGGCCACCGGCCTGTTCCACCAGCACCACGCCTGCGGCCAGATCCCAGGGGGACAGGCCGCGCTCCCAGTAGCCATCCAGCCGACCCGCCGCCACAAAGGCCAGATCCAGGGCGGCGGCACCAGCGCGCCGTACGCCGTGGCTGCGGTGGGTGAAGTAGGCGAACTCGGCGTAGTTGTTGTCGAGCCGGGTGCTGCGGTCGTAGGCGAAGCCAGTGGTCAGCAGAGCGTCACTGAGGCGTTCGCAGGGGCTCACCTGCAGCCGGTGGCCGTTGCACCAGGAGCCGAGGCCCGGTGCGGCCCAGTACAGCTGATCGAGGCCCGGTGCGGCCAGGGCACCGAGCAGCGGCTGGCCCTGCCAGGTGAGGCCCACGGAGGTGCCATAGAACGGAAAGCCATGGGCGTAGTTGGTGGTGCCGTCCAGAGGGTCGACGCACCATTCCAGTTCGCCTGAGCGTTTGCGGCGGCCGCTCTCCTCGGCCAGCACTCCGATCTGGGGTGTTTCCGCTTCCAGAAGGGCCAGCACGGCCGCTTCGGCGGCCAGATCAGCCTCGGTGACCAGATCGCCGGCGCGGCCCTTCTCGCGGACCTGCTCCAGCTGACCATCAAAGCGCCGCAACTGGGTGCCCCCGGCCTCGGCGGCGCGGCGGGCGATCGCCACCAACCGCTCCAGCTCGCCGAGCGACAGCCCCGAGGCAGCCAGGGCAGCATTAGACACAGACCGCGGCGACGTCACGGCACCGTCGGCCGGCACGATCGACGGGGCGTTGGGAAGGGAGCTGGTGGAACCGCTCATTCGTCGTCGAGGGGCAGGCCGGGACGCACCTTGCCACGGCCGAAGAAGCGACCGAACTGAAGGTCATAGACCTCGTCCTCGTCCTGGGTTTCGACTTCCAGGGGCCCGAGGGCCCTGGCAACGCAGAGAAGGCCGTAGCCCTTGGCGCGTACCTCCCGCGACAGCCCCAGGGCTTCGCGCTGGTCGATCTCACCGGACAGCACCCGCACGGCGCAGGCCGTACAGCAGCCATTACGGCAACTGAAAGGCAAGGGTTCACCCTGCTGCTCGAAGCTGCGCAGGATGTACTCCCCTTCCGGCACCTCCCGGCGGATCACCCGGTTGGCCTGGCGCCAGTGGATCGTGATCGGATGGCTGCGGGTCATGAAGAGGACAACGTTGGAGGAGCGGGACCGTAGGACGAGGAGCCGCCGGACCGGCTGCTACATTGCCACCGGATTGCCCCATTTTGCCCCCGGAGAGGTGGCCGAGTGGTCGAAGGCGCAGCACTGGAAATGCTGTATAGGGGCAACTCTATCGAGGGTTCGAATCCCTCCCTCTCCGTTACCCCCCAGCCGGCTCTTAAGGCCGGCTTTTTTATGACTTTTCGGGGCGATCTTTAGATGGTTCAGGCTTGCTCCTGATCGGGGCGATCGTGGTCTGAGTTGATTCGGATTGCGCTTCGGACTGAGCTTTGGACTGCGCTTCAGATTGCGCTCGAGTGGTCTCTCGCCACAGTCGCTCCTGCAGAGCATCACCAGCCAAGATGCAACGTCTTGCGCGATCAGTCCGGTTTTGACTGATGAACCTGCTGCAGGTGGTTGGCTTCCATGGCCGCTGAACGCTCCCGGATCCGCCGCCGCCGCCAGCGCCGGTAGGCCACCACAGTCCAGAGCAACTCGGCCACCATGAAGGGCCAGGCACCCGCCAGCAGACCGTAGATGCCGGAGGCCAGGCAGCCGACCGCAAACACCAGGATCCAGGCGGCCGCCCGCTCTTCCTGGATGTAAGCGATCAACATGACCGTGACCGCCGCCACCCCGAATATCGTGAGGGGATCCATGGCCAGTCGGCACGGGGTGCCCGTCCATGGTGAAGCTTCGCCGCGCCAGAGCTTCAGCAGAAGCCTGCCTCAGCCGAAGCCTGTGTCAGCCAAAACGGCCAGAGACGTAGTCCTGCGTGGACTGCTGCGCCGGGGCGTTGAAAATGCGTTCGGTTTCGCTGAACTCCACCAGATAGCCCACCTTGCCGGAGCCTCCTTCCACGGCCTCGGCATTGAAGAAGGCGGTCATGTCCGCCACCCGCACGGCCTGCTGCATGTTGTGGGTGACGATCACAATCGTGTAGCTGCGCTTGAGCTCGTGCATCGTCTCCTCGATCTTCAGTGTGGAGATCGGATCCAGAGCTGAGCAGGGTTCATCCATCAGGATCACCTCCGGTTCGGTGGCGATGGCGCGGGCGATGCAGAGGCGCTGCTGCTGGCCGCCAGAGAGGGCGAGGCCGCTCTCCTGCAGTTTGTCCTTGCATTCATCCCACACGGCGGCCTTGCGCAGGGAACGCTCGACCAGTTCATCCATATCGCCGCGATAGCCATTGATCCGGGCACCGAAGGCGATGTTCTCGTAGATGGTCTTGGGGAAAGGGTTGGGCTTCTGAAACACCATGCCGATCCGCCGCCGCACTTCCACCGGATCCACATGCGGTTCGTAGAGGTCGTAGTTGTCGAAGATCACCCGGCCCTTGAGATGGCAGCCCGGGATCAGATCGTTCATCCGGTTCAGAGCGCGCAGCACTGTGGACTTACCACAACCGGATGGACCGATGAAGGCCGTGACCTGGCCGTGGGGGATGTCGATGTAGACGTTACGGACCGCCTCGAAGTTGCCGTAAGAGATGGTCACATTCTCCAGAGACATGCAAACGTCGTTTGCATAAGTCTTAGGTTTTTGCTGGGTGGAGGTCATCGGAGGAGAGCAGCGAAACGGGAAAAAGGGGAGGGAAACTGCTAAGAAAGAAGGTCGTTCATCTCTGGGCGAAGCTGCTGAACCAGCGGGCCAGAAGATTGGCAATCAGGATCATCACCACCAAGACGAAGGAGGCGGCCCAGGCCAGGGCGTTCTGGGCCTCGTACGGCATGATCGCAAAATTGAAGATCAAGACCGACATCGTGGCGATCGGACTCAGCAGACTCTCCGGCCAGAAGGGGGAGAACAGGGCGGTAAAGATCAGTGGCGCCGTTTCCCCTGCTGCCCGGGCGATCGCCAGCACAACGCCCGTGGCGATTGGCGTGAAGGCGGAAGGCAGGGTAATGCGCACGATCGTGACGAAGCGGGAAGCTCCGACTCCATAGGCGCCCCAGCGCAGTTCCTGCGGCACCAGCTTCAGCCCCTCGTCGGTGGTCTTGATCACGGTGGGCAGCATCAGCACCGCCAGGGCCAGGCCACCGGCCAGGGCGCTGTAGCTGCGGTCAAAGAGAATCCGTGTGGCCACGATCGCGCCGTAGACGAAGACGCCGCAGATGATCGATGGCACCCCAGCCAGCACGTCGTTGCCGAAGCGCACGAAGCGGGCGAACCAGCCGCCCATCGAGTATTCGCTCAGATAAATTCCACCACCTACGCCCACAGGGATCGCCACCAGGGCGGCCACCAGGGTGACCACCAGGGTGCCGACCACGGCATTGCCGATGCCCCCACCATCAAGGCCGGGAGGCGGCGGCAGCTCGGTGAACAGGCTCAGGGAGATCAGACTGCCCCCCTGAACCAGCACGTAGAAGAGCACCAACACCAAGGGAATAATGGCGATGGTGGCAAACATGCCCGCAACGCCAGTGAGCACACGATTGATTCGGTTGCGCTTCAGCCGGCGATCGAAGCTCAGTGGCCGCCGGTCGAAAAGATCTTCGTGGGGTGCGCCGATGGTGCTGATACTCATGGAGACGAAGCCGTTGAGGAGAATGCCTGGAGCTGGCGGAAATCTGAAAGTGGAGTGAGTTTCAGTAGCGCAAGCTGAAGCGCCGCACCAACATCTGGGCCAAAACGTTCACGATGAAGGTGAGCACCATCAGCACCAGGGCCGCATACATCAGTGCCGAGACCTGAATGCCGGAGGCCTCGCCGAACTGGTTGGCGAGCATGGCCGAAATGGTGTTGCCGGGAGCCAGCAACGAGAAGCTGAAGTTGAGCGAATTGCCGATGATCATTGTCACGGCCATTGTCTCGCCCATGGCCCTGCCCAGGGACAGCATCACACCCCCGACAATGGCTGAGATCGCCGCCGGAAGAATGATGTTGAAGATCGCGCCCCAACGGGTGCTGCCAATGCCGTAGGCGGCCTGACGAAGTTCCAGAGGCACCTGGTTGAGCGCATCTCGGGAGATGGCCGTGATGATCGGCAGGATCATCACCACCAGAATCAGGATTGCGGGAGCCATGCCCGGTCCCTGCGGAATCGTGTCGAAAAACGGAGTCCAGCCCAGCAGCCGATGCAGCAGCTCAAGGGCAGGACGGATAGCGGGCTCCATCACGAAAATTGCCCAGAGCCCCAAGACCACGGACGGAATAGCAGCCAGCAGCTCCACCATCAGACCGATGGCACTGCGCAGCCGGGTGGGGATCAGGTCTTCGGTGATGAAGATCGCTGTTCCCACGCCCAGAGGAACGGCGATGGCCAGGGCCAGCAGGGACGACACCATCGTGCCGTAAATGGCCACCAAGGCTCCGTATTGATTATTGACCGGATCCCAGGCGGAACTGACCAGGAATCCCGCGCCGAAGGTGCCAATCGCCTCGTGGGCTCCTTCTGCGATCGTGAGAAAAATGCCCAGGAGGAGCAACGCCACCACCGAAGCCAGGGCCAGGGTGAGCTGGCGGAAGCCGGTGTCCAAGAACCGCTCTAAGGGCGGACGACGACGGAGGGTGAAGGCGTCGTTACTGGAATCCGTCGTCATGGGGGGGCGGAGCAGAACACGGTGATGTGCGAACGGCACCGCGGCTCGAATCTAAGGAAATGGGTTCTCCCCACCGTTTAAAGGCCGATTAAAGGCTCCGCTCCGCCTGAACGGAGTGCCCACGGCGGGAGTCGGTAGCTTTGGGGCGCGCAACGGGAAGTCATGGGCCGCATCGTGGGCATCGACCTGGGCACCACCAACTCGGTGGTGGCGGTGCTGGAAGGTGGCCGTCCCCAGGTGATCGCCAGTGCCGAAGGCGGTCGCACCACCCCCTCGGTGGTGGGTTTCAGCCGCGATCAGGAGCTGCTGGTGGGGCAGCTGGCGCGGCGTCAGCTGGTGCTCAACCCGCGCAACAGCTTTGCCAACCTCAAGCGCTTCGTGGGGCGCAGCTGGGATGAGCTCGATGAGGGCAGCCTGGCGGTGCCTTACACGGTGCGGGCCAACGAGGCCGGCAATGTGCGGGTGCTCTGCCCTGCCACCGAGCGGGAGTACGCCCCCGAAGAGCTGGTTGCCAGCATCCTGCGCAAGCTGGTGGACGATGCCGCCACCTACCTGGGCGAGCCCGTGGAGGCGGCGGTGATCACCGTGCCCGCCTATTTCAACGACGCCCAGCGCCAGGCCACCCGTGATGCGGGCCGGCTGGCGGGCATCGCCGTGGAGAGAATCCTCAACGAACCCACCGCCGCTGCCCTCGCCTACGGCTTCGATCGCAGCAGTGCCAAGCGGGTGATGGTCTTTGATCTGGGAGGAGGCACCTTTGATGTGTCGGTTCTGCGCATCGCCAATGGTGTCTTCGATGTGAAGGCGACCAGCGGCGACACCCAGCTCGGCGGCAACGACTGGGATCGCCGCATCGTCGACTGGCTGGCCGATGCCTTCCAGAGCGAGCACAGCATCGACCTGCGCCGCGATCGTCAGGCGCTGCAGCGGCTCACCGAGGCAGCGGAGAAGGCGAAGCAGGAGCTCAGTGGCGTGCAGAGCACGCCCATCTCCCTGCCCTTCATCGCCACGGGTCCGGATGGTCCCCTGCACATTGAGACCACCCTGGAGCGGCGGGTGTTCGAGAGCCTTTGCCCGGATCTGCTCGATCGCTTGCTACGGCCGGTGCAGCGGGCCCTGCGGGATGCGGGCCTGGCCTCGGAAGACATCGACGACGTCGTGCTGGTGGGGGGCTCCACCCGGATGCCGATGGTGCAGGAGATGGTGCGCACCCTGATTCCGCGGGAACCCTGCCAGTCGGTCAACCCCGATGAGGTGGTGGCGATCGGAGCCGCTGTGCAGGCCGGCATCCTTACCGGTGAGCTGCGCGATCTGATGCTCAACGACGTCACGCCCCTGTCCCTTGGCCTGGAGACGATCGGCGGGGTGATGAAGGTGCTGATCCCGCGCAACACGCCGATTCCGGTGCGCAAGAGCGATGTGTTCAGCACCTCGGAATCGAACCAGAGCTCCGTGGAGATCCATGTGCTGCAGGGGGAGCGGCAGATGGCCGAGGGCAACAAGTCGCTGGGGCGTTTTCGCCTCTCCGGCATTCCGCCAGCGCCGCGGGGGGTGCCCCAGGTGCAGGTGTCGTTCGACATCGACGCCAATGGTCTGCTGCAGGTCTCAGCCACCGACCGCACCACAGGCCGCAAGCAGAGTGTGTCGATCCAGGGGGGGTCCAACCTCAGCGAGGACGAGATTCAAAGCCTGCTTGCGGAGGCCGAGCAGAAGGCCGGCGAGGATCGCCGCAAACGGGCCGAGGTCGATCGCCGCAACCGCGCCCAGACCCTGGTGGCTCAGGCCGAACGGCGGCTGCGGGATGCGGCCCTGGAGCTGGGTCCCTATGGGGCGGAGCGGCAGCAACGGGCGGTGGAGCTGGCCGTTCGCGATGTGCAGGATCAGCTGGCGGGTGGTGATCTCGGCGAACTGGATCTGGCGGTGAGTCAGTTGCAGGAGGCCCTGTTCGGCCTCAATCGCCGCCTGCTGAGCGAGCGCAAGGCCGAGAGCGGCCCCTTGCAGGGCCTCAAGAACACGCTCGGCTCCCTCAAGGATGAACTGTTTTCCGACGACGACTGGGACGACTGGGATGGCCCGGGCCGTCCTGGTCGCTCCGATGCCGATCGCTGGGGCTCCGGCTCCTATGGCGCCAGTTCTTATGGATCCAGCTCCTATGGCGGCCTGGGTGGCGTGGGTCTCGATCGCCAACCGGCGCTGCGTCGGGACAGCAGCTGGTCCGGCTCCGGAGGCTTCCCGAGTGAGCAGGGCCTAAGCGTTGATCGTGCCCCAATGGATCGCTCCTATCCAGAGAGCAGCTACCCCCAGACCGGCTACCCACAAACCGCTTACCCCGAACCTCCCCCCTACCGCGACAATGGTTCTCGCGAGTCTGCCTATCGCGATGCCAGCGATCGCAACTCTGAAGATCGCTCATCTGGCTACCGCGATCCCAACCGCCGGGATCCGGACAATCGCTTGGACGAGAGCCGCAAGCGCGCCGCACCGCGTCCCCCCAGCCGGCCGCCGCGCTCCGAGTGGGGTGACGATGACCCCTGGGGCGAGATCTGAGCCTGGGAGACGCGCAGACCGGGATGCCAGCGATGGGGATGCCAATGACGGGTGCCGGCAGCGCCCCTGACCACTGGGGGGTGCTCGGGCTGGAGCCGGGCAGCGACGCCCCCAGCCTGAAGCGGGCCTTCCGGGCCCAGGCGCGCCGCTGGCACCCCGACCTGAACGGCAATGATCCGGTGGCGGAGGAGCGCTTCAAGCTGGTCAACGAGGCCTACGCGGTGCTGTCCGATCCGCAGCGCCGCCGGGCCTGGGAAGCCGGCGAGGGAAGCGCGGCCGGGGCGTCCTCCTCCGATCCCTTTGCGACGGGTTTCCCGGACTTCCAGGACTACCTCGAGACCCTGTTCGGTCGTGGGCGCAGCCGGCGCAGAGAGGTTGAGGAAACGGAACCTATGGACGCTCCAGGCACCACCCAGGCGCCGGGGCCCCAACCTTCCGCAGCAGCCGCATCATGGGGGCGCCCGTTCGGTGCCGGTCGCCGCATGGATGGGAATCCCGGTTCCGAGGATCCCAGTCTTGAGGGTCCGAGCGGTGAGGTGACGGCCGCCGCGCCGTCGCCGCCGCCGGTGCTGTTTGCCGAGGATCAGGAAACGGTGCTCGATCTCACCCCCGAGCAGGCGCTCAGCGGCGCACCGGTGCAGCTGGAGCTGGCAGACGGCACAGTGGTGGAGGTGAGCACGCCGCCCCTGGCGGGGGATGGCTGGCGGCTGCGGCTGGCCGGGGTGGCCCCCGGTGGCGGCGACCATTTCCTGCAGCTGCGCGTTCGCACCGCCGAGGGGTTGCGGGTCGATGGGCTGCGTGTGTCCTATGCACTGGAGCTCCAGCCGCCCGATGCCGCCCTGGGCTGTGACGCGGTCGTGCCCACCCTCAACGGACCTGTGAAGCTGAGGGTTCCGCCAGGGTCGTCGTCGGGGCGGTTGCTGCGCCTGCGGGGCCGGGGGTTGCGCCTCGGGGAGCAGTGCGGCGATCAGATCGTGGAGGTTCGGGTCGTGGTGCCCGAGCTGCTCAGCGATGCGGAGCAGGCGCTCTACCGCCGGCTGCGGGAGCTGGCCGCCGAGGCCGCCTCAGAGCAGTGAGGCGCGGATCAGTGAGATTCGGAGCAGTGAGACACTGACGTGGTTCTGGTTGGCCTGCCATGGCGGTGCACGTTCTGCTCTTCGATGCCGGCAGCGAAAGTGAAGGCATCCACTCCCTGGAGGTGAGCGGTCGCACCGTGGTGCTGCTGTTTGAGGATCGCGACGACGCCGAGCGCTATGCCGGATTGCTGGAGGCCCAGGATTTCCCCGCTCCCACGGTGGAAGCGCTGGACCGGGAGGAGATGGAGATGTTCTGTGATCAGTCCGGTTACGAGGCCCGCTTCGTTCCGGCCGGATTCCTGCCCCAGTCCGCCGAGGAACGGCTTCTGATCGCGCCGCCCGAACGCAACATGGACGTGAGCCAGTGGCAGGAGCAGGAGCTGGAGCAGGCGATTCCAGAGACGATCAGCTCCGGCAACGCCGACCTGGAGGCCTTCCGCCGCCAGTTGGAGGGGCTGCTGTGAGTCCAGAGCCAGCGAGCCCGGGCAGCGATCGGGGTCATCTGCTCACCGAGCAGCCCAATCCCGCCAGCGAAGGGCTGGACCGGCTATCCACCGACGCCCTTGTGGACCTGTTCTGTGAGAACGAGCGTGGCCCCCAGCAGGCTGTGGTCGCCGCCGCCGGGGTCCTCGCTCAGGCCATCGATGCCATCAGCGATCGGTTGCGCGGCGGCGGCCGCCTTTTCTACCTGGGTGCCGGCACGTCAGGCCGACTCGGTGTGCTCGATGCGGCGGAGTGCCCGCCCACGTTCTGCACCCCGCCCGAGCTGGTTCAGGGGGTTCTGGCCGGCGGTGCTGCGGCTCTGCTGCGCAGCTCGGAAGGCCTGGAGGATTTGGCCGAGGCGGGCCGCCAGGATCTTGAGGCCCGTGGCTTCAGCGGCGCTGATTGCCTGGTGGGGATCGCCGCAGGGGGCACCACCCCCTACGTGCATGGCGGGCTCAACTACGCCCGCGAGATCGGTGCCCTGGCCATCGCGATGGCCTGCGTGCCCGCCGCCCAGGCCCCCATGCCCTGCGACCTCGATATCCGCCTGCTCACGGGGCCGGAGCTGCTCACTGGCTCCACCCGTCTCAAGGCTGGCACCGCCACGAAGATGGCGCTCAACATCCTCTCCACCGGCGTGATGGTGCGGTTGGGCAAGGTGCACGGCAACCGCATGGTGGATGTGGCGGTGACCAACAGCAAGCTCGAGGATCGGGCCCTGCGCATCCTGCGGGATCTGGCTGGCGTGGGCCGGCAGCAGGGTGCCGAGCTGCTGGATCTGGCCGGAGGATCCGTGAAGCTGGCCCTGCTGCTGGCGGCCCTGATCACCGCCAGCAGGGAAACGGCCAGTGATCCCTGCCCTGAACAGGGTTCTGCCCAGTCTTCCGCAGCGTTATGCCTTGACGAGGCTCGCGGCCTGCTGGATCAGCATGGTCCCTCTCTTAGGTCCACCCTGGCCGCTGCAGGGGTGGAACTGGCGCCCGGGGTTCAGGCCGCCGGCTCGAACGCACCCCAGTAGGGGGCGGTGAACAGGTCGACCCGGCGACGGGTTTCGGGGGGGACCTGATCGGCGGGCGTCATCAGGGCATGGCGCAGGGCATGGTGGGCCGTGCTGGGCGGGCGCAGTTCCCCGAGCCGCTCCACGGCCATGCGCACGATCTGCTGGGCCAGGGTCGCGTTAGCTCTCAGGTTCTCGATCACCATCTCGACGCTGACCGAGGCGTGGTCGTTGTGCCAGCAGTCGTAGTCGGTCACCATCGCCAGGGTGGCGTAGGCCATCTCCGCTTCCCGGGCCAGTCGGGCCTCGCTGTGGTTGGTCATGCCGATCACTGAGCAGCCCCAGCTGCGGTAGAGCTCCGATTCCGCCCGGGTGGAGAAGGCGGGTCCTTCCATGCAGAGATAGGTTCCTCCGCGATGCAGGGCCCGGCCTCCTGGCATCAGGCTGTCACCCACGTCGGAGAGCAGACGGCTGAGGGTGGGACAAAAGGGATCGGCCACACCCACGTGGGCCACGGCACCCTCACCGAAGAAGGTGAGCGGCCGCTGGTGGGTGCGATCGATGAACTGATCGGGCACCAGCATGTCGAGCGGGCGGAAGTGCTCTTGCAGCGACCCCACCGCCGAGACCGACACAATCCAGCGCACCCCGAGCGAGCGCAGGGCCCAGAGATTGGCGCGGTAGGGCACCTCCGTGGGGGTGTAGGTGTGATACCGGCCGTGGCGAGCCAGAAACACCACCTCGGCGTTGCCGATCCGGCCGAGCCGCAGATCATCGGAGGTAGGGCCGTAGGGGGTTTCAACCGTGATCTCGCGGACGTCCTCCAGCCCATCCATGGCGTAGAGCCCGCTGCCGCCCAGCACGCCGATCCGGGCGCTGGCCAGGTCGTCCCGTGAGGTGGTGCTTGCAGAACGTGGGGCCATCGTGAGGGAATCTGGCGAGGTAGGAGCCTTTGGGCCTGGAAGAAGTCAAGCCCTGCGGGCCGGGACTGGTGGAAACACTGGGGGTGTTCTACCCCACGGCACCGGAGTGCGACGACCGGGCGGTGATCCCCCGCTGCGACGACCCGGCAGCGCAGGCCGAGCTCGATACAGTCCTCCTTTCCGCTTGTTTCCCTGTGACCAAAGCCGTGATGGAGACCGACGCCGGAACGATCGAGCTGGAACTGTTCGATGCCGATGCACCGGGCACCGTCGCCAATTTCGTCAAGCTGGCCGAAGAGGGCTTCTACGACGGCCTTGCCTTCCACCGCGTCATTGATGGCTTCATGGCCCAGGGCGGTTGCCCCAATTCCCGCGAAGGTGCCCGCGGCATGGCCGGGACCGGTGGCCCCGGCTACACGATCCCCTGTGAGATCAACACCCACAAGCACCAGGCCGGCAGCCTCTCGATGGCCCATGCAGGCAAGAACACCGGTGGCAGCCAGTTCTTCCTCTGCCATGGCGTCCAGCCCCACCTCGATGGGGTGCACACCGTGTTCGGTCAGACCGGCAACATGGATGTGGTGATGGCGCTGCACAACGGCAGCCGCATCAACACGGTCACCATTCAGAAGTGACCGGCGCGGTCCAATGCAGGAAGGCATTGGGTTCGAGCGCCAGCCTGCTGGCCGGGGCGTTGCGCAGGGCCACCAGGTCCCGATGCTCCGGTTCGAGCAGGGCGCTGGGGTGGGCGGTGCGCTGAGCGTCCGGGGCCAGGAGGAGGCTCACGGCCGCGGTGGCCTCCCAGCTCGCCATCAGCCGTAAGGCCTCCATCAGCGCCTCGGCCTCCAGGGCTTCGCCCGCTGGGGCCGTGAGCAGCACCGCCAGCTGCGGCTGCTCCAGCAGGGCCAGCAGACGCACATGCTCCTCCCGCTCCAGCAACACTCCTCGGCGGCTGGCCCAGACCTCCAGGCCCTCCAGCTGCCTGGCAAGCCCGGCTTCATCGCTCTGTCCCCGCCAGGCCAGCACCGCCGTGGGTCCCTGGGAGTCGCGACCCATCAGGTGGCCGAGCTTGGTGCGCTTGGTCTGGAGGTAGGCGGCATTGTGCTGACCCGCATCCATCACCAGGGGCACCCGATCCACCACCTCAAGCCCATAGCCGCCCAGACCGGCGATCTTGCGGGGATTGTTGGTGATCAGCCGTAGCCGCTGTACGCCCAGGTCGCTGAGAATCTGAGCGCCGACGCCGTAGTTGCGCAGGTCTGCCGCAAAGCCGAGATGTTCGTTGGCTTCCACGGTGTCGAGGCCACCATCCTGGAGGCTGTAGGCCCGCAGCTTGTTGATCAGTCCGATGCCGCGGCCCTCCTGGCGCAGATACACCACCACGCCTTCTCCGGCGGCCTCGATCATCTGCATGGCGGTCTCCAGCTGGGGCCGGCAATCGCAGCGCAGCGAGCCGAAGGCGTCGCCGGTGAGGCATTCGGAGTGCACCCGCACCAGCACCGGGCCGGTGGAGGTCTCCGGGCTGCCCTTGACGATCGCGACGTGCTCGCTGCCGTCGAGTTCGTTGCGGTAGCCGATCGCGCGGAAGGTGCCGAAGGCGCTGGGCAGGGCGGCCTCCGCCTGGCGACGCACGAAGCGTTCGGTGTCGAGTCGGTAGCGGATCAGGTCGGCGATCGAGATCAGCCGCAAGCCATGCAGCCGCGCGTAGCGCGCCAGCTGAGGCAGGCGGGCCATCGAGCCGTCCGGGTTCTGGATCTCGCAGATCACTCCGGCGGGATATAGGCCAGAGAGGCGGGCCAGGTCCACGGCCGCTTCCGTGTGGCCGGCCCGTTTCAGCACCCCGCCCTGGCGGGCCCTGAGGGGGAAAATGTGTCCAGGGCGCCGCAGATCAGCCGGCCTCGAGTGGGGATGGATCGCCACCTGGATGGTGCGGGCCCGGTCCTCGGCAGAGATGCCGGTGCTGACGCCGTTTTCCGGTCCGGCGTCGACGCTCACCGTGAAGGCGGTCTGGTTGCTGTCGGTGTTGCGATCCACCATCAGGGGCAGATCGAGGGCATCGAGCCTCTCCCCCTCCATGGCCAGGCAGATCAGGCCCCGGGCCTCGGTGGCCATGAAGTTGATCTGTTCGGGGGTGGCGAACTGGGCGGCACAGATCAGGTCGCCTTCGTTTTCGCGGTTTTCGTCGTCCACCACCACGATCGATTCGCCGTTGCGAATGGCCGCCAGGGCGTCGGCGATGGCGTCGAAGGCGATGGTCTCGATCTGGAACGGTTCGGAAAGGGCGGTCAAGGCCAGCGACCGAGTCGCAATAGTCCTTTATAGAGCCCGGTACGATCTGCCGTTCCCGCCAATTCGGCATGGCTCCCTCCTCCGTCCCTGCCGCGACCGTTGCCCGGGTGGCGGTGATCGGAGCCACCGGATACGGCGGTCTGCAGACCCTGCGGCTGCTGCATCAGCATCCGCAGCTGCAGGTGACCTATCTCGGCGGTGAACGCAGTTCCGGCAAGCGCTGGCGGGATCTGGTGCCGTTCCTGCCGTTACCGGGGGATCCCGTGGTCCAGTCACCCGACCCCGAGGAGATCGCGGCGGCGGCGGATCTGGCGGTGCTCAGCCTGCCGAATGGCCTGGCGGCCCAACTGGTGCCGCCTTTGCTGGAGCGGGGCGTGAAGGTGGTCGACCTCTCCGCCGACTACCGCTACCGCTCCCTCAGCCAATGGCAGGAGGTCTATGCCGCCGAAGCGCGCCAGGTTCCCCGCAGCGACAGCGATCTGTGCCAGGAGGCGGTCTATGGCCTGGTGGAGTGGGCGGAAGAGCGCATTCGCGGCGCCCGACTGGTGGCGGCGCCCGGCTGCTTCCCCACCGCCAGCCTGCTGGGCCTGCTCCCCTTTCTGCAGCAGGGTCTGATCGAGACCCGCGGCATCGTGATCGACGCCAAGACGGGCACCTCCGGCGGTGGCCGGGCCGCCAAGGAGCACCTGTTGCTGGCCGAGGCCAGCGAAGCGGTGGCGCCCTACGGCGTGGTCGGTCACCGCCACACCAGTGAGATCGAGCAGCTGGCCGGTGAGGCCGCCGGGCGCGCCATCCAGCTGCAGTTCACGCCGCACCTGATGCCGATGGTGCGGGGGCTGCTGGCGACGGTGTACGGGCGGCTACGGGATCCGGGCCTCACCGCCGACGACTGCACCACCGTGCTCGCCGCCGCCTACCGCCATGCCGACTGCGTCGAGGTGCTGCCGGTGGGGACCTATCCCTCGACCAAATGGGTAAGGGGCACCAACCGCGCCCTGATCAGCGTGCAGGTGGATCCCCGCACCGGCCAGCTGATCGTGATGAGTGCCGTCGACAACCTGATCAAGGGCCAGGCGGGCCAGGGGGTGCAGTGCCTCAACCTGATGGCGGGTCTGCCGGCCGCCACCGGGCTGCCCCTGCTGCCGTTCTATCCCTGAGCCGCTGGGCGGCGATGCCGACCCCCAGCGGCAGGATGCGGTGCTCCTGCACCTGAATGCGCGCGGCGAGGCTGGCGCGATCGTCACCGTCGAGCACCGGAACGGCGGCCTGGATCAGGATCCGGCCACTGTCCACCGCCTCGCAGACCAGGTGAACGGTGCAGCCCGCCAGCCGCACCCCTGCCGCCAGGGCCTGCCCCACCGCATCGACGCCGCGGAAGCTGGGCAACAGCGAGGGGTGGATATTGACCAGCCGATCGGGATAGGCGGCAATCAGCACCGGCGTGACGATCCGCATCCAGCCCGCCATCACCACCAGGTCCACCTGAGCGTCCTGGAAGCTCTCGCTCAGGGCCCGGTCGAGCGCTTCGCGGCTGGGCTGCAGCCGATGGTCGAGGGTATGGCAGCGGATGCCCAGCCGCTCGGCCCGCTGCGCCGCGCCGCAACCGGGGTTGTTCACCACCAGGCGCTCCACCCTGCCGTTCAGCGCCCCGCTGCGGCAGGCGTGTACCAGAGCCTCGAAGTTGGTGCCGTTGCCCGAAGCCATCACCCCCAGCCGCAGGGGAGGGTGCCGCTCCGACTCGGATCGGGGCTGGGATTGGGATGGTGGTTGTGGCAATGGCCACTGGATTGCCAGTCCGGAATCGCTAGGGTTCAACCAAGCGGGCCTGGCGTCCATGTCCCATCTCTCCATCCTGCCCACGGTGCTGCGCGATGCCGATTGCCTGGCAGCCAGTCTGACCTCCATGGGTTTTGAGCCCCGCTGGGGTGGTGTTCTCAAGGGTTTTGCCGGCGAGAGTGAGCCGGTGCAGCTGCAGGTGGAGTTGGGTAGCCACGGCGTTCTTGGCTGGGCTCCCGCGGCGGATGGCAGCCTCGCTCTGGTGGGCGATCTCCAGCGGATCAGCCGCTCGCACACGCTGCAGCGCCTGCTCTCCGATCTCACCCGCCGCTACGCCAGCCGGCTGGCCCTGCTGGAGGCCCAGTCCTCTTTGGATGGTGCCAGCGTGACGCTCGTTCCTTGATCCGCGGCTGCCGGTGCCTTTGCTGACGCTGGATCTTTCGGAGCCCCATCAGCACCTGGTGCGGGCCAGGCTGGCCTTCAAGCCCCGATCGGCTTGCCTGCGTTTCAGCCTGCCGCGCTGGACACCCGGCTCCTATTTGCTGCGGGAGTACGTGCGCCACCTGGAAGGGTTGGAGGTGCTGCAGGCTGGCCGAGTCCTGAAGCCCCGCCGGCTGGGGCCGAGCCTCTGGCAGCTCGATGGGGTGGGTCCGGAAGACCTGACGATCGCTTATGCCCTGCAGGCCACCGAGCTGACGGTACGCACCTGTCACCTCTGCGGCGACCACGGCTTTCTCGCTCTGGCGGCGGTGCTGCTGCTGCTGGAAGGCGAGCGATGGTCTCCCCATGAACTGGAGCTGCGCTTGCCAGACGGGTGGGAGCCCTTCGTGCCCCTGCCGCGCAACGACCAGGGCCGCTGGTGCGCCGCCGATGCCGATCAGCTGATCGACACGCCGGTCGAAGCCGGCCCCCACCCCAGCCATGCCTTCACCGTCGCTGGGGTGCCCCACCGCTGGGTGGGTTGGGGCGGTGATCTACCGGCGTTTGATCCGGCCTGGCTCAGCGATGTGGAAATGGTCTGCCTCGCCTGCTGCCGCCTGATCGGCGAAGCGGCACCGGCAGCGCCGGACTATTTGTTCGTGCTCCACCTGCTGGACAACGGCTATGGCGGCCTTGAGCACGACCGCAGCACCGTGCTCCAGTACGGCCGCCGTGCTCTGGCCAAGCCCGATGGCCGGCGCAAGTTGCTGCAGCTCGTGGCCCATGAGTACCTGCACCAGTGGAACGTGCGGCGCCTGCGACCAGCGGAACTGACGCCAATCGACTACTGCAGCGCCGCGATCGTGCCCACCCTCTGGTTTGCCGAAGGGGTGACCAGCTACTTCGACCAATTCCTGCCCCTGCTGGCCGGTTGCAGCGACGAAGCGGCCCTGCTGGAGGATCTCGGCGCTGATCTCAGCCGCTATCGCCTCAACCGAGGGCGGCGGGTGCAAAGCCTGCGCAGCAGCAGTGAAGAGGCCTGGGTGAAGCTCTACCGGGCCGATGCCTATTCCCCCGACAACCAGGTGAGCTACTACCTCAAGGGTGCTGTGCTCGCCCTGGTGCTGGATCTGCACCTGCGGCGCTCCGGCTCCTGCCTGGCCCAGGTGCTGCGCCGGCTCTGGACGGCGCTCGGTCGCTGCGGACGGGGGTACCGCGAGGCCGATCTGCTCGAGGCCTTCACCGCTGAGGCTGCCGATCTGGCCCACCTGTTGCCCCGTTGGCTGGAGGGTAGCGCCGAGGTGGATGAACCCGATCTGGATGGCTACCTCGCCACGGTGGGCCTGCAGTTGCTGCCGGAGCTGCAAGATCTCCCCGATCTGGGCCTCAGTTTGGATGAGACTGGCCCCGGGGTTCTGCGTGTCAAGGGGGTGGTGCGGGGCGGCCCGGCCGAACAGGCTGGTCTCGATGTAGGCGACGAACTGCTGGCGGTGGATGGGCAGCGACTCCGGGCTGTCGCGGATCTGGAGGCGATCTGGAACGATCCCCTTCGCCCGGCGTGGAACCCAGCTGCAGCCGAGGCTGGGGCCCTGGTTGCTGAGATCCCAGCCCTGGAGCTGCTGGTCTGCCGCGATGGACTGGTGCGTGCCCATTGGCTGCAGCCCTGGCCGCCGGCGGTGAAGGCCTGGTCTCTGCAAGCGGATCCCACCGCCGCCGCCGCTGCCCTCGCCCAACGCTCGGCCTGGTTCGGGGTGGTGCCATGAGGCGGGCCCGCGTGGCGCTGCGGCGGCGTTGGCGCCGCCGGACGGCTCCCACTGCCACCGTGATCGCCCCCCCGGCCCTGGTGGCCATCGGTGCTGCCGGTGTGTTGGGCCTGGGAGGGCTGGGCTGGATGGCGCGCCAGCTGATCGCCTCCGCCACCGGTGCCGAAGGCAGCCCCTCTCTGCTGGAGATCCTGCAGGAGGTGCGCCAGGCGCCGATGGCGCCAGCGTCGGGTCGTCGTCAGGCTCCCCCACCACCCCAGGGGCACGTCTGGCGCTCCCCCTTGCGCCCATCCTGCGCGCCAGCTCCGGCAGCCCTGCGCCAACGGCTGGAGAACCGCCTGGCCGTTCTGCAGAACAACCCCCAGCGCGTGCAGATCGATCCCAGCAATTTCGGCAGCCGCTTCGATCACGATGCCTTCGGCAATCCGGTGGATCCCACCCCGAAGGTGGTGGTGCTGCACGAAACCGTCTACGGCATCGGCTCAGCCCTCAACACCTTCGTCACCCCCCATCCGAACGACGACGATCAGGTCAGCTATCACACCTTGATCGGCGGAGATGGGGCGGTGATCAACACGGTGGATCCGTCCCAGCGGGCCTTCGGGGCCGGCAACTCCGCCTTCAACGGTCTCTGGGTGATCACCAATCCCAAGGTGAGTGGTTCGGTCAACAACTTCGCCTTGCATCTCAGCCTCGAAACCCCGCTGGACGGTGAAGACGATGGCCCCGGCCACAGCGGCTACAGCTCCGCCCAGTACGACGCCATGGCGGTGGTGCTAACCGACTGGATGCGGCGTTTCGACTTCCCGCCCCAGAACATCACCACCCACCGCTACGTCGATCTCGGCGGTGAGCGAGCCGATCCCCGCAGCTTTGACTGGCGTGCGCTGGAAGTGCGGCTGGCGGCGCTGGGGATGCTCTGCCCCTCCCGCTGAATCCACCGCATCGGTCTCCAACCCGAGGCTGGACCACGAGGACTGCTGGATCAGATCAGATCAAATCAGATCAAATCAGACCTGGTCAGACCAGCTCAGATCAGGGGAGCGGGTTGCTTGCGGCGGTTGCCGTAGAGGAGGGCGTGGAGTGCGGGGTCCTGCATGTAGCGCAGCACCCGAGAGGGGTAGTCGAGCTTGCCGTTGTGCAGGTAGGCCAGGGTGGCGAGGGCCTTGGCTTCGTGGGGGGAGCGGCTCGCGATCGGCGGCAACGGACTGCCCAGCTTGAGTTCCTTCTGGAGTCGCTCGAATTTGCCCACCAAGAGGGTCACGTTGCGCTCCGGATCCAGCAAGGCATCGCGCGCCGCCTCCAGTTCCTCCTGGGTCGCATCGGGCGAGAGCAGGCCCTGGTGCACCATTTCCCCCAACCCCAGCTGGGCGGGGCCGAGGGTGCTGAACAAGCCGGAGTGGGCGGCGATCGGGTGGCTTTCGCCGGGCTTGGCATGCTGCATCTCATCGAACAGCACCGCAGCCACCAGCATCGGATTGACCTTGCGGCGCAGGGATTCACTCAGGATCACCGGCCGTAGCTCTTCCAGCCGGGTGAGGGTGTGAGAGCGGAGCGGTTCGAGCTGGTCGAGGCCCTCCGTGAGCAATTGCGCCAGGGGCGGCTGAGGTCCATGCACCCCGAAGCGCTTCTGCAACTCCCGCAGTTCCTCGGGAGTGAAATCGATCGGATTGACCCGCTGACCCTCACTGACGGAGCCGATGGCCTCGCGGCTGGCGCCGCTGAGGCTGCCGGACTGAGCCGAGTCGCTGATCAGGAAGGGAAGGGGGTGTCTTGATTCTCCGAGACCCCCCAGGGCCATGACGATCAGAGCCGTGGCGGCAACCAGCTCGCGACGTCGCATCCTGTTCTCACGTCTGCCGGAGGGCGGTACGACCTGCTTGACGGTGCCCGGTTCCGAGCGGAGAGAAGGGGCCCCTGAGGCTTCTCCGGAAACGCGATGGTGCAGGAAGCGCAGCACGAAGGGGGAGAGTCCTGAGGGGTGGGGGGGAGTTCTTGAGAGAAAGTGTAAAGAGATTCGTCCCCATCTCCCTTCAGGAGTGTGCAGTTGCGGTTCTTCTCGCCCCCCCGATACCGTCAATTTGATCACCGCAGGCGGTTCCAGGCCCCATGTCCCAGCTTCCCGCGTTCAACGGCCACGATCCGGCGACCCAGTGGGACCGCTTCTGCGCCCTGCTCTGGCACGACGAGGCCCTTGGCTTCTGGCTGGATGTGAGCCGCATGGCGCTCGATCAGCCCAGCCTTGACGCTCTCCGTCCGCGCTTTGCCCAGGCCTTTGAGGCGATGACGGCCCTGGAGGATGGCGCCATCGCCAATCCCGACGAACAGCGGATGGTGGGGCACTACTGGCTGCGGGCACCGCAGCTGGCCCCCGATGCCGAGAGCGGCGCCCACATTGCCAGCGAAGTCGATCAGATCGAGACCTTTGGACGCCGCATCCTCGCCGGTGAGCTGATGGCCCCGTGCGGCCGCCCTTTCACAGATGTGCTCTGGATCGGCATCGGTGGCTCGGGTCTGGGGCCGCTGCTGATCATCCGCGCCCTGCAGGAGCAGGAGGCGGGCCTGCCCTTTCACTTCTTCGACAACGTCGACCCCCAGGGGATGAGCCGCACCCTGCGGGCCCTGGAGGAGCGGCTGGCCACCACCCTGGTGATCGTGGTCAGCAAGTCCGGTGGAACGCCGGAACCGAGGCTGGGCATGCAGCAGGCCCGCGCCCGCCTCGAGAGCCGCGGCGGCACCTGGGCCGCCCAGGCCGTGGCCGTGACCATGCGGGGCAGCCAGCTCGATCGCCTCGCCGAACAGGAGGGCTGGTTGCAGCGCTTCGACATGTTCGACTGGGTTGGCGGGCGCACCAGCATCACCAGCGCCGTGGGTCTGCTGCCGGGGGCTCTGGCGGGAGCCGACATCCGCTCCTTCCTCGGCGGTGCCGCAGCGATGGATGAAGCCACGCGGGTGGCCAGCCTCGAGAGCAATCCTGCTGCCCTGATGGCTGCTTCCTGGTACCAGGCCGGCGAGGGCCATGGCGCCCGCGACATGGTGGTGCTCCCCTACCGCGATCGCCTCGAGGTGTTCAGCCGCTATCTGCAGCAGCTGGTGATGGAGTCGCTCGGCAAGCAGCGCGATCGAGACGGCCTGATCGTCAACCAGGGCATTGCCGTGTACGGCAACAAGGGCTCCACCGATCAGCACGCCTACGTGCAGCAACTCCGCGATGGAGTCGACAACTTCTTCGTCATCTTCATCGAAGCCCTCGATGATGCCACCGACATCGAACCGGTTCAGGGGGATCGGCCCGGTGATTTTCTCGAGGGCTTCCTGCAGGGCACCCGCTCAGCCCTGATGGAAGGAGGTCGGCAATCGATGGCGATCACCCTGCGCCGCTTCGATGCCCGAGCTCTCGGTGCCCTGATCGCGTTGTTCGAGCGGGCCGTGGGCTTCTACGCCGAACTGGTCAACATCAATGCCTACGACCAGCCCGGAGTCGAGGCCGGCAAGAAGGCGGCCGCGGTGATTCTGTCGCTGCAGGAGCGGCTCGAAGGCACCCTGGCCGATGGCCAGCCCCGTTCCCTGGCCGCCCTCCAGAACGAACTCGGATCGGACAGTCCCGAACCGCTCTTCTGGATCCTGCGTCACCTCTGCGGCAACGACCGCGGCTATCAGGCGGATGGGAACTGGGGCGAGCCGGCCTCCCTGGTGTTCCGTCGCGCCTGAGCCTCAGGGCACCAGGTTCACCAGCTTGCCCGGCACCACGATCACCCGGCGCGGTGGCTGACCCTGGAGCCACTTGGCGGCGATGTCGCTGGCCAGGGCCAGGCGTTCCAGGGTGGCGGCATCGGCATCCGCCGGCACCTCCAGGTTGCCGCGCACCTTGCCCTTGACCTGGATCACCAGCGGGATGGTGCTGCGCACCAGAGCTGAGGCGTCGGCCGTGGGCCAGGGCTGGGCGTGGATGCTGGTGCTGGCCAGGTCATCGCTGTCGCGGCGGCCGCCGAGGTTCAGCCACAGCTCCTCGGCCAGATGGGGCGCGAAGGGGGCCAGCAGCAGCAGCAGGGTGCGCAGGGCTTCGGCGGCGAAGACGTCGCCACTGGCCGCCAGGTGGCTGGCCATGGCATTGCTGAGCTTCATCAGCTCCGAAACGGCTGTGTTGCACTGCAACTCCTCGCCGGTCAGGTCGTCAGTCACGGCGGCGATGGCGGTATGCACCGCCCGGCGCAGCTCCCGTTCGTCGTCCAGGAGGTCAGGGCTGCCCCCTGCCGCCGCGATCGCCGCCGCCACAGCCTCCGAGCTGCCAGCCCCAGCGGCCAGGCTCAGTCCTCGCTCCGAGGCGGCCTCCACAAGGCGCCAGATCCGCTGCAGGAAGCGATACTGGCCCTCCACATCGGCGTCGTCCCATTCGAGATCCTTCTCGGGCGGCGCCTTGAAGAGAATGAACATGCGCGCCGTGTCGGCGCCATAACGGTCGATCACCACGGAAGGATCAACACCATTATATTTTGACTTCGACATCTTCTCGTAGAAGACCTCCAGAACTTCGCCAGAGTTCGGGTCGCGCGGATCGGTGGGGTCAGCCACATCCGCCGGTGCGATGTACTTGCCGCTGTGGGGATTCTTGTAGGTGATCCCCTGCACCATGCCCTGGGTGAGCAGGCGGCTGAAGGGCTCATCGAAGCCCAGCAGGCCCCGATCACGCAGCACCTTGGTGAAGAAGCGGGAGTAGAGCAGATGCAGGATGGCGTGTTCGATGCCGCCCACGTACTGATCCACAGGCAACCAGGCATCCACCGCCTCGCGGCTGAACGGGACTTGCGTGTTGCTGGCGTCGCTGTAGCGCAGGAAATACCACGACGAACACATGAAGGTGTCCATGGTGTCGGTCTCGCGGCGGGCGGGTTTGCCGCAGCAGGGGCAGTCCACCGTCACCCAGTGCTCCAGCTGGGCCAGGGGCGAGCCGCCCCTGCCGGCCAGAGCAATGCCCTGGGGCAGCTCCACCGGAAGCTGCTCGGCCGGCACCGGCACCACGCCGCAGGTCTCGCAGTGGATCACCGGAATCGGACAGCCCCAGTAGCGCTGGCGGGAGATCAGCCAATCGCGCAGGCGAAACTGCACCTTGACCGTGCCCCATCCCTGCTGCTCCGCCGCCTCGGTGATGGCCTGCTTGGCCTCGCGACTCCGCATCCCATCGAAGGGGCCGGAATGGATCAGCACGCCCGATTCGGTCCAGGCGCCTCCCTCGAAGGCGTGTTCATCACTGCCCTCGGGAATGATCACCTGCTGCACCGGCAGTTCGTACTGCCGCGCGAACACGAAGTCCCGATGGTCGTGGGCGGGCACGCCCATCACGGCGCCGGTGCCGTACTCCGCCAGCACATAGTTGGCGATCCAGAGGGGGATCAGGCCACCCGTGGCGGGGTTGCGCACCATGGCACCGATCGGCACGCCCCGTTTGGGCTTGTCTTCGGCGGTGCGCTCCTGTTCGCTCTGGCGGCTCACCAGATCGCAGAAGGCTTCGACGTGGATCGACTGCTCCGCAGTGGTGAGCTGGGCCACCAGGGGGTGCTCCGGCGCCAGCACCACATAGCTGGCGCCGAAAATCGTGTCCGGACGGGTGGTGAACACGCTGATCAGTTCGCCGCTCGCCTCTCCCTTGGCGTCCACCACCTCAAAGCTGAGTTCAGCGCCTGTGCTGCGGCCGATCCAGTTGGCCTGCATGGTGCGCACCCGCTCCGGCCAGCCCTGCAGCGTGTCGAGGTCGTCGAGCAGCTGGTCGGCGTAGGCGGTGATCTTCAGGAACCACTGGCGCAGCTTGCGCTTCTCGACAAGGGCGCCGGAGCGCCAGGAGCGGCCCTCGCTGTCCACCTGCTCGTTGGCCAGCACCGTCTGGTCGATCGGGTCCCAGTTCACGGTGGCGTCCTTCTGGTACGCCAGACCGGCGTCAAGGAACTGCAGGAACAACCACTGGGTCCAGCGGTAGTAATCGGCATGGCAGGTGGCCACCTCGCGCTGCCAGTCGATCGAGAGGCCCAGCTGCTTGAGCTGCTCGCGCATCGAGGCGATGTTCTGGTCGGTCCAGGCACCGGGCTCCACGCCCCGCTCGATGGCGGCGTTCTCGGCCGGCAGGCCGAAGGCGTCCCAGCCCATCGGATGCAGCACCGCCTTGCCCCGCATCCGGGCCGCCCGGGCGATCACATCGGTGATCACGTAGTTGCGCACATGGCCCATGTGCAGATTCCCCGAGGGATAGGGGAACATCGACAGGGCATAGAAACTCTCACCGCTGCCTGGCTCCGGCGTGCGATGCAGCTGGTGGCGATCCCAGAGCTCCTGCCAGCGCGTTTCGAGGGCCTGCGGCTGGTAACGGGAGGAATCGTTCACGGCGGAGTCGGTCACGGCGCGGTCCCGGCCGTGGAAGACGGGCCGCAGGGCAGCCTGTGATCGTGCCACAGGCCTGCTGGTTCAGCCTGGTGGTCCCGGCTGATCCCGTCGGTCAACCGAGGGCGCGCAGCACGCTGATGGCGTGGCGGTTGATCAGCACCAGTGGCCGGCCGTCTTCGTGCTGCAGCCCGATGTATTCGACGTCCTGCCAGAGGATGATTCCCTCCATCTCACTGCCGCTCTGCATCAGCACGCTGACCGGCTTGTGTTCCCGGATCATGTCCTGGATGTGGCGGATGCCCGGCTGGGTGGTGTCGAGAATCTGACCGCGACGGTCTGTAAAGGGGTTGTCCATGGCGGGCGCACGGGCTGGTCGGCTGCCGGGCTGGTGGGGCGCCCTTCCTAGGATCACCCTCAGCTCCTGTCGCGCACCATCGTGCTCCAGTTCAGCAAGTATCAAGGCCTGGGCAACGATTTCCTGATGCTCGACGGGCGCAACGCCGCCGAGGAGGACGACAGCCTGGGCCTCACCCCCGAGCTGGTGCGCCGTCTCTGCGATCGGCGCTTCGGTGTGGGCGGCGATGGGGTGATCCTGGCCCTGCCTCCGGGCCAGGGGGGAGAGCTGCGGATGCGGATCTTCAACGCCGATGGCACCGAACCGGAGATGTGCGGCAACGGCATCCGCTGTCTGGCCCGCTTCCTGGCGGACAGCGATGGCGATGAACCGGGCCGCCAGTGGCAGATCGAGACCCTGGCGGGCCGGATCGTGCCGGAACTGCAGGAGGGCGGCACGATCCGGGTGGACATGGGCAGGCCCCTGCTCGACCCCGAGGCGGTCCCGACCACCCTGCCCGTGGGCGAGGCCGGCATCCCCCAGGGGGATCTGGAGGCGGCTGGGTATACCTTTTCAGTCGGCGCCGCCGGCATGGGCAATCCCCATGTGGTGATTCCGGTCACCGATGTGGCGCTGGTGGAGCTGGAAAGCTTCGGCGCGGCGCTGGAGGTGCATCCGGCCTTTCCAGCCCGCACCAATGTTCACTTCGTCCAGGTGCTCTCCCCCAGCCACCTGGTGATGCGGGTGTGGGAACGCGGTGCCGGGCCCACACTGGCCTGTGGCACCGGTGCCTGCGCCACCCTGGTGGTCTGCCACCGGCTCGGCCTCAGCGAACGCCGCGCCCGGCTCGATCTGCCCGGCGGCCCCCTGGAGATCGACTGGGACGAGGCCACGGACCATCTGTTCATGACCGGCCCGGCCGAGGCCGTCTTCGACGGCGTGGTGGCTCCGGCCCTGCTGGATCTTGATCAGCACGATCCGGACCAGCAGGGTTCTGTCGAACCGTCCCCATCTCCTCGTGCGGATTCCGCTGGATTCGTCGGTGATCCCGCCGCTGATGCTGCGGCTCCAGAACCGGTGGCTTCGGCCACCACAGCTGTTTCTTCCCTGCCCGAGATCAACTGTGCCGTGGTCTGCGTGAACGGCTGTGTGCGGCAGGATGCCTGCCCCAGCGCCGAGGCCCGCGCCCGCGTGGCGGCCCTGCTGGAAAGCCGCTCCCTCGACGACCTGGTCGCGATCGCCACCAACTCCCTGGACGACCGCACCCGGGCCCGGATCGAAGCGAATGGTCCCCTTGGCGGCTGAGGTCTACCTCGATGCCTGTGCCACCACTCCGCCGGCTCCGGCGGTGCTGGCGGCCATGGCTGCCGCTGACGCGGAGGCCTGGGCCAATCCCTCCAGCCTGCATGGCTACGGCCTGGCGGCGGCCGAGCGGCTGGAGCGCAGCCGGGTCTCGATCGCCACCCATCTGGGGGTGGAGCCCGATCGACTGGTGTTCGTCTCCGGCGGCAGTGAGGCCAACCATGCGGCCCTGCTCGGCATGGCGGCTCGGATGCAGCCGGGCCGGCTGCTGATCTCCGCGGTGGAGCACCCCGCACTGGCGGCGGCGGCAGCCCGGCTCCAGGCCCGTGGCTGGCAGGTGCAGGCCCTGCCGGTCGAACGGCGTGGGGTGGTGCGCCTGGATCGGCTCGAGGAGCTGCTTCAGCCGCCGACCCGGCTGGTCTCGGTGATCTGGGGCCAGAGCGAGGTGGGGGCGCTGCAGCCGATCGAGGCCATCGGCGCCCGCTGCCGAGCCGCTGGAGTGCCGTTCCATACCGATGCGGTGCAGGTGGTGGGCCACCGCGGCATCGATCTGGGCCGCCTGCCGGTCGACCTGCTCAGCCTCACCGCCCACAAGCTGCAGGGACCACGGGGGATCGGTGCTCTGGTCCTGGCGCCGGGGGTGGAGATCGACCCCCTGATCGGCGGCGGCGGTCAGGAGGGCGGGCGTCGTGGCGGCACCGAGCCGGTTGGCCTCGCCGCCGGTTTCGCCACCGCGCTGGATCTGGCCGCCGCGCGGCTGCACCGCCATGGCGGCCTCGATCCGCTGCTCCCCCTGCGCAACCGCCTGCTGGCGACACTGCTGAAGCTCGAGGGAGTGCGCCTGAGTGGGCCCCATCCCGCCGATCCCGATGGACGCCTGCCCCATCACATCAGCCTCCTGGTCGCCGATGCCGCTGGCCGCCCCCTGGCGGGCCGGGATCTGGTGCGGGCGCTGTGGCGCCACGGCTACGCGGTGAGCAGCGGTTCGGCCTGCAGCAGTTCTGCCCGCAAAGGTCTTGGGCGCACCGGGTCATCCCGCACCGCGGTCCCCGACGGGGAATCTCTGCGGCTGCGTCCGGATGCCAGCCCCGTGCTGCTGGCGATGGGGTACAGCCCGGATGAGGCGGCCAGCGGCCTGCGTCTCAGTCTTGGCCCCTGGCTGAGCCAGGCCGATCTGGAGGGATTCCCGGCGGCGCTGCAGTGGGCCCGTGCCGACCTCGCAGCGGGTTCAGCCGGCGTTGACGGGCGGGCTGGGTAGGGTCGCGCCGATCTCGCCCCTTGCCGATGCTTCCCGCCGATCTGCGCGCCGCCGAGTTGCAGGCCCTCGAGGCGCTGAAGGCCGCGCTCCTCGCCGACGCCAAGGGCCGCTGGACCTTGGAGTGGCGCTTCGAAGGATTGCGGGTGCTGCCGGTGGTGCTGCGGCTGGCCTCGGCGATGCAGGAGACGGGCCAGGAGCTGCGCCTGCTGTTCGGTGATGCTGGCGCTACCGCCCTGGCGAAGCGGGATGCTCCTGATCTGGCCGGTTGCATCGCCAGTTTCAGCGACCAGATCCGCCGCCAGAGTGAGGCCCCGGGCCAGGAGCTGCTGCTGCTGGTGGGAGCCAGCCAGGCGGAATACGAGTTGGTGGAGCAGGTCTGTGGCGGCCATCGCGGCGCCGTGGTGCTGGTGAACAGTTCCCTGGAGGATGCGGCGGTGGGGATCGGTAGCGTCGCCCGGGAGCGGCGCCGCGGCTTCCTGGCGGGCTGGCAGAGCGCCTATGCGCTGCTTCCCCAGGCGGAGGCGACCCTGAGACGGTGCTACCCCGGCCCCTGGGAGCTCTACCGCCTCGATCCCGATGGCTACCGCCTCTGCACCACGTTCGAACAGAAGCCCGATGCCGAGCAGCAGGCCCTGGCCCTGGCCGGAGAGGGGGGTCTCGATCTGGGCGGACAGATGCGGGTGCTGGATCAGTTCATCGAAGGCCTGCGCAACTGAGGCCAGCCAATCCGCACCACGGAAGCCAGTGGGCCTGCGCCACGGAAACCAGTTGGTCTATGCAATGGAAACCAGCACTCCCGCTTTCGCCTCGGGGCTTGAGGGCCCTGGTTGCCCTCCTTACACTGCGCGCAAAGCTTGAGGCCCATGGCTGATTCCCCCGCATCCCGACCCCGCGGCTGGAGCCTGGTGGATGCGGGTGCAGCCGTTGCCGTGCTGCTGGCCGCTGCCGGCGTGATCTGGAGCCCGAAACTGAGCAGTGCCGTGGCCCAGGCCACCGGTGATCTGCAGACCGTCACGGTGATGGTCGACGTGCGTGGCGTGCCCGTGGCTGATCCCGCGGCCCTGCTCGCCTCCGCCGAGAAGGAGGGCAAGGTGGCGATCGTGATCCGTAACCAGCCCCACGGCACCGTGGCGATCCAGAAGCTGATCCCGCTGCAGAGCCGTCTGGTGGCGGTGCAGCCGAATGGCTCGGTGGTCACGGCGATCGATCCCAACCAGGCCGTGTTCGGTCGTTTTGATGCCCGCTTCGTGCTGGAAGGCCAGGGCCGCAAGGGTGAGGGTGGGGTGGTCTTCGGCAACCAGAGCCTCAAGATCGGTGCTCCGGTGGAGCTCGAGGGCAAGCAATACCGCGTCCAGGGTGTCGTGACCGGCCTCCAGGTCGGGGAGGGTTGAGATGGGTTCGAATTCCTCGCTCAAATCCAATCCATCGACCCCGCTCAACCCGTCGCCATGGCTGAGCTTGTCCCAGCCGTCATCGCAGCGCCTGAGCCTGTCCCAACGGTCTGTCCTGGCCCTGACGGCCTTCAGCTTCCTGGCCGCGCCGCTCAGCGCCGTTGCCCAGCAGCGGCCGGCGGTTCTGGCCGCGCCGCCTCCGGTGGCTCTGCAGCCGGTCCCGGCCCTGAGCCTGCCCGCCACCCCGCAACCGGTCGGTCTGCCGCGGCTTCAGACCCAGGTGAGCTGTCCTGCCCTGCAGCAACGGCTGTTGGCCGCCCTGGGCGGCGAACGGTCGGTCTGGAGCGTCTCGGTGGCAGATTCCAGCGGCCGTTTGCTGGCCGATGTGAACGGCACCCAGCCCCGCATTCCGGCTTCCAACCAGAAGCTGATCAGCACCGCTTTCGCCCTCGATCGGCTCGGTCCGGACTATCACCTCAGCACCCGCCTATGGCGTTTGCCGGATGGCACCCTGCGCCTCACGGGCGAGGGTGATCCCGATCTGGCGGTGCCGCAGCTTCAGCGCTTCGCCAAGCTGGCCCTTGGCTCCGGTGGCGGGCCAGGCGAGTCGTCCGGCCTGGTGACCCTGCAACTGGCCGAGGAGCCGGCCCAGGCCTGGTGGCCCAGAGGTTGGAATCCGGCCGATCGGGCCTATGCCTATGGCGCCCCGATCACGCGCCTGGCGGTCACCAGCAACGCCATTCACGATGCCGTGGCCAACCCGCCGGCCCGTCTGCAGGCGCTGCTGCAGAAGCTGATGGTCCAGCAGGGCGGCAAGGCGCGCCTGGCTCTGGTGTCAGCCACCACACCCCTGCCTGCCGATGCGGTGCTGCTGCATGAGGAGGCCTCGTTGCCGATGTACGGGCTGCTCAGCCTGGCCAACACCGAGAGCCACAATTTCACGGCCGAGGTGCTGCTGCGCCAGGCCAGCGGCACCTGGGATCTTGATCAGGCCCGGCAGGCGGCGACCCTTTGGCTCACCGAACAGGGCCTGCCGACCGAGGGATTGCGGGTCGTGGACGGCAGTGGTCTGGACCGGGCCAACCGCCTCACCAGCCGCCTGCTCGCGGCCCTGCTGCTGCGCATGGATCAGCACCCCTACGGCCGCCAGTACGTGGCCTCGATGGCGATCGCGGGTCAACGCGGCACCCTGCGCAACCTCTATGTGGGCACACCGCTGCAGGGCCATTTCCACGGCAAGACCGGCACGATCAGCGGCGTGCGTTCGATCAGCGGCGTGCTCGATTCGCCGGACGGGACCCGTTACGTGAGTGCCATCTCGAATGGGGCATCAGCTCCGAACACCACCATCGGTCAGGTGCTGCGCCAAGCCCAGACGGCCGGGCTCTGCCCAGCTGTCTAGTCAGCCGTCTAGCTGGTAGTGAAGGCGAGGGCGGCAGTATGTCGTCAGCCTCTGCCGCCAGCCACCTGTCGCAGCCGCCCAGCGGCCCGGCGGGCCCGGCTGACCGATCCGCCGGAGCCCTCGGGACCCTCGGCTGGAGCTGCCGCCGAGGAGCTTGGCCGGCTGGCGGTGACGGACTCCTCGGTCTGCATGCGCACCAGTTCCCGGCGGCCGGCCAGCACCACCTGGCTGAGGTCCTTGAGGCGGCCTTCCAGCTCCCCCAGCACCTGCTCGGCATAGCGATTGGCCCCCTCCTGCACAGAGGCCGCCTCCTGGCGGCTGCGGGCGATCAGCTGCTCGCACTGTTGCTGGGTCTGTTGGCGGAACTGCAGGGCATCGTTCTGCAGCCGTTCGGCTTCCGCCTGGCTTTCCCGCTGGATCCGCAGACCTTCCTGGCGAATGCCCTCCAGTTCCTGCAGACTTTGCTGGCGGGTCCGTTCGTGCTGTTCCAGCAGGAGGCGGTTGCGTTCGGTCGCCTCCTGCTCCATCTGCTGGCGCCGTCCCTGGGCTTCCTGTTCAAGGTGCTGACGCCTGGCAGCGAATTGCTGCTCCATCTGGGCAAGCCTGGCCTGGTGCTCCTGTTCGGCCTGGGCAGCCTGCTGGCGGGCCTGTAACAGCACCTGCTCACACTGCTGGCGGGCCTGTTCGCGCATCTCGGAGCTCTGCCGTTCCGCTTCCTGGCGCACAGAGGCGCTCTGAATCAGCTGCTCCCGCTCCCGCCGCGCCTGGGCGACGATCTCCTCAGCCTGCTGGCGGGCCTTCTCGATGAAGCTCTCCCGCTGACGGATCAGCTCGTCCGCCTGCTCGATCTGACCAGGCAGAGCCTCCCGCAGCGCATCCATCAGCTCGATGGCGTCCTGCTCGTTGACCAGCCGCCCGCCGCTGAAGGGGATGCGGCTGCCATCGAGCACGAGCTCCTCAAGCTGCTCCAGCTGATCGAGCACGGTGATGCGCAACTCGGACATCTCAGGCCGTCGGGGATGTCCGATTAAAGAGCCTGGCCAGATCTTCCGCCACTCCCGCCGGCACCATGTGGCGCACATCCCCACCGAAGCGGGCGACCTCCTTCACCACTGAACTGCTCAGGAAGCTGTGGTGCACTGCGGTGGCCAGGAAGAGGGTTTCCACCGCCGGCGCCAGGCTCTTGTTGGTGTGGGCGATCTGCAGTTCGAATTCGAAGTCGCTCAGGGCCCGCAGCCCCCTGAGGATCACGGCGGTGCCGCACTGGCGGGCGAAGTCGACGGTGAGCCCGTCGAAACTGCCCACCTCCACACCGGCCAGGTGGGCGGTGGCGGCCCGGATCTGCTCCAGGCGTTGCTCCAGGCTGAAAGCGGGTCGCTTGCCCGGGTTCTGGAGCACCGCCACCATCACGCCGTCAAACAGGCCGGCGGATCGCTCGATCAGGTCGAGGTGGCCCAAGGTGAGGGGATCGAAGCTGCCGGGATAGAGGGCGCGCATCGCTCCGTTCCTGCTGGCAGCAAGCCTATGGGCTGCTTCACCTGCGGATGGCTTTCTAGAGTCAGGACAGCCGCGGGCGTCCGCGCCCTCCCCTGCCATGTCCGACCAGCCCGGCCTGAACGCGGAAGCCAAGAAGGTGCTGCTGCGCAAAATCCCCCATGGGGTGTTCATCTGCGGTGTGACCGAAGGCGAGGAAGTGAATGGCTTCACCGCCAGCTGGGTCACCCAGGGATCGTTTGAGCCGCCGCTGGTGGTGATGGCCGTGCGGGCCGATTCCACCAGTAACGGCATCATCCAGCGCACCGGCCGGTTTTCCTTGAACGTGCTGAGCTCCGATCAGAAGGATCTGGCGGCCGTGTTCTTCAAGCCCCAGAAGGCCATGGGTGGCCGCTTTGATGCGGCACCGTTCAGCCTTGGCCCCCTCGGCCTGCCGATCCTCAATGAGGCCCTGGGCGGTGTGGAGTGTGAGCTGGTGGGTCAGGTGGCCCACGGCGATCACACCGTGTTCGTGGGTGAGGTGAAGAGCGCCGTGCTGCACCGCGATGCCAGTGCCCTGGAGCTGAGCAGCACCGGCTGGCAGTACGGCGGCTGATCCCCCGCAGCACCCGGTGGTTTGCCCCTTGGCTGAGTCCCTCCCCGAGCCCGCCGGTGCGACCCAGCGCCCCTTGATCCAGCAGCCTGAGCGTCTGCGGGCCCGCCTCAAGGCGGTGCCTGCGGAGCCAGGTTGCTATTTGATGCGCGACGGCGACGACCGCATCCTCTACATCGGCAAGGCGAAGCTGCTGCGCAACCGGGTGCGCAGTTACTTCCAGGCCTCCCAGGGGCACAGCCCCCGCATCGGCCTGATGGTGCGGCAGGTGTGTGAGATCGAGTTCATCGTCACCGACAGCGAAGCCGAGGCGCTGGCGCTGGAGTCGAACCTGATCAAGCAGAACCAGCCGCACTTCAATGTGCTGCTTAAGGACGACAAGAAGTATCCCTATCTCTGCATCACCTGGAGCGAGGCCTATCCGCGGCTGTTCATCACCCGCCGCCGCCGCTTGCGCAGCCCGCTGGATCGCTTCTACGGCCCCTATGTGGATGTGGGCCTGCTGCGCCGCACCCTGGGCCTGGTCAAGCGCGTGTTTCCGCTGCGGCAACGGCCCCTGCCGCTGCATCGGGATCGCACCTGCCTGAATTTTGATATCGGCCGCTGCCCGGGTGTCTGCCAGGAGAAGATCAGCTCGGACGATTATCACCACATCCTGCGCAAGGTGGCGATGATTTTTCAGGGGCGCAATGATGAGCTTCTGGAGTTGCTGCAGGTCCAGATGGAGCGCTATGCCGAGCGGCTCGATTTCGAGGCGGCAGCTCGGGTGCGCGACCAGCTGCAGGGTCTGGCCAACCTCACCGCCGATCAGAAGATGAGCCTGGGGGACAGTTCCGTCTCCCGCGATGTGCTGGCCCTGGCGGCGAATGACCGGCTGGCGGCGGTGCAGCTGTTCCAGATGCGGGCCGGCAAGCTGGTGGGTCGGCTCGGTTTCACTGCTGATGCGGTGGCGCTTCCCGCTGCGGAGGAAGGAGCTGGCGGCGAGTTGCCAGCCGCTCCTGAGCTGCAGCAGGCTCTCGGCCGGATCCTGCAGCGGGTGATCGAGGAGCATTACAGCCAGGTGGAAGCGGTGGAGATCCCGCCGGAGCTGCTGTTGCAATACCCCCTGCCCCAGCAGAGCCTGATTGAGGAATGGCTGGCGGAGCGGCGCGGCCGCCGGGTGAAGCTGGTGGTGCCGCAGCGGCAGCAGAAGGCCGAGCTGATCGAGCTGGTGGTTCGCAATGCCGGCTATGAACTGGAGCGGGCCCAGCGCAGCAGTGAACAGAACACGCTGGCGACCGAAGATCTGGCCCAGCTGCTTGATCTAGCCCATCCACCCCGCCGGATCGAGGGCTACGACATCAGCCACATCCAGGGCAGTGATGCGGTGGCGTCGCAGGTGGTGTTTCTCGATGGCCTGCCGGCCAAGCAGCACTACCGCAAGTACAAGATCCAGAGCAGTTCGATCCGCTCCGGCCACTCCGACGACTTCATGGCCATGGCCGAGATCATGCGTCGCCGCTTCCGCCGCTGGGCCCAGGCCAAGGCCGAGGGGGCGGATCTGCGCGAGCTGCGGCGGGCGGCCGATTCGGCGCTGCACACCGGCGGGCTCAATGACTGGCCCGATGTGGTGATGATCGACGGCGGCAAGGGCCAGCTCTCGGCGGTGATGGAGGCTTTGCGGGAGTTGAATCTCGACGAAGACCTGGTGGTCTGCTCCCTGGCCAAACAGCGGGAGGAGGTGTTCCTGCCCGGTGCCCGGGAGCCGCTCGAGAGCGAGCCCGAGCAGCTGGGTGTTCAGCTGCTGCGGCGCCTGCGTGATGAGGCCCACCGCTTCGCCGTGAGCTTCCACCGTCAGCAGAGGGGGGAGCGGATGAAGCGCTCGCGCCTCTCCGATATTCCTGGCCTGGGTCCCAAGCGCGTCAAGGAGCTGCTGGCTCACTTCCGCTCGATTGATGCCATTCAGCTGGCCAGTGCCGAGCGGATTGCGGAGGCTCCGGGGGTGGGACCGGCCCTGGCGCAGCAGGTCTGGGCCTATTTCCACCCGGATGCGGATGCTGACACCACCGGCATCAACAGCGACATCAACACCGACACAGCACCAGCAGCGGATCGGGATCCACGCCTCACCGATGCCGCTCCTGATCGCGGCAGCCAGGAGAATGGGACCCCCCTGGAGCTCGCCGGTTGAGGCGCATCCCTGGCCTGCTGCTGAATGGTCTGCTGCTGCTGAGTGTTCTGGCGGTGGCCCTGCCTCTGCTGCCCCTGCCCGTGCCGCTGGCCCTGGCACCCCAGGCCCTGATACCGCAGGCCCTGGCGGCGCCGGGCCTCTGTATCGGACCCGTCTGCGCTGAGCAGATCACCCGCAGTGCCAAGCACCACTTCCAGCTGCGCCTGCGGATGAGTGATCAGCAGGGGCACCACGAGCGGTTGGTGGTGGATTGTCGCGACGGTCGCCTCAGCCCGGCGACCGGACCGGTGGAGCGGGGCTATGTGGCGGCGCTGACCCGCCGCGCCTGTCGCCTCAGCGGTGAGCCGATTGGCTGACCCCACCACCGGACTGGGGGTATGGGTGCTGGTTGATCAGCTCAGCGCCGATCAGGCCGCCCTGGCCAGCACGGGCCCCGGGCAGGCGCGGGTGCTGTTGGTCGAGAGCGCCGCGGTCCTCCGCCGCCGGGCGTCTCACTGCCAGAAGCTGGTGCTGCAGTGGAGCGCCCAGCGGCACTTCGCCGTCGCCCTGCGGCAGGCGGGCTGGGAGGTGGATCACCGTGAGGCGGCCAGCTCCTGCGAGGCGGTGCGGGGCTGGATCGCCGAGCACCGGATCGAGGAGCTGCGCCTGATGGAGCCCGCGGACCGGGAGTTCCGCCGCGCGATCGATGCCCTGAGGCTCCCGGTGCGCCTGGTCTGGCTGCCGAGCAACGCCTTCCTCTGGAGCCGGGAGGCATTCTCGGCGTGGGCCGAGCGCCAGAAGCAGTTGCGACTGGAATTTTTTTACCGCGAGGGGCGCCGCCGTTTTGAAGTGCTGCTGGAGGGGGAGGGCAAGACGGCCCGTCCCCTAGGCGGCCAGTGGAACTTCGATGCTGAGAACCGCAAGGCGCCGCCCCGTGGACTGGCGGGTCCGTCTCCGCTGGTCTTTGCGCCGGATGCGATCACCGAGGCGGTGATTGAGCGGGTGGAGCAGCTGCAGGAGCAGCGCAGGGCTGATGGTCTGCCGCCGCTGCCGGGCAGTCCGCGTCCGTTTGGCTGGGCGGTGAGCCGGCAGCAGGCCTTGGCGGTGCTGGAGCACTTCATCGCTACCCGTCTCGATGGCTTCGGGCCGTATCAGGACGCCATGGTGCAGGGGCAGCCCACCCTCTGGCATGCCTTGATTTCGCCCTATCTCAACCTGGGGCTGCTCCATCCGCTGGAAGTGATCCGCCGGCTGGAGGCGGCGGGCCTGGAGCGGGGCACGCCCCTAGCGGGTTTGGAGGGGGTGATCCGCCAGATCCTCGGCTGGCGTGAGTACACCCATGGCCTCTACCACTGGTTTGGTGAGGCCTATGCCGCCAGCAATCACTTCGATCATCAGCGACCCTTGCCGGCGTTCTTCGAGGAGCTGGGCGGCAGCGGCATGGCCTGCCTCGACACGGTGCTGGCGGAGCTAAAGGCCACCGGCTACTCGCACCACATTCAGCGGCTGATGGTGCTGGCCAACTACGGCCTGATCGCCGGCCTCGATCCGCAGGCCCTCACCGCCTGGTTCCACCGGATGTTCATCGACGGCCACGACTGGGTGATGCAGACCAATGTGCTGGGCATGGCGCTGTTCGCTGATGGCGGACGCCTGGCCAGCAAGCCCTATGCCGCCAGCGGCAACTACATCCGCCGCATGAGCAACTACTGCCAGGGCTGTCGCTACGACCCCCGCCAGCGCATCGGCCCGCAGGCCTGCCCGCTCAATGCCCACTACTGGGATTTCCTCGCCCGCCACCACAACGAACTGAGCCGCAATGGCCGCATGTCGCTTGTGCTGCGCCAATTAGAGAAGATCCCTGCCGAGGAACTGGCTGAGATCCGGGCGACGGCGGCGCTGCACGGTTAGGGCTGGCCTCTCGGCGATCAAGGTGGCGGTCGGGTCCGAAAGACACCCATGCATCGGGATCCCAGCTGAGGCCCTCAGGATTCATCGCTTCAGGTCTCCAGCTATCGAGCCCATGCTCCTGGGCCAACCAGACCACCGAGCCCGACCCACCCGAGACCGCGAGATGCCACCTCCGCCGGGATCCAAAATTGATCACTGCCACACTTGTGCGCCACCCCGCCATGCCCCTCGATCCCGCCCGGTTGCGTCCCTTCTGGTATCCGGTGCTGCCGCTTGATCAGCTTGGGAACGATCCGGTGGCCGTGGAACTGCTCGGGGAGCCGCTGGTGATCTGGCGCGGCGGCGATGGCGCGCCCCACGCCGCCCCCGATCGCTGTCCGCACCGCTCAGCGCGGCTCTCTAGTGGCAGCATCGGGGCGGACGGAAGCCTCCACTGCCCCTACCACGGCTGGGAATTCTCAGGCGACGGTCGCTGCCTCGCCATTCCTCAGCAGCCGCAGCGGCCGATCCCCGAGGCCTGCCGGCTGCGCACCTATCCGGCCCAGGCGCGCTATGGCCGGGTGTGGGTGTGCCTGTCGGACCAGCCGCGGCTGCCACTGCCCAGCTTTCCCGAGGAGCACGACCCCTCACACCGCCTGATCGATGGTTTCTGGGAACTCTGGCCCTGCTCGCCCTTCCGGGTGATTGAGAACGGGCTCGACAATTTCCACCACTACTTCGTGCACCGCGGGCTGCTGCAGGCCACCACGGCCCAGCCCGATCCGATCGAAGGGCCGATCGAGGACACCGTTGACGGCTTCCGCTTCCGCATCCCCCTGCAGGTGCACAACAACGCCGTGCTCAAAGACACCCTCGACCAGGACACGGACACCTTGACGGTGGAGCGGCAGGTGAGCTGGATTGCGCCGCTCGGCCTCAGCCTGGAGCTGGAATGGCCGAATGGCCTGAGGCAGCGGATCGTGCTGCACGCCGTGCCCACCAATCCTCAGGACACGCGAATCAGCCGCTTCTACTTCCGCAACGACACCGAAGAGCAGGTGCCGGCTGCCGCCATGGTGCGGTTCGAGCGGGGCCTGATCGATCAGGACCGGGCGATCCTCACCGCCATGGCCGCCGTGCTCGAACCCTGGCCAGCAGGAGAGCATCTGATCGAAGCCGACCAGCCGATCGCCCTGATGCGCCAGCGACTGAGGGAGCTGATTCAGTCGCTCTGAACCAGCAGATCGCGGGGGTGGGGTTTGTGGCCGAAGGCGATCGGGCTACCGGTGATCGCCTCCAGGTAGCGGAAGAAGCGATACACCGGCGCGTCATTGACGCTGGCATTACCGACCGGAATGCGGCCGCCACCCAGCAGCTCCGCCTGGCTTTCGATGAAGGGACGGTCCTCGTCGTTGTTGTGATTGGAGAGATCCCGCAGTGCCTTGAGCGCCGGCCCGTTCTCCAGCAGGGAGCGCCAGCGACCACCGGCATACAGGGTGCCGCGCAGGGTGGTGCTGCCGCGATCGTCGGGTACGAACAGCACCGCCAGATGCAGACCATCATCCAGCTTGTTGAGCCAGAGATTGGGGGCAGCGCCCACCTTCCAGTAAGCCTGCAGACTGTCGCGGTATTGGTCGTAGGTGACCAGCACCGAGCGTTCCGCGTCGTCGCAGACCATGTGCATGCCGCTGAGGGTCTCCTGGCCCAACCAGCGCCGCAGCTGATGCACCGTACGGGCGATGGCGTGAACGTGGAAGCCATGGGTGTGATCGATGCCGCTGGTGACCACCAGGCCCCAGGGACCCTTCGGATAGCGGTAGTGGAACAGCGGCAGGGCGTCGGTGCGGCTGGAATCGAGCAACTCACCGGCGAATTCCGCCGGCAGCTGCGCGTCCTGCAGGGCCGCCTCCACTTCAGGAGCGAGCCAGGCGGCGGGATCGGCCGAGGCGAACAGGCGCCTGCCCGCCGGCAGCCAGAGGAACCCACCCCACTCCCGCAGCGGCAGCGTCACCAGGTGCTCGGCGCGGCCGGTTTCGCCATGAAGCGTGCGCACGCACTGGCCTGCCTGATCGAACTCCTGGTAGTGATAGGGGCACCGGACGACCGAACCCTGCACCCGCGGTGGCGTGCCGGCGCAGGAGAAGGACACGAGCCGGTGGGGGCAGACATCGAGGTGGGCGGATACCCTGCCGTCGGCTCCCCGGACCAGCAGGAGGGGCAACGCGAACACCCGCAGACTGAGCGCCGATTCCGTTGGCAGATCGGCGCTCGACAGGATCGGCCAGGCCACCAGCCGCTCCGACAGCCAGGGTCGATCGAGATCGAGGGACGGGGGCACTGCCTCTGACAACGAAAGAGTCATCCTACGGAGAGAGGTGCTGCATTTTCAGCGGGCGCATCAACAGGTGGGACTATGTTTCAAACCCAGCTGAAAGGGAGAAACGGATAGGCCGAAGCACACGGATGGATAAGAGTAGGACTCTTAAATGAGAAAGAATATTAAAAGAAGAATGATATCATAAGAGTCTAGTCATCAAGTGGGATCGGCCACCAAGAGCTATAGACCCTCATGAAATAGCCGACTTGTCGAAAGGCAGGGTCATGGCTGACAACTGCTGCTGAGCTGCCTCTCGCATGATCAAAGCACTCAGTGGCTCAGAATGCTGCCATTCAGAACGATCTGGATCAATCCTTGGCGAGACATTGAGCTGTGATCAGCACGTCGATGTCTCAACTCAACTGATCGGGGTCAGAGTCCAGCCCTTCCAATCCGTTCAGACATCAGGCCCATCCAGCCCACGCCTGTCAGGCGCCGATTGGGGGCACTGCTTGAAGTTTGGGTGCCGGATGGCTTGGCTGAGCGGTAGTCAGTCGGGATCGTCACCGTGCTGGTGCTGGTGCAGGTGCTGGTTCGGGCTCGGCTCGGACAGACCCACTCCATCAAAGAGGTGGCTGCCAGGCGCCTCCGGGGAGGGATCGAACCAGTACTGCTCCACCAGCGTCAGGAAGGCCTCACGTGGCAGAAGGCCTGCCGGCAGTCCCAGGGCAGCGAGCATCGCATCGAGGTTGGCGGCGATGCCGTCGCTGGGATGGCCGTAGGCGGCGGCGAAAGCCGCCAGATCGTCGAGGCAGAGCATGCCATCGCCATCAAGGTCGAGCACGTCGAAAAAGCCACCGGCGGACCGGACGATGAACCGCCGTGCACCGTCCGGGTCAGCCTGGAAGGCAGCGAGCACCCGGGCGTGGGAGGCCACGAACTCCTCCTGACTCACCTGTCCGTCTTGGTCGCTGTCTCGACGCGAATTTTCGTGCCGGTAGGTGTCGAGCAGAAGCTGCAGCAGATTCGGGGAGGGGGTGCATCGACCCTGCCAGCGCTTAGCAAGCTGAGCAGCCACCGGATCGAAATCGCCCCGCAGGGTGTGGCGTCCGTCGCCATCGCGGTCGTAGAAGGCGAACAGGCGGAGATAGCGGCGGATCAGCTGGGCCGGCAGGTTCCCTGCCGGGGCCTGAGGCGCCGGCAGCTCAGGTCGTTCAGAGCCGCTCGACATCCACGGGTCCAGGGGATCGGCTCAAACTACCGGCCCTGACGGCGCACCCATGGGGCCGCCAACATGGGGTTCACCCCGAAGGCCAGATGCAAAGGTTCTGGGCTCGCCCATGTGCCATCTTCAACGTCAGCATGGATTCTGGACAGCCTGCGATGGCTGCCCACGGCTTGTCCTGCCATCTCGCCTACCGAACTCTCCTGGCGCTGGTGCTCGGCACCGCCAACCTGGCACCTGCCTGGGCCACACCCCGTCAGGTGATCCTGCTGCGCCACGGTGACAAGGTGGCCTCCGGTGCTGACAACTACAACCTCTCCCCCAACGGTTTCCTGCGGGCGATCAACCTGGCACGCCTGATTCCCGCCTGCTTCGGTGGCCCAACCCACATCCGCACCTTCTTTCTTAACCCCGTCACCAGCAAGAACGCCCGCAGTTACCAGAGCGCCGTTCCCCTGGCGGTGGCCACCGGGATCAACATCTCGTCCGCCCAGGTCTCACAGGACGACTCCTTTCTCGATGGACAGGAGATCCTTCGCCAACCCGCCTACCGCGACGGCAACGTGGTGCTGTTCTGGGAGCACCGCAGAATGCCCGACCTGGCCAGGGGGCTTGGCTGGCCTTCCATGCCCCCCATCGGTCCGATGGAGTTCGACCAGATCTTCGTGCTGCACTACGACAGGCCGGAGGCTGCGCCCAGGGTGGAGAGTCTCAGCCAGAGCCAACTGTTCGAGGCCCTCTGCTTCCGGCAGGCCTCGTCGCCCTTGCCACAGGTGCCTCTGCCACGCTGACGGCATGGATCGGGTCGGGGTCGGCCTTCGAGGGTCCACGCTCTGCAGCCTGGCCGAGTCAGGCAGCACCGGCCCTGGCCAGCCTTCCTTTCAATATGTATGCCCTGCCGGCTGGCACCAACGGCTCCGGTTAGCCATGGAGCGTCGTTCAGCGGATTCCGATGCGTTCCCGGCTCGTCCCTGCCCTGGGTTCTCTCGTCCTGCTGACCGGCCTGATGCCGCCTGCAAGCCAGTCCCGGCCCGCGACGAGCGAACTCAGGGCCGTGGTGTTCGATGCCGTTCTGCCGTTCATCGACAAGCGGGGCGACAGCTATGAGGGTCTCGCGGTTGATGTGCTGAACGCTGTAAGAGATGAAGCGGCGGCCACGAGCCTTCGCTTCATGCCAGCAGCCAGCATCGATCAGGGACTCGACGCCATCACCACCGGCAAGGCCGACATCGCCTGCGGCGTGGCCTTCACATGGCCGCGGACCCGGCAGGTGCTCTTCACCCTTCCCTTCGCCATCGGTGGCACCCGCCTGCTGGCGCCCGCCGGTGTGGATGGCACGCCTGACTCCCTGGGCGGCAGAACCGTGGGGGTGGTGGAGAACTCTGCGGCGGCCCAGGTGATCGCCAGCGTGGTGCCTGCGGCCAGGCTGAGAGGATTCAAGACTCCGGCCGAGGCCTTGGCCGCTCTGAACGACAACAGCGTCGAGATCCTGGCCGGCTCAAGTCTGTGGCTTGCCGCCAACCGCGGGTCTGGCAACAAGGTGTTGGTACCCACCTACCCCTATGGCCGATCCGGCATCGGCTGCATCGTGGCGCAGAACAATCCCAGGTTGTTGACCGCCGCCAACCTGGCCATCGCCCAGATGATGCAGGCCTATGTGGACGGCGACAGCGGATCCCGCGAGATGGTGAATCGCTGGGTGGGTCCAGGCAGCGCCATCAAACTCTCTGAAGAACAGATCAGCGACTTCTACCAGTTGATCCTGACCTCCACGGCAGAGATCTCCACCACCGTGAAGCCGCCGGACAAGCAGGGTGCCGAGTGATGCTCCCGTTCTGATTCCTTCCCCCTGAGTGCCATCACCGTCCCCACCCTTCTGTCCTGATGAAACGCTCCCTGATTGCCTTCCAGGTTCTGCTGGCCTGCAGTGCCGCTCTCTGCCAGAGCGCCGAGGCCTCGCTCGTCTACGGCGAGCCGGATCCTGCCAACAGCCTCGACAGCCGCATTGAGACCGTCAGAAATGGCGACTGGAGCAACCTGCTGCGACCCACTGCCTTCGAGGGCGAGCAGATTGCCAACAGCAAGTGGGGTAACGGCGGTGGTCACGCTTTCAAGAACACCCATGGCAGCGGCAAGTGGAGCAATGGCAAGGGTGGGGCCAAGTGGAGCAACAGCCGCCCCACCTGGGGGAATGGGTCGTACCGCGGCGGCTGGGGCAACGGCGCCAGTTCCGCCTGGCGCAACGGTGGTGGTGATTCCTGGCGGAATGGGTCTGGTCGTACGTTCGTCAACTGGTGATCGGAGCCTCTTCTCCCGGGCCCGATCTCAGCCGCTTCGGCCCCATCGGCCTGGTGGTGGTGCAGTCAACCTCGCTGTGCAACCTCGACTGCTCCTACTGCTATCTGCCGGATCGACAGAAGAAACGGGACTTCGACCTCAGACTGCTTCCGCTGCTGATGCAGCGCATCCTGGAGAGCCCCTATTGCGGCCCGGAGTTTGCCCTGGTGTGGCACGCCGGTGAGCCGCTCACCCTGCCCTGCAGCTGGTACGACCAAGCCACGGCAATCATTCAACGGTCGTTGATGGAGTGGCAGGCAGAGGAGATCGACTTCACGCAGCATGTGCAGACCAACGCCACCCTGATCAACGACGCCTGGTGTGAGTGCTTCCGGCGCAACAGAATCGTGGTGGGCATCAGCGTGGATGGCCCCGAGGACATTCACGACGCCAACCGCCGATTCCGAAACGGCCAGGGGTCCCATGCCCTGGCGATGAAGGGGATTGAGTCCCTGCATCGCCATGACCTGCCCTTCCACTGCATTGCCGTGATCACGGCTGCCGCCATGGAACAGCCGGAGCGGATCTACCGCTTCTTCCGGGACAACGGCATCAGTGCTGTTGGTTTCAACGTGGAGGAACAGGAAGGGATCCACACCACCTCCTCGATGCAGGGGGAAGAACGGGAGGAGCAATACCGGCACTTTCTGCGGACGTTCTGGCATCTGAGTGAGCAAGACGGTTTTCCCGTCATCCTGCGGGAGTTTGATCAGGTGATCGGGCTGATCCAGGATCAGCGCCGGATGCAACAGAACGAACTCAACCGGCCCTTCTCGATCCTCAGCGTCGATGCCCAGGGGAACTTCTCCACCTTTGATCCCGAGCTGCTTTCGGTGGCCAGCGACACCTACGGCAGCTTCAATCTTGGCAATCTGCGTGAGATGTCCCTGGTGGAATCCACCAAGACCGATCGCTTCCAGCGCCTATGGGGCGACATGGCGGAAGGCGTGGCAAACTGCCACCAGAGCTGTGAGACCTTCGGCTTCTGCGGAGGTGGGAACGGCAGCAACAAGTTCTGGGAGCATGGCAGCCTACGGGCGAGTGAGACCCACGCCTGCCGCTTCGGAACCAAGATTCCCGTGCAGGTTCTCCTGGAGCGCTTCGAGCAAGGACCGCCCCTGCAGCCATTGCCTCCCGTTCCGGTACCGGGCGAAACCTGAACGCCAGCTTGCCCCTGCCTTGGATGAGGGTAGTCATGCGCCACAGAATGTCGTTACGACTGCAACGGAAGTGTTTGAATCGGCATCTTGAGGGTTGGCTGCTTATGCTGTACCAAGGAGACCTTCTTCTCTTGGTCACGAAGCTCATTTTCCACGCTAGCCAAGCCCATCCCCCCGAGCAAGTCATTGTTATTCCTTGGAATCAAGATGTCGCGTTCGATAACTTTTGTGCCTGTCAGCAACCCTTCCTTTTTGCCTGACGAACCCTAACGATGAGTTGTTGGCAAGCTGGATTAAGAGCAAGGCTATGTATGGTCTGATGTAGATCCGATAATGTCTCAGCTCACCGTTGCTCGGCATGTACTGACTCGTCTGGCGTAACTGGGCATTAATCATTTTTCGGCATACCGGGCGATTATGCCTTTTCCATTGATGTTGAGGCTGAAGCCGTGCCAGACCTGAGCTGGCTGGCCTGTGCCAATGAGCTCAACGCCGCCTATGCCGCGGATGGTTATGCCCGCATCCGCGGGGCGGCCATGCTCTCCACCACCTATGGAGTGGGTGAACTATCAGCCATCAACGGGGTCATGGGGAGCAAAGCCCATCGTCTGCCCGTCTATCACCACGTGGGCATGCCAGGCGAGCGCATCCAGAAACTGGGTCTGATCACCCACCACAACTTGGGCGACAACGTCTACGACCGCTTTCAACCCCTCTCGGCTGCCGCCTGTTGCGTGAGCGCCGTGCTCAACCCTGACAACTGCATCGATGAACTGGCACGGGTGATCCGAGAGACCCTGCGCCAATGCATGCCCGCCTACATCGTGATCTCAGAAGTGCATGGGATTATGACGGTGCTCGGCACACCCATCTCCGGGCCACCGATCACAGCGATCAAGCGTCAACGCAGGGTCCCTGAGGACCACGACGGCGCGGCCTACATTGAGGTGATGATTTCCGGGGAAGAGAGTCAGCCGCTGGCTGCCTCCACCATCGATAGTGGCTACAAGCTGACGACGCCAAAACCCAACTGATGCAACGCATCTCACCACTGATGCGGCGTAGTTGCCAACGATGGCACCTGGGGCCGCCAGCCACCTGGGGCCGGACTCGTTTCAGTCCTCTGCGTTTCCCCCCTGCGCCCGCAGGGCCGGCACGTAGGGAATCAGGCCAAGGGCGCAGGCCTCAATCTGAAACTCCAGCGGAAGCCTGCGGGCATCGAGGAGGAAGCCATCGACCTGCACGAGCCAGGCGACGGGATTGCTGTCCATCCGGCTGGGCCTGGTCCACTGAGGATCGAGCTGGCCAATCTTCAGGAGGTCGCGAACCTTCTTGGAATGGCTCTGGCCTGTCTGGTCCGAAACCCCGAAGTAGGCGTAGATCTCGGTTGCTTTGCAGTGCGGGGTCTGGGTGCGATCAAACAGAAAATTCACCATGCCCATCGCATGCACCACACCGGCGCACCAGGAGGCCTCGCGGCCGCCAAGCAGGGGTGAGGGGCGCTTGCGGGCCAGGGCCGCCACCGCTGCGTAGCAAAGCTGGCGATACTCCCCATCCAGTCGATCGCGGCAGAACGGATCGATCGCCGCCATCAGCGACTCCACCTTCTGGCGCAGCGCGTTGGGAATCCGCTGCTCGGCAGGAAAATCCTCCTCGACTCCGGGCAGTTCCTCTTCCGGTTCCATCACCAGAGAGATCGTGATCGAGACCTCCTGCCCCTGTACAGGCACCCGGAAGCGCTTGCGAAGGCCTTCGCCTCCATCCCAGCGCTGTGGCAGGTCCGGCACTGCATCGATCAGTTGCACCAGGACTCGTGCCACGGCCTCGAGGCGGCGCAGGTCCGACTCGGCAGGGGGCGCCAGGCTCATGTCCGGCTCAATCAGCATCGGCGAGGGGTAGGCATCACCCCGCGCCACCCGCCACTGGTGCTGCTCGATCTCTCGCCGTAGCGAGGGCGGCAGCGCCCGCTTTGGATCGAAGCTGATCGCCCGGTGGCGGGGTACCGCTAACGGAAACATCACGGCATTGCGTGAGGCCATTTCCCCAAGCTCCACATAACGGTCAAAGGCAGCTGGCGAATCGAACAGCAGCACCCCATAGCTCTCGCCCCCCTGGCCCAGCACCGCTCCTGCCCATTTCCTAAACCCAAGGGCGGAGCACGTCACCTGAAACAGGTGCCCATTGCTCGGGAACAGCCGCCAGGGAGACCGTTCATAGAGCTCCGCTGTGGCCTCGAAAAAGCTCCCCATCGCCTCGGGGGTCACATCCAGGGTGAGGTAGCTGTGCACCCGCAGCTGTTCGGGAGACCCTCCCGATCTCTCGTGGGCGCCGTCCTGCCTTGGCGCTGCTTTCCTGCCTCGCCCAGAACCGGCGGAGGGGCGGTGTCGGGGAGGCGTCACGCAGCACTTGCGACCCTGTCCATCATCACGGATGCCGGGTCCTAGCCTGCGCCCACGCGCCCCAAGACTGCATGCCCCTGGCCTTTGCCTGGCCGCCCGAGGCCTATCTGTGGTTCAAGACCCTCCACATCGTGGGGGTGGTGGTGTGGTTTGCCGGGCTCTTCTACCTGGTGCGTCTGTTCATCTACCACCGCGAGGCTGAGGAGCTCGAACCCAGCCTGCGCTCTGCCTTCCAGCAGCAATACGCCTTGATGGAGCGCCGTCTGGCCAACATCATCACCACCCCCGGCATGGTCGTGGCGGTGGTCTGTGCAGTCGGCCTGCTGAGCGTGAATCCCGCCTGGCTGCATCAGGGTTGGATGCACGCCAAGCTCGCCTTCGTGGCGGCGCTGCTCGCGTACCACGCTCTGTGTTATCGGCTCATGGGTCAGTTGCAGCAGGGCAACTGCGGCTGGAGCCCGAAGCAGCTGCGGGCCCTCAATGAGCTGCCCACCCTGTTGCTGGTGGTGGTGGTGATGCTGGTGGTGTTCAAGAACCAGTTCCCCACCGGCGCCGCCACCTGGTTCATCGTGGCCCTGGTGGTGTTCATGGCCGCCTCGATTCAGTTCTATGCCCGCTGGCGCCGCCTGCGGGCCGAGCGGCTGGCGGTCGAGGCGGGGGACCCGCTGGTCGGCTGACGGCATGCCCTGCCAGGCTGGTTATCAAGTCTGCGTTCTTCCTACCGCGTCGAAGCCGCGGCCTCGCTGCTGATGGTGACCTCTTTCCCCCAGCTGCGTCCCGAGGCGGCCACCCACCCTCTGGCCAGGGTGCTCCGAACGGTCTCCGCAGACAGCTGCCCGGGTCGGCTCAATTTTCATTGCCACACCACCTGCAGCGACGGCAGCCTGCATCCCCGCGAGCTGGCCCGCCAGGCCGCTGCGATCGGTCTGCAGCATTTCGCGGTGACGGATCATCACGCCATGGCGGCCTACCCGCAGGTGCTGGCTGCCCTGAACGAACTGGCTTCAGACGGGCTGCCTGTTCCAACCCTCTGGAGCGGCGTTGAGATCAGCTGCCTGCTGGAGGGTTGTCTGGTCCATGTGCTGGCCCTGGGCTTCACCCCTGACCACCCGGCTCTTGCGATCTACCTGCGCGGCGAGGCGGTGGTCGGACCGGCGCTCCGCTCCGAGGCCGTGGTGGCAGCCATCCGCGCCGCTGGAGGTCTGGCCTTGCTGGCCCATCCGGCCCGTTACCGGCTGAGCCACCAGCGCCTGCTCACCGCCTCCGCCGCCCAGGGATTCGACGGGGCCGAGGCCTGGTACGACTACGCCATGCAGGGTCGTTGGGCCCCGACACCGCTGGTGTGCGAGGCGATCGCCGCCGCTCTGGCTGAACGTGGCCTTTTACAGAGTTGTGGTACCGATACCCATGGGTTGGAGCTGCGAGGCCGCTAGGGTTTACTGACGCCTTTCTTCAACGCCGATGGGCCTCTTCGATCGTCTGCTCGGTTCCCGTAACGCTCCGGCGGCCTCGAAGCCGGCCACCAAACCGAAGAAAGAAGCGGAAGCTTTCTTCCTCGAGCCCGACGCCTCCACCAGCATGGGGGATGTGAACTTCATGCGGCGCTCCAACACGATCCGCCACACCTTCCCGGGTACCGCTGATAACCCCGGCAATAAGGAGATCGTGCAGGAGGTGGCCTCGATGGAGGCGCGCCTGGAACGGGCCTCTGAAGGCATCCCCGGCACGGCTTCGGCCAGCACCGATGTGAACCTCACCGGTGGTGTGCCCAAGCCGGTCAAGAAGACCTTTGCCAAGCAGATGTCGGCCGCTGAGCTGGAACAGCGGCTCAAGGGCTCGGCCGTGACCGGCGTCAACGTCCCGGGTGGGGCCGCCGCAGCCAAAAAGCAGACCGAGACCGACGCCAACGCCCAACCGGCGATCACCCGTCAGCAGGGCAAGCCCGGATCGATCGATCCTTTCAAGGCCATGGTCAAGGATCTCAATGCCTGAGAGGCGACTGGGGCCCTGACCAGCCCCTAACGGGCTTCGATCAGGGCCTCACTGTCCAGAACCAGCTGGCGTAACTGTTCCAGCTGGTTCTGGCTCGCGCTTTGCCACAGGCCACGGTGGTGGGCCTCCAGCAGCCGTTCGGCCATGTCACGCAGGGCCCAGGGGTTAGCGCCCTGCAGAAACTGCCGCACGCTGGCATCCCCCAGCCAGCGATCACAGAGAGCTCCGTAGCTCCAGTCGGGCACGCGTCCGGTGCTGGCGTCGTAGGCGAACAGGTAATCCAGACTGGCTGCCATCTCGAATCCCCCCTTGTAGCCGTGTTCTTGCATGGCATCGATCCAACGGGGGTTGAGCACACGGCTGCGCAGCACCTTGTCGAATTCACGCTCCAGTCGATGCAGGCGCGGCCGCTGGCTGCGGGAGTGGTCGCCGAACCAAAGGGCTGGAGCTGAACCCCTGATCGCTTCGGCGGCGGCGCTGAGGCCTCCCTGGAACTGGTAGTAATCATCCGAGTCGAGCAGGTCGTGCTCGCGGTTGTCCTGGTTGTGCAACACCACCTCAACGTGGCGCAGCCGCTCCTCCAGGCCGGTTCGGTCCTTGCAGGCTTCGATCGCGCCTGGGGCCAGAGCCGTCGAGCCGGCTGAGCTGCCCAGACCGGCGTCCCCGTCATACCGCCACTGGCTCCAGTTGAGGAAGGCCTCGCCCAGATCGCGGCGTTCCTCCCATTGGCCGCTGTCAATCAGGCCCTGCAGACCGGCGCCGTAGGCCCCTGGCGCCGATCCATAGACACGGCCGCTGTGGCCCTCACGGCGGGCCGCCGCCGCCAGGGCATTGGACTCTTCAGGTTCATCCAGTGCCGCCACCATGGCCGTGGCCCGGTTGAACCAGCCCACCAACTGGGGAAAGGCATCGCGGAACAGCCCCGAGATCCGCAGGGTCACATCCACCCGTGGCCGCTGCAGCACGCCCAGGGGAATCAGCTCGAGATCCACCATCCGCCGGGTCGGCCCGTCCCAGACCGGTTGCACCCCCAGCAGGGCCAGGGCCTGGGCGATGTCTTCGCCACCGTTGCGCATCGTCGCCGTGCCCCACACCGACAGGGCCAGGCTCCGCAGGTCGTCACCCTCCTCCTGCAGGTGCAACTCCAGCAGCAAGGCGGCACTGCGTCGTCCCAGATCCCAGGCCGCTTCGGTGGGCAGGCCCCGCAGATCGACGGAATAGAAGTTGCGGCCCGTGGGCAACAAATCGGGGCGGCCACGGGTGGGGGCACCGGATGGCCCGGCGGCGATGCGCTCGCCGGCCAGGCCCCGCAGGAAGGCCTGCTGTTCACCATCGGCGCAGGCCAGCAGTCGGGGCAGCAGAACGGCTTGGACCCTCTCCAGGGCGGCTGACGTGTTGGCGCCCCGCACCAGCGGCTGGGCCCCAGCTCTGGCCCCGGGATGACCGACTTCATGCTCCACCAGCAGCGGTTGGAGCAGAGCCAGAGCGGCCTGCTCCAACAGCGCCACGCCATCGCCCACGTGGCGCAGGGGCATAGAGCTCTGCTGAGCCTGCAGCGTCTGCAGGCGTTGCCGGTCGTTCTCACTCAGGCGCGCCTCCTCCGGATCGCTCCAGGGGTCGAGCTCGAGGTCGAGGTCCCGGGCCAGCGCCTGGGTGAAACCCGGTTGGCGGTCCTGCGGGGCCCGGGCCAGGCAGAGCAGCAGCTCGGTCAGCTTGCCTGAGGCCGGCAAGGTGCCGTAGGTGTGCAGCCCCAGGCGGATCTGAGCCTCCTTCAGCTCGCAGAGGTAGCCATCGGCCGCCTCAAGGCGCTCCTCAAGGGTCCGGATCACAGCCGATCCTTCCTGGCGATTGCTGGGCTCAAGGGGCAGTTCAAGCCCTTCCAGACGTTCCGCCAGGCGCTTGCGCAGGGAGATGGCTCGTTCGCTGCCCAGCTGGCAGGCCTCCCAGTATTCGTCGAGCAGTGCCTCGAGCGCCTGTAGTTCGCCATGGAGCCCGGCCCGGCCCAGCGGTGGGGTGAGGTGATCGAGGATCACCGCCTGGGCCCGGCGCTTGGCCTGCGACCCCTCCCCCGGGTCATTGACGATGAAGGGATAGAGGTGCGGCATCGGCCCCAGGGCCCATTCCGGGTAGCAGTCGGCCGAGAGGCCCAGGCCCTTGCCGGGCAGCCACTCGAGATTGCCGTGCTTGCCCACATGCACCACTACGTGGGCTTCGAAGCTCTGCCGCAGCCACAGGTACTGGGCCAGGTAGGCATGGGTGGGCGGCAGATCGGGGCTGTGATAGCTGAGGCTGGGATCGCGGTCATAGCCGCGTTCCGGCTGGATCAGCAGCACCACCCGCCCGAAGCGCAATCCACGGATCGGAAAGCCGGCCGCCTCCAGGCCAGCATCCCGCTCCGGCGGACCCCAGACGACCTCCAGCCGTTCCCGTCCTGCCGGCGGCAGGGTTGCGTACCACTGGAGGTAGTGCTCCAGGGGTAGGTGCTCCAGGGCCGGCCGGTGACCGCTCTCGGGGTCGTTGCTGCGGCCCGCCAGCAGGCGCTGGATCAGGGCATCGCCATCGGCAGGCAGTGCCGGATCGTGCCGGGTTGCCCCATGGGCAAGGTCCAGATCGGGATCAGCCAGGTCGTAGCCGGCCTGCGCCAGCCACTGCAGCATCAGGGCGGCGCTGGCTGGTGTGTCCAGCCCGACACCGTTGGCCAGGCGACTGTTGCGGGTGGGGTAGTTGGCCAGCACCAGTGCCACGCGCCGCGCCGCGGCGGCAGTGGTCCGCAGGCGGATCCAGTGGGCCGTGAGCTGGGCGATCCAGGCCAACCGTTCCGGGTCGGGCCGGTAACGCGGCAAGGCCACGGACAACCGTTCACTGGCTTGCTCGGTTTCCTTGAAGGCGCCGATGCGGGTGGTGAGCCGGCCATCCAATTCCGGCAGTGCCACCTGCAGCGACAGATCCACTGGCCCGAGGCCAATGCTGCTGGCCTGCCAGGTGGCGCGCGGCTGGCCGCTGGTGAGCAGCTGCAGCACGGGCACATTCAGGGCCTCCCACAGCGGCGCCCCCAGGCCAGCCTCCGAGACGCTCACTGAGGCAAAGGCAGTGGCACAGAGCACCGCCTGCACCTGTTCGCGGCCCAGGAGGTCGGCCACGCCCCGCTGCACGACCGCATCCCGCAGTCCGCTGACCCACAGGGCCCGGGGACAGAGGCCCTGCCCCCGCAAGGCCTTGAGACAGTCCTCCACCAGGGCCAGATCGCCGGCCTGGTACAGGGCCCTGTAGAGCAGCAGCCCCACCCGCGGCCCCGGATCGTTCTGCCAGTCGTGGGGCAGGGGATCGGCCAGCGGACTGGGCTGCGGCGGGACCACCTCCTGCCCCTCCAGGAGGCATCGCAGGCTGCACAGCATCCGGCGCAGGTTCTCCGCCCCCCCCTCCCGCAGGCAGCCGGCCAGGCCAATGGCCAGAGCCGGTGGCACGCTGCCCAGGTCCGCCAGGGCTCGATCCTCGTCGGCGGTGCCGGCCAACACCACCAGCGCTCGCCTGTCTGGATCCTGCTGCCACCACTCCTGCAGGCGCTCCAGGCCATAACTCCAGTGGCCCTTCCCACCCAGCAGGCGCACCACCACCACCCGGGCCGCTGCCACCGTGCTGGCGACGTAGTGATCGATCACGGCCGGATGGACCAGCGCCGCCAGGTTGAGGGCGCGAAGGTCACTGCCGAGCAGATCCGGCTCAGCCAGCAGCAGGGCTTCCAGCGCCACGATGTCGGTGTCGGCACTGGTGAGCAGCAGCACCGGCGCCGGTGGCTGCTCCACGAACGCTCCCTGAGCCGCTTCCTCGGCTGAACCTGGAACCGTGGCCAATCGATGCATGGCCTCATCCTGGGTGCTTGCGGGCACGGCTGGGGGCCTGGCAGTGAGAAGATCGCTCCAGAAACGCCGGTCCGATGCATCAGTTCCTGCCCTATGCCTGGTTCGGCGGTAAATGCGTGCCGTTTGCAGAGGCGACCCTGTCGGTGGCCACCCATGCACTCCACTACGGCACCGGCGCCTTCGGGGGGATGCGGGCGATCCCCAATCCCAGTGATGCCAGTGAGATTCTGCTGTTTCGTGCCGATCGCCATGCCCGCCGCCTCAGTCAGAGCGCCCGGCTGCTGCTGACGGAGCTGAGCGAGGAGACGATCCACGCAGCCATCCATACGTTTCTGCAGGCCAACAAGCCCACCTGTCCTGTCTATCTGCGGCCGTTCGTCTACACCAGCGATCTGGGCATCGCCCCGCGCCTGCACGACATCCAGACCGACTTTCTGATCTACGGCATTGAGCTGGGCGACTATCTGTCCCCCGAAGGGGTGAGCTGCCGCATCAGCTCCTGGACCCGTCAGGAAGATCGCTCCACGCCGCTTCGCGGCAAGATCTCCGGCGCCTACATCACCAGTTCCCTGGCGAAAACAGAGGCGGTGCGCAGCGGTTTTGATGAAGCTCTGCTGCTGAACAGCCGCGGCAAGATGAGCGAAGCCAGCGGTATGAATTTATTCATCGTGCGCGACGGCGTGCTGATCACCCCCGGCGTGGATCAGGACATCCTCGAGGGCATCACCCGGGCCAGCGTGCTGGAACTGGCCCGCGACATGGGAATCCCCACCCTGGAGCGGCCAGTCGACAAGACCGAGCTTTTCGTGGCTGATGAGGTGTTTCTCAGCGGAACCGCAGCGCGGGTCACACCGGTTCGGCGGGTGGAAACCACCGACCTCCCCAGTCAACGACCGATCATGGAACGGCTGCGCGAACGCCTCACCCTGATCACGGAAGGCCGCGATCCCGCCTATGACCACTGGGTGACCCGCATTCGCCTTGAGTCCTGAGGGACAGGAGGAGATTCACGATGGTCAGCACCGCCCCCTCCCGTTCCACAGCAGGCTCCGCTGATGCAGGGCCTCAGCCCAAGCGCATCGGCTTCCTGGAACACCTGCACGGTCCTGAGCGTCCGGTGCTGGTGTTCGACGGTGCCACCGGCACCTCGCTGCAGCAGATGACTCTGACTGCCGAGGATTTCGGTGGCGCTGCCCTGGAGGGTTGCAACGAGATTCTGGTGATGACCAGACCCGATGCCGTGCAAGCGGTGCACCGCCAGTTCCTCGAGGTTGGCGCCGATGTGATCGAAACCGACACCTTCGGTGCCACGTCGCTGGTGTTGGCTGAGTACGACATTGCCGATCAGGCCTTCGCCCTGAACAAACAGGCCGCCGCGTTGGCCCGTGAGATGGCGGACGCCTACAGCACCCTCGACAAGCCGCGCTTCGTGGCGGGTTCGATGGGTCCCACCACCAAGTTGCCCACCCTGGGCCACGTCGACTTCGAGACGATGCGAGCCTCCTTCCAGGAGCAGGCCGAGGGACTGCTGGCGGGTGATGTGGATCTGTTCATCGTCGAGACCTGCCAGGACGTCCTCCAGATCAAGGCGGCCTTGCAGGGCCTTGAGGCGGCATTCAGCGTCACAGGCGAGCGGCGGCCGCTGATGGTCAGCGTGACCATGGAGACCACCGGCACGATGCTGGTGGGTTCGGACATGGCCGCCGTGGTGGCGATCCTGGAGCCCTTCGCGATTGATGTGCTCGGCCTCAACTGCGCCACGGGGCCGGAGCAGATGAAGGAGCACATCCGCTACCTGAGCGCCAACAGTCCTTTCGTCGTGAGCTGCATCCCCAATGCAGGTCTGCCCGAGAACATCGGCGGGGTAGCCCATTACCGGCTGACACCGCTGGAGATGAAACTGCAGCTGCTGCACTTCGTCGAAGATCTCGGCGTGCAGGTGATCGGAGGCTGCTGCGGCACCACCCCCGCTCACATCGGCGCCCTGGTGGAGTTGGCGGCCGAACTCAGCCCAGCCCCCCGCGAGGTGCGTCGTTCCGATGCACCCCAGGTAGCTGATGCGGATGCCACCCACAGCGGCCCGCGACCCTTGCTGCGCTACGAGCCGTCTGCCGCCTCGATCTACGGCACCACGCCCTATCACCAGGACAAGTCCTTCCTGATCATCGGCGAGCGGCTCAATGCCAGTGGCAGCAAGAAGGTGCGCGACCTGCTGGCGGAGGAAGACTGGGACGGTCTGGTGGGTGTGGCCCGCAACCAGCTGAAGGAGAACGCCCACGTGCTCGACGTCAACGTCGATTACGTGGGCCGCGATGGTGAACGCGACATGCACCAACTGGTGAGCCGGTTGGTGACCAATGTCAATCTGCCGTTGATGCTCGATTCCACCGAGTGGCAGAAGATGGAGGCGGGCCTCAAGGTGGCCGGTGGCAAGTGCATCCTCAACTCGACCAACTACGAAGACGGCGACGAGCGTTTCTTCAAGGTGCTGGAGCTGGCCAAGGCCTACGGCGCTGGAGTGGTGGTCGGCACCATCGATGAAGAGGGCATGGCACGCACAGCGGAGCGCAAGTTCGCCATTGCACAACGCGCTTACCGCGATGCCCTGGAGTTCGGCATCCCTGCCCATGAACTCTTCTACGACCCCCTGGCCCTGCCGATCTCCACCGGCATCGAGGAGGATCGGCCCAATGCTGCCGCCACGATCGAATCGATCCGCCGGATCCGTACGCAGTTGCCGGGCGTGCATGTGGTGCTGGGTGTCAGCAATGTGAGTTTTGGGCTGTCAGCGGCTGCACGGATCGTGTTGAACTCCGTGTTCCTGCACGACTGCTGCGAGGCCGGCATGGATGCCGCGATTGTCAGCCCGGCCAAGATCCTGCCGCTGGTGAAGATCAGTGAGGAGCACCAGCAGGTCTGCCGCGATCTGATTCACGATCGCCGTCGCTTCGTCGACACGATCGAGGCTGGCTTGTCGGCGACGGAGGCGGCAAAAGCTGGAGCCGTCTGCAACTACGATCCGCTCACGGTGTTGACCACCCTGTTCGAAGGAGTGAGCGCCCGTGAGGCGCGGGCTTCGGGCCCATCGCTGGCCGATCTTCCAGTCGAAGAGCGGCTGAAACAGCACATCATTGATGGGGAACGGATCGGCCTGGAGCCCAGCCTTAAGGAAGCCCTGGCCAGTTATCCGCCGTTGCAGATCATCAACACCTTCCTGCTGGATGGCATGAAGGTGGTGGGTGAACTGTTCGGTTCCGGCCAGATGCAGTTGCCATTTGTGCTGCAGAGCGCTGAAACCATGAAGTCGGCGGTGGCCTATCTCGAGCCCCACATGGAGAAGCAGGAGGGGGAGAGCAGCAGCAAGGGCAAGTTTCTGATTGCCACCGTGAAGGGTGACGTCCACGACATCGGCAAGAATCTGGTGGATATCATCCTCACCAACAATGGCTATGAGGTGATCAATCTCGGCATCAAACAGAGTTGTGACGCCATCATTGAGGCCCAGCATAAACACAATGCCGATTGCATTGCCATGAGCGGACTGCTGGTCAAATCCACGGCCTTCATGAAGGACAATCTCGAGGCCTTCAATCAGGCTGGTATTGGTGTGCCCGTGATTCTCGGCGGTGCTGCTCTGACGCCACGCTTTGTCAATGGCGACTGCCGCGCCGCCTATCGCGGCCTGGTGGTGTATGGCCGCGATGCCTTTGCCGATCTGCGCTTCATGGATGCGTTGATGGACGCCAAGTCCGCCGGCACCTGGGATGATCAGAAGGGTTTCCTTGCGGGCATCCCCGATGGACTCGGACTGGGCAATTCCGAGGTTGAAGCCACCGCTGGCAAGAAGGCAACACCTTCAGCTGACACACCTTCAAGCGCGACATCTTCGGCTCAGACATCTGATGATTCCGCTTCCGAACCGGGCTCTGGTGTTGATCAGCCTGATGGCACCAGTTCAGCAGGTCCCAACGACCATCGCTCGGCGATGGTGCCTGAAGAGCCGGCCCTTGCGCCACCATTCTGGGGCAGCAGAGTCCTCAGCGAAACCGACATCGACCTTGAGGAGGTGTTTGCCTACCTCGATCGCCAGGCCCTGTTCGCTGGCCAGTGGCAATTGCGCAAAACCCAGCAGCAATCGCGCGCCGACTACGAGGCCATGCTGGTCGAGAAGGCTGAGCCGGTGCTGCTGCAATGGAAGCAGCGATGCATCAACGAAAGCCTGCTGACCCCGAGGGTGGCTTATGGCTATTTCCCCTGCGGCCGCAGCGGCAATGCCGTGGTGATCTTTGATCCCACGGGTCTTGCTGAATCGGCCAGCCCCAGTCAGGCTGGCATTGAACTGGGTCGTTTTGAACTGCCGCGTCAGCGGGCTGGCAACCGCTACTGCATCGCCGATTTCTACCGCGATCTGGTGATCGGTGCTGATGGAGAGCCCAGTCCTGCCGACATGATGCCGATGCAGGCGGTGACCATGGGGGAGAGGGCCACCACGTTTGCGCAGCAGCTGTTCCTAGCGGATCAATACACCGATTACCTCTATTTCCATGGCCTTGCCGTGCAGATGGCCGAGGCTCTAGCGGAGTGGGTCCATGCCCGCATCCGAATGGAGCTGGGCTTCGCCGCCGAGGAGCCCGGGGCCCTCCGGGATGTGCTGGCGCAGCGCTACCGCGGCAGCCGCTATTCCTTCGGCTATCCGGCCTGTCCCAATGTGGCCGATTCCCGTCCCCAGCTGGCCTGGCTCGGCGCCGAGCGCATCGGCCTGTCCATGGATGAGAGCGACCAGTTGGAGCCTGAGCAGAGCACCACCGCCCTGGTGGCGTTGCACAGCAAGGCGCGCTATTTCAGCGCCTGACCTCCGCCTGCAGGCTGCCCTTGGCTGAGCCTGCTGCTCCTGGGTCATGGCAGGCTTTTGCCGCCTCTAAGTTTGCGACCCATGGACATTGCCGGTCCCGGTGGCGTTGATGCCGCCATTGCCTCCGGGCTTGATCTCGACGGCACCCCCATTCCTGCAGAGATGGTGGCGCTCTACAACGAGGTGATGGAGCTCGAAAGCCAGCGTTCCCGCAGCGGCGTCAAGAAGTCGATGCGGAACCGCATCGTCAAGACCGGCTCCAAACACTTTGATCAGGCCAGTCTGGATGCCCGTCTCAAGGCTGCAGGCTGGGACGGCCTCAAGGACAAGGAGATTGCCTTCTTCTATTCCTGAGCGCTGCTCCCGCGGCTCCGCCTTCGTGTCCAAGACCCGCGTGTCCATGGCCCTCAGGTCACTGGCCCTCAGTTCCCAGGCCCTCCCGGTCAGGGACCCAATCGGGCCAGCTCAGTCGGCGCACATGGCCTCGAGCGTGTCGATCACCTCCTGCTGGAACTCCTCGAGCTCGGTCGAGTCGCTCAGATCAACCCCCTCACCGGCAGCGTTCTGGGTCAGTTCCTGAAAGTGAAACGCTCCTTCGCCGTGGGCCAGGAACTCCATGGCGGAGGGTTCACCGCTCTCCTTGTAGGCGTCGCACAGGGCCATGAAGGCCGCGTCTTCGGTGAAATCCCAGCTCATGAAGGGGGGTGGCAATCAACGACCTTTAACGCCTACCCCCCGGATGCCGTCAACCTCCTGGGGAAAGCTTGTGCCAGTCCTTCGTCAGACTGCGGCACAACCGACCCCCTAAGGCCGTGTCCAGCTCCGTCCCCGACTCGCCCCTGGTCTCCGCCTCCGAGGCGCGCAACGTGCTTGATGAACCCCTGGAGCTGTGCGGCTGTTCCCCGTTGACCGGTTGGTATCGCGACGGCTACTGCCGCACCGATCCCACCGATCTGGGCCGCCACAGCGTCTGCTGCGTGGTCAGCGAGGCATTCCTCACCTATGCCCGTGCCCAGGGCAATGACCTCACCACGCCCGTTCCGGAGTTCCAGTTTCCCGGCCTCAAGCCGGGAGATGCCTGGTGCGTCTGCGCAGCCCGCTGGCTGGAGGCCTACGAGGACGGCATGGCGCCGCCCGTGCGGCTGGCGGCCTGCGAACGCTCCACCCTTGAACTGATTCCGCTGGAGGTGCTGCGGGAGCACGCCGTCTGAGGCGCCTGCTCACCAGGGGATCGCCGTGCCATCCCACGCCCAGAAGTTGCCGCTCTGCTCGGGCCCAAGGCCGCTGATCGCATCCAGGAGGTGATCGGCAGCTCGCCGAGGTGTGAACAACTGCTCGGCTGGCACGGAGCCGCGGAAGGGGGCTGAGAGGTCCGTGGCCGTGGTGCCGGGGTGCAGCAGGCTGACGCAGGTCAGCGGCAGCCGTCGTTGCCACTCCAGGGCCAGGGTGCGCAACAGCTGGTTCTGGGCGGCCTTGGCGCTTCGATAGGCGTACCAGCCGCCGAGCCGGTTGTCGCCGATGCTGCCCACCCGGGCCGACAGGCTGGCGAAATGGCAGAGCTCGCGGCGCGGCAGGCAGGGCTCCACGGCCTGAGCCAACAGGATGGGCCCGAAGGCATTCACCGCGAAGCTGTGCTCCAGGGCCTTGCGGTTCACCTGGCTGAGCCGCTTCTCCGGTTGGAGAGCAGCGCCGTGCAGCAGGCCAGCGGTGTTGATCACCAGCCGCAGGGTCGGCGCCGTGGCTTGAATCTGCTCGGCGAAGGCGACCAGGCTGAGGTCGTCACTCAGGTCCAGAGGCAGCCAGACCACCTCCTCCGGCAGGCGATCGGGCCGATGGCGGCCGGCGGCCCGCAGCCTCAGCCCGGGAGCACGCTGCTGCAAGGCCTCCAGCAGGGCCATGCCGATGCCTCCGGCTCCAACCACCAGCGCTTCCCCCTGCCAGCTCTCCAACGGGGCCAAGGCCGCGTAGTGCTGCAGCGGTGTCGGCATGGCAGGGAACCCTGGATGGCGCATGATGACGGCCCCACCGCGGCAGTCGCGGCTTCTCGTCCGTTTGCGCATGGCTCTGAGGCTTGTCGTTCTGGGCCGCGGTGCCTGGGGCACCACCCTCACCGATCTGTGGCGCCGCGCCGGCCATCACGTCGTGGTCTGGTCGCGCCGGGATGGCGGCGATGCCAAGGCGCTGCTGCGCGATCGGGATCTGGTGGTGGCGGCCGTGGCGATGGCCGGCATCGAGCCCCTGGCGAGCCAGTTGAGCGCCGCCTGGCCGGAAGACCTGCCCCTGTTGAGCTGCAGCAAGGGTCTCGATCCGGATCGGCTCTGCACCGCCACCCAGCTCTGGCGCCAACACCTCGCGATCGCACCTCTGGCGGTGCTGAGCGGTCCCAACCTGGCCACGGAGCTGCAGCAGGGTCTGCCCGCCGCCAGCGTTCTGGCCTCCCAGGAGGCGGCGCTGGCCCGCCATCTGCAACGGGAGCTGAGCAGCGACAACCTGCGCCTCTACACCAATGCCGATCCGATCGGCGTCGAAGCAGCCGGTGCCCTCAAGAACGTGATGGCCCTGGCGGCCGGCATCTGCGACGGCCTTGGCCTGGGCGCCAATGCCCGCGCCTCGCTGCTCTGCCGCGGGCTGGCGGAACTCGGCCTGGTGGTGCACGGCATGGGGGGCGATCCCGCCACCACCTATGGCCTGGCGGGCCTGGGGGATCTGCTGGCCACGGCCACCAGCCCGCTGAGCCGCAACTATCGCTGCGGCGTTCTGCTGGCGGAGGGGCTGGACGAAGCCGCCGCCATCGAGCGGATCGGGGCCACGGTGGAGGGCCGCGCCACCGCCAGGGCCGTGCTGCGGCTGGCCCAACAGCATGGGTGGCATCTGCCCATCTGTGATCAGGTGGTGCAGGTGCTCGAGGGCCGGACGACCCCCCGCCGGGCCGTGGCGGATCTAATGGAACGGCAGCTCACGTCAGAGTGATCTGCCACCCTCCATTCGCGCCTGCGTGATGCTCCCAGCCCTGCTGATCGAGGCCTTCGCCGAACGGCCCCTGGCCGGCAATGGTGCCGCCGTGGTGCGGCTGGAGCGGCCCGCCAGCGACGCCTGGCTGCAGGGGGTGGCCACCAGCCTGCGCCAGTCGGAAACGGCCTTTCTGCTGCCAGCGCCCGGCGGCGGCTGGGCCCTGCGCTGGTTCACCCCGAGCTGTGAGGTGCCGCTCTGCGGCCACGCCACCCTGGCTGCGCTGCTGGCGCTGGGGGCCTGGGGTCTTTTGGCACCCGGTGCGTCCACTGCCCTGCTCAGCCGCAGTGGTCCCCTGGTCGTGCAACTGGCGGAAGACGATCCGGGCCGTGGACGGATCGAGCTCCCGAGTGCCCCGCTGCAGCCGGCAGAGCTGCCGGATCCGCTGGCGGCGCTGCTGGATCGGCGACTCGGCTCAGGCGTGGAGCAGTACTGGCATTCCGCGCTGGGATACTCCGTCGCGCTGCTGCCGCCGGCGGCCCAGCTGGGGCAGCTGGATGGTCTGGCGTCGGAGCTGCAGGGGGAGGTGCGGGCAGGGCTGGTGCTGATGCAGGAGTGCGCCCAGACCAGCCACGCGGAGGGCGCTGGCGGCTTTTCTCGCGAGCTGGTCGGTGGCCGCCCTGCTGACTACCGCCTGCGCTTCTTCGCCCCGGGGCTCGGCATCGATGAGGACCCGGTCACCGGATCCGCCCATGCCCTGGTGGCCCCCTACTGGATCGAGCGCCTCAACCGGCCGGTGGTGGGCTGGCAGTGTTCCAGCCGGCCAGGCGGCATGCTCTGTGAGGCGTCATCTTCAGGCATGATCCGCTTGACCGGTACGGGCCATCTGTTGTGGAACGGCAGCTTGCACGCAGAACCCGATGGCAGCGGTGCCGAGAGCTGGGCAGCACTCTGGGCCACCGCCTGAACCTGCCCTGGCTGCCTCCGTTCAGTCGCCGTCTGCTGCTGACCGGCCCCCTGGCGGCGGCAGCTCTCGCTGTCGGCTTTGCGGCCCAGGGCCTGATGGCCAGTAGCCGCGGCGGCGCTGCCGACGACGATCGCCTGCTTGCAGCCCTGGTGGCCAGCCCCACCACAACGACGGCCTCCCGCAGCGCGGCCGGCACCGCAGCTGGCGGTGAGGAGCGGATGGCGCCGACCCAGGACCAGCTGCGCGGGCTCCAGGCGGAGCGGGCCGCCAGTGCGGCGTCCCAGCGCCTCGATCTGGTGGAGCCTGGGGCCGGTTCACCGGTGGCCCTGGAGATCCGCGTGGCCTTACTGGGGGCCTCCGGCCAGCCCCGACTGGGGGCCAGCGGCCCCTGGCAATTGCTCAGCCGCGACGGCCGCCTCCTGCAGCAGGGTTCCCCTGGCGAGGCCGTGGCCGTGGGGGCTCTGCCCTCCGGCCTGGCGGAAGCCTGGCTGCAGTCAAACTCCGGAGCGCTGCTGGTCGATGGCCAGGCCTACGCAGGCCGCTTGCGGCTTCTGCTGAATGGCGGCGGCGTGGAGCTGATCAACCATCTCTCGCTTGAGGACTACGTGGCCTCGGTGGTGGGGGCGGAAATGCCCAGCAGCTGGAACATGGAGGCCCTGCGGGCCCAGGCCGTGGCGGCCCGTTCCTATGCCCTGGCCCACATGGCCCGGCCGGCCAGCCGCCATTGGCACCTGGGCAATACCACCCGCTGGCAGGCTTACCGCGGCCTGGCCAGCGTCAGCGAACGGACCCGGCAGGCTGCCTCTTCCACCACCGGCCTGATCCTCAGCTACCAGGGCGGGATCGTCGAAAGCCTCTATGCCTCCACGCAGCAGATCAGTTCTGAGGCCCACGGCCATCTCGGCGCCAGCATGAGCCAGCACGGTGCCCAGGATCTGGCCGAGCAGGGTCTGCGGTACAACCAGATCCTCGGCCGCTACTACCAGGGTGCCTCCCTGGCCCGCCTCAAGGCCGGTGCCGGGTAACTCCCTGATGCGGGGCACCCGTCCCGGGCAGCGCGCCGCTCGGCTCTGGCGTCGGGCCCTGGCCGTCTCTGAGCGGGCCGTGGCCTCCGGTGCCCTGGTGCCACTGCGTACGGAGCGGGTGCCCCATCCGAGCAGCGCCCCCTTCGTGTTGCGTCGATTGCTTTCCAGCACCCCCAAGCATCTGCGGGCGGGCGGGCCCAAGCCGAACCCATTCCTGCCCTGGGAACCGTTGTTGCAGGTGGAGCTGCTGGGCGAGAGCCATGTGGTGCTGCTCAACAAATTCCCCGTGCAGCGGGGCCATCTGCTGCTGATCACCAGCCAGTGGCAACCTCAGGCCGGCTGGCTGCAGCAGAGCGACTGGGCCAGCGTGGCCCACGTGGCCGGCGACACCGGCGGGCTCTGGTTCTTCAACAGCTGCGCCGAAGCCGGGGCCAGCCAGCCGCACCGGCACCTGCAGCTGTTGCCGCGCCACTCCGGCGAACCGAGCTGCCCGTTGGCTCCGAGGCTGCGCAGCCAGCTCGAGGGCCTGGCCCCTGCCTGGCCCTGGGCCTACAGGCTCAGCCGCCGCCACGATCCACTCGGCTGCTCCGACCTGCCCAGCCTCTACCTGGACCACTGCCGGGCCCTCGGCTTGGGCAGCCCGGAACCCGATCGTCAGCCGCGTCACCCCTACAACCTGCTCTTCGATGACGACTGGTTCCTGACCGTGCGGCGGGTGCGGGAGCATGCGGCCGGTTTCAGCGTCAATGCCCTCGGTTTCGCCGGCTGCCTGCTCTGTGGTCCATCCTCCCGCCTGGACTGGATCGAGACAGAGGGCCCCTGGCGATTGCTGAAAGAGGTGGCGGCATCGCCCGAGCTGCTGCTTGAGCCCCAGATCCAGGGACTCACCACTCCAGGCTGATCACTGCGGACTGATCACTGCAGGCTGACCACTGCCGACCTGACATTCCCGACCAGCCTCTCCAGAACGGCCACTTCCGGCTGTCATCGCCGGAGCTCGCGGCTGGATCGATAGCCCGATGGGCGTGGTTTCACGGAATCTTGCCCCTTCAACCGGTTGATTCCGTGGAATCGCGGTTGAGGGCGACGCCCGGCTGCGGCTGAGTGAACCGAGGAGACCCCCAACGGTGCTCTCCAATGGCCGTTCGCCTCCGATTCGATGTCTCGCCGTTGTCTGCAAGCACCTGCCGCCGCTCCATCCACCGCTGAGCAGCGCCGGAATGCACGCGTGCTCCAGTACCGCCAGATTGTGCGGCCCCTGGCCCTGCATTATTCCCGCTGCTGCCGCGAGCCCCTGGACGACCTCCTGCAGGTCGGGATGCTGGGGCTGCTGCGCGCCGCTGAGCTCTACAACCAGGACCGTGCTGTGCCTTTTGAGGCCTTTGCCCGGCCCCATGTGCGGGGCGCCATCCTCCACTACCTGCGCGATTCCGTCGGATGCGTACGGCTTCCCCGTCGCCAGGTGGAGATGCTCGACCGGCTGCGGGTGCTTGGACGCGAGATCGAAAGCCAGCAGGGGCGCACACCGGGCTCTGAGGAGCTGCGCCGGGCTCTGGGCCTCAGCCCTGAGCAGTGGCATGTGCTGCGCCAGGCGGAGCAACTCAAGCGTGCCGCTTCGCTGGAGGGTCTGGCCGGGAGCGAACCCACTGCCATGCCTGATGCCAGCTGGGAAACAGTCTCAGGCAGTGCTCCTGCCCTGACGGCCTTCGACGTCAGCAGCCCGACGTCAGTGGAGCGACTGCTGGCCAACCTCGACCCGGCCCTGGCCACCCTGGTGCGTCAGATCGTGCTCGGAGGCTGGAGCTATCGCCGCGTCGCGCGGCAGCTGCAGGTGAGTCCGATGACAGCCCGCCGCTGGTTTCTCGGGGCGCTGGATCAGTTGCGCTGCCATTGGGGGCAACTGGGGCTCAATCCTGAGGATCAAGGGGCTGGTCTCGGCGCATCTGCGCTTCCAGGGTGTTGATCGCCGCCGTGAGGGCCGCCAGCTGACGTTCGATTCCATCGCGCCAGAAGGACAGCATGCGCAGCTTGCGTTCCTGGTACCGCCGCCGGCTGGTGCGGCTGTCCTCCTCAGAGGCGCAGCAGGGGAAGGGCGGAAACATGAGAAAATTCTGTGGATCTGTTTGGTTCTAGCCTGCGGCTTAACGCCTCCGAGACCTGCCCACCACCTCCCTGTCCCCCAGCGATGGTTGCGATGCTGCGCCGGACCCTGCCGTTCACCTTGGCTTCCCTCAGGCACAGTGGCCCCATTCTGGGCCAAGCCGGAAGCCTCGATCCCAACCGCAAAGAAAATCCCTGATCATGTGCCGTTGCCAGTCGCAAGACACAGCTTGAGAAAGGTCAGTCCCGCTGGTCCTATGCAGCTGGTTTCAGTCCTGCCCGCCGTTTCGGCTGTCCTGCTCGCTTCGTCGGTGCTCCTGCAGGCTCCGGCGGCTTCGGCTTATGTGGCGCTGATGGCGGGTCAGCGAGCACGCCCTCTCAACGGCACCTTCAACAATGTGCCCGTGCTCCACTCCAACCAGCCGGAGGAGGTCGAGGGTCCTGGCATCCTGATCACCACCACCCCCGGTAGGTCGATCGCCGCTGAGACCGGCCAGGCCCTGCGCAATTCCGAATTCTCGTTCAACGGCGACTTCGGCCTGCACATCCACCACAAGTACTTTCCCCCCAACCGCAAGAACATCTCTCCGCAGGATCGCCGCGCCCAGCTCACCCTGGCGGCGATCCTGATCAATCCCGGCGTGCGCCCCGTCCACATCCGCTTTGCGAATGGTGCCGTGCGCAATAGTTTCGAAGCGCCTTATCTGGCCAACAATCTGATGGGGGTGAAGCCCCTGGGGCCTAGGCCATGGAACACGGGTCCTGGCGATGCCACGGCGGTTCAGATGTTGCGCGGCCGTCTGGACCGAAATCTCGCCGATGAGATCACCATCCCGGCTCGCAGCCGTGTTGTGCTGTTCAATACCGCCCTTCCGGCCCTCGGAATTGCCAATGCCCTTCTACGTGGCCATAGCGATGGCCCCTTCCAGGTGGCTGTGGTGGCAGCGAAGGATCCCAACAGTGATCGGGACATCCTGGCGATGCTGGATCAGGGCCGTCTGGCACCGGGGCGGGTGTATCTCAATCGCATCGCCGACATCCAGAACCGCCAGATTTTCTCCCGCGTTGGGGGCGTGGCCCTGGGAGATGCCTACAAGGCCAACCTTCGCCACGACCTCAGCAGCCAGGGACCTCTGCACGTACCGCTGACCAGCACGTTCCGGCATCACTTCGGCACCAGTGATGTGCAGGTGAATGCGTTGGCGACCCGGATGATTGATTCCTCCCTCGACAATGTGGGCACCTATGGCGTGCGTTTCGATATCGACCTACAGCTCACCGGCAATGGACCGTATGAGCTGGTGATGAGCCACCCGTCGCCCAGTGGCGGTAGAGACTTCACCGCCTTCCGCGGCTCATTGCAGGTCACGACAGCCGATGGTCTGCAGGAAATGCATGTCGGTCTGCGCTCTGGTCAGAGCCTCTCGCTCACCACCCTGAATCTGCATCCCGGGGTGGTCAATTCCGTGCGGGTGAGCCTGGTGTATCCCGCCGATGCGACCCCTGGCCATCTGCTCAGCGTGGTGCCCAGCTCCCAGTTGGCCCTTGTGCAGGAGCGGGAGCGACAACTGGAACTGGCCCGGTCCACGGTCACCCGTCCCAACGCTCCACCACCGGCTGTTCCGCCTGCCGTGGCAACCAATGGAGCCGCCGCGACGCCTGCCCCAACTCTTCAACCAGCCCAACCTCAGCTGCCCCGCCCAGTTGTGGCACAGCCCCGTCCGGTCGTAGCCCCAGGAGCTCACCACTGGGTGCCACCGGCCCCGCCCCTGCCGCCGATCAACCATTCCGTCAGTCCGTCGCGATCGGCGGCGGCGGCCACCATCCAGCCCAAGTCGAATCCAGCAGCAGCGAGGGTCGTCCCCCCCAGCAACATCCGATCAGCAACGGCGACACCAGTCCCCGTGGTCCTTCCACCGGTCAGGGTCAGCCAGTCTTTGATTGAGCGCTATCAGGACGCCGTGGAGGCTCAGCAGCAGATCATGCGTGGCCTCGTGGGCCGCTGACCTCAGCACGCCGCCGGTGGAACCAGTAGTGGACTCGGCCCAGGGGGAGCGGCGCAGAATCAGTCTGGAACTGCCGGTTGAGCTGGTCGCGCAGATCGACACCCTGCGGGGGGAGTGGGGGCTGCGCAGCCGTGGTGACATCCTGGTGCGTCTGCTGCAGGGCCTCTTCGAGGATGACCTGCCGGAAGGGGCGCTTGAGGCCGTGGATCTTTCAGGTGGGAGTTGGACCCTTCCGGCCGACTCCACTCCTGAGGAAGCCACGGAGGAGCACACAGCCCTGTCGGCTCGGCTGGCGGCGGCGGTCAGGGCTGTGGCCGACTCAGTCGTCACAGAAAGCTTTGCCACTGACAACGTTGATGAGAGCAGCATTGCCGAGACCAGTCGTGACGACGCGGCGGTGCCACCAGAGGCCCTGGCGAACGCGGCAGCTGGTTCGCAGCCTTGGACCAGCCCCGTTGACGCGCAGGTCCCGAACGATGGGATTCCTGCGGCGGAGCCGAAGGTCGTGGCTGGCCAGCGCAAGGAACAGCCTCAGGGTTCGGGCCCACAGAACGATGAGATCGAGGATCTGGAGGAGGAGGCGTTCAGCACCGCCCTCGATGCACGTGGCTCCCTGGTGCTGGTGCCCCGCAGGCAGGTGGCTCTGCGAACCACGGCCGATCCGACCGCATCGACTCGTGCCACGCCGGACGCTGCCTCCGCCTCGAGCGTCGGCGGCAGCGTTGGCGGCATCGATCTGCCTGGCTTCGTTCAGCGCCGCTCCGATCAACTGCGCCGTAGTTTGCGGGTCAGGCCCGGTTCGATCCAGACGGACGAATCCCTGCCCACGGTGCCGGCGGTCGCGATCCAGCAGGCCCTCCGTGCTGCTGCCCAGCACTGGAGTGATCTCTACGGCAGTGATCCCAATGAGGCCGTGCTCGAAGCCGCGATGGTCTGGCTGGCTCAGGACATCTGGCCGCACGCCGACCAGAGCGAAGGACGGGCATTCACCTGGTCGCTGGCCAGTGCGTTGGTGCGTGGGTTTGCCCCCAGCTGGGAGGCGGGTCCGGCCAGTTTCGAGCGGGTCATGGTGATGGCGGGGCTGCTGGAAGACCCCTTCAGTGCCGCCACGCTGGAGTTACGCCTTCCCACTCTGATCCGACGGTTTGTGCATCGGTTTCGCAGACGCCGCCCGGGTACGTCATTCCTCACCCTTGAGCACACGATGACCCTGCATGGCGCCCTCAAGCTGCTGCAGTTGCCCACCGCACCCGGACATCAGCTCAGCCTCCGCCAGATCCGGGAGTCTTACCGCGAGATGGCCGTGCTCCATCATCCCGATTCAGGCGGCTCCGTGGATGCGATGCGACGCCTCAATGAGGCCTATCACCTGCTTAAGGAGCTCTACCGCGGCTCAAGCTGAGCACTCTGTTGTGGCATGCCACTGGATGCGGGGCCACTCCTCGCTCCAGCCCCGATGGCGCCATCGGGGCGTTGTGATCCATGCAGCCGATCCACTGCAGCGATCCCCTGCCTTGAACAACCGCATGGATCAGTTGCAGCTACCAATGGGAGGTCGCCGCTGCAGCAATCACCACCTCTTACTTGTCTCGTCCAGGTCTCGTACTTAGTCTTATAACGCGTCTTTTTCAAGATGCTTAATTCTGGCTGTGATCAATCGATCCGACTCTCTGGGCTGGCTGCTCGCCGACCTCATCGTCGCCGTTCAGCTGGCCTTACCGGAGCTCCTGCTCAATTGGTCGGGTTGGATCGAATCGGCGAGACAGGACGGGTGAGACAGGTTGGGCGGGGCCTGCAGCACCTGGAGCTGGTGCCTTCAGCAGGTCTCAAGACCCATTCACGCCGACCATTGACGCTGATCGTTGAAGCTGATCGTTGAAGCTGATCGTTGCAGCCGACTTCGACCATTGGCGCCGACCATTCACTGGCGTTCGATCAAGCGCGTCGCAGGCACTGCTCGCTCATCGCATCCGAGAAGCTGAATAAGACTACTGATGGGACTCTGATGCGATGCAGGAGTCTCACTCTTCTTTTTTTGGCCGCGCTACAAGACTCGATTATAGTCTCATCAGTGCAGTGTAAGACCGTGATCAAGCGATGCTCGTTGAGCACGACTTCACAATGACTGGACGGTTCACGGAGATTCTTCCTCTTTTGGCTGAAGAGTTGCTTGGCTGAGACGTAAGGAATGGATTCGCTTGCAATTCTTCTTGTGGACATCATCGACCAGCCTTGATCACTACATTGCAAAAATTCGTGAAATCCAGCTGCCGTCTCCACGGAACATTGTGGCGGAGTTGTCCGAAACCTCAGCGTTGCTGCGGAACTGACTTGGCCCGCTGGCCTGAAGTTCAGGATCTGGTGACGCCGATGCTTGGAGGAAGGCCTGCAGGCATCCTCTGGGCAGAGCGACCCTGGCCCCAGCATCACCTTTTGTCCAGTCGAGGAATGGGTGCGTGTCCAAGCCATGGTGGGGTACTCCAGAGCCCTTTCAGCATCAGTGTTCTGGGTGCTTGCGTACCTGCTTACGAAGCAGGTACGCAAGCAGATCTGGGCGAACAGATCTGGACGACTCGACTGGCGCTCGGCCGAACGGCATCGGCACAGCATTGGCTCAGTCGATGGATTGCAGGCTGATGATTGAATCCCCCCTTTTCAGGACAGGGTCGACGGAACAAGGAGTCGCGCAGGACCCGGCGATTCCGGACATCCGTGCGAGGCCGGCCAACAACAAGCCAACCACTATCTTGATTATCTCGAATTAGACCGCTTATGGGTCTGAGGCTGTGTCTCGTCCTGGATCTATGCAAATGGCTGTTCCTCTGCAAAGAGCTGCTCCTGAGGATTTCCGCAAGCCCTGGGTGCGCGGCCTGGGATTGCCAAACGTGCAGGATCACGCCCGTGGCGACTGCTCGGATCCGCCGGCCGTCGCATTGCATCACACAGCAAATATTGTTGGCACGCCCAACGGGAGCCAGCGTCATGCAGGTGTCGTCGGCGGCACGCAAGCGACAGCGCCATGCAGACAACAAGCGACAGCAGGACGAGCGCAGTAGTCTCAGACTGGTCCACTTTTCAGACTTGGGCTGCGACCCATCCGAGATGACCACGACTGGATTGCTCTCCCGTGGATCGCCTCCTGGTGAGCTCTGCGGGGCTGATCCTGGGAAGCTGCCCTGCCCCCACGCTCGAGCGGCCTTGGGTGGATGTCATGCCGTGGCGAGCACCGGCACTCAGGGTGACGGCTGCTGACCGGGCTCGATCGGTCAGCCATCAAAAAGCCGCGCCCGAAGGGACGCGGCCAAGGTGGTGCAGAAGTTGAGTTGGGCCCTGCTGCTGGTTCAGGTGGTGGTCTGCATGCCCTGGATCAGGAAGTCGAAGTAGGGACCGGCGGTGGCGGCCTGCTCGGTGCTCAACAGCGACAGGGCGGCTTCCCGGAGCGTGCGCATGGCTTCGACCATGCCCGGCATGGGAACCCCAAGGCTGTTGTACATCTCGCGGGCGCCCTCCAGACCGATCTTCTGGATCTGCTCGGTGCTGCCGGCCAGAACGCCATAGGTGACCAGCCTGAGATACCAGCCGTAATCCCTCAGGCACTGGGCTCGCTGCTTCTGGCCGTAGGCGTTGCCGCCTGGGGCCACGTAGTCGGGCTTGCGGGAGAACAGCTGCTTGGCTGCCTCATCGATGATCTTTTTCTCGTTGTCGGTGAGCACCTTCACGATCGACAGGCGCTGGCTGCCACCGGTGAGGAAGTCCACCATCGAGCGCAGCTCGCCGCCCGTGGGATAACGAAGCTGATCATCGGCCTGGAGGATCAGATCCCGAACGACGCTCATTTCTGCTGCCACGTGCACGCACCACCTTATCGAGATCTCGCCTCTGGAACGCCTCCTGAGCCGAACGTGTTACGCCCCTTTGCATCCACCCCGATCGAGGGGGCGCTGTTTGGTTCCGCCCCTCACCAAGGCCGCGTGGCTAAGGGCCGATGATCAAGGCCAGTGTCTGCCTCCCGCCCGTGTCGAAATCCAGGGACCATCAGACTGAGGCCCGCGTGGCAGTGGGGTCTCTGCTCTCGGTGGAGATTGCCGATCTGGGCCGCGATGGCCAGGGCGTGGGCCGTGTGGGCGATCAGGTGGTCTTCGTGGCCGACGCTCTGCCCGGCGAGCTTGTCCGGGTGCGGGTGGTGCACCAGGCCCGACGCCACCTAGTGGCCGAACTCAAGGGGATCGAACGCCCGTCCCCCGATCGGCGTCAGCCCCCCTGCATCCTCTCGGACAATTGCGGCGGCTGCAGCCTGCAGCATTGCAGTGATGCTGCCCAGGTCTCCTGGAAGCAGGGGATGGTGGGGCAAGTACTGCGGCGCCTCGGTGGAACGGAGATGCCGCCCTTGCCCTTGCTGGCAGCCGAGTCACCGCTCGGTTACCGCAACCGCGCCGTGATTCCGTTGGAGCTCACCGACGAACTGCGGCTGCGGGCCGGTTTCTACCGGCGCGGCTCCCATCAGATCGTCAACATGAACCACTGTCCGGTGCTGGATGCCCGACTGGATCGGCTGATCGAACCGTTGAAGGAGGATCTGGAAGAAGCCGCCTGGCCGGTGGATCGCCATGGCCGCAGTGGCGGCGGGCTTCGCCATCTGGCTCTGCGGGTGGGCCACCACACCGGCGACGTGCTGATCACCCTGATCGCCAGCAACGACAACCTGCCGGGCCTTGATGCGCTGGCGAGCAGCTGGATGGATCGCTGGCCCGAGGTGGTGGGGGTGTCGCTCAATCTCCAGCCGGAGCCCAACAACAAGCTGATGGGCAGTGAGACCCGCACGCTTTGCGGGCGGGACTGGCTGGAGGAACGCTTTGCTGGCCTGCGCTACCGCATTGCCGCCGACACCTTCTTTCAAGTGAACACGGTGCAGGCTGAGCGGGTCGTGCCCCTGCTTCTGGCTGCCCTGAAAGCCGCTGGCACGAGCCGCTCCGTGATCGACGCCTACTGCGGCATCGGCACCTACACCCTTCCGATCGCGGCCGCCGGCTATCGGGTCGAGGGCATCGAGGCTCACCTGGCTTCGGTGCAACTGGCCCGCCGCAACGCTGAATCCAACGGGCTGAGTGCCTTGGCGCGCTTCAACAACTCCGATGTGGCCGAGGCCCTGACCCATTCCCTTCCCGGCGCTGACGCCCTGTTGCTCGATCCGCCCCGCAAGGGCCTGGAGCCGCCGGTGCTGGAGGCCATCCTGAACGCACCGCCACCGCTGCTGCTCTATCTCAGCTGCGACCCAGGCACCCTGGCCCGGGATCTGGGTCGGCTCTGCGGCACCGGTCCGGCTCCCCAACCGGATCCATCCGGCGAGGTTGAGGCAGAGTCCCATTCCGAAGGTGAGGCCAGTGCCGATGCTGAGGCTATGGCCGAGCCGGAAGCTGCAAGGTTCCGGCTGGTGAGCGTGCAGCCCCTCGATTTTTTCCCCAACACCAGCCACGTCGAGACCCTGGTGGTGCTGGAGCGGTGCCCATGAGCTCAGCGATGCCCAGGCGGTGAACGCAGGCTCAGCTGCGCAGCTGGGCACCGAACTGCTTTTCGAGGGCCGCACGGATCTTCGCCTGGGCCGCATCCACCTGATCGTCGGTGAGGGTGCGCTTCGGATCGCGGTAGCGCAGCCGGAAGGCCTGGCTGCACTGGCCGTCTCCCAGCTGCGTGCCCTCGTAGCGATCCACCAGCTCCGCCTGCTCCAGCAGGGGCTTGCCCGCCTTGCGAATGGTGCTGAGCAGGTCGGCCGCCCGGGTGGCCTGGGGCACCACCAGGGCCAGATCCCGCTCGGAGGCCGGCACAGTGGCGAAGGCAGCGAAGGCGGGTTGCCAGCGGTTGCGGCGGGTGGCGGCGCTGAGCAGCGGCTCCAGGGCCAGGGTGAACAGGTAGGTGGCCTCGGGCAGGTCGTGTTGGTCGGCCTGCTCGGGATGCAGCTGGCCGAACCAGCCGGCCGGGCGGCCCTCGACCAGCACCGTGGCGGCGCGACCGGGATGCAGCAGAGGTTGATCGCTGAGCGGGCGATCCTCCACGGGCAGCTTCAGGGTCTGCAGCGCCGCCTGCAACACGCCCCGGGCTTGGAAGTAGCCAGGCGGCTGGGGTTTGCCGATGCTGGTCCAGCGCTCGGCGCGGCGTTCGCCGGCCAGCACCCCCACCAGCTGCTGCCGCTCGACGCCATCGGCATCAAAGACCTGACCGATCTCGAAGGCCCAGAAACCGCTTTGGGAGGCCTGAAGATTGCGGCGGGCAGCCTGGAGCAATTCCTCGTGCAGGTTGTCGCGCAGATGGCCGTAATCCGCCAGCAGCGGGTTGGCCAGCGGCAGTCGCCCGGCAGCCTGGGGCACCAGCGAGAGGCTGCAGGTTTCCTGCAGACCAGCGGCGCAGAGGGCGCAGCGCAGCCGGCGCTCGGCCAGCTGGGCAGGTTCGAGACCGCCGGGGAGCAGGGGGTCGGGCAGATGGCAGGCGAACTGGTCGTAGCCCACCAGGCGGGCCACCTCCTCGATCAGATCCACTTCCCGTTGCAGGTCCATGCGGCGCGAGGGGGGGACGACCACACTCCAGCCATCGTCGGTATCCGTCACCACGCAACCCAGGGCCGTGAGGGTGGCCGCGATGCGCCCCTCCTCGAGATCCTCTTCCTCGCCGTCCACCACCACCGGCCCGAGCAGGTTGTGCAGGGCATCGCGGCGCAGCGCCAGGGGCTGAACCGGCTCCTGGGGCCGCTGATGCAGCCAACGGCCCTCCAGTTCGGCGCCGGCCAGCTCAATCAGCAGCTGCACGGCCCGATCCGCCGCCGCCAGGGTGGCTTCCCGTGGCAGACCCTTCTCAAAGCGCAGGCTGGCCTCGGTGCGCAGACCCTGGCTGCGGGCCGACCGCCGCACAGCCTGGGGCGCAAACACGGCGGCTTCCAGCCACAGGGAGGTGGTGTCGTTCTGCACCGCCTCCTCAAGGCCGCCGATCACGCCGGCCAGGGCAATCGCCTGATCGGCGTAGGTGACCACCAGGGCTTCCTCATCCAGGGTCCGCGACTCGCCATCGAGGCTGGTGAACGACTCCCCGCTGCGGGCCTGCCGCAACCCCAGGGCTGCCGGCTCGGCCTGGCCAGCGGTCTTGTTCGCCAGGCGCTCGCTGTCGAAGGCGTGCAGGGGTTGACCGGTTTCGAGCATCACCAGATTGGTGATATCCACCACGGTGTTGATCGGTCGAATGCCGGCGCGCTCCAGACGCTGCTGCAGCCACTGCGGTGAGGGTGCTACTCGCACGCCCTTCAGGGCTGTGACGCTGAACAGTCCTCCGGATTCGATCGCCGTTGTTGAAGCTGAATCCACCGCAAGCGGTGCGGCCTCGATCGCCGGCGCGGCTGGGGGCAGGCTGGTGGAGGCCTCTAACAGAGCCGCCACCTCACGGGCAATGCCCTGCATCGACAGACCATCCGGCCGGTTGGCCGTGATCGCCAGCTCCAGCACCTGATCGTCGAGGCCCAGATGGGGCCCCACCGGTTGGCCCGGCAGGGGCACGGACGTGAGCAGATCATCCAGAACGGCGATCCCATCGCTGGCGTCGGCCAAGCCGAGTTCCCGCAGGGAGCAGATCATGCCGCTGCTGGCCACACCCCGCAGTTCGGCCGGCTTGATCGTCAGATCCACCGCTGGCAGGGTGGTTCCCACCAGGGCCACCGGCACGTGGATTCCGGCTCTGACATTGGCGGCACCGCAGACAATCTGCAGCGGTTCAGCGCTGCCGACATCAACCTGGCAGACGCTCAGTTTGGTGGCATCCGGATGGGGCTGGCGATCGGCCACGAGCCCCACCACCACCCCAGTGGCCTGGGCCGCCAGGTCATGAATCTCCTCGACTTCGAACCCGGCCACCGACAGCCGCTCGGCCAGGATCTGCGGCTGCAGATCGTCCGGCTCGCAGGTCACGAGCTCCTTCAACCACTGGAGCGAGACCCGCATCCACCCAGTCCATCAACGGCCGTCGATCCTAGGGAGCGGAGGGGTAGGGAACCATCACGCGGTAAAGTCTTCGTTTGTCACTTCGCATCGCACACGCGGCGCAACGTCCTTTATGGCCAAAAACAAGGGCGTCCGGATCGTGATCACTCTCGAGTGCACCGAATGCCGGTCCAACCCCGCCAAGCGCTCTCCTGGTGTGTCCCGCTACACCACCCAGAAGAACCGCCGCAACACCACCGAACGGCTGGAGCTGAAGAAGTTCTGCCCCCACTGCAACACCTCCACCAACCACAAGGAAATCAAGTGAGCTCCGGGCGGAATCAGCGCCCTGGTTCCGCCCCATCCTGATTTGCCATGCCGCTCCTGCCTGCGGGCTGGAGCTCAGGGTTGCCGTTGCAGCCGCAGTTCTCTCGTCTTCTCTTTCTTTTCGATGGCCAGTTCCTTTTTCAAGAAGCGCCTTTCCCCGATCAAGCCGGGTGACCCGATCGACTACAAGGATGTCGATCTGCTCAAGAAGTTCATCACTGAGCGTGGCAAGATCCTGCCCCGCCGTCTGACGGGCCTCACTGCCAAGCAGCAGCGCGATCTCACCAACGCCGTCAAGCGTGCCCGCATCGTGGCCCTGCTTCCCTTTGTGAATCCCGAGGGCTGATCCCTCTGGCTTCCCGGACCCTCCAACCCGGCGATCTGGTCGGACTGAGCACGGACAAGGGGCCCCAGCTGGCCCTTGTTCGAGGTTTGCAGTCTGGCAAAGCTCAGGTCGTGGCCGGCTTTCTGGCACGACCGCAGCAGTTGCCGCTGCGTCTGATCACCTTGCTGATCCCCCTGCCTTCAGGAGCTGATGTTCCTGCGGGTCTGGGGGCTTCGCCATGGAAGCTCTCCGCCGACGTTGTGGCCGAGGCTCTGCCGTCCCGGCGGCAGCTGGGCGAGGCCTGGCACCTCCTGGTGGAAGACGGGCAGCCCCAGCCACTCACGGATTTCGTCTCCCTGCTCGGCGATGGGGCCAACCCCGCCCTGCTCGCCGCCTGCTGGCTCTGGCTGGAGGGCGAGCAGCTGCTGTTCCGCTGGCGGCACGGGGTTGTGGAACCCCGGCCGGTGGATGAACTGCGGCGGCTGCGGCGCGACCGGCGGCGTGAACGCCTGGTGCTGGAGCGCCGCCGCCACTGGCATGAGGCCCTGCGGCGGCGTCAGCCGCTGGATCCTGCAACCCTCGATCCCGAGCATCGCCGCGATCTGGAGCTGCTGATGCTCTGGGCCGGGGGAGACAGCACCGACCCCCTGCCGCTGGAGCTGCGCCAGGCGCTGCAGGTGGCCCACTGCCCTGCCGAGACCGGAGCGATCCGCCACCTGATGGTGGACCTTGGGCTCTGGCAGCCGCATCACCTGCCCTCGCTTGCCCGCAGCCACTGGCAGCACGGCTTCTCCGAAGACCTCCTGACGGAGGCCGAACAGCTTGTCGCCCAGGCGGATCAGCCCCAGCCCGGCGATGAGCATCGGCGGGATCTCACCGGGCTGCGGATGGTGACGATCGACGATGTCGACACCCGCGACATCGACGACGGCCTCTCGCTCGAGACCTTGCCGGGTGGTGTGCAGCGCCTCTGGATTCATGTGGCCGATCCGGATCGGCTGGTGCCGGCCGGTTCACCCCTTGACCTCGAGGCCCGACGCCGTGCCAGCAGCCTCTACCTGGCCGGTGGAACCCTGCCGATGTTTCCCGAGTGCCTTTCCACCGGGCCCTTCAGCCTGGTGCAGGGCCGCCGCTGTGCGGCCTGGAGCCTCTGGGTGGAGCTCGATGCCGCCGGGGCCGTGGCCGACTTCGGCCTGCAGCGCAGCTGGGTGCAACCCACCTATCGCCTCTCCTACGACGACGCCGACGACCTGATCGAACTGGCGCCGCCGCAGGAGGCCGACCTGCTCTGCCTGCATCAGCTGCTGCTGCGCCGGCGTGGCTGGCGCCAGCAGCACGGCGCCCTGATGATGGACCAACCCGAAGGCCGCATCCGCGCCGCCGGTGACGAGCCGGTGCTGGAGATCGTCGAGCCGGGTCCATCGCGGCTGCTGGTGGCCGAAGCGATGATCCTGGCGGGGGCGGTGGTGGCCGAGTTCGGTCGCCGCGAGGGCCTGGCACTTCCCTACCGCAGCCAACTTCCGACTGAGCTGCCGTCAACGGCCGAGCTTGAGGCGTTGGCACCGGGGCCAGTGCGCCATGCCGCCATCAAGCGCTGCCTCAGCCGCAGCCACACCGGCACCCAACCGGCTCTGCACTTCAGCCTCGCTCTGGAGGGATACGCGCAGGCCACCTCACCGATCCGCCGCTACGGCGACCTGCTCGTGCAGCGCCAGCTGCAGGCCGCCCTGTCGGATCAGGCGCCATTGCCGGAGGAGGACGTGGCGGCGTTGCTGAGCGAGCTGGAGGATCCGGTCAAGCAGGGGATTCAGATCAGCCGTGAAGACCACCGCCACTGGCAGCAGGTGTGGTTTGCGGCCCATCAGCGTGACCAGTGGCCCGGGGTGTTTCTGCGCTGGTTACGCCCCCATGAGCGGCTGGCCCTGGTGCATGTCGAAGACCTGGCCATGGATCTGGTGGCGGAATGCCCCGAAGGCAGCAATCCGGGCGATGCGCTGCTGCTGCGGGTGCTCGAGGTGGATCCCCTGCGCGATCAGCTGCGTCTGCAGGGCCGGGCCTCAGTCGGCCAGGCGTGAAGCCCGCAGCCAGGGCCCCCAGGGGTTGGCATGGGCGATCAGCCGCACCGACCGCGGGCCTGCGAGCTGCAGCAGCCACTGATGCAGGTCTGGCTCCAGGGTGATCAAGGGCCAGTCGCGGCCAGGCTGGGCCGGGGTTGGGCCGGAAACGCGCAGCCGGTAACCCCCCTGGCCATCGAGCCGCAGCTCTCCCTGCCAGAGCCGCTCGTGGGGTGAGGCTGGTGGCTGGTGGCCGGCGTGCGCCGGGCCGGCAGGGGCGCTCCAGGTTCCTGTTGCCGAGAGCAGCGAGGGATCATCGAGCACCTGCTTCTGGCGCTGGCGCCGCTGCGGATGGTGCCAGGGGGTGTCCCACAGGGGCACGGGGGTGGCGGGAGCGAGGTGGTCGTCAATCAGGGCCTCCTGCAGTGTCCGGACCGGCAGCTCGGCTGGCGTGCAACCGTGGCGCAGGCAGAGCGCGGCAGCCAGTCCGGCGGCCTGGCCGATGTTGAGCACGAGCGGCTGCAGCCGGGTGGCGCCGTTGGCCATGTGGCTGACGCTGAGGCACTTGTCAGCGGCGAGCAGGTTGCTCACCGTCGCGCTGACCAGGGCGCCGTAGGGAAGCGCGAAGGGCGTGCCGCTCCAGCGGCCGCCCCAGCGGCAGCTCTTGGGCGCCAGAGGCCAGTCACCGCCTGGGTAGTGGTGGTCATTGGCGTAGTTCCCCACCGCGATCGCCGTAATCGCGCCGCCTGGATCCAGGGGCAAGGCTGCGATCGAGGCACCCTCCCCCTGGGGCAGCAGGTGTTGCTCCAGCACCAGATCCCGACCCACCAGCCGGCGCCCTTCCCGCCAGTAGGGCATCAAGGCCACGGCTCCCGGAAAGGCATCGCCCGCCACCAGAGCTCCCTCGCAGGCCTGCTCAAGGGCTGCCAGGAAGGCCAGGCTGTGGGCCTGCATGGCCCGCTCCAGCTCGTTGTCCTGGGCACGATCACCAGTGAAGGCCCGTTCCAGGCCGTCGTGCCAGTCGTTGCCGCCGAGCGGCCAGTTGAGCATCAGCAGCCCGCCAGGCAGGCGGCCGTAGGTGAGGGTGCGCTCCAGGCCAAAGCGTGCGCAGGCCTGCGCAAACGGCTCCGCCAGTGCAGGCGGCTCCGCGGCGGCGAGTGGCAGACGCTCCTGATCCAGCTGGCCCATCACCACCCAGGTGGGTGACTGCACCGGCTGGTGGCGAAAGAACGGATCGCCGGTCAACCGCTCGCGGCTGGGGGCGCTGGGTTCGCCGTGGTCTTCGGCGGCGTCCCAGCCCAGCCGGAAGGGGGCCTCTGCCAGGGGAAACAGATCGCCGCGGTCGCTGCCGTCGATCACCAGTTGCGGCTGGATCCAGGGGCGCTCGTCTTGATTCGCTCCGCCCTCAGGACCGACCTGGACGCGCACGGCGCTGATCCGATCACCGCGGCGTTGCACCTCCAGCAGGCGACAGCCCGGCCACCAGCGCAACCGGGGCTCCGCAGCCACCCACTCCTGAAGAACCGACTCAGCCGTCTGCGGCCGGAACCCGAAACAACTCACCCAGTTGTGATCCAGGCCACTGGGCTCGCGCTGCTCCAGGGCCCGCAGCAGGGCGCCCCAGAGGCCGCTCTGCCAGGGAGTGAGTTCATTGCCATCCGGTGCACAGACGCCGGCTGCGCTGAGCATGCCGCCCAGCCAGGAGGTGGGGGTGAGCAACAGGGTGTCGGCGCCGCTGCGGGCCGCCTGGAGGGCGGCGGCCACGCCGCCGCTGCCGCCGCCCCAGACCAGCACCTGAGGGGTGAGGCCGTCGCTTGGATCAGGTTGCATCGCGGCTGTCCGGCTCCTCGAGACGGCAGAGGCAACGGAAGCGCAGGGCCACCAGCTGGTCATAGAGGGGGTTGATCTTGCACATCGGCGGGATGTGGACCAGCTTGCGGCCAAACAGCACCACATCCCGCTCGAAGGGGCACTGGGCCGGGATCAGCTTGACCAGGAAGCGCGCCACCGCCGGATCGTGGGGCTCGACCCCATCGAGCCACTGACGCAGGCCGTCGAGGGCCTGGGGATGGGGCACGCCGCAGACGTCCACGTTCAGCTGGGCCACCACCGCCTCAGCCACCTGCAGCTCGCGGCTCCAGCGCCGCAACAGCTCCAGCTCCGGCTCGCTGATATGGCCGTCGGCCAGGGCCACCATCACGGCGCTGCGCAGGAACTGCTCGGCCAGCTCGCTGCCCACGCCGAAGCGATGCACCAAGGCGCCGTCGCCGGGTTGGTGGATGGCGTCCCACGAGTCTTCGGGCAATTCAGCCTTGAGCTCATGGTTGAGCAGGTGCTGCTCTTCCTCGGAGAAATCGCCATCCGCCAGGGCGAGCTGGTGCAGCGCCCCGAGCCAGATGCGCTGGCAAGCCGGGCTGAGCGCGGCATCGAGGCTGCAGAGCCCGGTGGTCTCGGTTCCTTCCGGCATGGCAGGCAAGGCAAAAAGGGTAGGAAAGAAGCGGCGATTCATGTCAGGAAGCCGCCAGGGGGCTCTCGGTAGGATCCGGCCCCGACGCAGGGCCGCGGGCGCAGGTCTGAGAGGGCGGCGCAGCGAGAACCATTCTCCCGCCACTCCGGTCCCCCGCCACCAGCCTCCGGCCGATGTCCTACACCCTCACAACTCCGCTCTATTACGTCAACGACCGGGCGCACCTGGGCAGCACCTACACCACCCTGGCCTGTGATGCCATCGCCCGTCATCGCCGTCTCTGCGGCGATCAGGTGCACTTCATCACCGGTTGCGACGAGCACGGCCAGAAGATCCAGCGCACCGCCGAGGCGGCCGGCCTCACCCCCCAGGCCCATTGCGACTTCATCAGTGCGGCCTATCGGGATCTGTGGTCGCGCTGGCAGATCAGCAACGATCGCTTGATTCGCACCACCGATCCCCGCCACCGACAACTGGTTGAGCAGTTCTTTGCGCGGGTGGAGGCCAGTGGTGATGTGGTGGAGGGCCGCCAGCAGGGGTGGTATTGCGTTGCCTGTGAGGAGTTCAAGGATGACGCCCCCGGCGCCGAAGATCCCGAGTGCTCCATTCATCAGCGCCCCCTGGAATGGCGCGATGAGGTCAACCTGTTTTTCCGTCTGTCGCGCTATCAGGCACAGATCGAAGAGCTGATTGCACGCCCAGGCTTCGTCCAGCCCGCCAGCCGCCGCCGGGAGGTGGAGAACTTCGTGGCCCAGGGGCTGCGCGACTTTTCGATCTCCCGCATCGATCTGCCCTGGGGCATTCCGGTGCCCGGTCACCCGGGCCACACCTTCTATGTGTGGTTCGACGCTTTGCTCGGCTATCTCACCGCCCTGCTCGAACCGGACGAACCGGTGGTGCTGGAGCAGATCCTCCAGCGTGGCTGGCCGGCTCAGCTCCATGTGATCGGCAAGGACATCCTGCGTTTCCATGCTGTCTACTGGCCGGCGATGCTGCTGTCGGCCGGGTTGCCGCTGCCGGAGCGGGTCTTCGGCCACGGCTTCCTCACCCGCGAGGGCCAGAAGATGGGCAAGTCGCTCGGCAATGTGCTGGATCCGGTGGTGTTGCTGGAGCGCTGCGGCCGTGATGCGGTGCGCTGGTACCTGCTGCGCGACATCCCCTTCGGCGACGACGGTGACTTCCAGCAGCAGCGCTTCAGCGATCTGGTGAACAACGATCTCGCCAACACGATCGGCAACCTGCTCAACCGCACCTCCTCGATGGCGCGGCGTTGGTTTGCAGGGGGCGTGCCGCCTGCTGGAGCCGGCGCAGATCCGGCCCATCCCCTGGCGCTGGCCGCCCAGGAGGCGGCTGATCGCGGCGCTGCCGCTCTTGAGGCTCTGGATTTCCGGACGGCAGCTGAGGCCGTGCTGAGCCTGGCCATCGCAGCCAACGGTTTCCTCAACGAGCGGGCTCCCTGGAGCCGCATGAAGCAGGAGGGCCAGAGCGAGGTGGTGGCCGCCGATCTCTACGCCGTGCTCGAGGCCACCCGCTGGGTGGGTGTGCTGCTGGCGCCGCTGCTGCCGGAGTTATCGGATCGCATGCTGCAGCAACTCGGCCAGGAGTCGTTTGAATCCGGCACAGAGGCTTCGTCATCGCCTGCGACCGCATCGCCGGAGGCTGCGTCCACTGCCATGGCAGCAACGGCCTGGCAGGCAGCCCAGCAGTGGGGCCGCCTGCAGCCGGGTCTGGAACTGCCCGAACCTTCTCCCGTGATGGGACGACTGGAGTTGGACTCACCCCTGTGAGCTGCCCACCCCACCGCCTTCCCCGCCGGGGGCCCCGCCCCAGCCGGTTTGCGCTTGTCCTGCTGCCCGCCCTGCTGGCCGGTTGCGCTCCGAATCTGCCGGAGCAGGCAGAGGCTCAGCAGCCTTTTGTGTTCCGCTCCCTGGATCTGCGCCAGCGGGATCCCAAGGGCCGTCCCGCCTGGGAGCTCAGGAGCCCAGAGGCCCGCTACGACCTGAATCGCCGCGTGGCACGGGCTCGCTCGCCGCGGGGGTTGATCTATGCCAAAGGCAAGCCGATCTATCGGATTGAGGCCACCAGCGGCACCGTGCTCAGCGATGGCCAGGTGATTCAGCTGGAAGGGGCGATCCGCATCCAGCGCCTCGGCAGCCAGCCGGTGCTGATCGAAGGTGAACGGGTGCGCTGGATTCCCTCACGGCAACTGATGGAGATCGATCTGCGTCCCAGCGCCACCAACCAGGACACCCGCCTGGTGGCGCAACGGGCCCGCTTTCTGCTCGACCAGGACAAGCTGGAGCTGCGCGGTCAGCCCGAGCTGCAGCACTGGAGCCGCGCCGCCAAGGGCGAAGGCAAGGGTGCAGGCAAAGGCGATGGCAAAGAAGCAGGCAAGGGCGAAGGCAAAGGGGTGCAAGCCAAAGCTGATGGCAAAGCCTCCGGCAATGGCAAGGACGGCAGCAAGGCGAACCGATCAGCCTCCGACCGCGCCTACGCCACTCCGGCTCCCGCTCTGCCGAAGCGCAAGCCGGATGTGATCATCCACGCCACCACGGCCGACTGGTACCCAGGCAGCGGTCGCCTGATCGCCATCGGCCCCCTGCGGGGTACCCGTACCCTCAAACCAGGGGTGGTGCAGACACTCACGTCCCCTGCCCTGGAGGGCAACACGATCCAGCAGGTGTTGCGCTTGCAGGCTCCCGTGCTGTTCGAAGACCCGACCAACAAATCACGCCTGCTCACTCAGGCCACCCTGCTCGATCTCGACAAGCAGATTGCCAGCACAGACCTGCCGATCGAGGGCCAGTTCGGCGATCTGCAGGTGCGTGGTCAGGCCCTGGAGGTGCAGCTCGACAAGGAGTTGGCCACGATTCCGCGGGGCTGCCAGCTGGATCAGCCTGACGAATCGCTACGGGCGCAGCGGTGCCAGTGGAACTGGAAGACCCAGACGATCGAGGCCGATGGCGATGTGGTGCTGCGCCGCAAGGCCAACAACCAGATCACCCGCAGCCAGAAGCTGCGGGGTCGCATGGGGCGCAAGGGGCTGGCGGTGTTCACCACTCCTGGTGCCCGGGTGCAGACGCAACTGACGATTCCGAAGGGGTCGGGTCAGACGACGAAACGCGAACCGGAGCCAATTCGTCTTTGAGTTTGCGGGCCCAGCCCTCCGTCCAGGCGAGGTCGCTGCGGCTGAAACAGCGGGGTGACCAGCCCCCCAGCAGGATCCAGCCCTGATCGCCGATCGGCTGCACCAGCACCGATGGCACACCGGCCAGCAGGGGCTCGAATTCGGACCGGCCCGGGTAGAGCTTGAGGTTCACCAGCGACACGGCTTTGCCGCTGCGGCGGCTGCGCTCGCAGATCGCCCCAGGAATGAAGGCGTCGCTCTGGAGCAGGCCTCGTCGTAACAAGGTGGTGCCACGCCAGTGGATCAGCACCACGGCCGCCGGGGTTGCGGTGAGCAGCATCTGGCTGCCCCAGGCCAGTTCCCGTGCCAGGGGCTCGGAGCACTCCTGACTCAGCTGGAGCCCCTGCTCCCCCTCCAGGGCGACCCGTTCGGAGGCCTCGGGGATGGCCCTGGTCCACAGCACGCCCACCAGCATCAGCCCAACCGCCAGCAGGCTGGCCAGCACCGAGGCTCGCTCCAGGGCGGGAGACGGAGGCCCGGCCGTGAGCTGGTTGGTCACCAGCAGAGCCAGCCCCAGCACCCCGACTCCCAGGCTGACGCGGGCCGGCAGGGGAAGGTCCATGGGGAAGCGGGCGCAGGAGGATCGATCGCCAAGGATGCCGGATCCGCAAGTCGTTGCTGCAATGGGATCTGTTCTTCCTTCTTCCCATGACTCCGAGTCAGGCCTTTGCCGCGGTTGCCCTGGCGGCGGTGGCCTGTGACGGCACCCTGGGCCGCGACGAGGCCCGGGCGCTGCGCAGCCAGCTGGAGTTCCGCAGCCCTTACCGCAATCTGGATGAGAAGGCGATGGGGGATCTGTTCGATGGCCTGCTCAGCCAGTTGCGCCAGTCCGACTGGCGCACCCTGCTGCGCGAGGCAATCCCGGCGCTGGATCCTGCACAACAGGAAACCTGCCTGGCCATGGCCGCCCAGCTGGTGCGCTGCGACCGCGTTGTGCAGCCCGCCGAGGAGGAGCTGCTCGAGCAACTGGCCAGTGAATTCAGCCTCGACGAGGCACGCGCCGCCCAGATCCTCGACGTGATCGCCGTGCTGAATCGCGACAGCCTGGCCGGCTGAGTGCAGACTGGAACCAGCGCACTTCGCATCCCGCCAGGTGGTTCTGCCCGCTCCTGCTGGTTCCCGTCCCCGCCCTGACGCCAACCCCGCCTGGCACCACTGGCTCCTGGCCGTAGCGGCTGCCCTGCTGCTGTGGCTGGCACCGGTACCGGCGGCACTGGCGGTTTCGGCGGGGGATCTGCCGGAACTACCGACCGGCGAGCACGTGCTGGATACCGCCTCCGTGCTCAGCCGCGCGGCCCGTTCCGAGCTGGAGATCAGGCTTGCGGCCTTTGAAGAGGCTCACATCGATGCCCGGCTGGTCACCTTGAACCGGTTGGATTACGGCCTCTCCCTGCCGCAGGTGGGCCGAGAGCTGATCGATCGCTGGAAGCAGGCTGCCAGTCCAGATCCGTTGCTGCTGCTGCTGATCGACAGCCAGACCAACACGGCTGCTGTGGTGGTGGATCCTGCCCTGAATGGGCAGCTGCCCCGCGATCTGCTCACCAGCACCGCCCGCAGCACGATGGCGGCGCCACTGCGGGATGGGGCCCGCTACCGGCAGGCGTCGATCGAGGCTCTGGATCGCCTGGCGCTGGTGTTGCAGGGCGGTGAGGATCCCGGTGACGCGGCCGAGGCCGAGGTGGTGAGCCTGCCCTCCAACGTGCCCAGCCGTGAGGAGACAGCCAGCAGCAACGCCTTCACCTGGGTGATCGTGCTGCTGGTGGTGGGCACACTTGTGCCGATGCTGACCTGGTGGGTCTTCTCACGCTGAGCTTGGCAGCCGAAGATTGGTGCTCACGATCGACATCGCCACTCCATGGGCCTGACCGACTGGATCGGAACCTTCGGCCGCGCCCAGGCCAAGGATTTCAGCAGTGACCTGGCCCGCGGCTATGAAGCTGCGCTTCTGATCCAGAGCATCGAACTGGAGTACTACAACGACAGGCCCGTGCGGCCTGAGCTTGAACTGAGCGTTCCCCGCTCCGTGGAGGCCCAGGTGCTGCGCCGCTTTCGTGTCTCCCTGCAGCTCTGCCGCACGGCCCTCGACATGATCGAGCCCTACCGCCAGGAACTGTCGGGCCAGGATCTGCGGCAGGTGCAGCTGATCGAGTCTGTGGTCGGGCGCTATGCCAAGCGCCAGCAACGCCTGCCCAAGATCAGCCGATCACCGGAGGTGCTGCCGCGCAGCCTGATCGGGGTGGTGGATCAGGTGCGGCGCCAGCTGGATCCTGAAGCCGAGGCCTCAGTGCTGGCCGGCTTCCGTCGCCGCCGCGATTCCACCCTGGTCTCCCTGCGGATCCTGCTGCTGCTGATCCTGGTGCCGGTGTTGATGCAACAGGTGAGCCGCGCCTATGTGGTCTCGCCGCTGGTGGATCGTTTCGCGCCGGATAACGCCTTCCTCACCTATCCCAAGCCCCAGCTCGAGGAGCGGGCTGTGGAGAAGCTGCGGGTGTATCGGGAGGAGATCGAGTTCGACGCACTGCTCAAGGGAGAAGCCCTGCCGACGCGGGAGGAACTCCATGACCTGCTGGCCGAGCGTGCTCAGGATCTCAAGGATGAGGCGGATCAGGACAGTACCCACGCCGTCAAGAACGTGCTGGCCGACCTTGGCGGCCTGCTGGGATTCATCGGCGTCTGCGTGTTCGGGCAGCGGGACCTGCAGGTGCTGCGCAGCTTTCTCGATGAGCTGGTCTACGGCCTGAGTGACAGTGCCAAGGCCTTCGCCATCATCCTGTTCACCGACATCTTCGTGGGGTTCCACAGCCCTGAGGGCTGGACCGTCCTGCTCGATGGGGTGGCCAACCACCTGGGACTGCCGGCCCGGGAGAATTTCATCATGTTGTTCATCGCCACCTTCCCGGTGGTGTTGGCGACCATCTTCAAGTACTGGATCTTCCGCTATCTCAACCGCGTCTCCCCATCGTCGGTGGCGACCCTGCGCAACATGAATGGTGGGGGCTGACGCGGGCTTGAGCGGCACTCTGACCCTGGTGAGTGGCCCCAGCAGTGGCGGCAAGAGCCGCTGGGCCGAGCACCTGGCTGCCAGTTCGGGGCGCCAGGTGGTGTATCTGGCCACTGGGCCGACCCTGCCAGACGATCCCGATTGGCAGCACCGGCTGACGCTGCACCGAAACCGCCGCCCCTCCAGCTGGCAGTGCCGCGAGGTGGGGCGGCACCTGGCCGAGGCGCTGGGGGAGCTGGGATCCGATCAACTGGGGCTGGTCGATTCGCTCGGCACCTGGGTGACGGCCGGCCTCGACTGGGACCGGGACACCTGGGAGGAGGCCTGCGGGGGCCTGTTGGTGGCGATCCGCGACTGTGAGGCTCCCGTTGTGCTCGTCTGTGAGGAGGTGGGCTGGGGCGTGGTGCCCGCCACCAAGATCGGCGGGCTGTTCCGCGATCGGCAGGGCCATCTGCAGCAGCGGCTGATGGCTCTGTGCACGGCGGCCTGGTTGGTGCTGCAGGGCCGGGCTGTGGATCTGCTTGCCCTGAGCCAGCCCGTGCCAGAGCTGCCGGAGACCTGAGCCATGCCCCAGGTGGTCCTGTTTCAGCCCCAGATTCCGCCCAACACCGGCAATGTGGCCCGCACCTGCGCCGCCACCGGCACAGAGCTGCACCTGATCGAACCACTGGGCTTTCAGATCGACGATCGGCAGCTGCGCCGGGCTGGTCTGGACTACTGGCCATGGGTGCGCCTGCACCGCCATGGCGACCTGGAGGCATTCCTGCAGGAGCGAGCGCGTCGTGGTGGTCGCCTGCTGGCCCTGAGCAGCCATGCCGAACGCGCCTACACCGATCTGGCCTACCGGAACGACGACTGGCTGCTGTTTGGCCGGGAAACAGACGGATTACCGAACCCGGTTCAGGCCCTGGCGGACGTCTGTCTCACCATTCCCATGCCCTGCAGCCAGCGCCATGGGTCTGGTGGCGTCAGGAGTCTCAACCTGTCGGTAGCGGTAGGGGTCGTGCTGTTCGAGGCCTTGCGGCAGTTTCCTTGATGCCGAACACCAGTATTGGCAACCGTTCTTAGGCTGAGACAGCCAATTTTGGTGTCCATGCTTGCTTGCAGCCAAGGGTTCGGGGCGCTACTGTCTGCGCCAACCGGAGATAGTGGCTTCTCTACCGGGTCTTGTCCGAATGAACTGAAACATCCATGAAGCCTTGGCTGATCCTTTTACCCGCTATTGCCACGATTCCCGTTGTCGGGGTCATGGCACGCGCCGATTGGACCGGTGATCGCGTCGAGGACGTGATGGTTGCGTCCTTGCCCCCTGCCAGTCTTGACAAGCTCTGGGTGAAAGTGCGCCAGCCCGTCACAATTGAAGATCTATCCAGAGATCTCAGCGTTGACGAGTCCCGGCTGGCCAAGCTCAACGACGTCAATGAAGACCACGAATTCGGCTCCGGCGACTGGCTGGTGCTGCCGTCCCAGAGCAGCCGTCAGGCCAAGTTTCTGTTGGCACTCGACACCAGTGAGCTGCGCCGCATCCCGCCTCTGCAGCAGCCCCCTCCGCTGGATCAGGCCGGTGTGGTGCGCTTCGGCGACACCCTGATCAAGATCGCCCAGCGCTACGGGGTGACCCTGCAGGAGCTGCTGCGGCTCAATCCAGGCCTTGAGACGGCCCGTCTGGTGGCCGGCAGCCAGGTGCGCCTAGTCCAGTCCGCTCCGGGACGCTCCCGCATGGTGCTGGGCCTCAAGCCCGTCGGTAGTGGTGGCCTCAGCTGGCCCGATCAGCCCGATCTCGGACCGGATCGGCGCTTTGGCAGCGGCAATGAAGCGGGCCGCACCACCTGGATCTGGCCGACCCAGGGCACCTTCACCTCGGGCTACGGCTGGCGCTGGGGCCGCATGCACAAGGGCATCGATGTGGCCAACAACGTCGGTACGTCGATTGTGGCCGCCCGTTCCGGTCGTGTGACCTTTGCTGGCTGGCACGACGGGGGCTACGGCTACCTGGTGGAGCTGACCCACGACGACGGCAGCCAATCCATCTACGCCCACAACAGTCGCCTGATGGTGCGCGTTGGCGAAGAGGTGGCCCAGGGAACCCAGATCTCCCAGATGGGCAGCACCGGCCGCAGCACCGGTCCCCACCTCCACTTCGAAATCCATCCCCCCTCCAAGGGCGCCTCCAACCCCCTGGAGTTCCTGCCGCCCCGGGCCTGAGCATCAATCTGCTCCCAAGCTGCGGGTCAGCAGGAGCGGTAATGGCGGAACGGTGATCCATTACACTTGGAGAGGCACGGCTCGGTAGCTCAGCTGGTTAGAGCGTGGGATTCATAACCCCAAGGTCGGGAGTTCAAGTCTCCCCCGAGCCATTGTTCAGAACCGAAACAGATTCTTTTGGCGTGAATCTAATTCCATCCTGACAAAGTCAGTCATGGAGTGGTAAGACATGAGGCTCCAGCATGGATCCCTGGGCGCAGCCACTCCTGAGAATCGACTATGGTATGAATAGATGCGAAGGAATACGTTTGTACTATCTGACTCGTAGGTAAATCAGCGCATTGCGCTTATGAGATTGCTACGTGTGAAAGTACTGAACGATCCCCTTGCCATAATTCAGAAGCGAGACAGGGCCAACCGATGGACTTCATCCAACAGGATCTGACCCTTCAGACCAATCCGATGGAGCCAGGCGGGATCGTTCCTCTCGACTCCTGGACAGCCACGCCCCCACCCGCCTCGTTCCTGCCGTTGCTGGACGAGTCCACACTGTTGCAACTCACCGAACCGGTGCCCCTGCTGCAGGACGCAGGGACCGGAGAAGCAACCCTGATCAGCGGACTGGAAGCTGGGGAGAACGGCAACGCAGCCGGCATCACAACCAACGGGGATTGGCTCTCGGATTACTCCGTGCCGGAACCCGTTGCCGCACTCCTGCCAAGCCAGCAGGTGTTCGTGGATGGGGGGCTCAGCACCTCCAGCCAACTGGTGGAGCTGATCCAGCAGGCCGGAGATCCTTCGGTGACGACAGTGACCATGCTGGATCCGCTGCAGAACAGCCTGCAGCAGATCACCGCGATGCTCGCAACACAGAGCGATCTGTCAGCGATCCATATCGTGGGCCACGGCAGCAGCGGGGTACTGGAGCTGGGTGGCGATCGGCTGACCCAGAGCAGCCTGGAAGACCAGGCAGACCTGATCTCCTCCTGGAAGAGCTCCCTGCGGGACACGGCAGACATCCTGCTCTACGGCTGCGAGATCGGAGCGGGGGAAGCCGGCCAGTCGCTGATGACAACCCTGGCTCAGCTCAGCGGAGCTGATGTGGCAGCCTCCAGTGATCTCACCGGAGCAACAGCCCTGGGAGGAAACTGGCTCCTGGAAAGCCAGGTGGGAAGCATTGAAACCACTGTGCTGACGCCTGACTATCAAGGGCTCTTGGCTGATGGGCCCTGGGCAAGCATCAGAACGGCGATCGACTCGGTACTCACAAAGCTCGATGCAGCTGGCCTCGGGCTTCCTCTTGATCCGGCTGCTGCCCTGGCAGGGACTGGGGAATTAGGAATTCTAGCGGCCATACAGAACGTTCTTGAGTCCGCAACTGGAACGGATGCCTCAGCTGTAGCTAACAACCTAAATACTGAACTCAATACACTCCTCGACACCACTTCACAACAATACTTCGGCTGGGATTCAACAACCAAGATCCTGAGCCTGAGCCTCAATCAAACGGTAGACGACTCCCTGGATCTTTCACTGGGTGAAGGCAGCCCGATCACGGTGGAAGGCCCGGTAGAGGCCTCAATCTCCTTGGGGGCCAGCGCATCCTTCACCCTCAATTCAGCCAGCACAGCACTCGATGCCTGGAGCCTCAACCTTTCCCTGTCGGGGATCCGTGTGGATGTCAGCGCCCTCACCCTGGCGGGGGATCTGGGTCTGGCCAGCTTTGAGGCCAGCGGGATCAGTCTGGAGATTGATCCCGGACTGACGCTGAGTCTGTCGACAGGGTCATCGCAGGCATCCGGCCCAATCACGGTGGATTTCAGCGATCTGAATCCATCGGGAGCTGGGGATGACGTTCACGATCTTGTCTTCGGTGCATCATCGATCCAGATTGCCTCAGCCCTCGGAGACATCCCCACCCAGTCGTTCAACCTGGACTGGCAGGACATCAAAAGCACCAACTCGATCACCGTCTCCGGCACTGCACTCACCACGACCCTCGACCTGATCCATGACCTGGCGGGTTCCCTCCAGGATGGTCTGACAGAACTGGGGACCAAAGCAACGGAACTGGCGAACTCGATCCTGGGAGAGGATGCCTTCAGCTCCGAAACACCACTGCCACTGATCGGAGGCACGCTCGAGGAAATCCTCGATGTGGGATCCATCATCGAGGGAGTGATCGGTGCCGGTTCATCGGTTGTCGACTATCTGGCCGAGCGAGATCTCACCACAACAACACTCAATTTAGATACGGCAACGGGTGCTTTTCTGATCCTGAGTGATGGCGAAGAAGCCCATCTGATCAAGAAAGGCGCAAGCGCCGAGGAGATCGAGCAAATCCTAGGCTACTTCAACAGTATTGGTCAGGGCAAATCCCGTGTTTATGAGGTCAGTGACGCTGACGCGACCTTACGGGAATTCCGGATTGGCACCCAGGGATTCCTGGAGGCACTACCTGAACTCAGCATTGAAACAGTTAACGCAGCAACTCTCGGCACTGACGGCACGCTGACTCTGAATGCCAGTGGTGATTATGTAGTGCTTCAGCACCTCACTGAATACACAGTATTTGCAGCTACGGCAACAGCAGAAGCGATTGCCGTTGCAATCGGAGAGCTCACATCGATAGGAGCTGACAATGTAGCCGTAATCGAAAACCCTTCAGGGTCGGGGCCAAGAAGCTTCAACATCACACTGTCAGGCGATGCCACCGGTGAACTAGCAAATATAACCGTAGCTGATCAGGAACTCTCAACAGCATCGATCACCGCATCAGCCTATAGCGAAGCATCCGGCTTGACATATGCCGCTGTCGTAGATGCTCTGCCGAGCTTCGATGGTCTGCGCGACATTCTAGCCGGAGAAATTCAGACCAGCCTAGCCAGTTTTCTCTCCGATGCCATAGACGTCAACGTACAGGTTGATCTTGATGAGAATGGAATCAAGTTCACACTGGATACGGTCAGATTTGAGCAATCAATCGATCCCAAGACCTTCAGCCTGGGAGACGGGCTGGAAGAAGCCGGACTCAGTCTCAATGCCAGCCTTGAAGCAGAAGTAGAAGCCTGGCTGGATCTTGGCCTCTCGTTCGGCCTTGATCTGTCGCGTCTGGCGACAGACGTGGCCACGATCACTGCAGACGCTCCAAGCGGCACTGTCAGCAATTACACGCTACTAGTCAGTGACACCAGCGGCGTCTACGTCATCACGGATGGCAGTGAGTATGCCGAACTGTCAACCCAACTCGATGCGACACAGGTCGAAGAGGCCCTTGGAGCATGGGGATCAATCGGTGGAGACAACATTACTGTCACCACAGTCACTGATGCTGTCACCGCAGTCACTGTTGGTTATGAGATTTCCATCAGTGCTGGCGCCACACTGGCGCCTGGCAGCTTGAGAATCGCTCCCCAAACACCAGAGGCCTCAGACTTTTTCGTCCAGTTTGATCAGATCGATGCCCATGCCTCGATCAGCCTCACCGATGCCACAGCTGAGCTGACGGCAGACCTGGCTGGAGCCACAGGGAGCCTGGACGCAACGATCAACGCTGGCTTGGCCGTGGATGTCAGCGTGGTGATCACGAACAACGACAAGGTGGCCCTACTGAGCCCCGTGACGGGGACGGCCAAGGCCTATACGCTCACCCTCACGGGCGAGGCGGGCGAGTACGAGATCCGCTGGGGAGATAGTTCCGTCACTCTGAGCAGTGATCTGATCGGTGCAACCTCAACCAATACCGCCGAAAACCTTGAGACCGCCCTCAACGATGGCCCAGACCTTGGCGCTCGAAGGTTCAGCGTCACGGAGGGGGCCGAACCAAACACCTTCTCCATCAGCTTCAGCCAGCCGCCAGCAATTACGTCTGACGCTGGGACGACGGTCACCGGTTCATTACTTACACTTGATCCCACTCAATCAGAGTGGAAGATCCGCTTTGATGGATCTGAGATCTCGCTTGGTGAAGGAGGAGTTGCACCAAGTGCAGAAGAACTCCAAGCAATCCTTAACAACCAATCGTCGGTGAATGATTGGGGTGGTGTGGTTGTGGTTGATGCACTCACAAAAGCACCAACCCTGACAACAACCAATCAGGAACTGGCCACTATTAACGGTGACAAGCTCAGCGTTCTGGCTGAAACAGGGTCCTACACGATCAAGGTCGGCTCCACAATCGTAAGCCTGGACTACGACGCCACAAAAACGGACGAAGACAAAGAAACGGACATCGCAACGGCTCTCAATGCTATCGTCACCAACGGAGTCTATGAAGTCGAGCTGATCTCCGGATCGGGGCAACCACCTGTCTTCCGCATCAGTTTCATTGGCGTCTTCATACCCGATACCTACGAAGTTCAGTTCGCAGCCGCTCCGGTCCTGGCGATTGACAATCCTGCCGTAGCAAGGCCAATTAATTATGCCGACCTCGACTCGTTGAGGATAGAAGTCTCGGCGGTATCTGATCTTGATTTAGAGATAGAAGCGACGGGCAGCATCCGGACAACCGACGACTTCCTTGTCTTCACGGGAACATTCGGAGTAATTATCGACAGTTATGACATCTTTGACCGCTCTGCCCCCCTGCTGTTTGACATCACCTTCAGCGGCAGTCTCTCGATCGACAACTACTTCAGGATGTCAGGAGATCTGACCTTCTCGAAGCAGCAAGGGCCGTTGACGATCAGTGATGGCAGGACAGTGGACGAAGCGGCCTATAGTGTGATCAGCGGCAGCAATATCGATGTCTTTGCTGGATACCTAGACCCAGCCTCTAACGTCTTTCCCGACAAGCTAGACGCAACTGAACAAAGAGACGATGGCAATAGCCAAGGCATCAGAATGGAGGGAATCGCCTTCAGCCTGCTTACCTACACCGATGGAGTTGGTGATGGCGCCACAAGCTTCAGAGCCCTGAAATCAAGCGGTGGCAGCGCAGAACTGGTGGGCTTTGATGATGTGAAGATTGCACTGAAGGACTTCAACCTTGAAGTCAACACATCAACATCAACAGACAGCTCGTTGGTGCTGGATTTCAACCCTGGAGGAAGCCAGAGAGGCAGCGAATTCCTGTCGGCCGTGATCGATGACTCCGAATCTAATATAACAAATGAAATTGTTCTCGATTTTGAAGGAGATCAGGGACAGATCCTGGGGGCATCGGGTGATCTCAGCCTTCAGGTCATTTCCTTCCTAATGGCCGAGGCAACGTTCAATATGAAGCGTCGCAAGGTCACTCTCGGCGATGGAGCTCCAGCAGAAGATTTTGATCTAGTGACATTTGAACTTGAAAATCTCTTCGCCTATGCAGGTTCAGCTGACATTGATGTGGCCGGTGATGTCGATACTGGGGAAGGTGATGGAATCTTCAACCAAGCCGACCTTGATGCCATAGCTGAAGATCCCAGCCTGTACGTCGGTACAGGCTTTGCCGTGGCGGATGGACGGCTCGGATTGGCAATGCTGCAGGCTGCAGACTCATCCACAAGGGATTCACGCAGCTACATGGCCATCACTTCCGAGCTGGGAAGTGCACAACTGCTTGGCTTGCCACCAGAGTTTGAGGTTCAAGCCACCAACATCGCTGTTGAGCTCAACAGGGCGTCAGGCGCCGCCTCCGATGGAACGGCCGCCAGCGCCCTGGACTGGGCCACCACTCTCGGAGACGACAATCCGACGTTCTTTGCGCAGTCCAGCGATCCCAGGGAACTGGCCTACACAGGTGAGTTCACGCGCATTGGCGGTGAGCTGAATCTCAAGGCATTCGATGCCATCGAAGTCAATGGCGCTTTCGAGTTCACCCTTCAGCAGGTGGACGTCAGCTTCGATCCCGCGGCCTCAACGCCAGCGATCGATCTCGATGATGCGGAGCTGCTGCAACTCACCATCAGCATCAGCGATCCCGATGGCGACGCTGGCCCTTCTAAGGGTTTGCGGGTCGGCGCAGCGGATGGGGTGAACTTCTCGATCGATGAAGGCAGCCTCACCTACACAAGCATCCAGGCCAGTGGAGCCAAATATTATTCACTTGAAGCCGAAGTGAATGGTGCCGAACTCAATGGTCTGGGCGAGGGGATTGAGATCACCGCAACGAGCCTGAGCGTTCTCAAGAATGGCGTCAGCGGGGGGACGCCACCTGCTGGTGCGCCGGCCGCCCTCAACTGGACCACCATGGTGGACCTGACGCCAACGGATGACACCTTCTCCGCCACGGCGATCAGCGAAGCCACCGCAGCGAGCCTCTCGATCGGAGGTGAACTGGCCATCAACCTCGACGGTTTCGTGCTGGCCCGAGGCGGCTTCTCCTTCCTCGAACAGACCGGGCTGGAGCTGACCGACGGCACCGACCTGACGACCACGCCGCTTAGTGGCGTGACCCTGCAGACGATCTCCCTGACAGAGGTGGATCTGTTCGTGGGCACTGGCGGCGCCTGGGACAAGGACAGCGGGGGCACCATCCAGGGCCTCGATCTGGCCAACGCCACTGGCTTCAGCATCGAGCAGGCCAACCTGGAGATCGCCACCGTCAGCGAAACGGCCGGCCAACGGCGCCGCTGGATGGGTCTCGCCGCCAGTGTGGGCAAGCTGGATTTGGAGGGCCTGCCCAGCGATCTGCTGGAAGTGAGCTCCCTGGACGTGCTCTACAACAAAGCCGATCCCACCAGCAGCAGCCGGCTCGATTGGTCCAACCTGGTCGAGGCCGCCAACCCCGATGATCCACTGAACGGGCTGGCGGAGGAGATCCAGGCCCTCACCAGCACCACCGATCTCAGCGTCAGCGGTGATGTGGCGCTCAATCTCGAGGGTGTGGTGCTGGCGAAGGGCTCCATCGGCGTCAGTTTGAAGTCCGGGCTCAGCATCGACGACGGCAACATTGAAGTGGACAACGCCAGCCTGCTGCTGGTTGAACTGTCGGATCTGGATGTCTTCGTCGGCAGCGGTGCTGAGTTCACCCGTGAAGACGCCAGCGATGCCGATTCAGCCGTCACCGGCATCGACACCGCTGCGGCCGTCGGCTTCTCGATCAGCGGCGCCAATCTCGATCTGGCCATGCTGCGGGAAGTGCCGCCAACCGCCGGAGGTGGCGCAGCCAGAAGCTGGCTGGGTCTGGCCGGCAGCATCGAATCGATGGCGCCCGTAGGCCTGCCGGATGGCATCACCATCGAAGTGAACAACCTCAAGGTTCTGTTCAACGGTCCCGACAGTTCGACAACCCCTGAGCGCATCGACTGGCAGGCCCTGGCCGAGCAGAACGATGACCTCTTCGGTCTCGATGACACCGGGCTCGCTGAGCTCAGCAGCGGCACCGCGCTGAGTGTCGCCGGCGACCTGCTGGTGTCCGTCGACGACGCCATCACCATCAGCGGCTCGGTCGCGCTCGAGCAGCGCACACTCACCCTAGATCTGGATGGCGTTGGGGGTAGTCCGGCGGCAAGCTATTCCGCTCTCACCCTGGGCGCCAAGAATCTGCAAGCCTTCGTCGGCACGGGGCCAGCCGACAGCGATGGTGATCAGCAGGTGGACAGCAACAGCGACCTGGAAGACAACGGTGCCCTCGGTGTGGCCATCCGCGTCGACGAGCTGGCGCTGGCCTTGATCGCGCCGGTGCCAGTGGCAGGCGTAGCAGACACCAGGAGCTACCTGTCCCTCAAGGCCAGCGGCAACGCTGCCCTGATCGGCGTCGAAGACATCACCCTCTCGGGCTCGGTGGCGGTGGAAGTCAACCGCGGCCGTGATGGTGCTGCACCCATCGACGCCCTCAACTTCAAGGACCTGTCCACCGATCCGCTCTCCGAGGGGCTCGATGGGGACCTCGAAGGGCTGGTGGTGACCACGGGCCCACAGAGCAGCGATCAGGTGGTGATGGATTTTGACAGCACCGCCCAGGTGCTCTCGGTGGCGGGTTCGGTGAGCATCGCCATCTCCGAATTCATCCAGGTTCAGGGCAATTTCGCTTTTGAGCAATCGGACGCACTCCAGGAGGTTGTTCTTGCGGATGCCGACAGCACCACACTGGACGTCTCCGTACTCAAGATCGGCGCCAGTGATGTGAAGGTGTTCGTCGGCACGGGTGGCCCCTACTTCCTTGAGAATGAAGTGGGCACTCTGTTGGGTGGAGACGACAAAATCATCACTCTCGGTGAGCTGAGGGCGGTCACCGTTTCCTCCGGCATCCCTGCCTTGGCGAGTGGAGATGATTCCAGCGTCGTCAGCTTCGATGACCTACTGAGTTTCCTGGACACAAACGACGACGACCGGATCAGCGTTGACGAAGCCCAAGCACTCATTGGCAGCGACAATGCTGATCAGATCACAGCGACCGACATAGACGGCGATGGTTTCATTGACGATGGGACATCTGATTCAGCCACCGGTGTCGCCCTCGAGATCGATGAGCTCGGCCTCGCTCTGATGCGTACCGCACCGGGCGCGACCGGTCCCAGCGGCAGCTTCTACGCTCTGCAGGGAACCGGCGGTGGTGCCCTGGTAGGACTGGAGGACATCCTAACAATGTCCGTCACGGACATGAGCGTGACCGTCAACAGCGGCTCACTCACTCCTTCTGGAGGAGGAACTGCCACGACGGCGGCGGTGGACTTCAACGCGACAGATTTCGGCGAAGGAGCAGGCGGCGGCATCGTGATCCCGACCGGGATCGGCACATCGATGCTGCTTGGCATTGATCCCACGACGGGAGCCCTCGACCCCATCTTCAACGGCGATGGCCTTCGGGCGAGCGGCACGGTGGAGATCGCCATCGGCGAGTTTGTGACAATCGAAGGCAGTGTGGCCCTGGAGCGCAAGGGCAGCATCACGGCCACCCTCAGCGATGGTTCCGAGAAGACCATGTCGATGCTGAGCATCGGTGGATCCACTTTGAGCGCCTTCATCGGCGATCCAGGCGACGACCCGATCGACACAGCCGATGACAAGGGCCTGGTCGTCAACGACGCCACGTTCGGCCTGTCTCTGCTGACACCGGACGATGCCGCCGATGCCAGCCGCTACTACGCCTTCGAAGCCAGCATCGCTGCAGTGGGCCTTACAGGTTTTGATCCGTTCGGCCTGACGATCACGAACGTGGCCATCTCTGGTAACGGCGGCAGCGATGTGCTCAATCCCCGCCGCGTCGTTGATTTCAGCCAGGGCTACACGCAGGGATCCGGACCAGTGCAGAACTTCACCGTGAGCACAGGCACCAGTACGCCGGCCATCGAGCTCACCAGCAGTGAGGCCGAGATCAAGGCCAGGGGCACGGTGACCCTGAGCCTGGCGGTGGACACCCTCAGCGTGGCACTGAGCGGCAGTGTGGCCGTCCGCATCGGGTCGGCCGATCTTGTCCTGGCCAACGATGAGGTCGTGGAAGATGCCAACGCCATTGAGGTGGGCATCAGCAATGCTGCCATCACGATCGATACGGATACCAGTAGCAACCCTGACGAAGATGCTGACGGCGTCGATGACGGCCTGATCTCCTATGGCAGCGACGCCAATGTCAACATCGGCCTGGCCTACTACACCAGCACAGATCCAACCGATACCCGAAGCTGGCTCGGCTTCAAGGTAGCTGGCGGAGAGATCGCAGGCGGCAGTGGTGGTGTCAGCGGCGAAATCTCGAACATCTCGGCCAGCTACAACGCCGTCTTTGGCGCAGACCCACTCGATACCAGTGATCAGGCGGTCAACTTCAGGGAGAGCTTTGGTGGGTCTTTGGAGGTCGAAACCGGCGGCCTCCTCGACGAGGATGGCAACCCGACCACGATTGCCCTGTCCATGGGTTCAGGAGGGATCAACCTTGAAGCGGATGCGTCCCTCACGATCGATGAGTACTTCTACGTCAGTGGCACATTCGGGCTGGAGCTTGGCTCGGGCACGATTGACATCTCCGCCAACGGCGTTGTTCAGGAAGATGTAGCTGTCAGCATCCGCAGTGTGCAGGTCACCGGGGCCCAGGCCTTTGCCGGAACTGGAGGCCCCTATCGGCAAGGCGATGGCAGCATCAACTACGAGGCCGCCGGCCTTGCCCTTGAGGATGTCAACTTCGTTCTCTATCGCTACACCGAAGCCAATCCCATCGCAGGCCAGACGGCACGCAGCTGGGATGTGGTGTACGCCGAAACAGCCAGCGCGGGGCTCGTAGGCATTGACGGCCTGACACTGAGCAGTGAAATGCTGAGGGTCAAAGTCAACACCAAGGCCCTGGACGGCAGCTTCGTTCTGTTCGAGAAAGACATCGATTTCGATAATGATGGTACCAGCGAGACCATCAGCTACGACCGTGCCCTGAAGGAAGTCAGCACCCATGCCGTGCTGGCGATCGATGAATACGTTTACATCGAATCCGAGCTCACGTTCAAAACCGAGAGCGGTGTGGATGTGGTCCTCACCCAGCCGACCACCGGTGCTCAAGACGATCCTCGCCTGGTCAAGAAAATGGCCGTCACCACGGTGACGGCCACAGACGCCAACATCTTCATCGGCACGGGTGGTCCCTACTTCCAGGCCGATGGAACCACGGAGGAAGCAGGTGCCGCAGGCATTGCCATTGAGAATCTGAACATCGAACTCAATTTGTTCAAGTCGGAGGTTGCGAATGATCGATCCAGCTTCTTCGCCCTGAATGCATCGGCAAGCGCGATTGACCTGATCGGTGTGGATCCAACGATCTTTGATGTCGATGTTGACAATCTCAAGATTCAAGTCAACAGCGGCAACGACGTCCGCGGTCGAGTGATCGACTTCGACGCCACCAACGCCCTTACGACAGCAACGGAAGACGACTTCGACTACGACGGATTTAACCGCAAGCTGATCAGCGTATCTGCCGAAGAACTGACCCTCTCGGTGGGCGGCTTCCTGCAGATCAATGGCTCCTTTGCCATGTCCAAGCAGGACGGCCGAACCGTCACCCTCTCCGACATCTCCCAGACAAAAGAGGTGGTAAATGTCGTCACCTTTGGCTTTGACGACCTCAACGTGTTCGCCGGTGAGGGCGAGTACGACTTCAGCAAGTCGGTGGAGGATCAGACGGAGGAACCTTCCGGCCTGCTGATCAGCGGCGGCCAACTGGCCGTCGCCCTGTTCAATCCACTGACTCCCGGCTCCGATGGCTATTACGCTATCAGCGCCTCACTGGATACGGCCGAACTGGTGGGCATCGATCTGGGATCTGCTGCCGATTCACCACTGAGTGCCTCGGGGTATCAGGTTCAGATCAACAGTGGTGTCATGAAAACTGGGGCTGCCAGCAAGGTGGGGATCGACTTCACCGCCTTTGAAGACCCCTTCATCGTTGAAACCGGTGGCGAGGAGATGGAGTTCAGCTTCTCCTCCCCCACCGAACGGGTGGCGATCGACCATGCCAGCTTGACGATCGGAGATTTCGTCCACGTCTCCGGCGGCCTGGTTCTGGAGCGGCGGGTCGGGGATTCTGTAACCCTTGGAGTTGGCTCGGATAACGGAGTTCCCCTGAACAATGTCAACACCCTGGTGATCGGCGCCAGGGATGTGGATCTGTTCGTGGGCGATGGCCCTTACTTTGTCGACGCAGATAGAAATGGGGTCTACGAGAATGTCAATGATGGCCTGGAAGGCCGACCAGAGGCCGTTGGACTGGCTATTGAGAACGGCATGTTCGCGCTCGTCGTCAGCCGCGAGGTGGTGAACAATGTGCCAAAGGCGAAGAAATATACGGCGCTGAAGGCATCTGCGGACTTCGTCGGCTTCGTTGGCATCGACGATTTCCAGCTGTCTGCCTCCGGGGTGAGCATTGAATACAACGGAGTCTCTGGGCCTGGAGTTGATGTAGGAACCACGAAGAGCTCCGCGATCAATTATGCAGTCAAACCTCTGGATGTCTTCGGAGATGACAGTGTCGTCTTTGACGCTGAAACACGAGTTCTGCGTGCATCGGTTGACAATGCCACCCTGCAGATCGGCTCCTACGTCTCGCTCACGGGTGGATTCTCCTTCGAGAAAGGCCAGGTACTCGAGGATGTGGAGCTCTCCCGAGGTGGCAGCATCGCAGAGGCGTCGCTGCTGAAGATCGGAGCTAAAGACGCCAGTGTGTTTGTCGGTACGGGCGGCCCCTACGCCACCGACAGCGACGGGGATGGTGCGATCGACCTGGCAACCGAAACCAATCCCGATGCCGTTGGCTTTGCGCTCACGGATGTGGATCTCGCCCTGGCCATCTTGCAGGATGCGCAAACACCTCCTGGCGCTCCAAGCACCAAGTACATCGGCATGCGTGCCACCGGAGCCCAGGCCGGCCTGGTGGGCACCAGTGATGTGCAGATCAGCACCGGTGCCATCCAGATCGAACTGAACATCGCCAGTGGTGGTGGCGCCACGGATGCCTCTGAGGTGGTGAACTTCTCGGCGCTGGGCGAGGAAGGAGAGGAAGGACTGCTTGTTGAAACCAGTACGAGCACGGATCAAGTGCTCGATTTTGACCAACGCAAGATCCTGGTTGCCGCCGATGATGTGCTGGTGAATCTGGCAGGGTTTGCCTATCTGAATGGCGATCTCTCCTTTGAGCTGGGCTCGCGAACATCTGTCGTCGTCAATTCAGGCATCCCCAGCAGCCTGCTATCGGCTGTGGAGACAGCGTTGGCGAGTTCCGGTTCGGACCTCGAGTTAAGTGACCTCGCAGAGGTTGTGAATGGCTTCCTTCTGGATCTGAAGGAAAGCGATCCGCGAACGTTGTTGAGAACCAAGTTTGAAGCTGCCGTCGAGCTGGCCCGGACAACGCTTGAAAACAAGATTGACGAGCTAGTCGAAACAGTCAAGGACGAACTCAATGAGCAGATCACCAGCGCAATCAGCTATGCGCAGGACGCCCTGACAGAGAGGCTGAAGAACAATGTAGGAGCTGTATCTACAGGGATTGCCGCAACGATTGCCGATGACCTCCTTAAACCCCTGCTCGATGGGATCGCCAGCGGTGTACTACCTCCGGCAATGGCCAGCATTCTGGGTAATGTTGTCGAACCCGTCAAAGAGTCGCTCGCCAAGGCGATCAATTCCTATCTCGGCGGCGCGATCGATGATGCCATCCAGCAGGTCGGCAGCACACTGTCAACGACCATCACATCCACAACGGATCGCATCGCCGCAACCATCGGTGCCAAGATTGATGCTGCGCTGATCCCCGTTCTCAACCAGATCCAGCTGAAGCTGGATGGCCTCTACAACCGCCTGGACGCGCAGCTGGCGCCTGTTCTCGATAGTTTGGAGAGCCTTGCTGGCCTTCAATTCTCGGACGACTTCCGCACCGTGTCGGGGATGGATGTTGAAGTCACGAAGCTGGGCATCAACTCGGCCGATCTGTTCGTTGGCCTGCCGGGAGTGGATGGTGATGATATCGACGATCTCTTTGCAGGAGAGAACCTCGCAGAAGACCTGCGTGATCTCGGTGCCATCGGCCTCTACGGGTCCAATGTCGATCTCGCGCTCGGCATCTTCAAGCCCATCGTCAGCCAGCAACTGCCCACCTACACGGCCCTGAGTCTGCAGATTGATGAAGCCGGCTTCACCGATGGCGGCGCAGGCATTCTCGACATTGATGTTTCCGGCGTCGATGTCAACCTGAACCTTGGGGGTGCCCTGAGTCCAGCCGCAAGTGCAATTCTCAACAATTCCACCATTGATTTCGTCAAGAGTGCAGAGGCCAATCTGCAAGCGGATGAAACCTACACCGAAGGCTGGTCGGAAGATGGCTATATCGTCGAAACAGGTGTAGGAGAGACAAGCAGCACTCTGGGATTCGAGAATGAACTGATCAGTGCCAGCGTCGCAGAAGCCAAGGTAGAGATCGCCAACTTCGTCTACCTCAAGGGCAGCCTGGCCTTTGAAATGGGACGCACCCAGACCGTTGAACTCACCGGCGGTCTGGCTTCCGGTGCCATTGATGCGGCAATCGGTGCGGCGGATGACCTTGGCTTTGACAGTGATCTGCTGACCAATCTGGCCGCCAACGTCACGGGTCCCAAGACGTTGTCGTTCATGACGATCGGAGGTTCTCTAAATGCCTTCGTTGGCATTACTGGAGATCCCGTTGAAGATCCCAATGCTGATCCCACTGGATCGACCGATCGCTTCATCGATACCTTTGATGGCACGAAGGAAAGCCTCCGTGACGGGTCCGTAGGCCTGTTGATCAACAATCTGGATGTGGGCATGGCCTTCATGAGGCCTGAGCTGAAACTGGATCCGTCCAAATACTTCGCCATGAAAGGCAGTGCCACGGGCATCAGCCTGGAAGGAATCAATGGGGTCACAGTTGACGCCGAAAACCTGTTGATCGAGGTCAACCAATCAACACCAAGCATTTATGGTGTTCCGATCTTCCCCGTTGTTGACTTTGCCGGCACAAGTCAGTTTGCCAGCGAAGAGGATGCGTTGTTTGGCGGCGCTGACCAGGTGATCACTCTGGGTGAACTGAAATCACTCGCCGTTGCAGCGCCAATCACCGCAATCCGTGAGGATACACGCGAAAGCAACACCATCCTCAATCACGACGATCTGCTCACCTACCTGGATGATGACCTCGATGGCATGATCAGCGTGGCCGAAGCGGCCCTGCTGCTAGGTAGTGCCAACGGTCTGGATCTTGCCACGGCAGCCGATGTCGACGAAGACGGGAAGATTGATCCGCTGGGCTATGAGGTGAAAACCGGAACTGATACGGCACCGGTCTACCTGAGCATGGATTCCGCCCTGGTGCGCGCCCAGGGCATGCTGAACCTGAATGTGCTGGATATTGTCACCCTCAGGGGCAACTTCGCCTTTGAACTCGGGCCCACCCAGGAGGTGGCCATCCGGGATATGGACGGCCAACTGGTCCGGGATGAAGACGGCAATCTGGACACCGTTGAGGTCACCACCATGACGGTGGGGGCCTCAGATGTGTTCGGCTTCATCGGTTGGGATGGGCCCTACATCAAAGCCGACGGCTCGATCAATCCCGATGCCAGTGGCCTGGCCCTGAACAACCTCAATGTGGGCCTGTTTGTTGGTGTATCAACGGATCTCAACAATCCAGCCGCCTATGCCGCCCTCGATTTCTCCCTCGATTCGCTGCAAACCGTCGGCGAACTCGAGAAGATCATCGATCTGGATGTCTATCTCTCGGCCAAGATCAATCTCGGCGTAGGAGTTGGCGCAGACGGTGCCAGCGTCGGCGCGATTGATTTCAAGGAGAGCGCCAGAAACTACTACGAGAGCAACAACAACAACTACGGTGACTACTGGTCTGAACAGGGTTTCCTGGTCAACACAGGCAATCCCGAGTCCCCCATCGTCTTGGGCTTCGAGGAGTTCCAGATCGATGTGGAGATGGTGGGTTCGCTCACCGTCAAGGCCGGCTCCACCAAGCTGGCAGAAATGCAAGGGGTCTTCTTCCTGGAAGTGGACAACGAAGGCTTTGCCCTGTTTGCCAACGTTGATGTGCGCGTAGGCCCCGACATCGGCAAGAGCAGCAGCCCCTTGGTGGCCATCAGCGCCCTCGGTGCTGTGGTGATCAACAACCAGGGCTTTGCGGCAGACCTCGATATTGATCTGGGCCTCAACCTATCGGTCATCGATCTGGATGTTTCCGCCAGGCTGCTGATCAATACCACCGGCGTCACCCAGACCATCACACTGCCCGACACCATCATCAGCAGGCTTGAGGCCGAGGCCATTGGGGTCAACAGCCTGGCGGGCAATCTGCTTGATCGCCTGGGTGGAAGCAACAACAATCAATACAGCATCGATGGACGCAAGCCCATCATTGTGGGCAGTGATGGCATACCGAAAACCAGCACCATCAACAAACTGCTCAACGGTGGTGACCTCAGCGCATCGGAATACGCCCGTACGCCCTCTCCCTACATCACGGCCGTCCTGTCCGGACGTGTCAGCTTCGCCGGCTTTGCCGAGGCGCAGATCACGGGTGGGATCGGGATTGATGCCAACAGCGTTGAGTTATTTGCCGATCTGAGCTTCTCGATCGGCACCGACGGCATCGCGCTTGATTTCGAAGCCAAGGGTGCCATCTCCATCGATCGCACCGGCATTGCCCTGACCGCCGCCGTGACGCTCAAAGCCGACGTGACATCGATGCTCAACCTGGATGCATCAGGCTCCTTGCTGATCAATACGAAGGGTGCAGTCGATATCTTCAAGCTCAGCATGGCTGGAGATCTCACTGTTGCCAAGGTGGTTTCGATCGGTGGTGACTTTGATATCGATATTGGTTCTGGAGGAGAAGGCACCTGGCGAATTGGTGCCAATCTCCGTGGCGACCTTGGCCCTATCGACATCTCCGCCGGTGGCTGGATCCAATCCGATGGTCAGTTCAGCATTTCCGTGAGAGGGGGCCTGTACTTTGGCATCCCCGGCTTCTCGATTTCAGGCGAGGTGTATGGCACTGTCTCCCTGATCAAGAGTGGCCAAAACTACATCTTTGATGAGACCAGGGATACCTACACCCTCACAGTTGAGGTTGGTGGATCGGTCAGGCTCGAGATCATTGGCATCGGTATCGGCGCCTCTGTCACCCTTGGTGGTAAGGCCGTCTTCGGCAGCACAACAACAACGTTGGAGCTCTATGCCCGAGGCTGTGTTGATCTGTTCTTTGATGAGGCCTGCGGTGGAGGCACCGTAGCCTCGATTACCATTCCTGGCAGCATCTTCCCCACGCCACCACCCAGGCTGGCCAAGGTGGAGATCGGCGTCCTCAATCTTAATGTTGGAGAGGCGCGAAGCAGTCTACGCACAGTCGCCAAGACTGAGATCAATGAAGACTATCAACTCACCGATCTAGGTAATAGCAAAGTACTCGTTCAGGCGTTCGGTTACACAGAGACTTACTCTGGAGTTCAAAGTGTTTCTGCAAACTTTGGCTCCGGCAATGACAAGCTGATCCTCACCCAGGGATTCGGCATCCAAACAACCGCAACAGGTGGTGCCGGCAACGACGTTCTGGCCTCCGCTGGCAGCGCCCGTGTTGTGTTTGATGGGGAAGATGGGAACGACATCCTCTTCGGTGGATCAAACGCTGACACGTTAAAGGGTGGTGCAGGCGATGATTACATCGAAGGTGGAGCCGGAGGGGATTCAATTGAAGGCGGCTCGGGCAACGACGCAATCTACGGGATCATCACCGATCTGCTTGGCGACTCGATTACTGGTGGTGATGGAGCCGACAAGATCGAAGTGAAAGGCACCTCGAAGTCAGACGTCCTGCGATTCGCTGGAACAGGCACTTCGCTGGGAATCTACAACACCGAACCCGGCTCACAAGCCAACATGGGCACGGCTTTGGGTGTGGAGACCTTGTTGATCGTTCCCGCCGATGGGGCTGACAGGGTCATCATCGACGACACAGCCCGCAGCGCTGTCGGCAGTTTTGAGGTCAATCTGCGCGAAGATAACAATAAGCAATTGGCTGACACGGTCACCCTGATTCAATCAGGTGCTGCCGATCGCGTGACGATCAATGCAGCTCCTCTACTTGAGCCATCCACGGTCCAGCGCTTGACGGATTCGCCTGCGCTTGCCAGCACCCGCTTGGTGGACACCACCACGGCAACGTGGGGACTGACCGCCGGTCCAACCAGCAGCCTCAGCAGCCTCGCACTATCGGGTCAGGGTAGTCAGGACCAATTCGTTGTCAGAGGAGGGGCGGGCAATGATCTCTTCAATATCAACTCCATCACGATCAATACCCGCATCGAGAGTGAAGGAGATGCGGACACGATCAACGTGGGCAGTAACGCATCGTCTACCAACAGCAATGGGGCACTGACAGGCATCAAGGCCAACCTGAGCATCATCGGTGGCGGCGATGCCGGCGACAGCCTCACGATCGACAAGAGTGGTGACAGCACCAACAACCTCGGCACGATCGCCAGCACTGAGGCTGCGGCTGTTCTCAGTGAATTCGGCATGCCCGTCGGTGTTCCCGTCGGCAAGCAGATCAGCTTTGCCGCCCTTGGCCAGGTGAACCTCAACCTGGGCAGCGGTGCTGACGATCTGACGATCCTGGGCACCCATGCTTCGGTGCAGCAACTCAACATCGATGGTCGTGCTGGCGCCGATCGCTTCAACGTTCAGGCCATCGCCGCTGGCGTCAGCATCCAGGGTGGCGTCGGGGCAGACACCTTCAACGTCGGCAGCAAGGCCACCACATCTACAAACATCGACGGCAACGTCAATGCCATCGCGGCTCTGCTCACCCTTGAGGGTGGCAACAACGGCAGCGAGCGCGACATGGTGGTAGTTGATGAAACCGGAGATACCGACACCGACACGGGCGTACTAACCCACGACAGCATCACGGGTCTGGACATGACAGGGTCGATCGCCTATCGGACGATTGAAGATCTCAAAATCAACCTAGGCAGCGGCGGCAACATCTTCACAGTTGAGGGTACGCACTCCGGCAGTCCACGCAAGACCACCTCACTGTCCAGCGGCACCGGTAGCGATCAGATCACCATCATCGACGCTGCTGACGATCTCACCGTCTTCGGGCAACAGGGTGCTGACACCATCAATCTCCAAGGTGCCGGCAGCGGCAGTGCGGTGCTGATCAATGGTGACGCCGACAACGACGTGGTGAACCTTGCAGCCAGCCTCGACACCAGCGCTGGCGTGGTCACCGTCAACACGGGCGACGGCGAGGACACCACCAACATCCGTGGCATCGGCGGCACCACCACGGTGAACGCCGGGGCCAACGACGACATCATCAATGTCTTCGCCACCGGCACCGGCGGAACAACCACCCCGCTCACGCTCAGGGGCGATCAAGGCGCTGACGTGGTCAACATCCAGGCCCTCAACGATGTCACCCTCGTGGAGGCAGGAGACGATTCCGACACCATCAACGTGGGCAGCCAGGCGGCAGGCACCCTCGCAAGCCGCAGCACGAACAGCGGCGGCAACGTGCAGGGAATCCAGACCAATCTCACGATCAACGGCGATCTGCCCACCAGTGGCAGCGATCACCTCACTGTGGACAACACCGGTGACACTGTTGATCGCAGCGGCTCCCTCACGGCCACCACGATCACCGGGCTCGGCATGGGGGGGACGATCACGTACGGCACCATCGAGCACCTGCTGATCAGCCTGGGCAGCGGCGTTGACACCTTCACCGTGGAGAGCACCCACAAGAGTGCTACGCCAGGTTTCCAGAAGGACACCACCCTGCGCAGCGGCGTCGGCAACGACCAGGTGCTGATCAACAGTGCCGACGACGTCCTGCTGGTGCAAGGCCAGGCCGACAACGACACGATCACGGTCAACGGCACCAACGCAGGCAGCAGCACCACCCTCCAGGGGAATGACGGAATCGACACCGTCAACATCCGTGCCATGGACGGAACCGTTCTGGTGGAAGGCGGTGCAGGGAGTGACACCACCAATGTGAGTAATCAGGCCCCGTCGCGCCCCAGCACCGATGGCGCCACCACTCCCACGGGCACCATCACCAACATCAATGGCCTGCTCACGGTCGATGGTGGCAGCGATGATGCGGGTGGCGATGGATCCAGCGATCAGCTCAACATCGACGACTCCGCTGCGGCCAACGCCAAGACGGGGATCCTGGATCAGGTGAACGCCAGCACCTTCAGCCTGCGGGGCATGGAGCTGGAGCAGGGCATCAACTACCGCAATCTGGAAACGCTGAATCTCTGGATGAGTGCAGAGGCTGACCATCTGCTGGTGAATGCCACCCACACCACGGCCACCAACGTGTTCAGCGGCTCTGGTGCCGATCAGATCCAGATCAACGACGCCGATGGCCAGCTCACGATCTACGCCGAAGACGGCGACGACAGCATCGGTGTGCGCGGCACCAACACCGGCAGCACGGTCACGATCTATGGCCAGGCCGGCAGTGACCGGATCCACATCAGCGATTACGGCAAAGCCAACGACGACAAGTTGGATCTTGCCGATGCGACCCTGTTGCCCGAAGAGTATCCCGATGGTCTGCAGGGGCCAGGAGTCGGCGGCATTGCCACCCCTGTGGCGTCCACGATCGGCAAGGTCGATGGAGTCAAGGGCATGATGGTGATCGACGGTGGAGAAGCCACGAATGAGAACGCAGATGAGAACGATGTGCTCTCGATCGACGACTCCGGCAACACCATCGCCAAAGCAGGCACCCTGACGGGCAACAGCCTGCGGGGTCTTGGCCTCGGCGCTGGCGTTGACTACAGCAACCTCGAAGCCCTCAAGCTCTGGCTCGGCACGGGCGCCGATGTGCTCCTGATCGACAGCACCCACACAGCCAGCACAGAAGTGTTTGGCGGCGACGGCACCGAGGCCACCAACCAGCGCGACGACACGATCGCGATCAACACGATCAGCGGGCTCACCACCATCCACGGCCAGGCCGGCAACGACGTCATGGAGGTCAACGTGCAGAGGGAACCGATCGATGGCTTCTTCACACGCACCAACAACAACGGCATCGGCGCCCTGCTCAACCTGCACGGTGAATCAGGTTCTGACCAGACGACGGTGAATCTGGCCGGTACGGGCAATGCCCTGGTGAACGTGATCGACAACGGCGCTCCCGACAGCGGCGCCGATGTGCTGATCATCAATGGAACCGAGCAAGACGACACCTTCCTCGGGCGTGAGAACTTCGTTGCCCTGCTCAATGGGTTTGAACCAGACCCAGACAGCCAAGGTTTCACAAATGTCGAGCGCGTCAACTACGACAAGAACATCAACGGCCGTCTACGCATCAATGCTCTCAGTGGTGACGACAAGATCGTGATGGACGACAACAGCTCCATCACCACGCTTGATGGCGGTGATGGAGATGACACCTTCCAGATTGGCCAGATCTTCGGCACCCGCCGTGATGCCCTGGCAAACGTCAAGCCAGGAGACAGCTTTGACGTCACACCGGTGATCATTGGCGTCATCCGTGACCCCAACACAGGAGAGATCATCTTCAATCCGGTGGGGTTTGATCCCGTCACGGACACGTTGTCTGAAGCCACGCGCCAGAGAATCCTCCAGGCGATCGCAGACAGTGGTGATGAGCCGTTGAACGGCATCGCCTACGTGAGCCGTGGTGTGAGCTACGCCACCACGGCCTTTGGCGGCGATGACGACGACACCTTCAACGTCTACCGCAATGTGGGCACCCTCCGCATGGAAGGTGAAAGCGACAACGACACCTTCGTGATCCGCGCCTTCGTCACGATCGATACGGATCCAACCAACCCAGAAGCGAAGCAAGGGGAAAGCGAAGCCAAGGGAGGTGATGGAGATGACGCAATCACCTATGCCATCAACGCCCCCGTCAACATTGACGGCGGCCAGGGCTTCGATACCGTCGTTGTGCTCGGCACACCGTTCAACGACAATTTTGTCGTGACGCGCGATGGCATCTTTGGTGCCGGCCTCAATGTGCGCTTCGACAACATCGAACAGGCTGAGCTCGATGCCCTCGAGGGCGACGACAAGATCTTCATCCTCAGCACCAATGAAGCTGTGGTCACCAAGATCATCGGAGGTCTTGGCAGCGATCAGATTAAGGTGATGGGCGATGTGACCGCCCCGATCGTGAGCGCCGAGCTCCAGGCGATTTCGGGCTTGATCACCCACACGCTCAGCAGCACCGATCCAAGCTACGCACCGGTGGGCGTGCCGGGTGTGGATACGCTGCTCAGCTCACCGTCCACAGGTGGGTTGGTGGCTATCGAGCAGGCCACCCAGCCACTGCTGGTCAGCGAGACTGGTCTTCTCTCCAGCTACACAATCCATCTGCTGCAACAACCAACCCCCGACCAACCGGTCTATCTCACCGTATCGGCTGGCCCCACCAGCACCACGGACCTGGCCAATGGTGGTCGTAGCCTATTGATCCGACGCAAAGGAATCGGAGAATTCACCAGTGCCCTTGTGTTAACTGTTGACGAAGACAACTGGGAAGAAGAGATTGACATTGAAATTCAAGCTGAGAACGACAACGCCGCCGAGGGTGAACGCATTGCCCTGATCAGCCACAGCATCATCAGCAGCGACGAAAGATTTGACGGCCTTGCACTCAAAGATGTCTATGTCAATATCATCGACAATGACAAAGCCGGCCTTGACATTCGCCCCATCGATGCCGATAACTCGGGCTTCAGCGGCACCACCACCGAGGTGCTGGAAGGGGCCAACGGATTCACGGATCGCTATTCGATCAGCCTCACGGCAGCGCCGAAAGTTGATGAAATCGTCACGGTGACCCTGTCCAACGGCGTCTTCACAACCACCAACACAAACACGCTGACATTTACGAATCAGAACTGGAATCAAGCCCAATTTGTCACCGTCTCTGCCGTTGTCAACACCACGGAGGATGGGAAGAAGGACGTGAAGATTGGACATTCGCTCACTTCGTCCAGGGCCGACGGCAACTACGCAAATGTTGCCACAACCTTTGATCTTGACGTCACGGTCTATGACGACGACGCTGCCCAGGTCATCATTCAGGAAAGTGACGGGTTCACAGCAGTAACAACGGGCGCTGGAGGCGATGATGCCTACCGCGTTCGTCTCACCAAGCAGCCATCGGCGGGGACAACGGTCAATCTTGCGATCGAAACGGATACCACCACACTTCTCAACCAAGCCTCAACTGAAACTCCCTATACCTATACCGTCACATTCGACCCAGCAACTTACGGCAACTGGAACACAATCGGCGTTGGTGCCAATTCCAACATCTCTCTATCCTCAGAAGATCGCAGTCTCAAGAAGTTCGCCACCCGCGACCAGAACCTCGATCAGATCAAGGGTGCCTTGATCATTGAGGGTGGCCGCTCTGAGGTCGACCGCAGCTTTGCCACACCTGTTCTGCTCCCCGGTGAGTTGAACAAGCCAAGCGAAAGCGAGTTGCTGCCAACCGATGAATGGGACGACATCGATTCTCTCACCATCTTCCACCCCGACAACCAGGATGCTGACAGTGGTCTCCTCAGCTACAGGGAGACAGACAGCGAAGGGAGAACCATCTCCAATCCTGGTCTGACCTTGAGCGGCTTCGGCATGGGCGGCGACATGAAGGTGAATGAAGGAACCGATGAAGCTCCAATCTGGCGCTACTACTCCGGTGGTATCAGCTTCAATGGTTTTGAAACCACTGAGCTTCTGCTCGGTAAAGGCAACGAAACCTTGGTTGTCGAGACCACCGCTGACCGCGACGAGAAGGATCTCGACCTGCAACAGGATCCCCGCTCCATTCTCGCGATCCATGGCGGCGGTGGGAATGACACGATCACCATCAATGACCGCGGTGAAGGTGCGCTCGTGGTTTATGGCGATACATCCAATGACCGGCTGCGCTACAGCAACAGCACAGGCGCCGTGTCCCCCAACGGCACCAGCTTCAACAACCCGGGCAACGATGTGATCGACGCCTCCGCCATGGCCGCCAACACCGATGGCTTCGTGGGCGTGATCATTGATGGCAGCGAAGGCAACGACACCATCAAAGGCAGCCAAGGGGATGACCAAATAGCGGGGAATACCGGTAACGACTCCGTCAGTGGGGAAGCCGGCAACGATCACATCTACGGCGATGCTGCATTCAATATGAATCTGCGGCTATTCGCCGAAGATCAACAGCCGAACCGACGAGTCCAGAACTATGGGCTGAGCGATGATGCGGCCATGTTCACGGTGTTGACCACTCCAGAACCCGGTTCCGACAACCTCTCCGGCGGTGATGGTAATGATGTGATCCTGGCAGACCAGGGCATCATCACTCTGGCGGCTGGCATCCGCCGCATCAACAGCACGGCTGGCATTGAGCGGATCGAAACCACGATCGAGAGCAAAGGTGGCAGCGACACCATTGATGGCGGCCGCGATAACGACATCCTCCTGGGCGGCCATCTAGGCGACAAGATTGACGACCTAAATGGCAACAACATCATCATTGGCGACCATGGGGTCATCGATTACGTCGTGGCTGATCAGGATCGCTCAGATATTGACCTGATCGAGACCACGTCCACTTCAAGCAATGGAGGGGCAGACACGATCACCACCGGCAGCGGTGATGATATCGTGCTCGGCGGCCGCTTCGCTGACACGATCAACAGCGGCGACGGCCGCAACCTCGTGATCGGCGACAGCGGCAGGATCACCGCCGCCGACTCCAATCTGGCCCGCTTCGGGGCACTGCCCATCACCGTCGGTCTGGTGGAAACCATCGCCTTCGGTGATGGTGGCGCCGATCAGATCACCACCGGCACAGGCGATGACATCGTGCTGGGCGGCCATGAGGGTGACACGATCGCGGTCGATGCCGGCCACAACATCGTCCTGGGCGATGACGGCAAGATCGACTACGTGCGCGCTGAGCGCAGCTCGACTCCGGGTGCTGACACCAATGCAGCAGATATCGACCTGATCGAAAGCCTCTCCACCACCAATGCTGGCGGTGCTGACACGATCACCTCCCTGGGTGGTGATGACATCGTGCTCGGCGGCCGCTTCGCTGACACGATCAACAGCGGCAACGGCCGCAACCTCGTGATCGGCGACAGCGGCCGGATCACCGCGGCGAGCCTTGACGGCATGCCGTTCGGATCCCTGCCACTCACTCTGGGTCGTATCGAGACCGTAACCCTCGCTGACGGCGGAGCCGACGTGATCACCACCGGCATCAATGACGACATCGTGCTTGGTGGTCATGAGGCCGATTGGATCATCCTTGGCGGTGGTCAGGATCTTGGCATCGGTGACAACGGTGAACTGGTTGGTGTGGTTCTGATGCCCACGGTGCTCAGCGCGGCCAGTATCTCGACGACTGATACCCAGAACACAACAGGTGCCAATGACACGATCGAAGGCAATGCAGGCGACGATATTCTCATCGGTGGCGTTGGCAACGACATCATCGACGGCGACGAGAATAACGATCTCGTCTTCGGTGATCAGGTTGTACTGACCGGGCGTGCAGCGGGTGAGAACTCCAGCCCGCGCTTCCGCTCGCTGACCGGCGGTCTGCTCTACAACAACAATGGCAACCCGCTGGTCGATTTGTCGAAGCAGTTCTCCGGCCCCGCGGCTGATGTGCCGAACTGGAGTAACTGGACCATCACCATCGGGGATGGGCTGGACGGCCTGTTCGGTGATGACACCATCGCTGGTGGCGCCAACAACGACGCGATCTTCGGCCAGCGCGGCAACGACACGATCCAGGGCGATGGCTCCATCCTGGGCAAGCTGGCCGGCAACGGCGTCAGCGCGTCCCGCGATGCGAACGGAGCACTGGTGGTGGTTGCCTCTTTCGAGGGCGTCAGCGACGGCGACGACTACATCGAGGGTGGCGGCGAGAACGATGTGATCTTCGGCAACCTTGGCCAGGACGACATCATCGGCGGCAACTCCAATCTCTACGGGCTGGTTTTGGCCACGCAGCGCAACGACGGAGCCGACCTGCTCTTCGGCGGTGCCGGTACAGAGATCTCACGCAACGATGCAGGCGATACTGCCAGCAGCGGACATGCACGCGATGCTGACATGATCCTCGGCGACAATGGCAACATCTATCGTCTTGTCAAGCTGAACGGCAACGTCGAGGCCGAGTATCTCAGTTTCAATTACGATATTTATGACTCTTCTCAGAACATCATCCCCCGCGCTTATCAATTACTTGACTACACCCTTGGTGGTGATGTGTCCAGCGATATTGGATCCTCGGATCTGATTCACGGTGAAGCAGGTGATGACATCATTCATGGAATGGTTGGCAACGATGTCCTTTATGGGGATGGACAGGATGATGACATTTACGGTGGGAGCGGACATGATCGACTTTTCGGTGGTAGCGGTGTCGATGGCATCGTGGGCGATGACGGCATCCTCCTGACAAGTCGCAATGGCAGCACTGAACCTCTTAACGGCCTGACCCAGCCCAATCTTCAGTCGACTCTTTCCCTGCCGGGGCCATTCATCGGAGCTGTGGTCAATATCACTGGTCTCTTGCGGAAGGATGTCAAGCTTCTCGCCTGGGAAAGTGGTGGGCACGACATCATCTATGGCGGCCTGGGCGACGACTGGATCCATGCCGGAGCTGGTGATGATGCCGTATCCGGAGCAGAGGCCCTAGGGTCGTTCTATGTAGATGTTACTCCTCAGGTCGATGATGCTCCGATCGGCTACGACGCAGCTACACAGACATTGTCGTTCTACGACGCCAATGATCCGCTTCGGAAGATCAATGGGTTCCTGCTCAACTTCCAAGCCGTGGATGATTCCGGTGCCAAGATCGAAGATGGGAAAGATCACATCTTCGGCGACACCGGTAATGACTGGCTCGTCGGCGGAACCGGTAACGATCGCCTCTTCGGTGGTCTTGGTGACGACCTGATGAATGCCGACGACAACCTCGATACCAATGGTGGGCTTAATGATGCTCCCGATTCTACTGAATTCGCAGATGGAGACTTTGTCTTTGGTGGTAACGGACTCGATGTGCTGATTGGCAACACCGGTAACGACCGGATGTTCGATTGGAGGGGCGAGTTTAACTCTTTCCTGGTCCCCTTCAGCCCCTTTGGTGCCCCCACGGTGAACCGGGCTTCATCCCCCGCCATCCGACAGTTCCTCACCGATCTGGGTATGGCCAGTGGTGCGGATCAAAGCCTCAGTGAGCCTAATGGTGAGCTGGGTCTTTCCAGCAGTGGTGACACTGGTAGCCCCCGCGACCCTCAGCCCGGCAATGGAAGAGCCGGTCGTGACACCCAGGGCGCGCCCGAAAATGACAGCTCCAAAGTGGTCACGATCGATGGAAGCACCCCTGGCAAGACTCCGGCCCTGCAGGGTTCGACTGCACCCGCCAATAGCGTTACAACCAGCAGTAGCAGTAGCAGTGTGAGTATTCCCGTTGTTACGAATAACGGCCAGGCCAAGAAGGCTCTTATGCTCACTGCCAGCACAGGACCAACCTCCGTGCTGCCACCCATAGCACCGGTCACGGATCAGGCACTCCAGCCTCTGGTCAGGGCAGCAATCGAGCGCTTGGCTCCAGGCCTCTCAGCCGACGACCTTGCGATGCTGTACAGCATCCGAGTGGTGATTGCTGATCTACCGGATCTTCAGTTGGGCGCTTATCAGGCGGGTAAGATCCTGATTGATTCAAATGCGGCTGGGTTTGGCTGGTTTGTTGATAGCACTCCTCTCACGGATGAGGAATATCAATTTCTCGATGGAATTCTAGTTTCGAGAGCTGAGGACGCAACCGGCCGGATGGATCTGCTCAGCGTTCTTCTCCATGAGTTGGGCCATGCCCTGGAACTGGAACACACCGATGCTGGTGTGATGCAGGCTGATTTGGCGGTGGGTCTGCGTCGAGTTGAGGATGTGGCAGTGCTGCCAGTTGCTCAGCTTCATGTCTCAGAGGCTTCCAACCTTATCAGCCCCATCAGCACTGATACACAGGCACCAGACGTTCCTCAATCCAAGAAGGGCGAATCCAAGGTGAAGAACAGGGAGAACTCATCGCTCAACCAGCAGGCCATTGAAGCATCAAGCAGATCTGAGAACACTCAGGAAAACTGGCTTGTGCAACGCTTATCAGGTCTGCTTGATCTCGCGTTGGGCAAGCAACGCTGAAACGATTGAGCCACAACTTCAATAGCTTAGTCTTCTTACTCCTAACCAACCACCAACTGGCCCATGGCAACCCAGCTTCTCTTCTATAACGATGTCAGCGCCCTTTCAGCCGAGCGCCACAAGGATTGGCATATTGTCCCCGTCAAGGACTACTCCTTCGCCAAAACTACCAATGCCGTGCCCTTGATGGCCATTGAATTTCTCAATGCAGCTGGCGACTATCCAATTGTCTTCGTTGGGACAGACGATGATGTCATGCCAGTTATTCTTCTTGGTCTTCAGCAGTCTGAAAATCTATACCTTTCTCCCGATGGTCACTGGGAAGGAAAGTATGTTCCCGCCTTCATTCGTCGGTATCCTTTTGTCCTGTCGCAAGCTGGCGACCAAGACAAGGCATATTTGTGTATCGATGAAAGCTATCCCGGCTTCAACCAGAATCACGAAGGCATTGCTTTGATCGGAGATGACGGGAAGGCCAGCGATTATACTGACGGCATTCTCCGCTTTCTGAGTCAGTTCCAGGCTGAGTACCAGCGCACAAAGGTCATCTGCAAGCGACTCAAAGAGCTCAATCTCCTTGAACCAAAGGAAGCCGAAGCCAAGCTTCCCAATGGGCAGACGAAGGCCATGAATGGCTTCTACACCGTCGAGCGCTCCAGGGTGTTGACCCTTTCCTCAGATGTACTACTTGACCTTGTCCGCACTGGTGTTTATGAAATGATCTGCCATCATCTTGCTTCCCTGCGTAATTTTAACACGCTTGGCAACATGGGCGGGATCCAAGCTTCAACAACTGATCAGCACTTGCCTGTATAATATTTACCCTGGTGCGCACATGCTGATGCTGAGTTGTTCTCTTGCATGACCATGCAACTATCGGCGTCGATGCCACGGTGTTCACATCGACACACTCGTTGTTGATGTGCTTCGTGTCGTCATTGTCATAACAAGTCCTTTATCTGTACTTGTTCAGGCGCCGGGACAGCCTCTCTCCCCAATCAGCTTCCGAATCGTTCCTCATCGCGGGACAGTCGGATGCTGATTGGCGCAGCGCCCGCTCCGCTGCGTTTTTCTGGGCTCGGCGCCGGGGGTGTGAGGCGGTAGGCCTTTGCGGCACCGCTAATATAGATCTGCGCGCCGATCCTGATGGTAGTTGGTGTTTTCCGGATGGGTCGGGCCGTACTCACTTGGCATGCAGTCTGCAATCAAGAGGGTAGGTTCGGCTCGGGCAGCCACGAGTACATCGCCGTGGGGACCGCAGATGATGCTGTTGCCCAGGTACGCCGCCTTCACCTGGCCATTGACACTTTCCTCACCGCAGCGGTTGGCGTAAGCCACGAAGCAACGATTCTGAAAGGCGTGGGCGGGCAGCAGGGTTCGGGAGACATCGGGGTAGGGCAGGGTTGTGCGCTGGCCGGTGCTCAGCTCGGCCCAGGTGTCGGCGGCTGTCGGAATCAGGATCAGCTGCGCTCCCTCCAGTGCCAGTCGCCGGGAGAGCTCGGGAAATTCGGCTTCGTAGCAGTTGAGCAAGCCCACGGAGATTCCGTTCACAGGGTGGACCGAGAAGGCAGGGCCCTCATCTGGATGCAGGTATCCCGCATGCCAGCACCGCTTTTCATCCGGTCCCCAGAGATGGGTTTTTCGATAATTGCGCAACAGATGCCCGTTGCCATTGAACAAGGCAATGGCGTCGTAAAATCGTTCCTCCCCGGCCACCACAGCCCGTTCCGGATAGGGGCAGGCCACCGCCAGCCCGTTGAGACGGGCGGCTGCCGCCACCCTCTGGAGGCTGGCGCCATCCACAGGCTCCGCCAGCTGCCGGGCCAGATCCGGCGTCACGATGTACCCGCTCAGGTAGAGCTCCGGGAAGGCCAGCAGTTGCACCCCAAGTTTGGCGGCATGGGCACAGACCTGCTCCAGTCGCTGGAGGTTCTCTTCCACCGCATCGGCCGTGGCTGCCGACCCGGTGCCCTGCCAGAGGCCGAGCCTGATGCCCTCACCGGCCGCTGGCGGCTGGGTCAGAGTGTAGCTGAGCAGGCGATGGTGAGGAAGCATGGGCTAATGCGTTGGGGTGATGCCTTCCGACTTAAATACTGAGAGAACCCTGCAGGCAATCTCCAGTGACCCAGCGCAAGCATTCGTCTCAGCTGGATCTCACGTCCCAGCTTGGCAGCCGCCTCCGTCATCAGAAGCCGTCTGCTGAGGTGCCCCGCGACCGACTGAGCGAGGAAGGCCTGCCGGCAGACCTGACCTACCAGTTGGTGCACGACCATCTGATGCTGGATGGCAATGCACGGCTGAATCTGGCCACCTTTGTGGGCACCTGGATGGAGCCCGAGGCTCGGCGCCTGATGGAGGAATGCGCCGACAAGAACATGATCGATAAAGACGAATATCCACAGACGGCTGAATTGGAGGAGCGATGTCTGCGGATTCTGGCCGATCTCTGGCATGCGCCCGATCCTGCTCAAGCGATTGGCACCTCCACCACAGGCTCCAGTGAAGGCTGCATGCTGGGTGGACTGGCCCTGAAGTGGCGCTGGCGGGAGCGTCGCCGGGCAGCTGGTCTGGACGCCTCACGCCCCAATCTTGTGATGGGGATCAACACCCAGGTCTGCTGGGACAAGTTCTGCACCTATTTCGATGTGGAACCGCGGCTGGTGCCATTGGAGCAGAACCGGCTGCACCTCACGCCCGAGGAAGCCCTGAAGCAATGCGACGAGAACACGATCGGTGTGGTGGGCATCGTGGGCAGCACCTTCGATGGCAGTTATGAACCCATCGATACCCTGCAGACCGCTCTCGATGACCTGCACCAGCGCCACGGTCTTGACATTCCGATCCATGTGGATGCGGCCTCCGGTGGTTTTGTGGCTCCGTTCAATTCACCGGATTGGGCTTGGGACTTCAGGCTGTCACGGGTGGTTTCGATCAGTTCCAGCGGCCACAAGTATGGCGGTGTGCTACCCGGGGTGGGCTGGGTGCTGTGGCGCAGTGGCGAGCATCTGCCGGAAGAGCTGCGCTTCAATGTCAATTACCTCGGTGGTGAGATGCCGACGATCGGACTCAATTTCTCACGCTCAGGCGCCCAGGTTGTGGGTCAGTATTTCAACTTCCTGCACCTGGGGCGACAGGGGTATTGCCAGCGCATGGCCTCTCTCGAGGCGATTGCCTGCCACCTGGCGGATGGCCTGGCCGCGATGGAACCCCTGAGATTGGTGAGCCATCCACGCGGCCAATTGCCCGTGTTCGCGGTGGAGTGTGATCCCAGTATCAAGAACTGGACGGTGTTTCATCTTTCAAGAATGATGCGCTCTCGCGGATGGCAGGTACCGGCTTACACACTTCCGGCCAACCTGCAGGATCGTGCCGTGCTGCGCTTTGTGATTCGAGCCGGCTTCAATCACGACATGGCCGACCAGTTGCTGACAGACGTGCAACGGAATCTTGACTGGCTGGCCACGGCTGAGACACCTCTGCCATCAGCGAGCGACGAACTTGTCTTCCGGCATTGATCAGGAGTGAGTCCCAATGAAATTTAAAGATTATTATCAGATTCTCGGCGTTGAGCGTGGCGCCAGCGAGGACGAGATCAAACAGGCTTACCGCCGACTGGCCCGCAAATACCACCCGGACATTTCGAAGGAAGAGGGAGCAGAAGAGCGGTTCAAAGAGATCAGTGAGGCTAACCAGACTCTGTCTGATCCGGAAAAGCGCCGGGCTTACGACGAACTGGGTCGCCATCTCCCCGGTGACGACTTCCGACCATCACCAGACTGGGATGCCCGTTTCTGGCAGGGCCAGGCCGGTGAGGAGGTCGATCTTGCCGATCTGTTCGAGCAGATGGGCTTCCGTTCGGCGCAGCGGCGGCACCAAGGTGGGCCTGGCTTCCCGATCCGCGGCCAGGATGTGGAGGCTGTGGCCAACCTCAGCCTCGAGGAGGTGTGCCACGGCACCCAGGTGACCCTGGAGCGTCAGGAGCCGCACCTGCGCCCTGACGGGACCGTGGAGCGTGGATCAACCACAGTGCACATTCGCGTGCCGAAGGGAGTGACCGATGGCGAGCGATTGCGGATTCCGGGGCGGGGTCTGGCAGGCAGTGGCGGCGGACCGGCCGGAGACGTCTACCTCGACATCCACCTCCAGCCCCATCCCCTGTTTCGCGCAGTCGGGCACGACCTCTACCTCGAGCTGCCGGTGACCCCATGGGAAGCGGCCCTGGGTGGAGAGATCGTGGTTCCCACCCTCGATGGCCACGTGCGGGTCACGGTGAAGGAGGGCGCTCAGACGGGCCTGAAACTGCGCCTGGCGGGCAAGGGGCTGCCGAAGCGCAAGGAGGGGGATGGCGATCTCTATTGCGTGCTGCAGATCGTGATGCCGAAGCAGATCGACGAGCGCGAACGGGAGCTCTATCGTGAGCTGGCTGCTGCCAGCTCTTTCAACCCGCGCACCTCATTCCCTGGAGCAACGACCCATGGCTGATGACCTGCTTATTCCGGTGGAGAGCGAAAGCCGCGTCGAGCTGGAGGAGTTGCTGGCGGCCTCAGGCCTGGAGCATGGGGAAGTGATGGAGTTGGTGCAGTTCGGTGTGTTTGAAACCAGCGTGAGTGCATCGGGCTGGAGCTTCCATTCCTGCACGATTCACCAGGCGCGCCGTGCTGCAAACCTGCGCAATACGTTTGGGCTCAACCCACCCGGCATGGCCCTTGCCCTCACCTACCTGGAAAGAATCGAGGCGCTGGAGCATCGCCTGCGCGAGCTGGAATGCCTGCTTCCTCGCTGAGGCGGCTGTCTGGAGCACGCACGCAACTTAGTGGATTGGCAACGCGGTTGGGAGTGTTGATCTAAAATTGGGAATCTGCCCTGATGGCCATGGAATCTTCAGAGCTCTGCCCGGGTCAATCAGATCTGCATCAATCAGATCTGGATCAATCCGATCTGGATCAATCCGATCTGGATCAATCAGATCTGCATGAATCCGCCACTCAGAAGTTTGTTGGCGGCCACCTCAACGTGCGGAGCGTCAGTGATCTTTCGCTCTATGAGGATCACTCTGTCATCATTCAGCGTCTCTGCAAAGAGCTTGGTTTCGAGAAGCCGGCTACGGCGATGGCCTGGGTGTTCGACCAGCTGGAGCAGTCGAAAGATCTGCAGAAAGCCATTTTTGACTTGCTGAATGACTGACGATGCTCCAGGAAAGGAAGCGGTAATTTCAAGAATTCAGTTGCCAAGCCATCTGCTTCTCAATCGTGTGGATGTAACCCTGCAGGATCCGCTAACAACGATTTACATACTGCCGGCCATCAACGCATCTCGATGGCGTTCAGCCGATCACGGAAGGACTGCCCGGCGTCTGCGGAGGCCAGGCTTGCGCCACCACTGTCCATACGCGCCTGGGGCCGGCGGATTCGACCTTGGCTTTGGCCGCCCCGACGCACGGCCACTGTACGGATCACCGCTTTGCCTCGTCCAGCTCCAGCGGCTGGATCTGTCTCAACCTGGCGCTCCAGGGGATGGGCCTGCAGTTCGCTGCGCAGCTGGTTCAGAAGGCGAAAATGGCCGGTGGTACTGAATTTACGGAGGATCAGTGGATCCCAAGCCATGGGGTCATCGCGTTCTGGAACACCACCCTATGGCGGCGCCGTTAGGTCCTGCTTCGCCGAGGCGCGTGGGATCCGTGATAAATTGTTGGAGTCCAACTGGAAGCCGATACGACTTCATTTTGGCAGGATGTCAGAGCCAGGGATTTTGAGTCCTCGCTTCGAGTTTCCCTCCAGGTGCCGGTTGGACTTTCGCACCTTCTGCTTCCCACTTCGCTTCCGCCATGTCCCGGCTCGTCGGTCTGCCCGCTCCTGATTTCACGGCCACCGCCGTGATCGACCAGGAGTTCCAGGACGTCACCTTGTCCCAGTATCGCGGCAAGTACGTGGTGCTGTTCTTCTATCCGCTCGACTTCACCTTCGTGTGCCCCACGGAGATCACCGCCTTCTCTGACAGTTACGGCGAATTCTCCAGCCGCAATTGCGAGGTTCTGGGTGTTTCGGTCGACAGCCAGTTCAGCCATCTGGCCTGGATTCAGACCGAGCGCAAGAGCGGTGGCATCGGCGATATCGCCTATCCCCTGGTGGCAGACCTGAAGAAAGACATCGCCCGCGCTTACGAGGTGCTCGACGAAGAGGCCGGAGTGGCCCTGCGTGGTCTGTTCATCATCGATCCTGATGGCGTCATCATGCAAAGCACGATCAACAACCTGCCCGTTGGCCGCAGTGTGGATGAAACCCTGCGCCTGCTGCAGGCCTTCCAGCACATCCGCAACAATCCGGATGAAGTCTGCCCCGCCAACTGGATGCCTGGCGATAAGACCATGAATCCTGATCCGGTCAAGAGCAAGGACTTCTTTGCTGCTGTGAACTGATCACACCTGAGCCAGCACGGTTGTAAGCGGGGACTACTGAACTGGTTGCCACTTTGCTGACTCCTTCAGCAACAGCTCGTTTCTGTTTCACCCTCTGGGCCCCTCGAGGGCCCTTTTTCATGTCTGGCGTCATGTCTGCTGGCGCCGCAGCGCTGCTTCACAGCAATGTCAGGGTTCCGGCGCTGCCATCCAGCCGGGCCCGATGTCCCAGGGGCAGGGCCAGATTCGGCCTGCCATGCCCCACGGGCAACCGGCCCACCAAGGGGATGCCCAGATCGCCGAAGCGCTCTTGCAGCACCTCCTCCATCGAGAGATCGCCAGGCATCACGTCGTCCGGCGTCCACTGAAACCGGCCCAGTCCGATCCCGGCCACCCCCGCCAGCAACCCGGCGGTGCGCCATTGGGTGAGCATCCGATCCACCCGGTAGGGGGCCTCACCCACATCCTCAAAGACCACAATCCGCCCCCGCAGATCCGGCAACCAGGCAGTGCCGATCAAATGGGTCGCCACCGTGAGGTTGGTCACCACCAGTGGCCCCTCCGCGATGCCACTGCGCCAGCCCTGTCCCTGGAGGGGCTCGACCGGCTGGCGCCGCAGCAGCCGCACCAATCGCTGCCATTGGCCGGCATCGCCGTGCAGGCCCCCATGGATCGCGCCGCCCAGACCGGCCGCGCACTGGGCCAGCAGCAAGGCGCTGGCATCGGAGAAGCCCATCAGCCAGATCGGCCGAGGCGGCGGCTGCCAGCCACTCTCGAGCAGCCGGGCACTGCCCCAGCCGGCTGTGACGGCCAGCACGCCCTCCGCCCGTTGCTCAGCGATCGCCTGCTCCCAGGCCTGACGGCGTTGGCGGTCCGTGCCCGAAAACCAGTGCCAGCGCTGACGCGTCGCTACCGGCACCAGCAGCTCCCAGCCGGCGTTCCCGATTTGAGCCTCCAGGTTGGCCTGCTCCGGCTCGGGATCCTCCCACCAGGTTCCGGGCGCGATCGCCACCAGCCGGCTGCCGGCCGTCAGGGGCGGTGGCATGGGCAGGGCCGGTGCTTGCACGGCGGGCCGTTGTGAAAGGGCGTCTGCTGGGGCAACCCCTGGAACCCGCGCTGCCGCTGCCATCCCCACACCACCAGCCCCGGCCAGCGCGGCCAGAAAGGAACGGCGGTGCAACGTCATCCGCAGGCCGGCTCAGGAGCCCACCGCCTCCAGCAGGCGCCGGCCATCGATGCCCCCGGTGACCGGATCGCAGGCCCGCTCCGGGTGGGGCATCAGACCGAGCACATTGCCGCCGGCATTGGTGAGGCCGGCCACGTTACCCACGGAGCCATTGGGGTTATCGGCATAGCGCAGCACGACGCAGCCCTGATCCTCCAGCTGCTTCAACCGCTCGGGTTCCACCTGATAGCGCCCTTCACCGTGGGCAATCGGCAGGGTGATGCTCTCACAGGCGTCATAGCCGCCCAGCCAGCGGCAGTGACCCGGTTGCACCTCCAGGCGGCTGGGTTCGCAGAGGAAGTGCAGCTTCTCGTTACGGGTGAGCGCCCCAGGCAGCAGGCCCAGTTCCGTCAACACCTGAAAGCCATTGCAGATGCCCAGCACCGGTCCGCCCCGCTCCGCGAAGGACAGCACCTCCTGCAGCACCGGCGCGAACCGGGCGATGGCGCCGCAACGCAGGTAGTCGCCATAGCTGAAGCCTCCGGGCAGCACCACCGCCTCCAGCCCGGAGAGATCGCGCTCCTCATGCCAGAGGAAACGGGTGGGGCGACCCAGGCAGCCCTCCATGGCCCAGCGCACATCCCGGTCGCAGTTGGAACCGGGGAACACCACGATGCCGATGGTCATGAGGGAGAAGTGGGGTGCGGGTGATGCGAGGGATGGATGCCGAGCCTGGTCCGAGGGGCTGTGGAGCCGCCTGGATCAGCCCAGCTCCTGCAGTTCAAGGGTCCAGTTCTCGATCACCGGATTGGACAGCAGACGATCGCTGAGCAGTTCAGCCTGGGCCTGGGCCGTGGCCCGGTCGGGCGCCTCCAGCTCCAGCTCGATCGCCTTGCCGATCCGCAGCCGCGTCACCCCCTCGACCCCCAGGCGGGCGGCAGCGGCCCGGGTGGCTTCGCCGGCCGGATCGAGCACCGAGGGGCGCAGGGACACCTGAACGCGAGCGCTGTAGAGGGGCACCGGGGCTGTCGGAGATTTGTTAAATCTTGGCAGCCCACCGCCCCCTTGACAGCCGCGGTAATCAGCTTGAAGGGGTACCAGCTGCGCCGCCGTGCTGCCCGTGTCTCCATCGCTGGATCTATGGCAACCGGTGGTGATGCTGGCGCTGTTGCTCGGGCCGATCGCTGCACTGCCGGCCCAGGCGGGTCCTGCCGGCTCCGATCCGGAACCAAGCTCCAGCCCTCCGATCGTGAGTCTTGATTGCCGCCTGGCCGACGGGCCCTGGCAACCCTGCGCGATGACAGTGATGAGCATCGGTGAGCGCTGGCAGCTGCAGGTGGGTGAGCGCCGCTTCGACTTCCAGCACGACGGCTCCGGCAGCGTGCGCATGCGCCAGGACCAGGCCCCTGGAGACTGGCGCGAGGTGGAGAGCACCTGGAGCGCGGATGCTTCCCTCTGCTGGGATGGACTCTGCGCCCGAGGTGATATCCCCCTCGACTGAATCACCGTCTTGGTGCAGGGGCAGAGGGGAGCGCAGGGGCAGAGTGGAGCGCATCGAGCAGGCAGGCCTTGCAGGCCTCCGCGTCGAGACCCAGCCCCAGGGCCACCAGTTCAAGCCCAGGCTCGCCGGCCAGCTGGCTGGAGGGGGCGGTTTCGTACCAGCACTCCAGCCGTGGGCCCACGGCCTGAATCTGCAGGGGGCGTGGACGGCCCTGCTGCCACAACCAACCCTTGAGCCGGATCAGCCCCTGGCTCTGGATCAGCGCAGCGATGGCGACCTCCACCTGCTGACGCGACCAGTCGCCGGCCAGGCGCAACACCGCCGATCCCATCGCCACATGGGCATGGTCGTGATGGTCGCCGTGGTGGTCGTGGTCGTGGTGATGGTCGTCACCGTCGTGGTGGTGCTCGCCCTGAGGCCGAGCCTGAGTCTCGTCTGTCCGGCGGAGCTGCAGCACCAGCTCCGGGCTGATCACACCCCGCTGCATCGGCAGAACGGCCGTGCCCCTGCGCAGGCGTGGCTGCAGCTGCTGGCGCAGGCGCGCCAGGTCGTCGGGGCTGATCCGATCGGCTCGGCTGATCAGCACCAGATCGGCCGCCTCCAGCTGGTCTTCGAACAGGTCCTCGATCGCCGTGGCGTGATCCAGGCTTGGATCCGCAAGGCGTTGGGCCTCCAGCACAGCCGGATCCGCCACCACGTTGCCAGCCGCCAGAGATTCACCATCCACCACCGTGACCACGGCATGGACCCGGGTGCGGGTGCGGATCTCAGGCCAGCGGAAGGCATCCACCAACGGAGCCGGCAGGGCGAGGCCACTGGTTTCGACCACGATGCCGTCGAGCTGGTCCGAGCGCTCCAGCAGCCGAGCCATGGTGGGCAGGAAGTCGTCCTGCACGGTGCAGCAAAGGCAGCCGTTGGTCAGCTCCACCAATCGGCCTTCGGCCTCCTCCTCCGGGCAGAAGCCGCAATCGCGCAGCAGCGATCCATCGATGCCCACATCACCGAATTCGTTGACCAGAACGGCGAGGCGCTGACCGCTGTTCAGAAGCAGATGACGCAGCAGGGTGGTCTTTCCGGCACCAAGAAAGCCGGTCACCACCGTGACCGGAAGGCGGGAATGTACAGGGGCCATGGTTGGGTTCAGCCCACCAGGCTCGACCAGGCCCAGGCGCCACCGCAGCCGATCAGCCCGGCCGCAATCAGGCGCTGGCGGGTCGGGGTGAGGCTGGCAGCGGTGTGGCGCATCGCCCAGAGCGACACCAGCAGCAGAGCCATCTGACTGAGCATCAGACCGATCAGATAGCTGCCGGTCGGACCAGCCGTCCAACCCAGAACGGCATCACTGAGCACGTAGCCATGCAAGCCAAAGGCAGGCACCAGAACCCAGCGGGGCAGCCTGTCGAGCAGAACCAGGCCCACCAGGGTGAGGGTGAAGGCCACGGCAGCCTCGGCTCCTGGCAGGTGGGGCAAGGCCAGCCCCAGAGCACTGCCGCCCAGACCGGTGGCCAGCAGGGCCAACATCCAGGTGGCGCGCTGCTGCAATCCCACCAGCGACAGGGCCAACAGGAAGAGCAGATGATCGGGACCCAGAAGCGGATGGGCCAGGCCGCTGATCAATCCATTGATCGGCGTGGGCTTCAGCCCCATCAGCTCCATGAAATGGTGCGCCTGTGCCGGCCCCGCCAGCAACAGACCGCCCAGCAGAACGATCGGCAGGCCACAGAGCGGCAGAAGACGGGAACGGAGCCGGCTGCCTGTGGCAACCGGGGCCGGCAAATGTTGCGTGCGAATCCAGAGGGGGCCGGAGCCCTCCTGGGAGCCAGGAAAAAACATGCAGGGGTCCGGTCCGCGCCGGGATGAAGAGAACAACCGGTGGGCGTTCTGGCTGGGCTCCAGGACTGGAGCCATCACAGCTGCGGGACAGCGCCGGATTTTCACCGGACTTTCCCCGTTACCTCCGGAGGCTGTTCCCCTCCGGAACCGGTGCTCGAATCTATGCGGTCAGACCTGCAGTGGGACTTGCAGCGTTCGTGATGGCAATGCAACGCATCGAGGGGTTCGGTTCGTCTCGGCTTGATGGGTCCTGCCTTGACGGGCCTCCGCTTGATGGGCCTCCGGTTGCTTGGTTCAGCGGCAACCCAGGCTTTCGGCTGTGCTGACGCCTGTGACTGGATTGGAGCCGGTGGCCCGCTTGCAGAGGGCCTTCTGTTCGGTCAGATCGAGCACCGCATCGCTGAAATCGGCGCCGCTGATCTCGGCATCGCGGAAGCGGCTCTGCATCAGCATGGCGTTGCGCAGCCTGGCGTCCCGCAGATCGGCACCATCAAACCGGCTGGCGAAGGCCACCACATCGCCCAGGTCGGCCCCCTGCAGATTGGCGCCGCGCAGATTGCTGGAATTGAACACGGCACCCCGCAGATCGGTGTCGCTGAAGTCGTAGCCCTGCAGCTCGGCCTTGAGAAATTCCTGCTGCTTCAGGTCGCGGCCGTGCATGTCCGGTTGCAGGTCCTGCACGGTGCGTTGACCGCGCAGCTCCGGCGCCGTGATCGCCTCAGCCGAGAGCGCTCCGCCAAGCCAGGCGGGTCCGGCGAGCAGCACGGACGTGCTCAGCAGCAGAGCAAGTGGGACCTTCCTGAAGAGCATCCAGCCACCACAGCAGGCCAGGAACCGCAGACAACGGCGGAGCATCACGGCGCGGGTACGGTGGCCCTTCAAGTTATGCCAAGGGGTTCGCCAGCGCGAGCATCCCTGGCAACTGCCTCCTGTTCATGAGCATGTCCCTGCGGGTGGTGGTGCCACCCCATCCCCTGATCGGCCACTGGCTCACGTTGCTGCGCGATGCCCAGACCCCGCCCGCCCTCTTTGCCACCGGCATGGCCGAGCTGGGCCGCTGGCTTACCTACGAAGCCCTGCGCGACTGGTTGCCCCATCAGCGGGTGACCGTGCAGACGCCCCTGGCCTCGAGCGAAGGCACGGTGGTGGATGCCTCGGTGCCGGTGCTGGTGGTGCCGATGCTGCGGGGCGGGCTGGGGCTCTGGCAGGGCGGCCAGACCGTACTGCCCGTGGCCACGGTGGCCCATGTGGCAGTGCAACCCACCGGCTCCGGCGATCTGTTCTGGGCAATCGATGCCCTGCCCGCGGTGATCGCTTCCCGGGTGGGGGTGTTGGTCTACGCCCCGGAAATCGGCGATGGGCGCGACCTGATCGCCGTGCTGCAGCGCCTGCAGCAGCGCGGCGTGGAGGGCCAGCGGCTGCGGGTGATCTCCACCCTGGCGGCCCGTCCCGGTCTGAGTGCCATCGCCGAAGCCTTCCCGGATCTCACCGTTTACTGCGCCTGCATCGACGCTGAGCTGGATCCAGCCGGCAGGCTCTCGCCGGGGATCGGCGACGTTGTCCTTCGCTTGTTCGGCAACCTCGGGGGAGCTGCCTAGGCTCGGGTTCGTCGCTCCCGTTCCGGAAGAGCCCATGTCCACCTCTCGCCGTTCCTCGGGTCCGGATGCAGGCGGCAACCCTGGTTATGGCAGAAGCAGCCTGGTGCTCAGCGCCTTCGCCGGTGCGGCTCTGGGGGCTGCGGGGCTGGGCTGGTGGCTGCTGAATGAAGCGGATCGCCGCCGCCAGCGACTGCGGCAGGAGCGGCTGCTGCGCCTCTCACGCCTGCAGGGCGCCGGAGCCGGGGACAGCGGATCTGCGGAGGAAGGCCTGACCTCCAGACCAGCCCATGGCAGTGCCAGTGAGGCCCAGTTGCACGACAAGGTGCAGCAGCTCAACCAGGCAATCGAAGACGTGCGGCGACAGCTCGAAAGCCTCACCACCAACGGCAAGCGTCCGATGAATCGCGCCTCCAACGGAGAGGGCTGAGCCGGATCGGTAGGTTGCTCTCACAGCCAGTTCCGCCCGCCCGCCATGCTCCGCTCCGCTGCCATCACCCAGGGCATCCAGCGTTCGCCCAACCGGGCCATGCTGCGGGCCGTTGGTTTCGGTGACGGCGACTTCAATAAACCGATCATCGGCATCGCCAACGGCTACAGCACGATCACGCCCTGCAATCTGGGTCTGAACGATCTCACCCGCTGCGCCGAGCAGGCCGCCCATGCCGCCGGGGCCATGCCCCAGACCTTCGGCACGATCACGGTGAGCGATGGCATCTCGATGGGCACCGAAGGGATGAAATATTCCCTGGTCAGCCGGGAGGTGATCGCCGATTCGATCGAAACCGCCTGCAACGCCCAGAGCATGGACGGACTGCTGGCAATCGGGGGCTGCGACAAGAACATGCCAGGCGCCATGCTGGCCATGGCCCGCATGAATATCCCCGCCATCTTTGTGTATGGCGGCACCATCAAGCCCGGCAAGCTCGGCCCCTGCGATCTCACCGTGGTCAGTGCGTTTGAGGCGGTGGGTCAGTTCTCCGGCGGACGCATCGCCGAGGAGGAACTGGTGGCGATTGAGAAGAACGCCTGCCCTGGCGCTGGAAGCTGCGGCGGCATGTTCACCGCCAACACGATGAGCTCGGCCTTCGAAGCGATGGGCCTCAGCCTTCCCTACAGCTCCACCATGGCGGCCGAAGATCCGGAAAAAGCCGAGAGTGCGGCCCGATCGGCCGAGGTGCTGGTGGAGGCGATTGCCAACAACATCCGCCCGCGCGACCTGCTCAGCCGCGAGGCCTTCGAGAACGCGATCAGCGTGATCATGGCGGTGGGCGGCTCCACCAATTCCGTGCTGCACCTGCTCGCGATTGCCCGCACGGCTGGGGTGGAACTCTCGATCGATGATTTCGAGCAGATCCGGCAGCGGGTGCCGGTGATCTGCGATCTCAAACCCAGCGGCCGCTATGTCACGGTGAATCTTCACCAGGCCGGTGGCATTCCGCAGGTGATGAAACTGCTGCTGGATGCCGGATTGCTGCATGGCGATTGCCGCACGATTGAAGGCAAGACCCTGCGCGAGGTGTTGGCCAACGTTCCCAGCCAGCCGGCTGCCGATCAGGACGTGATCCGTCCCCTCTCCAACCCTCTCTATGCCAAGGGACACCTGGCCATCCTCAAGGGAAACCTGGCCCAGGAAGGTGCGGTGGCCAAGATCTCAGGGGTCAAGACCCCGGTGATCACCGGCCCGGCCCGGGTCTACGAAAGTGAGGAAGCCGCCCTGGCCGCCATCCTCGATGGCCAGATTCAACCCGGGGACGTGCTGGTGGTCCGCTACGAAGGCCCCGTTGGCGGTCCGGGCATGCGCGAAATGCTCAGCCCCACCGCCGCGATCATCGGCCAGGGTCTGGGCGAATCGGTGGCCCTGATCACCGACGGCCGCTTCTCCGGTGGCTCCTACGGCCTGGTGGTGGGCCACGTCGCCCCTGAAGCCGCCGTGGGAGGCACGATCGCTCTGGTGGAGGAGGGCGACAGCATCACCGTGGATGCCAGGCAGCTGCTGCTGCAGCTCAACGTCGATGAGGCTGAACTGGAGCGCCGCCGCGCCGCCTGGGTCAAGCCTGAACCCCGATACCGCACGGGTGTGCTGGGCAAGTACGCCAGGCTGGTCAGCAGCAGCAGCCTCGGGGCTGTGACCGATCCGGTCTGAGCCTTGCGCTCAGCTCGGAAGGTTCAAGCCTGAGGGTCTGCTGCGGAACCCAGAAGAGCTCGCAACCGCCGGGCCAGGGCCTCCAGCCCTGCGCCGTCGGCGGGCCGCTCGCAACGCAGGCCGGTGACCCCATCCATCCAGACCGGGTGGTTGCCATGCCAGAGCATCGGTCGATCCGGGTCGTGGCGCCAGGCCAGGGTGAGGTTGAGGGTTCCAGCACTGCGGTAGAGCTCCAGGTCCAGGTCCTCCTCCGGCCGGCGCTTCCCATCGATCGCCCGGGCCTCGAGGCGCAGGCAGCAGTCGTCAAGGTCGTTGTCCTGCCGGCCAGCTTCCCCATCAGCCTCGCGATCAGACTCGCGATCCAACAGCACGGCATGGCGCAGGGGCTTGCGGCAGAGGTCGGCGGCGGCGGCCACCAGCCGGGCCAGATCGGTGGCCATCGCCTCAGGCCACGGCCCGGATCGCTTCGATCACCAGGTGGATCGGCCCGGCACGGAAGCCACTGTTGGAGCCCCCATCATCAGCAAAACGGGAATGGAGCAGCTGCAGCCGCGTGATCCGGCTGGGATCGAAGCGCAGCGGCAACCCCAGGGGTCTGGCCCGTACCGATGGCCGCAGATCAGCAAAGGCAATCCTGATCCGGCTGAGCTCACCGGCGGGTTGGGTGGCGAACTCCGCGACCCAACGCAGACCGCCGGGGATCAGCTCGGTCATGCCGCCCAGGCCATCGGCGCAGGCCACCGCCAGCTTGTAGCGGCGCCCATCGGCACGGAGATCCAGTTCAAAGGCCGCGTAGGTCGACAGATCGAGCGGCGGCCCGAACACAGGGGAGCGGCAGCTGATGAAGCCACCGCCCGCTTCGATCACCTCGCCATCGAACACCAGACCACCGCTGCCTGCCTGGGTGCTGCCGCGGCTCTGGCCCCCCATCACGGTGTCGTTGAGGGCATGCCAACCGCTGAAGCCATCGCCGGCCACCAGGGTGAGCGAGGCGGACTCTGCGGCGGAGGGGCTGGAATACGCCATGACGAAGGAACCAGGACTGGTTTGAGCCAATCCTGGCGCCTCTCAGGCGGTTGCCGTGCCGGCGGCAGCGGCATCCGCCAGGATCAGCACCTCGGTGGCTGGACTCACCAGCCGGGCCGGGGTGCGCTCCACGGATTCCTTGGGATCCAGCAAGCGCCGCAGGGCCTCCGCCTTACCGGCGCCGCTCACCAGAAAGATCACCTGCCGTGCCGCCGAGAGCACCGGCGCGGAGAGGCTGAGGCGCGGCAGCCCCTTGCCTTCGCCGATCGTGACCGGCTTGACCCGCTCCAGGCAGGCTGCCGTCCCAGGAAACAGGGAAGCGGTGTGGCCGTCGTCGCCCAGGCCCAGCAGCACCACATCAAAGATGGGGATGGCACCGGGGCTGAGCTGAGCCAACAGGGCGGTGTAGGCCTCGGCGCAGGTTTCAGCCGAGCCGACCTCGGTGGGAACCGGGTGGAAGCGGGCGCCGTGACCGGGCCCGCTCTCCAGCAAGGTTTCCCGCAACATGCGCGCGTTGCTGGCCGCATCCTCCGGGGGCACCATCCGCTCATCGCCGAGCAGCACATCGACCCGCTCCCAGGGCAGGTGTTCCTGCCCCAGGCGGGTGTAGGCCGCCCGCGGTGTTTCGCCACCCGCCAGGGCAACCAGGGCACGGTCGCGTTCGGCCAGTGCCAGGTCGAGGCGGGAGGCGATCGTCTCAGCAACCCGGCGGGCGAGGTCGTCCGCGGAGGAGGCAACGGCGAGGCGATAGGTGGTCATGGCAGGCAGCTCCAGCGCCGTTGTGTTGCGATCCATCGTGGTGCCCTCGGTTGGCTTGTCTTCAATCCAGCCATTCGGTGTGGAAACTCCCCGGGCGGTCCGTGCGCTCGTAGGTATGGGAGCCGAAGCAGTCGCGCATGGCCTGGACCAGGTTCTGGGGCAGACGTCCGCTGCGATAGCTGTCGATGTAGTCGAGGCTGCTGCTCAGGCAGGGCACCGGAATGCCTGCCAGAGCGGCGCCGGCCACCACCTGGCGCAAGCCCGGCAGGCGGCGGTTCACCTGCTCGGCGAACCAGGGATCGAGCATCAGGTTGGGTAGGTTCGGATCGGTGGCATAGGCATCCTGAATCCGTTGGAGCAGGCGGGCCCGAATAATGCAGCCCCCCTTCCAGATCTGGCCGATGGCCGAGAAATCGAGCTGGTAGTCGTGGATCGTCGAGGCGGCCTGCAGCAGAGCCATGCCCTGGCCGTAGCTCACGATGCAGGCCAGGATGCAGGCATCCCTGAGGGGCTCCATGCCCGTGGCCGGTTCGCCCAGATCAAAGCTGTGCGGTGCCGGTGCCGCCAGCACGGATTCGGCCGCCAGGCGCTCCGGCCTCAACGAACTCAGCACACGGGCATTGAGAGCCGCGTAGATGGTCGGAACCGGCACCCCCATCTGCAGGGCGCTCTCCACCGTCCAGAGGCCGGTGCCCTTCTGGCCGGCCGCATCGACGATGAACTCGACCAGATCGGCGCCGCTCTCGGGATCCTTGGTGCGCAGGCAGACTTCGGTGATCTCCACCAGGAAGGAGGCGAGCTCCTCCATGCTGTTCCACTGACCCAGCACGTCGGCCATGGCATCCCCATGGAGGCCGGCCACCCGCTTCATCAGGTCATAGGCCTCGGCCAGGATCTGCTCGATTCCGTATTCAATGCCGTTGTGCACGGTCTTGACGAAGTGGCCGGCACCGCCGGGCCCGATGTAGGTCACACAGGGGCCGTCCTCAACCTTGGCGGCCATCTTGCGCACCAGGGACTCAATCGCGTCGTAGGCAGCGCGGGTGCCTCCCGGCATCATGCTCGGGCCCTCCAGCGCGCCTTTGGCGCCGCCGCTCACACCCATGCCGATGTAGCCGAAACTCTTGCTTTCGAGCTCCGCCACCCGCCGTTCAGTGTCGGTGTAGAGGGAATTCCCGCCATCGATCAGCAGGTCGCCTTCCTCGAGCAGTGGGGAGAGCTGGGCGATCATCGCGTCGATCGGTGCCCCCGCCTTCACCATCATCAGGATGCGGCGCGGCCGTTCCAGGGCCGCCACAAACTCTTCGAGGGTGGCGGCGCCCACGATGTCCTTGCCGGAACCGCGGCCTGCCAGAAACTCGTCGGTCTTGGCGGTGGTGCGGTTGTAGACGACGCTGGAGAAGCCATTGCGCTCGGCGTTGAGCACCAGGTTCTCTCCCATCACGCCGAGACCGATGAGGCCGAAATGCGCCTTACTCATGAATTCGAAATTGAGGATCCGGTTGAAAAACCGTAGGCCTCAAGTGTGGCCAGGCTCAGGGCCAATGGTCAGGGTTGTCACAGGATTGGGCTGGGATGTCAGCGATTCCTGGCCTGGGCGGCTGGTCGCCTGAGCCGCAGAGCGATACGGCCTGGCTGATGATCAGATCACCATGCCATCGGGAATCGTGCCATTTTTCACAACCACCACAATGCCATTACGAATATAGAAATTCAGCTCGGGACGATCGGCTTCCTCGACCTGATCCTTATTCACGATCGCCACATTGGAGCCGATTCGCACATTCTTGTCGATGATGGCCCGCTTGATCGTGGTGCCCTTGCCGATACCGATCGGCAGGCCGCCACGCTCGCGCAGCACCAGCCGTTCTTCCATCGATTCAAAATAATCGGATCCCATCACCAGGGTGTCCTGAAGAACGACCTCGTCTTCCACACGGGTTCGAACTCCGAGCACACAGTGGTGGATGCTGCAGGCTTTCAGCATCGATCCTTCACCAATGATTGACTGCGTGACCTGAGCATCCCAGAGCTTGCTGGGGGGTAGGTAGCGAGGGCGCGTGTAGATGGGAAATTTTTCGTCGTAGAACGAAAAGGCAGGATTTGGTTGATCGGTCAGCGCAAGATTGGCCTCGTAGAAAGCGCCGATCGTACCGATATCCTCCCAATAATCATCGAACAGGAAGCTCTGCAGTTTGTCGCCCCGCTCCAGGGAGGCTGGAATGATCTCCTTGCCGAAATCGGTGGACTTGGGATGGGTTGCCAGCAGATCAAACAGGGTGTCCCGGCTGAACACGTAGATCCCCATCGACGCCAGATGGGGCCGTTTGGCGGCTTCCTCTTGCGAGAGGCCGAGGCTGCTGGTATCCACCCGCATCGCTTCAAGAGCCTCACCCTTGGGCTTCTCGCGGAATTCCAGAATCTGTCCGGCGGCATTGGTGCGCATCAGGCCGAAACCCTCAGCGTCGGCTGGATTGACCGGCAAAGCCCCGACCGAAAGATCGGCACCGGTATCAATATGGTGCTGCACAAACTTGCTGTAATCCATCCGGTAGAGCTGGTCTCCGGACAGAATCAGGTAGTGATCCACGTCCCATTCCTGGAACAGCCACTGATATTTGCGCACCGCATCGGCCGTGCCCTCAAACCAGCTAGGGCTGTCCGGGGTCTGTTGGGCCGCCAGCACCTCGACAAAACCCTGGCCGAAGCCAGCTGAGAGGTTGTAGCTCATCGTGAGGTGACGATTGAGCGAGGCGCTGTTGAACTGGGTCAACACATAGATCTTGTTGATCTCCGAGTTGATGCAGTTGCTGATCGGGATGTCGATCAGACGGTATTTGCCAGCCAGAGGAACAGCAGGCTTGGCCCGCATCTTGGTGAGCGGGTACAGGCGAGTTCCGGCTCCTCCGCCGAGAATAATTGCCAGAACTCGCTTCATGAATCCGCTCCTCTCAATGTTCGTCGTCTTGGTCGACCGTACTTGAGTGACCTGCTATCAGGCGAGTCTCCGCAGCACTTCGATGCCTGTCCCAGATCACCAGATCAGGTCTCGTTGCCGCCATCGACCAGCTCAAACAGATCCTGCAGCACCCGCATCGCCGTGTGGCGCTGTTGGCGCGGCTGGGGCGCCCGTAGATTGGTCACGGGAGTGTGGAGGATCTTGTTGATGATCCCCTTGCTGAGCGCCTCCACCACCTTGCGCTCCCTGGCCGAAAGATCCGGACCCATCCGGCTGAGGGCCTTCTGAAGCTCCTGCTCGCGGATGTCCTCCAGCTGTATCCGCAGGCGGTTCACCACAGGCACGGCTTCCAGGCCATCCCACCATTCCAGAAACAGCCTCGACTCCTCCTCCAGCAGCCCCTCAGCTTCGGCGGCGATTTCCCGGCGGGCCTCCTGGTTGCGGGTCACCACTTCCTGCAGGTCGTCCACGTCATAGGCCTCGACACCGCCCAGGTCACCGGCATCAGAGGCGATGTTGCGAGGCACACCGATGTCCACCAGCATCAGGCTGGAGCGGCGATTCAGCCGATTCAGCCGCTCCGCATCGATGATCGGGTCGTCGGCTGCGGTGCTGGTGAAGACCAGCGAGCAGGTGCTGAGGCAGTGATCCAGGTCCACCAGGGGTCGGCACTGCACAGGCAGATCCGGAAAGTCGGCCGCCAGGGTTTCGGCCCGGCTGACAGTGCGGTTGAGCAGCACCACACCCCGGCAGCCCTTGGCCGCCAGATGCTGCAGCAGCAGCCGTGCCATGCGTCCGGCCCCCACCACCGCCACCTGCTCCTGGTCGAGCGGAACCAGTTCGTCCACCCCACGGGCCTGGCCCACCTTCAACTGGGCCAGCTCGACAGCTGCCGAGCTGATCGACACGGCCCCGGTGCCGAGATTGGTTTCGGTTCGCACCCGCTTGCCGGTGCTCACCGCCTGGTTCAGCAGGCGGTTCAGAATCGGACCGAGGGAGCGGTGTTCCTGCCCGAGCCGCACCATCTTCTTCACCTGGGAGAGGATCTGGCCCTCGCCCAGCACCAACGAATCGAGCCCGGCAGCCACCCTCAGCAGGTGGGCAATGGCATCTTCGTGATGAAAGGTGAAGAGATGCGGGCTGAGCTCATCGACACTCAGACCGGAATGGCGGCTGAGGAAGGAGCCCACCGCCGAGATGCCCTGGTCGGGATTCCGCAGCAGGGCATAGATCTCCAGCCGGTTGCAGGTGCTGAGGATGGAGGCCTCCAGCACCTGCTCATCGGATCGCAGTTGCTGGAGAGAGGCCTCCATGGTCTGCTCCGGGATGCTCAGACGCTCCCGGATCTCCACAGGAGCCGTGCGGTGGCTCAGGCCGACAACGGCAATGTGCATGGAGGCAGACCTTATGGCGTGGGCAGTTGGGCTGATCAGCGCAGAGCGATGCTCTGGGCACCGGGCTTCATGTGGATGGTGTCGGTGAAGCGGGCGGAGCTGTCGAGGGTGCTGATCACCAGGGAACTGGTGCGGGTGCAGTCCTTCTCAAATTTCACCCCGTTGAACAGCAGGCCGTCGGTGATGCCACTGCCGGCGAAGACCACGTTCTCGCCGGAGGCGAGCTCCTCAGCCTCATAGACCTTGTCCACGTCGGTGATGCCCATCTCGTTGAGGCGGGCGATGTTGCCCTCCTTGGTGTAGTCGGCCCATTCCGACGTCTGGGCGACAGCCGGGTCGTAGACCAGCTGACCCTGGAAATGGCCGCCGAGGGCCCGCATGGCGGCGGCGGAGATCACACCCTCGGGTGCCGCACCGATGCCCATCAGGCAGTGGGTGCCGGTGCCGGCGAAACCGCAGGCGATGGCAGCCTGCACATCCCCATCGGAGATGGGCTGCACACGGGCGCCGGTGGTGCGGATCTCGGCGATCAGGTCCTTGTGGCGGGCGCGGTCCATCACCACGATCACCAGCTCGCTGGTGGCGAGCCCCAGGCACTCGCTGAGGATGGCGATGTTCTCGGTGGCACTCTTGCGGATGTCCACCTTGCCCTTGGCGGCCGGGGGAGCGGCCAGCTTCTTCATGTAGAAGTCGGGCGCATTGAACAGGCCACCGCGGTCGGAGGCGGCGAGCACGGCCATGGAGCCACGCTGGCTGTTGGCGCAGAGATTGGTGCCTTCGCAGGGATCGACGGCGAAGTCGACTCCCGGACCGGTGCCGCTGCCCACCTCTTCACCGATGTAGAGCATCGGCGCTTCGTCGCGCTCGCCTTCGCCGATCACGATGCGGCCCTGCATCTCGATCTGGCCCATGCGCTTGCGCATGGCTTCCACAGCGGCTGCATCGGCTTCGTCCTTCTTGCCCAGGCCGGTGAGCTCAGCGGAGGCAATGGCGGCCTGTTCGACGACCTCGAGAATTTCCTGGATAAGAGTGCGATCCACAGCAGTGCGGCAGGGGTGACTGCCTCAACGAGGGGACCGGCAGACCGGGCAGGCGGGGAAACGCCAAACCTCGGAGCTGCTGTGCAGACGCTTCGGAGACCAGGGCCAGGTCCGGCGGATGGGCCGGTCTCGGCGGAAGGTTCCAGCCGCTGCAGGGCCTCTCAGACTTGAAGCGGGCCAACTGTATCAGCGCCCACCGCAAGGCCCTTGCATGGCCCTGCGGCCAGGGCCGGGAGGGGCCGCTTCCTACAATTGGCGCACCCCTTCGTACGACAGGTCCCAACCATGAGCACCAAGCCCCTGGTGATCTCCCCATCGATCCTGTCGGCCGATTTCTCCCGCCTCGGCGACGACGTGCGTGCGGTCGACGAAGCCGGTGCCGACTGGATCCATGTGGATGTGATGGATGGGCGCTTCGTGCCGAACATCACCATCGGTCCGCTGATCGTTCAGGCGCTGCGGCCGGTCACCGCCAAGACGCTCGATGTGCACCTGATGATCGTGGAGCCGGAAAAGTACGTGGCTGACTTTGCCAAGGCCGGCGCCGACATCATCAGCGTTCAGGTCGAGGCCTGCCCTCACCTGCATCGCAACCTGGCCCAGATCAAGGATCTCGGCAAGATGGCCGGGGCCGTGTTGAACCCCAGCACCCCGATCGACACCCTCGAGTACTGCCTCGAGCTCTGCGACCTGGTGCTGGTGATGAGCGTCAACCCCGGCTTTGGCGGTCAGAGCTTCATCGAGAGCCAGGTGCAGAAAATCCGTGATCTGCGGCGCATGTGTGACGCCAAGGGCCTGGATCCCTGGATCGAGGTGGATGGTGGCATCAAGGCCGAAAATGCCTGGATGGTGATCGAGGCGGGAGCCAACGCAATCGTGAGTGGCTCAGGGGTGTTCAATCAGCCCAGCTATGCCGAAGCGATCACCGGAATCCGCAACAGCAAGCGGCCCCAGCCGGCGCTGGTCTGAACGGGTTGGCGCCTGCCTGACATCCGGTTCAAGCCAGTGCTCCGCCCCCTGCAGGCAGGGGGCTTTTTTGTGGTTTGACCGAGCGCACGCCCCGTGACGTGATGGCTTCAAGCCCCGAGGAACCAGCCGTAGCTGTGCAGGCCGATGCCGAGAAGATTGACGCCGATGTAACACACCACAATCACCACCAGACCCGCGGAGGCCACGAGCGCCGGGCGACGACCCTGCCAGCCACGGATCAAGCGGGTGTGGAGATAGGCCGCATAGACCAGCCAGCAGATCAGGGCCCAGGTTTCCTTGGGGTCCCAGCTCCACCAGCTGCCCCAGGCCTCGTTGGCCCAGACGGCACCACTGACCAGGCCCACTGACAGCAGCAGGAAGCCCACGGTGATCGTGCGATAGCTGAGGCTGTCGAGCTGCTCGCTGATCGCAAAACCCGTGCTGTGCAATTCCACAGCGGTGGGCGCGCCGGCACCAACCAGCTGGGATTTCCGATAGGCACCCGTGCCGATCGAGCTGCTCCGCAGCACCAGATCATTGCCGCGATCGGTGAACAGCACCGCAATGGAGAGCAGTGAGCCCACCAGCAGCGCCGCATAGCTCACCATGATCACGCTGACGTGCATGATCAGCCAGCTGGAGCGCAGGGCCGGCACCAGCGGCGAAGCCTCCTGCATCGTGTCCGGCAGGGCGAAGCTGGCGAAGGCCACACAGCCGAGGGCAATCGGCGTGGAGGCCGCGGGCACCAGGGGGGAGGGCCAGGAGCGCTCCACCAGCAGCTGGGTCAGCGTGCAACCCCAGGCCAGGAAACAGAGCGACTCGTAGAGGTTGCTGATCGGAAAGTGGCCTGAATCCCACCAGCGCAGCACCAGCTGGGCCGTGAGGCAGAGGTTGGCGGCCGCCACCAGCAGGGTCACCGCTGAACTTCTGCGGCCAGCGCTGAGGGACCAGAAGGAGAGCGGGAGCACCAGCAGGAGCAGGCCGAAGGCCGTGAGCCCAAGACCAAGAACCGGATCAATCACCAGAAACAGCAGCGACCGCGCCAGTCTGCCGCTTCAGCGGCTGGCCTGACGCAGCAGCACCAGTCCACCGGCCAATCCGATCCCCACTGGCAGCCAGGCCGCCATCAGGGGCGAGAGGGTGCCGGTGATCCCCAGCGAGCTGAAGATGAACGACATCAGGTAGTACACAAAGATCAGCAGCACGCTGATGCCAAACCCCTGGCTGCGGCTGGTGCGGGAATTCGGACGGACCCCCAGACTGCTGCCGATCAGGCCGAACACCAGACAGATGGCGGGGAAGGCGAACTTCTCCTGGATGCGTACCCGCAACCGCCGGGCCTCCTTCTTGTTGTTGGCTGCCAGCAGCAGCCTTTCAGCGCGACGGGCCTGACCCACCGTCATCAGATTGGCATCGGTGGGCAGCTTGGCCACCTCCTCGACATCCCGGCTGAGTGGATAGAAGTAGCGGTCGAAATTGGCCGAGGTGGTGGTGTCGTTCGCCTCATCGACGCTGACGATGCGGCCATTGCGGAACTCCCACATCGCCTTGGCTTCATTCCAGCGGCCGGTTTTGGCCATCAGCATCTGACGCTGGCCGGTGCGGGAGAAGTCAATCAGGGTGACATCCTTCATCTCCCCATCGCTGAACTCCTGGGCATAGAACAGCTGGGTCATACCCCGCACGCTCTCCCCATCGGGTTGCGAGATCCGGCCAAAACGGGAATAGAGCGTGTGCCGTCCCCGTTCGGCGGCGATGGCCTTGCCGAGGGCCTGATCCAGCGTGATCGAGGCGGAGAGGTTGGTCCGCGGCACGATCACATCGTTGAACACAAAGGTGAGCAGACTCATGGCCACCGCCAGGGCCACGGCCGGTGCCACCATCCTCTTGGTGCTCACCCCGACGCTGCGCAGAGCGGTGAGTTCACTGTTGCCGGACAGCCGGCTGTAAGCCAGCAGGGTGGCCATCAGGGTGGCCATGGGGAACGACAGCACCAGGAAGCCCGGCAGCCGCAATCCGAGCACCTGCATGGCTGCGCTGAGCGGCAGGCCGGCCTCCGCCACCTTGCGGACCAGTTCGAACACCACCCCCACGGACAGCGAGACGGCCGTGAAGGCGGCGATGCCGAACAGCAGCGGACCGACCAGCTCAGCGATGAGCCAGCGATCCATCAGGGGCAGCCAGTCGAGGCTGAAGCGGAACGGGTGACGGCGAAAGCGCTGCAGCATCGAGACGGCGGTCACAGTTGGAAGGCCTCGCCGAGGTAGTGGCGACGAACCAGCGGATCATTGGCCATCGCGCTGGAGGTGCCCGAGGCGAGGATGCGACCCTCGGTGAGGATGTAGGCCCGATCGGTGATCGAGAGGGTCTCGCGCACGTTGTGATCCGTGATCAGCACGCCCATGCCGCGGCGGCGCAGGTTGCCGATCAGCTCCTGCAGATCGGACACGGCCATCGGATCAACCCCGGCAAATGGCTCATCAAGCAGCAGATAACGCGGACCTGACGCCCCTACGGCCAGGGCGCGCGCCACCTCCGTGCGACGGCGCTCGCCTCCGGAGAGTTGAAATCCTTTGCGGTTCTGGAACGGACCCAGGTGAAACTCCTCGATCAGGGTCTCAAGCCGCTGCCGGCGCAGGTTGCGGGGTGTGCGGCTCTGCTCCAGGGCCAGCCGCAGGTTCTCGCGCACCGTGAGTGTGCGGAACACACTCGCTTCCTGGGGCAGATAGCCGATGCCGAGTCGGGCGCGACGCGGCATCGGCAGCTTCTGAACAGGCATCCCATCCAGCAGCACCTGCCCCCGATCTGGCCGCAGCAGGCCGGTGACGAGGTTGAAGGTGGTGGTCTTGCCGGCACCATTGGGGCCAAGCAGACCGACCACCTCCCCGGGGGCAAGCTCCAGGCTCACGTCTTGCACCAACGGTCGGCCAGCGATGGTGAGCGCCGCCTCCTGCACCACCAGGCTCATGGCTGGTTGGCGTCCGAGGGGGATTCGACCGGACCAGACTGAGCGGGTGCTGGCGCTGGGTTTTTGGCAGCTCCTTCCTTTTTGGGCTGGGGAGAGGCGGTTGTTCCGGGCGTTTTGGCACCGTTGCCTGGTGCCGCTCCTGCAGGCTTGCCCTTGCCCTTGCCTTCCGTTGCGGGAGCACCGGCGGCAGGCTTCTGAAGGGCATCGACCTTCAGCTTGCTGAACACCTGCTGCCCCCCCGTGGGTTCGGCCTTGACGCGCTCGTTCTCCACCCAGTAGTAGACGCGCTCGGCCTTGATCGAATGGCCGTCGCTCTGGATCACGTCCACATCACCGCTGAGGATGACCAGACCCTCCTGGCTGAAATACTGGGCCTGACGGGCTGTCGCCACGACCCGCTCATCGGGGTAGACGATGCGAACGTTGCCTGTGGCCGTGATCACGCCGGTGCGGTTGTCGGCCTGTTGCAGGTCGGATTCAATCGTGACCAGACCGGTGGTGGGTGTTTTGGCAGGTAATGCAGGGGCCGGGGTTGCCGGTGGTGCCGGCAATGTCCCAGCTGCGGGTTGGGGTTGGGCAACTCCTGCCTCTGGAATGGCGCGTTGCAGACCGTCTGCTGGCGGACGTTCTGATGGAGTGGCTTCTGATTCGGTTGCCGGCCGTGCAAGGCCCTGCGGATCAGACGTTCCTGGTTGGGGTGTGGTGAACGGGGATGCCATGACCCCTTGCAGCACCTCGCCAGGCACCTCGCCAGAAACGACAGGTCCATCCTGAGCTTTGACCATCCCTCCGAACCAGCAGGCCTGGCCAAACAGAAGCGCCAGGACCCTGACCCGCAGGAGTCTCCGTCGCGTTGATGGGGTCGGAATCGCTCTATCTCGGGGTTCCGGGATCTCACCGGCAGCAAGGTGCTCGCCCGTATCCGGGCCGTGGCCAACATCCAACCGCAAGAGAAGCGCCACGGCAGCAGAGCACGACAATTTACAGAGGTCCCGGCGGGCCGTTCGTGGGTGGTGGATTCAGCCGCACGGATGCAAGCTGTCAACCGGCAGAGGTGGGGGTTCACCGCCCAGCTGAAGGGTCTGCAGCTGGGCGAGGGCAGGCTGGAGCAACCGTTCAAGATCCAGGTTCAACGCTGTGGGGCCGCAGGGCCCCAAGCGACCCACGCCCTCACCCAGCAGCACCGTGGCCCCTCTGAGATTGCCCCGACCCAGGTGGATCTGGGCCACGGCAATCTGCAGGATCCCCTGCAGCACGGGTCTGAGGGGGCCCTGGGTTTCATGCCAGAGCTCCTCGAAACCGTCGTGGCAGGCGTACCACTCGGCCGCATTGAACAAGCGCACGGCCTCGTCGAAGCGCGGATCGTCGATCAGCTCGGATTCGTGCGGATCGCGATCGATCGGCTCGGCAGCGGCACCGCTCACACCGGACTCAGCGCTTGGCAGGCTTCTTGGCGGGAAGCTTGCGCAGACGGATCGACTCCGGCGTCACTTCGAGCATCTCGTCTGGACCGATGTACTCGAGAGCACGCTCCAAGGTCATCTGGATCGGCGATTGCAGGGTATCCAGCACCTCGGCACCCGCGGAGCGGATGTTGGTGACCTGCTTGGCCTTGCAGACGTTGAGCTCGAGATCCTGGGTGCGACTGTTCTCACCCACGATCATGCCCTTGTACACCTTGGTGCCAGGGGTGATGAAAAACTGACCACGATCTTCGGCGCCCTTGAGCGCATAGAAGGTGGCCGTACCCTCCTCAAAGGCGATCAGCACACCGCTGCGGCGCGCATCCAGGTCGCCCTGCATCGGGCGATAGTCGAGGAAGGAATGGCTCATGATCCCCTCGCCACGGGTGGCACGGATGAACTCGCCACGGAAGCCGATCAGGCCCCGGGAAGGAACCACAAATTCCAGCTGGGTGCGGCCATCACTGGTGGTTTCCATGTTCTGCATCTCGCCCTTGCGGATGCCCAGCTTTTCGATGCAGGCGCCAACCGATTCTTCAGGTACATCCATCACGAGCGCTTCGAACGGCTCATGGGGCGTGCCATCGATGGTGCGGTAGATCACCTGGGGCTGGCTCACCTGGAACTCGTAACCCTCCCGTCGCATCGTTTCAATCAGGATGCCCAGGTGGAGTTCACCCCGGCCGCTCACGGCCCAGCGGTCGGGTGAATCGGTGTCTTCGACACGCAGAGCCACGTTGGTGAGCAGTTCTTTCTGGAGCCGATCGCGGATCTGGCGGCTGGTGACGAACTTGCCTTCCTTGCCGGCGAAGGGCGAGTCGTTGACCACGAAGGTCATCTGCAGGGTGGGCTCATCCACCTTGATCAGGGGCAGAGCCTCGGGGTGATCCGGGCAGGCGATGGTTTCGCCGATGTTCACTTCATCGAAACCAGCCACCGCCACCAGATCACCGGCGCTTGCCTTCTCGATCTCCACCCGTTGCAGACCCTGGAAGCCCAGCAACTTGCTGATCCGCCCGCGCTTGATGCTGCCGTCGTCGCGGATCAGGGCAGCGGTCTGGCCCGACTGGATGGTGCCGTTGTGGATCCGGCCGATCATGATCCGGCCGAGGAAATCGCTGTAATCCAGCGTGGTGACCTGCATCTGCAGGGGCTTGGTGGCGTCGCCCACCGGCGGTGGAACATGGCGCAGGATGGCATCGAAGAGCGGCTTCATGGTGTCGCTCTCAGTCGCCATGTCCGGCTTGGCGTAGCCCCCCATGCCACTGCCGAACAGATAGGGGAAGTCGCACTGGTCGTCGTCGGCACCCAGCTCGAGGAAGAGATCGAGAACCTTGTCGACCGCCTGCTCGGGATCGACCCTGACCCGGTCGATCTTGTTGACGAACACGATCGGCCGCAGACCCTTTTCCAAGGCCTTCTTGAGCACGAAGCGCGTCTGGGGCATGGGGCCCTCGTTCGCGTCCACGATCAGCAGACAGCCATCCACCATGCCGAGCACCCGCTCCACCTCACCGCCGAAATCGGCGTGTCCGGGGGTGTCGACGATGTTGATGCGGATGCCATTGTAATCCACCGCCGTGTTCTTGGAGAGGATCGTGATGCCACGCTCCCGCTCCAGGTCGTTGGAGTCCATCACGCAGGTGGGCACCGCCTCCCCTTCGCGGAAGATGCCCGACTGGGTCAGCAGGGCATCGACCAGGGTGGTCTTGCCGTGGTCAACGTGGGCAATGATCGCAATATTGCGAATCGGGACGCCTTTGATGTCGCCGCTCATGGGCAGATCTTCGTGATGGAGGGGTCTATGGGTTCGGTCCTATGGGTTCGGTCTTCCGAGTCGTTCAGAAATTCCAGGATGTCCGCGTTGCCGGAATGTCCGGCCACACCACACATCGCAAGCGCGCAGACCCCCTGATCAGGGGGTCACACCCCTGAATCCTGAAATGCGGGCGCCTGGGCACTGAAGCATCCGTAGCTCAAGCGATGACCAATGGAGCGAACGTTCATCCTATCTCAGTCTCTGGACGGGTCTCAGTCTCGGGACTGGCGTGAGACCCGATCCCGCAGGGTGCCGCGCGTCACGCCAAGGCGACTGTCGAGATTCTCGTTGCGCCACAGATCACGGCCGCTGAGGCGACCGTCAAGGGCCTGGTGGTAAAGGTCGACGCGTCGCCGTGTCGCCTCGGCGTTCTCCTCCAGCAACTCCAGGCGCAGGTGGCGCACCCCTGCATCCAGCAACGGGGGCAGGGCCTCGGCAGCGGTCTGAGCCTTGCCGTTGAAGAGCGTGTTGCGACAACCCAGATCGGCCCGCAGAGGATGCTCCACGCCGCTGCGATCGCGCAGGCGCACCTCGTGCTGCTCGCAGGGACGGCCGCAATCGGTGTGATCGTGACCGTCGGAGAGAAAGGCACAGAAGAGGCAATGCTCCATGTGGAACAGGGGCATGTGCTGATGCACCGTCACCTCGATCCGACCGGCTGGGCAGCCGCGGATCAGGTCCTGCAGCTGGCTCAGGGCAAGGTCGTAGCTGGCGGTGACCCGCTGCAGGCCCCAGTGCTCGAGATACCACTGCGCCGCCAGGGGGTTGGCCACGTTCAGGCTGAAATCACCGATGCAGGGGGCCAGGGGCGTCAGCCGCTCCAGCTGATCGGCGTTGCGCACCAGGAAACCATCGGGCTGGGCTCGCCATAGGGGCTCCAGGCTCCAGGCTTCGTCGGGGCGGGTGATGCGGGCGCCAGCCAGCCAGATGCCGCCTGGCCAGCAGGCCCTGCCGATCGCCACGGCCTCGCGCAGGTCGGCCGGTTGCTCCAGATCAGCGATCACCTGGGCCACGGGCAATCCCTGCAGGGCCTGCAACTGCTCGAGGCTGCGCACCAACACCACCAGCTCCGGCTCGGAGCTGGAGCTCGGCTGCAGCTCGGCGGCACTCCAGGCCTGAACGGCCTGGGCTGGCGTGCACAGCTGAGCAGAGGGGCTGGCCTCCAGCGACTGCGGTTCCCGGTTGGAGCCAAATCCATCGGCCAGCAGTGGGATCAGCACCTCGACCAGCTGCCGGCGCAGGCGATTGAGTTCGGTGACCGGCAGGAACAGCCCGGCTGGCAGGTCCACCTCCAGCGAGCCAAGCCGCCATCCCGTTCCGCCCAGCCGGCCCAGCTGTTGCTCCAGCCGCTGGCGATCCAGGCCCGGCCCCCTGGCGCTCTGCAGGGGCACATCAGTGAACCACTGAAGCGGGGGCTCAGGCAGGGGCCCAGTGCCATCAACAGCCAGCAGGTCCAGCTGCAAGGGCTGATCGAGGGCACCGCCCACACGCAGGTGCAGAGCACGGGCAAGCTCCGGGGTGTCCGCCGTCGCCAGGCGCCGCCAGCGCTTCTCCAGGGCGGGATCGCTGCTCAACCAGCAGGGGGAGCCAGGTTGCAGCTTCTCGGCGCTGATCCGCCCCGGGCCGAGCCGCAGGGCCAGCCGGCCTTCACCGCGCGGCTCCACTGCCATCACCCGCCCGCCGATCTCCTCCGGTGGCACCAGGGGGGCGGAGCTCGCCAGCTCGAACACCACCCCATCTCCAGGCTTGAGCGGCGTGCTGGTGTCCAACAGCCACCAGCCGCTACGCGCTTCCTGGCCGCGGTAGCGGCCGATCTGGGGGCCCCGCTTCTTGCTCCAGCGGCCATGCACCAGTGTGCGGTGGTTGACACCGTCCAGCCAGCCGCTGGAGAGCCCCCGCGAAAAGCTCAGTTCCAGGTCCTGGCGTCTGGAAGGCTCGTGGGGCTGATCGGCAGAGAGCTCCGAACCGGACATCACCCCTGCCAGGCCATCGAGGCTCTGGCGGTAGGCCGACGTCACCGCCGCCACATAGGTGGGGTCCTTGAGACGCCCCTCGATCTTGAGGCTGGCCACACCGGTGTCCACCAACTGCGGCAACAGCTCCCAGGCGGCCAGATCCTGCGGCGAGAGCAGATACCGCTGATCTGCCAGATCCCGTTCCACCCCATCCACGATCAACTGATAGGGCAGGCGGCAGGCCTGGGCGCATTCCCCGCGGTTGGCACTGCGCTGGCCCAGGGCCTCGCTGGTCAGGCACTGGCCCGAATAGGCGACGCAGAGGGCTCCGTGCACGAACACCTCCAGGGGCATCGCCATGCCGCGCTGGCGCTGTTGCCGATCGATCCGGCTGAGATCCCGCAGGCTGAGCTCGCGGGCCAGCACCACCCGATCACACCCCAGCGCCTCGGCCTGGGCCACTCCCGCAGCGCTGGTGATCGACATCTGGGTGGAGCCATGCAGGCTCAAGTTCGGCACGACCTGGCGCGCCAGCCGGCACAGACCCACGTCCTGCACGATCACCGCATCCACACGCGCGGCCTCCGCCTCCAGCAGCAGGGCGGCCGCCTGCTCGAGCTCATCGGGGAAGATCAGCACGTTAAGGGTCAGAAACCCCCGGATTCCGCGCCGGTGCAGCCAGTCCATCAGCTCCGGCAGATCCTGGCGGCTGAAGTTTTCGGCCCGCAGGCGGGCGTTGAAGGCCTCCACACCGAAATACACCGCGTCGGCACCATTGGCGGCGGCAGCCTTGAGCGATGCCCAGCAGCCCGCCGGCGCCAGCAGTTCCGGCATCGCCAGCGGGGCCCGGATGGCCGAGGCAGGGTTGGTGGTCATGGCGCCAGCCTCTGGGCGGGTTCAAACAGCTTCAGGGCGTCCGCTGATCCTTCGAAGCGCCAGTGCCAGGGCTCGTAGCTCACACCCTGGGGATTGTCCTGCGGGAACGAGAGCTGAAAGTGAAAGCGGGCGGCATTGGCCTGCAACCAGCGGAAGGCGTCGGTGCGATCGAAGGCCACGGACAGATTGGCGGCGGGGTCGCGGCCATCACCCAGATCCACCGCATAGCCGGTGCTGTGCTCGGAAAATCCTGGCGGCGCACTGACGCGAGCCCGTTCCTGGGCGCTCTGGTTGCGTTCGGCCTTGACATCAAAAAAGATCGATTTCTGCAGCGCAATCGAGCGAAAGGCGCTCAGCACAACCAGATCCACCCCATCGGCGGAGGCTGCCCGTTGCATGGCACCCACGGCAGCGGCAGCCTCCGGCTTCAACTCCAGCCCTGGCGACAGCTCCACCAGCTGGTCGCGGGAGACCTCGGGGTAGGGGTGATGGCCGAGCAGGCGCCCGTCCGCACTGAGCCGGGCATTGAGACCCTCCACCGGCAGGGGCTCCAACCAGCGGCGCCATGGTCCTGGCACCAGCAGCAGCACGGCGGTGGCGCCGATCAGGCCCAGGACCAGTCCTACAAAGGCGGTGCGCTTGGAGGGCCGGCGGGCCAGAGTCGCAGGCGATCGCCGGGCCAGGGGAATGTCTTCACCGATCACGGGTGCCGGCACCCCTCCATCGACAGCGTTTCAACAATCGTACGGACAGCTCCCTGCAACCCCCCGAACGGCTCGGCAACGGTGTTAGCTTCCAGCCGAGGATCCTTCTGGCGGAGCAGGTTTCAAGATGTTGCGCGTTGCGGTAGTGGGCGGTGGCCCAAGTGGGTCCTGTGCTGCGGAAGTGCTCGCCAAGGCGGGAATCGAGACCTGGCTGTTCGAGCGAAAACTCGACAATGCCAAACCCTGCGGCGGAGCGATTCCGCTCTGCATGGTCGAGGAGTTTGATCTGCCCGAGTCGATCATCGACCGCAAGGTGCGCAACATGCGGATGATCTCCCCCTCGAATCGCGAGGTGGACATTCATCTGGACAATCAGAATGAATACATCGGCATGTGCCGGCGCGAGGTGATGGATGCCTTCCTGCGCAACCGTGCTGCTGATCTCGGCGCTCACCTGATTAATGGGCTGGTCACGAAGATCGACACCGGTGTGGCCCGCCAGGGTCCCTACACCCTCACCTATTCCGACTACGCCTCCGGCGAGGCGACCGGTGAGGCCAAGACCCTGGAAGTGGATCTGATCATCGGCTCCGATGGCGCCAACAGCAGGGTGGCCAAGGCGATGGATGCCGGGGACTACAACGTGGCCATCGCCTTCCAGGAGCGGATCAAGTTACCGCCCGAGGAGATGGCCTATTACGAAGATCTGGCAGAGATGTATGTGGGCACCGATGTGTCCCCCGATTTCTACGCCTGGGTCTTCCCCAAATACGACCATGTGGCGGTCGGTACCGGCACTATGCAGGAGAACCAGTCCCTGATCAAGGGGCTGCAGGTCGGCATTCGCGAGCGGGCCAAGATGCGCCTGCTCAACGGTGAAGTGATCAAGGTAGAAGCCCACCCGATCCCTGAGCATCCCCGTCCTCGCCGTGTCGTGGGACGCATGGCCCTGGTGGGCGATGCTGCCGGCTATGTGACAAAGAGCTCGGGCGAAGGCATCTACTTCGCTGCCAAGAGTGGACGCATGTGCGCAGAGGAGATCGTGGCTGCCAGTGCCGGTGGAACCCGAATTCCCGGCGAAGCTGATCTGAAGAAATATCTGAAGAAGTGGGACCGAAAGTACGGCACCACGTACAAAGTTCTCGAGATCCTGCAGAACATCTTCTATCGCAACGATGCGGCCCGCGAGGCCTTCGTCGAGATGTGCGACGACAAAGACGTGCAGAGACTCACCTTCGACAGCTATCTCTATAAGCGCGTCGTGGCGATGAATCCCTGGCAGCAGCTCAAGCTCACCCTGCTCACCCTGGGTGCTGTGCTGCGCGGCAATGCCCTCGCGCCTGGAGCCTATAAGCCGGTCCCCAGTGCCGTGCGATCTGAGGAGGAGGCCCAGGCGCTTCTGGCCGTGAGCGCGATCAAGGGAGGCATCAAGGTGGCGAATCAGAAGAAGCCGTTGGCGCGTCCTGACACCAGCAGCAGCACCGTCGAAGGCAAAAGCGAAGAACGGGAACCGGCTCTGGCCGGCAAGTGATGCCTGACGGCAGACCGGGCCACTGAACCAGCCATGGCCCGGTTGGCTTGCCGAATTCTTGCCGAAGCTGATCAAGGCTGAGGAGGTCCTTCCCCAATCAGGCCGGAATGATCAGAACCTTCAACTCGGTTGGTACCTGGCTCGGCGAAGCCGTAGCCCACGCTTTGTCCCCTCTGCGCCCGGATTCACTGTTGCAACCCCCCAATATTGGAGTTCAGCCCTATCGCTCCCACCCTCGCAAGGGCTGGTGAACCAGCAGCAACACGGCTCCGGCATCCCGGGGCCATTTTTTTGGGTTTGACTGGCTACGGAGGAGGCGGTCCTGCAGACGATGGCCCATGCGCATTCTTCTGGCTGAGGACGACAGCCGCCTGGCGGACCCGTTGGTGGCATTCCTGGAGCATGAACGCCATGCGGTGACCTGGGTGAGCGATGGACAGGCCGCCCTGGACACCCTGCTGGAGTGCGAGGTGGACCTGGCCCTGCTCGATTGGATGCTGCCCGGCCTGGATGGCCTCTCGATTGTGCGTCAGCTTCGGCGTCAGGGGCGGCACACGCTGGTGCTGATGATCACGGCCCGCGATGGGCTCGATGATCTGGTTCAGGGGTTGCAGGACGGTGCCGATGATTATCTTGTCAAGCCGTTTCGGATGGTGGAACTGGCCGCCCGGATCCGCTCGCTGGAACGACGCCGTGATCGTCCCTTCCGCGGCAGGATCTTTAACTGGAAAGAGCTGAACCTCGATAGCGAAGAAGGGCGAGTCCATTGGGATGGACAGCCGATTCAGCTCACGGCGCGGGAGCTGCGCCTGCTCGAGTGGTTCCTGCGCCATCCCGGTCGCCTGGTCAGCCGGGCCCAGCTCCTCGATCAGTTGTGGTCGATGGACGCGGACTCCGGTGAAGACACCGTGAAAACCCACCTCAACAATCTGCGCCGCAAGCTGCGTGCCACCTGTGGTGAGGATCCGATCGAAACCCTGCATGGCCTTGGCTATCGGATGCGAGAGGAACAGTGATGAGCCGATCGGTCTCCACCGCCAGGGTTCGATCTCGCACCCAGCCCCTGCGCCGGTATCAGCGTGATCTGTTTCTGCTCTATTTGAGCAGTCTCACGGGGATTCTGCTGGTGATGGCGATCGTGGTACGCGGAATCTCCCGCGACGGGGAATGGACGGGCATCCGCGAGGAACTCACTGTGGTGGCTTCGGAGCTGTCCCAGCTGCCGATGCCGGCATCAGCGACGGCTGCCTCGGCTCAGGCGATCGATCGGGGGTTCCGGCAAGCCCACCAGCAGGTGGAGTGGTTCCAGGCGCCTGGCGGTGGGCCGCTGCTGCGGCTGGGGGAGCCGATTCGGCTTGCTCCGCTTGCGCTGCCAGCCCCTGGAGCGACCCTGCTCTGGCAGGAGGGACACACCGCCCTGGCCCTGGTGCGCCCCCTCGGGGGTGAGCAGGGAAAGCCGGGGGTCCGCAGCAGGCCCACCTGGCTGAGGGTCAGCACCAGCCTGGAGCTGATGCAGCAGCGACTGGGGCACCTGGATCTGGCCCTGGCCGCCGCGGTGACCGTTGCCTTGCTCCTGTGCGCCGTCAGTGCGGTGGTGCTGACCCAGGCTGCCCTGCGTCCCCTGGAGCGGCATGTCGATCGGTTGCGCCAGTTCAGCTTCGATGCGTCCCACGAGCTGCGCGGGCCGCTGGCGGCCCTGGCGGCCAATATCGACATGGGGCTGCTGGAAGCACCGGCCGAAGCCTCCAACCAGCGGCGGCGGTTCGAGGCGATGGCCAGCGCCATCGATCAGATGATTCAGTTGGTGGATGACCTGTTGCTGGTGGCCCGGCACGACGGCGAAACCATTCAGCACCCCAGCAGCGTTGATCTCACACGGCCTCTGGACCAAAAGGTGGATCTGCAGCGGGATGGCTTCACACGCGATGGACTGCGGCTGGTCACGTCACTGCAGGAGGAGCTGTTCGTGAACGGCCAGCCGGTGCTGCTGCAGCGCCTGTTCCGCAACCTGCTCGACAATGCCCGCCGCTACACCCCGAGAGGAGGGGAGATTGGCCTGAGTGCCGAACGGCGTGGAGGCTGTGCAGTCGTGTCGGTGCAGGACACAGGCATCGGTCTGAGGCCTGAGCATATGGAGCGGGTGTTCGACCGGCTCTGGCGAGCCCGGCCTGATCGCAGTGGGGAGGGCAATGGCCTGGGGTTGGCGATCGCCTCCGGCATCTGCGCAGCCCATGGCGGTCGGATTGAGGTCAGCAGCGAACCCGGGGTTGGCAGCTGCTTTCGGGTGTTCCTGCCCCTGCAGCCGTCAACGCTTGGTCCATCGGCCTCGCCTCCCTGAAGAGAACCAGGCGCGAATGCTGGCGTCAGCCGCTGATCCGGCTGAAATCGGCCAGCACGGCGGCCTGATTGCGCAACACCCCCAGCAGATTGAGGCGGTTGCGGCGCACGGCCGGGTCGTCCACCATCACCAGGACGCTGTCGTCGCCATCAAAGAAGGCGGCCAAAACCTCGGCGCTGCCCGCCAGGCCATCAGCCAGTGCCTGATAGCCGTCCTGTTTGCCGCTCAGGGAGCTGGCGACCGCCAGGGGTGCGAGCTGCTGCAGCACCGCCAGCATGGCGGCTTCGCTGCTGGTTTCGAACAGCTGCGCCTCCACAACTCCGACCGGATTCAACACCTCGGGGTCCAGATCTCCTTTCGTGGCGAGCCTGGCGGCTCGGGTCACCACCGCCTGCAGGGCCGAAAGGGTGCCGCAACCCCGAAGACTGCGCAGCAACTCGGCCCGTCGGCGGGCATCGGCCGGATCCCTGAGCACCCGCTCCAGAGCCACCGCATCCCCGGCGACCGCCTGCACCAGATCCGCATCGATGCCCTCCTCCTCCAGCAGGCTGATCAGACGCTGCCGCAGCAAGTCGCCCAGTTCGGCGGCCAGAGCCTGCGGATCCACCGCGAAGTGGGGCAGCAACTCAGCCCAATGGCCCGTGGCCCGATCAAGCAGGGCGTTCAGATCGAGAATCCAGTTGCGCTCCCAGAGGATCTGAAGAAGGCCGTTGCCGGCGCGGCGCAGGGCGTAGGGGTCGGAGGAGCCGCTGGGGCGTTCTCCCTTGGCATAGATGCTCAGCAGCAGTTCCAGCCGTTCAGCCAGGGCGACCAGGGCTCCGGCATCGGAGCCGGGTAGATCGTCGCCGGCTCCCCTGGGCAGGTAGTGCTCCAACACCGCCAGGGCCACCGGCCGAGGCTCACCCTCGGCCAGCAGATATTTCCCGCCGATCACCCCCTGCAGCTCGGGGAACTCGCCCACCATCTGGCTGACCAGATCGTGCTTGCAGAGATGGGCGGCACGGCGGGCGTGATCCGCGGTGACGGCAGGGAGATCGAGCTGCTCGAGCAGCTCATCGGTGCACCACTCCAGCCGCTCGCAGCGATCCCGCAGGCTGCCCAGCCCCTTGGCGAAGGCCACCCGGTGCAGCTGATCGCGCCGATCGATGCTGGCCACGGCCCGGTCGGCCGCGAGGAAGAAGGCGGCGTCAGCGAGGCGGGCTTTGAGAACACGCTCGTTACCCCGGCGCACGGTGTCTGTGGCTTCGGGCAGGCCGTTACCGATGCAGAGGAACCGAGGCAGCAGGCTGGAGCGGGCCTCCAGGGCCAGGGGATCGCGCTCCGCCTTGAGCTGATAGAGCGGCACGTAGCGCTGATGGGCCCGCATCACGGTGCTGAGCACCTCGGGCGGCAGGTCAAGGGAGTGATCACTGATGGCCCCTTCGATCAGCAGCGGTGCCTCCACCAGGTCGGTGAGCTCCTCAAACAACTCCTCAGGCAGATCGGCCTGGGCCGACAAGGCGGTGGCGGCCGCTTCGATCATCCGGCGAATCTGATCGGCACGGATCTGGCGATCGACCACCACACCAGCTGCCGCGAGAGCTGCCTCATAGGACTCTGCTGACGCGATGGCCACATCGGCGCCGGAGAGGCGATGGCCGCGGCTGCGGCTTCCCGCCATCACCTGGGGATCACTGCCCGACAGGGTCACCGGCAGAACGTTCTCGCCCAGCAAGGCCACCAGCCAACGGATCGGCCGGCTGAATCGTCCATCGCCCTCGCCCCAGCGCATGAAACGACGGCCCTGCAGTCCGTTGATCCAGGCCGGCACCAGGTCGGTGAGCAGATCGGCGGCGGCGCGGCCCGGTTCGAGGATCCGTGCGAAGACAAAGGGGCCCTTGGGGGTGTCCCGGACCTCGAGTTGCTCGGCCGCCACACCACAACGGCGGGCAAAGCCAAGGGCTGCCGCCGTGGGCGCACCATCCCGGAAGGCCTGGGCTCCAGGGGGGCCCTTGCGTTCCTCCTCCAGATCCTCTTGCCGCTCGGCGAGTCCATCGATCAGCACCGCCAGGCGCCGCGGTGTGCCGAGGCAGCGCACCCGCTCAAAGCTGAGGCGGCTGGCCAGCAGATCGGCGCTGACCAGCTGCTCCAGTTGGCACAGGGCGGATTGAGCGAAGTCGGCGGGCAGTTCCTCGGTACCGATCTCCAGCAGGAAGGTGGACACGCCTCGGCCACAGCAATCTGCGACTGTATTGAACGGTGTGGGGATGGACCCTCTTCTTGGCACACCATTCGCTAGTTTCATCAGCTCCCGTGCCTGCCGGATCCGCAATGCCCAAGACGACGGCCCCCGCCAGCGCGTCGGCGGTGTCGACCCCTGAGGCAGAGACGGGATCCGAGACCAGCCTGAACCCCGCTGCTGCCGCCAAATCCCCCTCCAAACTCGAGGGTCTCAAACGCGAGAGCGGCTTCCTCCGAGAACCTCTGGCCACGGAACTGGTCAATGGAGCCTCACATTTCAGTGAGAACGCGGTTCAGATCCTCAAATACCACGGCAGTTACCAGCAGGACAACCGCGACAACCGCGAGAAGGGCAAGGAGAAGGACTGGCAATTGATGCTGCGCCTGCGTAACCCGGGTGGTCGGATCCCCACCGATCTCTATCTCGCCCTGGATACCTTGGCCGACCGACTCGGCAATGAAACCCTGCGGATCACCACCCGCCAGGCCTTCCAGATGCATGGGATCCGCAAGGGGGACATCAAGGAGGTGATCGGCACGATCATCCGATCCATGGGCTCCACTCTTTCGGCCTGCGGTGACATCAACCGCAATGTGATGGCCCCTGCCGCTCCCTTCGAGAAGGGTGGCTATCCAGCGGCCCGAGAGCTGGCCGATCAGATCGCTGACCTGCTTGCCCCCCAGGCGGCGGAGGGCACCTACCTGGACCTCTGGGTGGATGGCGACCTCAGCTACCGCATCAAAGCGGCGGCTCCGGTCCGCAAGGCGCGGCAGCGGCAGGTGGACGGCCACATCTACAGCGGTACGCCCGAAGAGCCCCTGTACGGAACCACCTATCTGCCGCGCAAGTTCAAGGTGGCGGTCACCGTTCCCGGTGACAACTCCGTCGACCTGCTCACCCAGGACGTGGGCCTGGTGCTGTTCACCGATCCTTCCGGCCGTCCCCAGGGCTGCAACGTCTATGTGGGAGGCGGCATGGGCCGCACCCACAACAAGGAGGAGACCTTTGCCCGCATCGCCGATCCGCTCGGCTATGTGGCGGCGGATGGGATCTTCGATCTTCTGCAGGCGATCGTTGCCCTGCAGCGCGATCACGGCGACCGCCATCAGCGGCGCCACTCGCGCATGAAATATCTGATCCACGACCGCGGCATCGCCTGGTTCCGCGACGAGCTGCAGCAGCGTTACTTCTCCCATCCGATCAAAGGTCTGCGCCAGGAGCCCACCACCAAACTCACCGACTACCTCGGCTGGCATCGCCAGAGCAGCGGCCTCTGGTTCGTGGGCCTGCCGATCCTCTGTGGTCGCCTCGAGGGAGATCTCAAGGTGGGCCTCCGCAAGCTTGTCGATACCTTCAAGCTGGAGGTGCGCCTCACCCCCAACCAGGACCTGCTGCTCTGCAACATCGGCACCAGCCAGCGGGCCAGCCTGCGCTTGGCCCTGGCAGATCTCGGTTTCGAAACGCCGGAAACGCCACCGCTGCTGGCCCGCCACGCGATCGCCTGCCCGGCCCTGCCCACCTGTGGACTGGCGATCACTGAATCGGAGCGCATCCTGCCGGCGGTACTGGATCGGTTGGAGGCACTTCTGGGTCGGCTCGGCATCGATCGGCAGATTCTGGTGCGCATGACCGGCTGCCCGAACGGTTGCGCCCGGCCGTACATGGCGGAGATCGGGCTGGTGGGCAGCGGCGTCGATCAGTACCAGCTCTGGCTCGGCGGCTCGCCCAACCTCACCCGGCTGGCCCAGCCCTATCTGGAGCGCATGCCTCTTGAGAATCTTGAGGCCACCCTGGAGCCGCTACTCAGCGCCTGGGCCGAACGCGGCGGGCGGCGCAGCTTCGGCGACTTCGTGGCCAGAGAAGGTGATGCCGCCGTGCGCGACCTGCTGACCGCTGCCAGCCTCTGAGACAGCTCAGGTCAGCCCATATCCGTTGCTATCTCCTTTTGCCGCTCCGTGTCATGCAGCAGCACCGTTCCAGCCAGCGCCGTCAGATGCCCCGGGCCCGGCAGCTGTTGCTCCTGGTGGTTGTCTGTCTGTCGATCGGATCGGCAGCCCTGGCGGAACCGGCTAAACCGCCCCGTCCCCCCGGCAAGCCCACCATCTACCAGCCCGATCAGCAGACCTGCCAGGTGAGCACGATCACCGCGGCGTACCAGAGGCATCTGGCGCCCTTCGCCGACCAGCCTGAGGCTGTGAAACAGAAGCTGCGCGGGATGCAGGCCGACATCACCAGCCGAACGATCGAGCGGTGCCTCTCCCAGGGCCTGCTCAGTGCCAGCGACGCCGCCCAGTTGCGCCGCAAGCTCGGTCTGGGCAAAGCCCCAGCTCCAGCTCCAGCCCGTTAGGCCAGCACAGCCCATCAATCGGGACACCGCCCATAACGGGCCTGCGCCGCTCCCTGGCGCCAGGCCCAGAGCTGGTCGCCGTGGCTGAAGTGCCACCACTCATTGGGGTGTTGCCGGAAACCGGCCGCCTCCATCGCCTGGCGTAGCCCTTGGCGTCGCCGCTGCCAGGTGGCCGCCTCACTCGTGGGGTCTCGCTCTGCGGCGGCCCGGTAGTGATCGGGTTCTGACACAACATCAAGCGCATCGATGGCGCCCCCCATGGCCAGGGGAACTCCGGCCGAGTCCGCCAGGGTGAGATCCACCGCAGCTCCGGTGCTGTGGGGCGGTGGCGTGGCCGGATCGTCGCTGGGCGGGGCCCAGAAGCGGCCCACCTGCTCCACCACCTGCCGCTGGGCAGGGACAATGGCGTCGGCCTTTGCGTCTCCCTGCACCAGGGCCAGCGCAGGAGCTGGATCCAAGCCCAGTCGGCCACACTCCTCGATCACGGTGTGGCGCACCATGAAGCGCTGGACGGCCACCGGCCGCCAGGCATCAAAAATGGCAAGCCTCCAGCCCGGCTCGTGGCGCTGCAGCTGCTCCTGAGCCTGCAGCAGCCGCTCGATCACGCCGCGACGCAGGCGAAAGGGACCCTCCGCCGTGCCATAGGGGGCGCCGAGCACCTGGTACGGATGGGGTTCCAGCCGCAGCAGCGCCATCGGCAGGGCTTCGAGCGGCTCGCCAGCGTCATCGATCGGGATGGCACTCCAGGGACGCAGCATCAGGGAATCAGGCAGCGGACTGGCGGAACTTGCCAGCCGCTCAATTCAAGCGGGCCGCTTCCAGCTGCCGCTGCCGCTGCTCCGCCAGCGCTTTGGCCAGGCCGCCATGGTGCTCCAGGTTGGGATCCGCTGCAATCACCGCCTGGGCCACATCCCGGGCCAGCTCCAGCACGGAGCCATCGTCCGTGAGGCTGGCCAGGGCCAGATCCGGCAGACCGGACTGCCGGGTCCCGAGCACCGCACCAGGCCCACGCAACTGCAGATCCATCTCGGCGATGGCAAAGCCATCGCTGCTGCCCACCAGCACCTCCAGCCGCTGCCGCGCCATGGCGTTGTTGCCGTCATGGATCAGCAGGCAATGGGAGGCGGCGCTGCCCCGACCGACACGGCCGCGCAGCTGGTGCAGCTGGGCCAGGCCGAAGCGCTCGGCATGCTCGATCACCATCACGCTCGCCTCCGGTACATCCACACCCACTTCCACCACCGTGGTGCTGACCAGCACCTGGCAGGACCCAGTGGCGAAAGCCGTGAGCACCCTCTGCTTGTCGTCGCTGCCGAGCCGGCCATGCAGCAGACCCACCTGCAGATCGGGGAAGACCTCCTCCTGGAGCTGCCGGTGCACGGCCACCGCCGAGAGCAGGTCGATTTTTTCCGATTCCTCCACCAGGGGCAGCACCACGTAGGCGCGCTGCCCCTGGGCCACCTGCTCGCGGATCAACGCATGCACCTCATGGCGCTGGCTGGCGCGCAGGCAGCGGGTGCGGATCGGTTGGCGACCGGGGGGAAGCTCGTCGATCTGGCTCACGTCCAGATCGCCATGCAGCGACAGCGCCAGGGTGCGGGGAATCGGCGTGGCCGTCATCGTCAGCAGGTGCGGCTGCAGGCCCTTGGCCAGGAGGCGGTTGCGCTGACGCACCCCGAACCGGTGCTGCTCGTCGACCACCACCAGACCCAGCCGCTGGAACTGCACCGGGTCTTCCAGGAGCGCATGCGTTCCCACCAGCACCTGCAGCTGGCCATTGATCAGGTCCTGGAGCAACTCCCGCCGCCGCGCCGCCGGAGTGGAGCCGGTGAGCAGGGCGCTGCTGACATGAAGCTGGGGCAGCCAGGCACCGATCTTGGCGAAATGCTGCTCGGCCAGCACTTCTGTGGGAGCCATCAGCACCCCCTGGCAACCGGCCTCGACGGCGATCAGCAGGGCCGCCAGGGCGACCACGGTCTTGCCGCTGCCCACATCCCCCTGCACCAGGCGGGCCATGGGCTGGGGGCGAGCCAGGTCGCTGCGGATGTCGCTCAAGACCCTTTGCTGGGCCCCGGTGAGGGGAAAGGGCAGCAAGTCCAGGAAGCGGTCCACCAACGTGGGAGTGGTGGTCGTGCCATCCGTGGCGCCATCGCCGCCGCCGGCCGGACATTGCAGCACCGGTGCGATCCGACTGCGGAACTCCAGCCGCCGCCGGCACAGCGCCAGTTGCAGCAGCAAGAACTCATCGAAGACCAGACGCCGCCGCGCCGCCTGCAGCTGGGCTGCATCGGTTGGACGGTGGATCGCCACCAGGGCGTCGGCCCGTTCGATCAGCGCGTGCTGCTGACGGATCGCCAGGGGCAATGGATCGGGCTGAGCCGCCGCCAGGCCGAGCACCCCCGCCACGATCTGACGCAACCGATCGGCGCCCAGCCCTTCGGTGAGGCCATAGACCGGCACCATGCGCCCGATCTGCTCGGATCGCACCAGGGCACGGGGGTCCTCCAGCACCTCGATCAGCGGATCCTGGAAACAGGGGCCGTAGGGGCTGTCCTTGACCAGCCCGCTCACAGCCACATCAGCTCCCGGCGGATAGAGGCGCTGCTGGCCCTTCAGCCAGCCCGGTGAGGAGAAGCGTCTTCCGGCAAAGAAACGGGAGACCCGCAGACGACCGGTGCAGTCCTGCAGATGCAGCTCCAGGATCGAGAGGTTGGGGTTGCGTGGACTGTTGAAGGCATGGCAGCGCCGCACGCTGGCCACAATCGTGGCGGTGCGGCCCGGTTCCAGAGCCGAGATGCGCACCAGATGGGCGTAGTCGAGGTAATCGCGCGGGTAGTAGTGCAGCAGGTCTCTGGCCAGCAGCAGTCCCAGGGCCGCCAGGCGAGCGGCGGTCTTCGGCCCGACGCCTGGCATCTCAGCCAGGGGGGTATCGAGCTTCAGCCCCCCGGAGCCACGGCGTGGGGCCTGGGAGGGATCGGAGGCGAGTCGCAGCCTGGGTGGAGCCACGGGGGTGCTTGGCTGCCGGCTCCGCTGCCAGTCGTGCAGCCACTGGCGGCAGCGGCGCACCAGGCCCTGGCGCCGAGCCACACTCAACTGGCCATAGGTAGCGAAGGCCTCGGCAAAACTCTGGGCCTGGCTCCGTTCCTCCGACTGGAGCGACAGAGGCACTGTCTGCCAACACTCCGCCGCAAAGGAACTGAAGCTCTGCTGGCGGCCCATCAGATCGCCACACCCCCGCTCCACCTCCAGGCGCAGGGCCTGTTGCAGATCCCGAAGCCAGCGCTCCGTGTTCAGCTCGCCGGTGGCTCCTGCGGGGAGATCTCCTGCGGGGATGGCTCCTGGGTTGGTTTCAGCCTGTTGTTGTCCTCCAGCCACAGAACCTCAGCTTCCAGCACCTGGATCCGCCGCTCCAGACGGCGAAACTGCTCGGCCATTCTGCGATCCTCCTGCAGCACCTGCTCCAGCCGCCGCCGGCAGGTTCGCAAGCTGGGCAGCTCCAGTTCGAGATCTGCCGAACGCAACAGCAGCGCGATCGATTCGAGACTGCCCTGACCGCTTGGATCGGGGAACGACAGAGCCAGTCGTACCAGGTTGGGCCCCGCCGGCAGGGTATCCACCTGGCCCTGCAGCACCGCATCGAGCAGGTTCACAGGCAGCAGGCTGCGAATCAGCCCCAGGCGCAGCAACTCCACATTGATCGCATGGGAGAGATTGCGCAGTCGGCGCGTCAGCGCCGTCTCCATGCCCTCGAACCAGAGCGTCAGCGCCACAGGATCCGTGGGCAACGATCCCTGAGTCCAGAGAGACTCTGGTGCGGAGGAGGCCTGCGCAAGCTGATCTGACTCAGGCTGATCTGACTCAAACTGATCTGACTCAGAATGATCATTCTCAGGCTGATCCGAGCGCAGCTGATCCGACTGAGACTCATCTGGATCATCGGCACGGTCTGATCGAGCCCGGCCACTCAAGCCGGCGGGACCATCGCGCAGGGAGGCCTCCAGCAACTGCCCAAAAGCTTTCATCAAGGCCGAATGGGAGGCCTCGGACTCTGGATCCATGGACCCGGTGGACTCCGCTTCAGTGCTCTCCAGGTCATCCCCGTCGAGGCCGTCCACGAGGCCGTCAAGGTCAAACACATGGCTGTCCAGATCATCGGTGTCCAGATCATCACGATCCAGAGCATCAAGATCCATCAGACTGTCTGGATGAAGAAGACTGTCTGGATCAACAAGACTGTCTGGATCAACAGGCCCCTCAGCGTCACTAGGCTGATCGAAGAGATCCGTTCCATGGGCCGCTGCGTCCGCTGCTGGCACCCGTGAGGGGAGCCCGGCGGTGAACAGCTCCTGGCCGGCCAACAGATCGGTGGACAGGGGCAAATCGAGCCCTAGTCGGATCGACCCCTGAGGCAGTGGTTCAACCTGATCTCGCTCAGGCCGCTGCACGGTCTGCTCGGCAGAGTCGCGCAGCGACTGCAGAAAACGGCGCTGCTGGCGCTGGCTGCGCGCCATCTTCTGCTGGGCCTGCTGGTGAGCCAGAACCGCCAGCTGCTCCACCGTGAGCAGGGTGCTGCACCGTTCCACCAGCGCCTCAAGACGGCGATGCAGTTCCAGACGCTGGGGCGGCCGCAGGGCGGCATAGCGCTGGGGATACACCTGCGTGGCCAGATGAAAACAGGCCTGCTGAATCCGGTTCAGCAGGCCTTCGCGCAGCACCTGCAGATACAGGGCCAGGGCTCTGTATCGCTTGGCATTGTCGCCTTTCACCTGGTCGATCAGGGCCAGACGGGCTCGTCTGGCTTCGAGCAGGGACATCGGTGAGTCGGGAGTGATCAGCGGCTCAGGCTGCCTTGCCGGACATGGCGGCCACTTCGGCGGCGAAGTCAGACTGTTCCACTTCAATCCCTTCACCGAGGGTGTAGCGGGTGAAGCGACGCACCTGGATGTTTTCGCCCACCTTGCCGGCCACCTGCTTGACCAGTTCCGCCACGGTCAGGGTGTTGTCCTTGATGAAGGCCTGCTCCAGCAGGGCCATCTCCTTGAGACGCTTGCCGATGCGCCCTTCGACGATCTTCACCTTCATCTGCTCTTTCTTGCCCGCCAGGTCATCGCGACCCATCTCGATCGCCTTCTCGCGTTCGGCGATCTCGGCAGGGATGTTGTCGACGGCCACGTATTCCACGCCAGGGCAGGCGGCGATCTGCATGGCGACGTTGCGCAGCAGTTCCTGGAACACCTCACCGCGAGCGACGAAATCGGTCTCGCAGTTCACCTCCACAAGCACGCCGACGCGGGCTCCCGTATGGATGTAGCTGCCGATGGCACCCTCAGCGGCCGTGCGGCCAGCTTTCTTTTCGGCGCTGGCAATGCCCTTCTGGCGCAGCCACTCGCTGGCCTTGGTCATGTCCCCGCCGGATTCGGCCAGGGCTTTCTTGCAGTCCATCATCCCTGCGCCGGTCTTGTCGCGCAGTTCCTTGACAAGCTTCGCTGAAATCTCAGCCATGGGTGGGGTGGAGGGGAAGGGAAGGTGCCCAGTCTCTGAAAGCCGCCTGGGCGTTGCGGCAGACCCGTGTCACCAGTCAGCGTTAATGCGATGGACCAGTGAGCTGGCGTGGCGAAGCGCCCGAGTCTCTGAACAAACGAAATGGAAATCAAGGAGAATCCACCGGACTCTCCGTTCTGGATCGGGTCCACCATCAAGGTGGACATCTCAGACGACGATGCTCTGAAGTCACTTTAATGAAACTCCTCAGTTGAAGCCACTCAAAGGAGACGACTCTGATAAGGCGACTTCAACGGAGAAACATCAACTGAGAAGACTTCAAAGCAGACGACTCAGCCCTCGTCGTCGCCGCCGCGCTGGTCCTGGGCACCGTGGCGGCCTTCATTGATCGCATCGGCGAGGCGGCCCAGCACCAGCTGCACCGAACGCACGGCGTCGTCGTTGCAGGGAATCGGCACGTCGCAGAGGTCAGGATCGCAATTGGTGTCGAGCATCGACACCAGGGGGATATCCAGCTTGCGGGCCTCGAGCACCGCGTTGGTCTCGCGGCGCTGGTCCACCAGAACAACCACGTCCGGAAGGCGACGCATGTTCTTCAGTCCACCCAGGTACTTCTGGAGGCGCTCGAGTTCACGACGCAGGACAGCTCCCTCCTTCTTGGGGCGCATGGCGATGGCACCGGAGCTCTCCATGCGCTCCAGGTCCTTGAGGCGGTCGATGCGGGCCCGCATCGTGGTCCAGTTGGTGAGCATGCCGCCCAGCCAGCGCTGATTGACGTAGGACGCACCGCAGCGTGTGGCCTCAATGGCGATCACTTCGGAGGCCTGCTTCTTGGTGCCCACGAACAGGAAACGCTTGCCGCTGCGGGCGGCACTACGCACCCACTTGTAAGCGTTGTTCATGCAGACGGCAGTCTGCACAAGGTCGATGATGTGGACCCCATTGCGCGCGCAATAGATGTAGCGCGACATCTTGGGATTCCAGCGGCGGGTCTGGTGCCCAAAGTGGGCACCCGCCTCCATCATTTCGGAAAGGGTGACAACAGCCATGAATCGGGAAGTTTCGGGTTGGCCTCCACCTGCCTGGGATCCGTTGGCACGACTGCAATAGGCCAACTGCCTTGGAAGGCGAGGTTGGCAACGTCATGCCCGATCACCCGAAACGGACAGGTGTGCGGTGAATGGGACCTTGACACCGTATCAAATGGTGTTGCTGGCTCCGCAGCCCCTCAGGCCAGACCCGCCTGGCGCGCTTCCCCATAGAGCGCCCGCACGCCGATGCGGTTGAGCGGCAGCCGCAGCAGCTCCATCGCCAGCCCCGCCTTGCCGTGGCGAATTAGCCAGGCCAGCAAGGGTCTGAGGCTGCGTTCATTGAGCAGGCCACCAACCGTGAGCAGCTCCCAGAGGGCGCGATGCAGCCAGGTGTACTGGATGATGAAGCGCACCCGCCGGGTGGGGTGCTTGCGGAAGAACACCAGTCCCATCTTGGCCCGCTCCCGTTCGACCCGGATCAGGTCAGGGATCTGCTCAAGGCTCAGGGGCGGATGCCAGTGATAGCCCACGGCTTCTGGACAACGCACCAGCACCACACCGAGCCGGCGCAGCCGTTCCCCCAGCTCCAGGTCCTCCCAGCCATACAGGCGGAAGCTGGTGTCGAACAGGCCGGAGCGCTCCAGCAGCTCCCGATCGATCGCCACGTTGCCGGTGGCGAAATAGGCCCAGGAGTGGTCGTTGAGCTTGTGCGGTTCGCTGGTGGGCGCCTCGAAATTGGCGGTGTTGATCACGGCGCCATAGGTGAAGCAGAGCTTGTTGCCGCGGCCCTGCCAACTGTGCTGCAAGGCGCGGGCATGGCAGCAGAGAAAGTTTGGCAGCACCACCAGATCACTGTCGATGAACACGATCACGTCGCCGCGGGCGTGATCGACACCACGGTTCCGGCCTTCGGCCGGGCCTCCGTGTTCCTGGCGAACCAGACGGAGATGGGGAAGCGCATCGGCCTGCTGCTCGAGCCAGGCGACGGTGTCATCGGTGGAGCCGTCGTCGACCAGCACCACCTCGAAATCCTCAACCGGCGCTTCCAGCTGCTGGGCCTCGAGCGCCAGCAGGCACTTGCGCAGGATCGGCAGGCGGTTGTAGGTGGGGATGACGACGCTCAGAAACATGGCCGCTCAGGAGGGGGGATGGGCCTCGGCTCTGCAGAACCAGAGGCAGCAGCGAGGCGCAGAACAGGAGGCGCGCCGCTGAGGCCGAAGCCTCGGCCGGCAGGGCGCCGGGCACACAGCTGGGCGAAAAAAAAGGATCCCGCAGGATCCTCGACGCTCTGGGTCCAGCAAGCAGCTGGACTCAATCAGCGGCGCCGCCGTTGTTGGCCGTGCCGGTCACGCCATTGCCGGCACCTTCACCGCGGCCGTCGTTGCGCAGCTTGCGCTTCTTGAACTTGCGCGCGTAAGCGCGGTTGCGTTCCTGCTTTTCCTTCTTGAGATTCCTGCGCTTGGACATACGGCCTGCGGTAAGTGGAAATGGCTGAACTTCAACCCTAGCCAACCGACCGTCAGCACTTGGCTGGGGATTCCCGTAAGCCTGCCCTCCTGAGACCCCGCTCAAGGACCTGCTGAGGACTTGGCTTAAGCCCTTAAGCCGTGGCGTTCACTAGCGGCCGCATGTCTTCCTGCTCCTGCAGGCAGCCATCCTCCATCCGCACCAGACGATCAGCCACATCGAGGATGCGGGGATCATGGGTCACCATCAGCACGGCGCAGCCCTGCTCGCGGGCCAACCCCCGCAGCAGCTCCACCACTTCACGGCCGCTGCGGCTGTCGAGGGCTGCGGTGGGCTCGTCGGCCAGCAGCAGGCGCGGATGGGAGGCCAGGGCACGCGCGATCGCCACGCGCTGCTTCTGGCCACCGGAAAGATCGTGGGGCAGCTTGCCGAGGTGATCTCCCAGTCCTACGGCCCGCAGCCATTCACGGGCCTGGTCGCGGCGGGCGCGATAGCCGAGATCGGGCAGCAGATCGGAGCCCATCTGCACGTTCTGCTCAGCGCTGAGGAAGCCCAGCAGGTTGTGCCCCTGGAAGATCATGCCGATCTGACGGCGAAGTCGCTGGCGCTGGCGCCTGTTGGAGTCGAGCAGCTCCTGGCCGAGCACCCGCACCGAACCCTCCTGCACCTGGCGCAACGCCCCCACCAGGGTGAGCAGGGTGGTCTTGCCGCAGCCGGATGGCCCCGTGAGCAGAACCACCTCGCCGGGATGAATCTCCAGATCGATCCCCTGCAGCACCTGCCGCTCCATGGCGCCGCTGCCGTACCAGTGGCTCAGCCCCCGTAACGCCACGCTGGGGCCACCCTGCTGGGGCGCAGTCGCGGTGGCAAGAGGGTCGACGGACATGGCCGGGGAAGGGGAACGGAAGCGGACGGAAGAGAGGTCCTGAAGAGTGGTCCTGAAGACAGAAAGCGTCAGAAAAGAGATTCAGAAGAGGGAGATTCAGAGGAGAGGGTCAGAAGATTTCAGCTGGATCAGCATCGGCCAGCCGGCGCATGGCCAGGGCCGCTGAGCCCATGCACATCACCAGGATCAGAGCGAAGACCAGCACCGCCCGAGCTGTGTCCATGCCCACCGGCAGGTTGGTGGCGTTGCGCACCAGCACGTAGAGGCCCTCGCCGGCGGCGTAGGCAGGCAGGTAGCCGAGGATCGCCAGAAAGAAGCCTTCACGCGCCACCACGCCCAGCAGGGTGGAGAGGCGATAGCCCATGGCCATCAAGGTGGCGTATTCGGGCAGATGATCACTGACGTCGGAATAGAGAATCTGGTAGACGATCACACAGCCCACGATGAAGCCCATCGCCGCCCCGAGGGTGAAGATGAAGCCGATCGAGGTGCTGTCGCGCCAGTAGTTCATCTCGAAGTTGATGAAGCCCTGCTTGGTGTAGACGCGCACGTCCTGCGGCAGGGCTGCTTGCAGGCGACGCTGCACAGCAGCAACATCGGATCCCGGTCGCAGGCGGATCAGACCGACTTCGATGCTGCCCGGAGGGGTGTCGGGCAGGAGGCTGAGATAGGTCTCACTGCTGGTGAGCAGATTGCCATCGGCTCCGAACGAGGTACCGAGAGCCACCAGGCCTGCTACCCGCACCCGTTTGCCGGAGATTTCACTCTCCACCTGTCGGCCCTGGCGGAACCACTCGGCCACAGGGCCGAACTCCGGCCGGGACAGCTCATCGAACAGCACCCGTCCACGCTGGGTCAGCACCTGGCTCTTGGCGGCCAGGCTGGGGTCGGTGAACAGGGGATCGTCCGGTTCGAAGCCCAGGGTGAGCAGGGAGCGGGTGGCCCGGGTCTGGGGATTGCGCCAGAGCAGCAGGCTCCAGTGCACCGGGGTGATCCCAGCCACATCGGGATCGGCCAGGGTCTGTACCAGCCGGCGCCGCGGAAAACCGGCCATGCTCACCGAACTGCTGGAGCGGGGGCTCAGCAGCACCAGATCGGCATCGAAGAGCTTGTGGATCGTGACGCTGGCATCAAACAGTCCGTCGCGGAAGCCGAACTGCATGAACATCAGGATGCCGGCGAAGCTGATGCCCGCCAGGGCCACGGCCAGCCGGGCCGGCTGACGGGTGAGCAGCAGCCAGGACATCGGAATGCGCCTGGACGACCACAGCGAAGCCAGTGCCGCCAGGGGTTGCATCCGATCCACCTCAGCTCTCGAATCGGGTGACGATCTTGAGGCCGGCGAGGCGACGCACCCGCTCCATGTCGGCTGGATCGATGGCCAGACGCACCTCCACAACCCGGGCATCGGCATCGCCGGTGGGGTCGGTCGACAGCACATCGCGCTGGCGCACCTGCGGGCTGATCCGGATCACGCGGCCGGCCAGGCTGCCGCTGAACCCGCCGTTTTCACTGGTGATCCGCACCTTCTGCCCGAGCCTGATCCGGTCGATATCGCTCTCGTAGACCTCGGCGATCGCCTCCATGCCGGTGCCACCGCCGAGCTCGAGGATGCCGTTCGACCCCGGACGCTCGCCCGCCCGGGTCCAGATGTGCAGCACTGTGCCATCGATCGGGGCCCTGAGTTCACTGTCCACCAGGTCGGTATCAACCCGGCGCAGCTCCGAGCGGGCCTCCTCGAGATTGCCTTTCAATTCGAGCAGCTTGATCTCCCGCACCTCCAGATCACCGGTGGCGGTGGCTCCAGCACTGGCGAGGCGGCGGTAGCGGCTGGTTTCCCGCTCCAGCAGCACCAGCTGGCTCTGGAGACTGTTGATCCGGGTGGTGAGCACATTCTTCTGAGCCAGGAGGCCCGGGCGGCTGTCGAAGGTGGCCAGCACCTGATCGCGCCGCACCGCGTCGCCTTCCTCCACCAGCAGGGTCTTGATGCGTGGGCTGCCCCCCATGCCGTTCATCGGTTCGGCCAGCTTGCGCACATCACCGGCCGGCTCAAGCCGGCCCAGGGCGGAGACCGCCTCCAGCTTCTGGGTCATGGCGCTCGCAGGAGCCGGAGCAGGTCGGACAGGTGGGGTGGATCGTTGTCGGAACAGGATCACCCCGCCGAGCACCAACACCAGCAGGCCAAGACCCAGGACCAGTGGCCGAGAGCGGAGCCCTTCGAGACTCAAAGCGGGGCCGGGTCGTCGAACAGCAGCTCCTCGATGTAGCGGTCGGCCCATTCGGGGTTGAACGCCTTCTCCAGGACCCGTCTGGTCTTGTCGTTTTGTTTCTGCTGCTTGCAATAGTGGAGCTGACCAGCCCAGCGCTTGATCGTATCGGGATCATGGCTGGATTGTGGTTCCGTGCCCCTGATCGCCTCACCCAGGATCTGCAGGAAACAGGCCACCTCCTCGATGAACCACTCCTCTTCCTGGGGATTGGCCGGCCGCACGAAGCGCACGTGCCGCGAAAAGATCGAGCCCCACGGCGGCAGTTCCCGTTCGCCTTCATAGGTGTGGCGTTCTCGCCCCTCCAGGGCTGCATCGATTCGATCGGGGAGATCGCCGCTCACCGGAGAGAGGTCCACGATGGCGGCCGATACTCCGCCGCGCCCCGCCACGATGTCGGCACCGAAGACGGGCAGGTCGTAGCGAGGATCCGGGAAAAAGACGCAGTGGAGAATCTGAAGGCCGGCACCCAACCGTGCCGTTTCCAGGTGCAGCTTGCGCAGCCCACGGCAGTGACGCAGCTCGTTGCGGATGAACAGGTGTTCTCCATCGAGGCTGCCGGTGATGGCTTCCAGGGCTGGGTCCACCGCCAGCGGGGCCAGCTCCGGCAGGAGCGCCCACTGCTGGCGGATTCTCTCGGCCAGAGCATCCACCAGGGGATGGACACCCTCGGCGCGCTGGGCCTCGGTGGTGGGCATGGGCGGCAGGGACGGGCGCGTGCCGCCGGTGGCAGCAGCAGAATGCAGATCCTGCCATGCGTCTGCCACCGTGCCCGTTGCCGTGCCCCAGGGGGCGTCGCCGCTGCTGCTGCCGGATCTGGCGCCCCCTCAGCTCGACCATCTCGCCAACGGGGCTCCGGTGGTCAGCCTGTCTCTGCCGGACGCGCCGCTCACCTGCCTCAACCTCTGGTGCCGGGCCGGCAGTGCCTGGGAGACTCCGCAGGAGAGCGGTGTGGCCCACTTTCTCGAGCACATGGTGTTCAAAGGCAGTGCCCACCTGGATGCCGGTGAGTTCGACCGGCGCATCGAGGCCCTGGGTGGCAGCAGCAATGCCGCCACAGGCTTCGATGACGTGCACTACCACGTGCTGATTCCCCCCGACGCTGCCGATCAGGCCCTTGATCTGCTGCTGGATCTGGTACTGCGCCCTCGCCTGGAGGAGGAGGCCTTCGCCATGGAGCGCCAGGTGGTGCTGGAGGAACTGGCCCAGAGCGAAGACCAGCCCGAGGAGATCGCCATGCAGCGCCTGCTCGCTCTGGCCTGCCCGGATCACCCCTATGGATTGCCGATCCTGGGCCGCCGCGAGGCCCTGCTGCAGCACACGCCCGCTGTGATGGGTGAATTCCAGCGGCGGCTCTATGGGGCAGACCGTTGCATCCTGGCCCTCAGCGGAAGCCTGGAGACGGGCCCCCTGGCCGCGGAGCATCGGCTGGATCGGCTGAGCGGCAGTGCCCTGGCCGAACTGAACGCCAGCAGCGCAACACCAACGCCACCGGCCCTGCGCCTCCGGCCTGGAGTCCAGCGTCTCGCCATCCCCAGGCTGGAAGCCGCCCGCCTGCTGATGGCCTGGGCTCTGCCGGCGGCCGTTGAGCAGGAGGCCGTGATGGGCGCCGACCTGCTCACCACCGTGCTGGCGGAGGGGCGTCGCAGCCGGCTGGTGGATCGGTTGCGGGAAGACCTGCGGATCGTCGAGAGCGTGGATCTCGACCTGCACGTGCTCGAGTGCGGCAGCCTGGCGCTGCTGGAAGCGGTGTGCGAGCCCGAGGATCTGCCGGAGGTGCGCCTGGTGATCAGCCAGGTATGGCAGGAGCTGGGCGAGACGGCCCTGCCGGAGGCCGAGTGGCAACGAAGCCGGCGCCTGGTGGCCCATGCCTATCGGTTCGGGCTTGAAGCCGCCGGTGGGGTGGCGGGACTGATCGGCGCCAATGGGCTCTGGGGCCGCCATGCTCCCCTCGAGCAACCCCTGCAGCTGCTCGAGACCTGGAGCCCCGCTCGCCTGCAGCAGAGCATGCTGCCCCTGTTTGATCCGGCCCTGGCCTGCGTGCTGGAGGCCGTTCCCGCCTGATGCCCCTCCCGACGTTGTCTTTGTTCCGCACCACGCCGGAGACCATGGTTCTGCCGGGCGGCCTGCCCCTGGCGGTGGTCCATCGCCCCGGGCCAGCGATCCTGTCAGCACGGCTCTGGATCCGGGGAGGCAGCAGCCTCGATCCAGCGGGGGCCTGCGGTGCCCACCAGATCCTGGCCGGCCTGATGACCCGCGGCTGCGGCGACCTGGGTCCGGAGGCCCTCGCCGATCTGGTGGAGGGATGTGGCGCCGCGCTCCGCTGCGAGGCCACCGAGGACAACCTGCTGCTGAGCCTCAAATGCGCCCGGGAGGATGCCGATCTGCTCCTGCCGCTGCTGCTGACCATGGTGCAGAGCCCCTGGCTGCGGGCCGATCAATTTGAGCTGGAGCGGCAGCTCAATCTGCAGGCCCTGCAACGCCAGAAGGAGGATCCTTTTCAGCTCTGCCACGACCGTCTGCGCCAGCAGCTGTATGGGAACGGGCCCTACGGCCACGACCCCCTGGGGGTCGAGGCGGATCTGCAGGACCTGGAGCTGGAGGCCCTCGATCCGCTGCGCCAGAAGTTTGGGGTACACGGCGCCGTGCTGGTGCTCTGCGGTGATGTGCCCCAGTCGTTAATCACGCTTCTGCAGAGCAGCCTGGAGACGTCACCCTGGAGCAGCCAGGCGCCGCTGAAGGGGGCGGGTCCGGTGGGCCAGCCGGGGGAGCGCCTGGCCCTCTGTTCCCAGGACACCGAACAAATGGTGCTGATGCTCGGTGCCGCCACCGTGCCCCTGGGCGAACAGGACGGACTGGCCCTGCGACTGCTGCACAGCCATCTGGGCATGGGGATGTCCAGCCGCCTGTTCGTGGTGATGCGCGAAGAGCAGGGTTTGGCCTACGACGTGGGTGTGCACCTGCCCGCCCGCCGCGGCGCAGCCCCGTTCGTGTTTCACCTCTCCACGTCGGCCGATCGCTCCGCCGATGCCTGCCGGTCACTGCTGGACGAGTGGCAGCGGCTGCTGGAGCACCCCCTGGACGCTGAGGAGCTGGAGCTCGCCCTGGCCAAGTTCCGTGGTCAGGACGCCATGGGCCGGCAAACCTGCGGCCAGATCGCCGACCGTCTGGCTCTGGTGTTGGGCCATGGACTGCCCACGGATTACGTGGACCAGGCCCTGGTGCGAGCCGGCCAGCTCGATGGTGCAGCCCTGCAGGCAGCGGCCCAGCGTTGCCTGCGCCGGCCCCATCTCAGCCTCTGCGGACCGGCTGCGGCATTGGAGGGGGCCGCAGCCGCCTGGGCCGCCCACCCGTTATCGAGCTGACTTTGTCGAGCTGACTGTGTCGACCTGACCTGATCGACCTGAGAGGGTCAGCGGAGTGCCTCAGACGGACCACAGATCTTCAGGTCATCGCTGGCTATCAGGAAGCTGCCGCGACGGAAGCGCACCGTCACCTGACCCATCATCCGGATGGCCGTGACCGTGCCGACCTCGCCTGGATCGACCAGATCGGGGGGGCGCAGCATCGGCATCGGGTCGGCGGTCTTGAGATAACGCAAGGGCCGGCACAACTCGACCGTCGCACCAATCCGGACTGGGGAGGGTTCAGGCTCCAGGGGGATCGGGGCTACTGATTCTGCGCTTGATCTGTCTGCGCTTGATCTGTCTGCGGTTGACGCGTCTGCAGTTGATCCGTCTGCGGTTGATCCGTCTGCGGTGACGGCATCGTCGGTTGCCGGGTCTTCTGTTCGAGCGTTTTCAGATCCAGGGTGTTCAGATGTCGCGTCTTCGGGTGCGGAATGTTCCAGGGCTGAAATTTCGCGCGCTGATTCTCGACGAGCTGAATGTTCGGGTACCGCCGTAGCGAGGTCTGCGTTTTCAGGCCCACGGAGCTCCCTGTCCCTGCCAGCCGAGGCCGCAGCGTCAATCTGCGCCTCTTGGCCTGGCGCGGTTGGCTGTTCGGGCTGTCTGGATGGCATGGGCCTGAACTCCGCCCCCGAACCTGTCTGGCCCAAGAGTGTCTGGTCAGCTGAACCTAGCTGCAGCAGGATGGCGCCAGCCCTTTGGTTGTGCCGTTGCGGGCCCTTGCCACCTGGAGCGGCGCCATCGCCGGACTCCTGCTCATCCTGGTTGGTGGTCTGATCCAGGCCGCCGTTCCCCTTCCCTCCGGAGGTCTGAACGATTTCACGGGCACCTGGACGCTGGTGAGCCTGCCGATCACCCTGCAGGTCCCCGGCCTGTTGCTCACGGCGCTGGTCTGCGGCCCGCGCAGCAGCATGCTCGCGGCCGTGGCCTACCTCAGCGTGGGGCTGTTCCAGCTGCCGGTGTTCTACGGCGGTGGTGGTCCCTCCTATGTGCTGGATCCCGGCTTCGGCTATCTGGCCGGATTTTTGCCGGCGGCCTGGCTGACCGGCCGTCTGGCCCGCCAGCCGGGCATGAACGACCCCCTCTCCCTGGCCGGTGCCGCCGGCATCGGCCTGCTGGTGATTCAGTTGTGCGGCATCGCCAACCTGCTGCTCGGTGCTCTGGCAGGCCGCTGGAGCGGCACCCTGCTGCCGTTGCTGATGAGCTATTCGATCGGCCCCCTCCTGCCCCAGCTGCTGCTCTGCTGCGCTGTTGCTGTGGTGGCCCTGCTGCTGCGGCGCCTGCTGCTCCTGCCCTCATGACCCGTTCAACCCTCTGGCGCCGTCCCAACCGCCGCCAGCTGCTCTTCCTGGGGCTGGCGGCTGTGCTGGTGATCCTGGATCAGGTCAGCAAGCACTGGGCCATGCAGCAGCTGGCCGCCGGCCAGATGGAGACCCTGCTTCCGGGATTGCTGCAGCTGCGCCTGGTGTTCAACACCGGAGCAGCCTTCAGCCTGTTCACCGGCTCCACCGTTGCTCTGGGTCTGGTGAGCCTGCTGGTGGCCCTGGGGTTGGTGCTCTGGCTTCTGGCCCAGCCCCGCATGGGGGTCTGGCAAGCAGCCGGTTGCGCATGCTTGCTGGGGGGAGCCATCGGCAACGGTCTCGATCGCTGGCGCCTCGGAGCCGTGGTGGATTTTCTTGAGTTCGTGCCGGTGAGCTTTCCGGTGTTCAACCTGGCGGACGTGGCAATCAACGTGGCCGTGGCCTGTTTCCTGCTGGATCTGCTTGGCCGGCCCCGTTCGGTGGCATGACCAGGACCTCTCTGGCAGCGGCGCAGCTGGAGCTCTACTTGCTCGATGGCTTCAGGCGCGATCGCCTGCAGCTCCAGGGCACCGGATCTCCTGGGCCAGAGGATCCGGGTTCGGCCTCAGCTGCAGAAGGAACACAAGCCGAGGCTGAAAGCACCACGCCTGAGCAGACCAAGGCTGAGCAGACCAAACCTGAGCGCACGATCAACCTGCATGGCGGCCTCTGGCGCCTCGGCCGGGATCCCGACCTGGAGATCGTGATCGATCACCCGGCCGTGAGTCGTGAGCACGCTCGCCTGGAATGGCGCGGTCAGCACTGGCTGCTTCAGGACGCCGGCTCCACCAACGGCCTCTGGTGGCAGGGGCGGCGCGTGCAGGAGCTGCTGCTGCAAGACGGCGACACCGTGGCTTTCGGCCCGGAAGAACGCGGGCCGGTGCCGCTGCTGGTGTTCCGCCAGCCGATGCAGCGCCGCCTGGCACCCCTGCTGCGGGGCGCCTGCCTGGCCCTGGCTGGCTTGGCCGGCGGCGGGGTGTTGCTGCTGGGCCTGGCTCTGTGGCAGGCGCCGATCCGCGGCAGTCTGGCCAACGTGCGCGGACCCTTGGCGCTCTACGACCGCAACAACCGGCCGCTCAGCTCGGCGGAGGGCGTGGAGCATCGCGAGCTGGCCGCCTTGCAGGACTATCCGGCTGTGTTGATCGATGCTCTGCTGGCCAGTGAGGACAGCCGCTTCTGGTGGCATCCGGGGGTGGATCCGATCGGAACAGGCCGGGCCCTGGTGACCAACCTGGTGGGCGGCCGCGTGCTGGAAGGCGGCAGCACCCTCACCCAGCAGCTGGCCCGCAGCCTGTACCCGGAGCAGGTGGGACAGGGGGAAACACTGGGTCGCAAGTGGCGGGAGCTGCTGGTGGCCCTTCAGCTGGAAGCCCGCTTCAGCAAGGCCGATCTGCTGCTCAGTTATCTCAACCGTGTCTATCTCGGGGTGGGCTGGGGCTTCGAGGACGCCGCCCGCCACTATTTCGACAAACCAGCGGCGCGTCTGGAGCTGGAGGAAGCCGCTCTGTTGGTGGGGCTGCTGCCTTCACCCAACGGCAACGATCCCTGTGTGGCCCCCGAAGCTGCCCTCGACTCCCGCAACCGCGTGCTGGCCAAGATGGCCGACACCGGCCGGATCGGTCGCGATGCGGCCCGCCGGGCCCGCCGCCAGCCGGTGCAGCTCGCGCCCCAGGCCTGCCGATCCAACGGACCTGGCCGCAACACCCCCTTCTACAGCGATCAGGTGCGCCGTGATCTGGAGGCCCTGGTGGGGCAGGAGGTGGCGCAGGAAGGCAACTTTCTGATCGATACCCACCTCGATCCGGCCCTGCAACAGCGGGTGGAACGGCAGCTGCGCGACTCCCTGGCTCGGCCGGCCTTCAGCGGCGTCAGCCAGGGTGCCGTGGTGGTGCTCGACAGCCGCAGCGGTGGCATCCTCGCCATCACCGGCGGCCGCGACTATCGCCAGAGCCAGTTCAACCGCGCCTCGATGGCCCTGCGCCAGCCGGGCAGCACCTTCAAGCTGGTGCCCTATCTGGTGGCCCTGGAGAAGGGGGCCAGGCCGGGTGATCGGGTCGGCTGTGGCCCCCTGCAATGGCGTGGTCAGTACTTCGCCAGCAACTGCGGCGGCAGCCTCAGCCTGCGGCAGGCCCTGGCGCGCAGCAGCAACACCGCTGCCCTGCGGCTCACCCAGCGGGTCGGCCTGGAGGCGGTGGTGAACAAGGCCCGCGTGCTCGGCATCAGCAGCCCCCTGGCGGCCGTGCCGGGGTTGGCCCTGGGGCAGAGCGAAGTGACGCTGCTGGAACTCACCGGTGCCTACGCCGCCATCGCCAACGACGGCCTCTGGCATCAGCCCAGCACGATCCGCCGCCTCACCGATGCGGAACTCTGTGGCGGGGGTGCACGGCTGGCCGATCCCGCCACCCTCCAGCGCTGCAAAGCCAGTGCGGTAGGCAGTGCTGCGGGCAGTGGCCGTGGCGAGAGCGATCCAGGAGGGCGTCAGCCCACCGCCACCGTTTCCCCTGGGAGGCGGGTGAGCAGCGAAGCCACGGCCCGCGCCCTCCAGGATCTGTTGCGTGCGGTGGTGCGCAGTGGCACCGGCAGCGAGGCCTACCTGGGGGGGCAGGAGGGCGGCAAGACCGGCACCACCAACGAGGGCAGGGATCTGTTGTTCGTGGGCTTCGAGCCGCGGCGCCACTGGGTGATTGGCGTCTGGCTCGGCAATGACGACAACCGCCCCACCCACGCCAGCAGCGCTCTGGCCGCGGGCCTCTGGGGCGATCTGGTCCGAGGCTCTGGCACCACGAGTCCAACGCCATGAATACCCCATGAAGCTGCCCGCCAGGCCCTGGATCTGGCTGCTCGTCGCCCTGGCGGTGCTGGTGCTGGTGGGCATGGTGTTGCAGACCGTCAATCAGCTGCTCTGGCAGCTGAGCTACTGGCTTCCGGGCTGGCTGGTGGGTCCGATCGCCTTGCTGCTGCTGGCCGGGCTGCTGCTGTTGCTGGCCCGGCTGGTCTGGCCCTGGCTCCAGGGCGGACGGCGCTCCGGCCGTTCCAGCCGCAGCGGCTCCCCTGCTGGTGAGCTCCCACCGCCGCCGAGCAATCGCCAGGAGGCAGCCCAGAGCCAGCTGGCCTCGATTGACGCCACCCTCGATCGCGTGCGGGATGCGGTGGCTCGCGAGGCCCTGCGCCAGGAGCGCGAGCGGGTGCAGGCCGAGCTGGAGCGCGGCGATCTGGTGATTGTGCTGTTCGGCAGCGGGTCGGCCGGCAAGACCTCCCTGATCCGTGCCTTGCTGGGCGAGGTGGTGGGCGAGGTGGGGGCCCCGATGGGATCCACCGCCGGCTCGAACCGCTACCGGCTGCGGCTGCGGGGATTGCGCCGGGCCGTGATCCTGGTGGATACCCCCGGCATCCTGGAGGCCGGCGTCGATGGGCGGCGTCGGGAGCAGGCCGCCCGCGATCAAGCGGCCCGGGCCGATCTGTTGCTGCTCGTGGTGGATGGCGATCTGCGGGCCAGCGAGCTGGAGGTGTTCGACACCCTGGCCGGGCTGGGCAAACGCCTGCTGCTGGTGCTGAACAAGTGCGACCTTCGTGGTGAACAGGAGGAACAGCGGCTGCTGGAACTGCTGCGGCAGCGTTGCCAGGGCCGGCTGAGCGCCGCTGATGTGGTCAGTGCCAGTGCCTCCCCCCAGAGCGTGCCGATGCCAGGGGGCCGTCCGCTGCAGCCACCGCCTGAAGTAGACGCCCTGCTGGGCCGCCTGGCGGCGGTGCTGCACAGCGATGGCGAAGAGCTGATCGCCGACAACATCCTCTTGCAGAGCCGCCGGCTCAGTGAGGCCAGCCGCGCCCTGCTGGCCCGCCAGCGCCGCAGCGATGCGGACCGAATCGTGGATCGCTACATGTGGATCAGTGCCGGGGTGTTGGCGGTCACGCCCCTGCCAGGCGTGGATCTGCTCGGTGCCGCCGCCGTGAATGCCCAGATGGTGGTGGAGATCGGCCGGATCTACGGCATCACGCTCAGCCGCGCTTCAGCCCAGGATCTGGCTCTTTCGGTGGGTCGCACCCTGGCGGGGCTGGGGCTGATCAAGGGGGGCGTGAGCCTGTTGAGCGGGGCTCTCAGCCTGCAGCTGCCGACCCTGCTCGTGGGTCGCGCCATTCAGGCGGTTAGTGCCGCCTGGCTGACCCGGGTGGCAGGGCGGAGCTTCATCACCTACTTCGATCAGGACCAGGACTGGGGGGATGGCGGCCTTCAGGAGGTGGTGCAACGCCAGTTCGAGCTCAACCGGCGCGAAGGAGCCCTGCGCCGCTTCCTCGATCTGGCCCTGCGCCGCGTCGTGGAGCCCCTGCAGCGACCGGAACAGACCGCACTGCCGCCACGCCGAAGGCCTCCGGCGGAGGCGGCAGCAAGGGACCCTGACGATCCAGAACCGTGATCAACACCAGGTAGGCCACCCCGATCAGGATCGACAAGGCCCCGGTGACGACGGCCACCCACTGTCCACGGCGCCGATCCCGTTCGACACCGCCAGGGGGATCAGCCGCTGCTGTGGCCCTGGTGGAGCTGGCGGCAGCCTCGGAGCGGCCGGCATCGTCCAAGCGGACAGAATCCGCACGGGCGGCATCGCCGGAACGAAACGGAGCGGAAGAGAGCTTGTCGGGCGTCTCCGGTGCGGATGGGTCCATGGCGGCTGGAAAGAGGGACGAAGAAGGAGAGGGAAAGGAAATGGGATTGGGAATTGGAATGAAAAAAAATGGGAATGGAAAGAAGGAATAGCGATCAGGCTGGATCGTCTTCAGGGCTGCGGCAGAAGCGAGGCGTGCACCAGCTGCGCCAGCCGCTCCAGGTGCTCAGCCCTGGTGTGGGGGTTGCCGAGCACGGCCTTGAGGTGATGGCGGCCGCCGTACAGGGGCCGCGACAGCATCAACTGCTCGGCCAGCAGGCGCTGGCGGGTTTCGGCGCTCCAGTGGTTGGCCTGCGCGGCGTCATAGCCGGTGGGGCAGAAGGCGAGCAGGTGCAGCCGGCCATCCTGAAGGTCGAGCCGATCACCACAGGCCAGCTGCTGGCGCAGATGTCGGCGGCGCTCAATGGCGCCATCCAGCACCGCTTCGATCCCCTCCAGGCCCAGTTGCCGCAAGCCAAGCCAGAGCTTGAGGATTTCGGCAGGGCGGGTGCCCTGCAGCCCTGCCTCACCGCCATGGCTGCCCCCCCAGCTGGGCTCCATGTAGGGAAGCCCCGTGCCGAACACCTCCTCCAGCCCCGCCGGATCGGCGAGCAACAGCACGGAGGAGGTTTTGGTGATCCCCAGCAGCTTCTGGGGATTCAGGGTGATCGAATCCGCCTGAGCCAGACCCGCCACCCGGTGGCGGTGGCGATCGCTGAGGGCGAACACCGCTCCGATCGCCCCATCCACGTGCAACCAGATCCCCTGGCGCCGGCACAGAGCCGCCATCGGCTCGAGGGGATCCACCGCTCCCCGTACGGTGGTGCCGGCGGTGGCCACCACAGCCAGCACCGGCACTCCCTGGGTTCGCAGCGTCTCCAGCCTGGCCTTCAGGGCCTCGATGTCAAGACCGCCCGAGGCATTGGTCGGCAGCGTGAGCAGGGCCGTGGCCGGCAGTCCCATCACCGTGAGGGCCTTGGCCAGGGACACATGGGCGTCCTGGCTGCAGAGCACCACCGCCTGGCCGCAACAGGCCAGCCCAGCGCGGTGGCGTGCCAGCACCAGCGCCATCAGGTTGCTGAGACTGCCACCGCTGGCCGGGATGCCACCGGCACCGGCCGGCAGACCGATCGCTTCGGCCAGCCAGCTGCAGAGACTGCGCTCCAGCCGGCTGAGGCTGGGGGAGAGCTCCTCCGCCAGCAGGTTGTTGTTGAGGCCGGCGCAGATCAGATCCCCCACGATCGAGGCCGCCAGGGGCGGGGGGTCGAGGTGGGCCAGGGCTCCGGGGTGGTGGGGGTTGTAGGCCCCATCCATCAGTTGCTGCAGATCGGCCAGCAAGGCTTCCGAAGGCAGGCCCAGTGCCTCAGGAGCCGCGCTGGGCAGCACACTCAGACCAGGCAGGGGCGAGCGGGCCAGGCTGCTGCCCATCCAGGCCGTGAGCTGGCTGGCAGCCCGATGCAGAAACGACTCCAGGGCCGCATCCGGCTGGGCTGGATCGGCAAAGGGCAGGGGCGAAGCGGCCCGCAGAGCTGGTGGCGCGCTGGCCAACGGCGGACAGTCAAGTTTCCCCATTCTCACCTGAGGGGAGGAGCATGGTCAGACGCCAGGTTTGGTCAGGCCCGCGCTTCGCTGCCACGATCGGTGCCGATACTCCGTCGGGACGACCGGCACCACCAGCCTTTGCCGACCCAACAGCTCCGCCCTGATCCGCTGGGTTCAGGTGACTCTGATCTCCCGCCCGATCCGAACCACGGCCCTGCCGATCTGGCGTCACGAGCCACTAACGAGCACACCAGGCTGGAGAGCTGGATGGAACGCTTGCTGCGCCATGCAGCAGCTGTCGGGCAGACCGGTGAGATTCCTGTTGCTGCTGTAATGCTAGATGCCCAGGGACGCTGCATCGGCTGGGGCAGCAACCGCCGCCATCGCGATCAGGACCCGCTGGGCCACGCCGAGTTGGTGGCCCTGCGCCAGGCTGCGTTGCTGCTTGGCGACTGGCGTTTCAACGCTTGTACCCTGGTGGTGACCCTCGAGCCCTGCCCGATGTGTGCCGGCGCCCTGGTGCAGGCGCGGGTCGGGCGGGTGGTCTATGGCGCCTCGGATCCCAAGCGGGGCGCCTTGGGGGGGTGCCTGGATCTGGCCAGCGATCCCAGCGCCCACCACGCGATGACCGTGGTGGGCGGGGTGCGCGGTGAGCAGGCTGGAGCTCAGCTCACGGCCTGGTTCAGGCAGCGGCGGAGCGGAAGGCAGGCAGCTCGGCCTCGAACAGATCCAGCAGCCGATCGACGTTCTCGGCGCGGCTGTTGAAGCCCATCAGACCGATGCGCCAGACCTTGCCGGCCAGCACACCGAGCCCACCACCGACCTCAATGCCATGGGTGTTGAGCAGGTGGAGGCTGAAGGCCTTGCCATCCACGCCCTCCGGGATGCGCACGGTGGTGAGGGTGGGCAGTCGCAGCGCCTCAGGCACATGGGGCTCCAGACCCAGACGCTCCAGACCGTTCCAGAGGCGCTCCGCATTGGCCCGGTGCCGGGCCCAGGCATTCTCCAGACCCTCTTCCGCCAGCAGACGCAGGGCCTCGCGCATGCCGAAGTTCATGTTCACCGGGGCGGTGTGGTGATACACCCGGTTGCTGCCCCAGTATTGGTTCAGCAGGCTCACGTCGAGATACCAGTTCGGCACCTTGTCCCGCCGGGCCGCCAGTTTGGCCTCAGCCCGGGGACCCATGGTGAAGGGACCGAGGCCTGGAGGGCAACTGAGGCCCTTCTGGCTGCAGCTGTAGGCCAGGTCCACCTTCCAGTCGTCCAGGAAGACGGGGATCGCCCCAAGGGAAGTCACGGTGTCGAGCAGCAGAAGGCAGTCGTATTGACGGCAAAGCTCACCGATGCCCTCCATGGGCTGGCAGACCCCGGTCGAGGTTTCGGCATGCACCATGGCCAGGATGGCGGGCCGATGGTGTTGCAGCGCCGCCTCGATCTCCTCCAGGGTGAACGCCTCCCCCCAGGGGCGTTCGATCGTGGCCACCTCCGCCCGGTAGCGGCCGGCCATATCCGCCAGTCGGAGGCCGAAGTAGCCCTTCACGGCCACCAGCACCTTGTCGCCCGGTTCCACCGTGTTGGCCAGGGTGGCTTCCATGGCGGCACTGCCGGTGCCACTCATGGGAATCGTGAGGCGATTGTCGGTCTGCCAGGCGTAGCGCAGCAGCTCCTGCACCTCACCCATCAGCTCCACATAGAGCGGATCGAGATGGCCGATCGGCATCCGGGCCAGGGCCTGAAGCACCGTGGGGTGCGCGTTGGAGGGCCCGGGTCCGAGCAGAAGACGATCCGGAGTGGCGATCGGGCCGAGCGTGCAGCGGTGAGCCTCGCTGACGGGATGTTCGCCGACGAGCTGGCGGGCAGGAGTGGAGACCAAGACCGAGGGCGGTTGGGGTGAGACGGGTGAGCCTAAACAGGGAGACGCCGCTGATCAGCGGGCACGCACGTTGGTGGAGGCCAGACCGCGGCAGAGGTGATCAAAGGGAGCCTTCACCACAGAGTCCAGCAGGGCTGCGTCGGCAACGCCGGCCTCGGACAACTGCTCACACACCACCACGCCCAGCAGGGCGATCCCCCGGACGGTGGGACCGGTGGGAACCCCCAGGCTCTTGTAGGTGTCATCCAGACCATTGAGCACCCGTTCGTTGAGGATCGTGGCGTCGTCAGCGATCAGGGCGTAGCTGGCATAGCGGAGGAAATAGTCCATGTCCCGCAGACAGGCAGCCAGACGCCGAGTGGTGTAGGCATTGCCGCCGGGCAGGATCAGTTCAGGATCCTCTTTCCAGAGCCGTTGCGACGCTTCGCGCACGATCTCGGCAGCGTCTCGGTTGATCAGCTCCACGGCCGCCAGACGAAGGGCGGACTGGGAGTAGAAGCCGTTGATGCGGTCGATGGCATCGCGATCGAAATAACGACCAAGCTGGTCGTAACGGCCGATCAAACCAGTGATGGCATCGCGCATGGGTGTTGTAGATCGACGCACCTGCAGCGGAAACTAGCACTCACCAACCAGCCACATTCCTGCTGCCAGCGGTGTTCTCGGCAACTTGACAGAAACGGTTACGCAAAGCGGGACCATGGGACCGGGCTGGCGCGTGAGCTTCGGGGCGATCCCTACCGTCCAGTCAACCCGTGGTCTGTGCGGGATCCCACCACCACTCCGTCATGGCCCAAACCACCCGGGACGTCCTGAGCCTGATCAAGGACGAGGGAATCGAGCTGATCGACCTCAAAGTCGCTGATCTGCACGGCAGATGGCAGCACCTCACCGTCTGCGCTGACCAGGTCAATGCCCGGGCCTTTGCTGACGGGCTCGCCTTCGACAGTTCCTCGTTGCGTGGCTGGAATCCTCTCCAGGACTCAGAGATTGCGCTGGTGCCCGATCCCGGCACCGCCTGGATTGATCCTTTTCACAGCCACAGGACCCTCAGCCTGATCTGTTCGATCCAGGAGCGCCGCAGCGGCAAGCCCACTGGCTGCTGTCCCCGCTCCCTGGCCCAGAGGGCCTTCGCCTATCTGGGCTCGACCGGTCTTGCCGACACGGCTTATTTCGGGCCCCAACCGGAATTCTTCCTCTTTGACGATGGGCGCGACAGCTCCAGCGAGGCGAGCTGCTACAGCAACAAGTCCAGCGAGGCTGCCTGGAACAACGGCGACGGGATGCATGGCAAGCAGGGCCCCTGGCGAGCCCCGTGGAACGACCCTGTGGCTGCGCACGACACCGATCAGGACATGCGCAGCGAGTTGGTGCTGTTGCTGGGCTCGCTCGGGGTTCCGATTGAAAGGCATCACCAGGCGGTGACGGCATCGGGCCAGCAGAGGTTGGCCATGACGGATACGGAACTGATCAGGGCGGCAGACAACCTGATGACCACCCGCTATGTGGTGCGCAATCTGGCCAGAAAATATGGACGGTCGGCCACCTTCATGCCGCAGCCGGTTCATGGCGCCAACGGCTCGGGACTGCCTGTCCACCAGAGTCTCTGGAAGGCTGGCCAGCCCCTGTTCTTCGGGGAGGGCACCTACGCCAACCTCTCCCAGACCGCGCGTTGGTACATCGGTGGTTTGCTGCGCCATGCCCCCAGCTTTCTGGCCTTCACCAATCCCGGCACGAATAGTTACAGGCGGCTGGTGTCGGGCATCGCAGCGCCGGTGAACCTGATCTATTCCCAGGCCAACCGCTCAGCGGCGGTGCGCATTCCGATCACAGGCCCCAGCCCCAGGGCCAAACGGCTGGAGTTCCGATCCGGCGATGGCCTGGCCAATCCCTACCTCGCCCTCTCGGCGATGCTGATGGCCGGACTGGACGGCATCAGGAACCAGATCGATCCCGGTGAGGGCATCGATGGGGATCTGATCGGACTGCCGGCCGATCAACTGGCCAGGATTGCAACGGTTCCAGCCTCCCTGAGCCGCACTCTCGAGGCCCTAAATGCTGACAAGGACTACCTGCTGGCTGGCGGAGTGTTCAGCGAGGATTTGATCGCCAACTGGATCGCGCTCAAGGACGCGGAGGTGCAGCAACTCCGTCAGCGGCCCCACCCCTACGAATACAGCCTCTACTACGACGCCTGAGTTCTGAGACTTGATCGCATCGCAGGGCGGATCGCATCCCAGAGCGGGTGAGCGCGCCAGGTGGGTCCGATCTCAAGACGGGTCATGTCTCTAGCAGGGGCAGGTCTATGGGACGAATCAGATCGCGAAGCTGGTCAGGAGCCTGGCTCACGGAAGAGCCTTCCAATCCGCTGAAATAAACCAATCTGTCTTCGCTCCGGCCCCTCCATGTCCGATCAGCTCACCAAGCTGGCGTACCACACCCTGCAGCAGGGCAAGAGTCTGGTCGGGCTGGCCCACAAGGAAGTGAGCAGCCGCCTCATGGACCTGCTCAGCCCTGAGGTCAGCGCCCGCACCGTGCCGGTGCCGCCCGCCCTGCTGGCCATGCTGCAGGCGTCGATGAATCGTCTGCTGGATCGGGACTGGCAGGAAGCGGAACAGGGCCTCTATCCGGCCTCCCTGCTGTTCGATGCCCCCTGGTTCGACTGGGCCAGTCGTTACCCGTTGGTGTGGCTGGATATCCCTGCCACCTGGAACCGTCGGCGCGAGCGCAAGGTGCGCGACCTGCCTCAGAACGTGGATCCCGCTGCCTACCCCGAGTACTACCTCCAGAATTTCCATCACCAGACCGACGGCTACCTCAGCGACCACTCCGCCGCCCTCTATGACCTGCAGGTGGAACTGTTGTTCAACGGCACCGCTGATCCGATGCGGCGCCGGGTGCTGCGGCCCCTGGTTCAGGCCCTGAAGAGCTTCGGGGATCGGCCGCCAGGATGTCTGCGGGTGCTCGATGTGGCCACCGGCACCGGCCGAACCCTGCGCCAGCTGCGTGGTGCCCTGCCCGAGGCCCAATTGATCGGGCTCGATCTCTCCACCGCCTACCTGCGGCAGGCCAATCGCTGGCTGGCGGAGCTGCCTGGCGAGCTGCCCCAGCTGATCCAGGGCAATGCCGAAGCTCTGCCATTCGCCGAGGCCAGCCTGCAGGGAGCCACCTGCGTGTTCCTGCTGCATGAACTGCCGGGGTCGGCGCGGCAGGCTGTGCTCAACGAGATCCAGCGGGTGCTGGAGCCCGGCGGCGTGCTGGTGCTGGCTGATTCGGTGCAACTGAACGATTCCCCGGAGTTCGCCGTGCCGATGGAAAATTTCCGGCGCGTCTTCCACGAGCCTTACTTCCGGCACTACATCGAGGACGACATCGATGCGCGGCTGACGGAGGCCGGATTCGAAGCCATCGCTGCCGAATCCCATTTCATGACCCGCGTCTGGACCGCCCGCAAACCGCTCTGAGCCGAACCGCCTTCCGGCGGGAGCAGCTCAGCGTTGGAGCCACCAGGCCAGGATCAGGCCGGCACCGGCGCCTCGCAGGCCCACCCAGAAGTGGCGTCCGGGCTGGGGTTGCCGCAGCCCCTGGGGCAGGGGATCGAGTAAACGCTGGGCAATGGCGAGCCGTTGCCGCTGGCGACGTTGCCAGGCGGCCTGTCCGAGCTGCCGAGGTGCTGCGCTGGCCATGGTGAGCACGGCAGCCAGCTGATGCAGGGCACCGATCGGGCGGGTGCGGCGCGTGGGGTGAGGCATCCCGCCAGGATGGGCGCCGCCGTTGTGTGTTGTCCAGTGACCCAGTCAGCTGCTTTGAATGTGAAACGGGACTGGCCCCCGCAGGCCCTGGAGCAAGCCGTGGCTCTGCATCGCAGTCTCAGCATCGGGGATCGCGACTGGCACGCCCTCAAGGCCCAACGGCCGCGCCGTGGCGCCGAGCAGATTGCGGCGGCCCTGGTGCAGCTGCTCGGAGAGGACAGCCCGGCCTCGACCAGCTCAACCGCAGCGCGGGAGCGGGCGATCGCGTTGTTGGAGCATGGCCTGGCCTGGCTGCGCCAGGAGATCAGTGATCCGGGCTGTCCAAGCCACGGGCATTGAGGCGGCCAGGGGCGCTGAAGCGGGAGCGCCGAACGGCCAGTTGGAGGCGGTTGCCGCGACCGCTCCAGCGCACATCATCAAAACAATGGTGAATCAGGAACAGGCCCCGGCCGCAGGGGGTGTCCTCGTGGTCGGGCAAGGCATGGCCGCGATGGCCTGCTGGCACACCAGGTCCTTCATCCTGCACCTGCCAGACCAGCCAGCGCGGCGTCTGGATGCGGCGAATCCGCAGGCATTTGCGCGGATCACAGCCGTTGCCATGGCGCACAGCGTTCACCAGGGCCTCCTGGAGACCCAGGTGCAACTCAGCAAGGGTGCGCTCGCAGCGCACCGGCTCCAGCAGCAACTCCACCAGCGGAGCCAGCTGCAACGTGGAGGGAGTGATGAAATCGGACCAACGCAACGCCAACAGATCTGGATCCGCAGCTGCCGGAATTGACCCTACCCCGCGGCCTTCTCGATGCGCTGTCGCAGGGCGGGATGCTGCAACAGTGCATCCATCAGCCGCACCCCTCGCAACTGGTTGACCAGGGGCATGTGCCCCTCGGGGGCCTCGATCGACCAGGTGAAGGAGCCGGGATAGCGCGTCCAGAGGCCCTCGTGCTTCCAGCCCAGGCGAGGCCAGAGCAACTCCCAGCGCCCGCCACAGGCGGCCAGCAGGCGACCCTGCACGGAAAAACCGAAGCGACCACGTGAATAGACCTGCCAGAGCCGATCGAGGCTTTCCAGGTCAACGGCCGCGATGGCTGGCACCTCGCTGTAATACACGTAGCCCCGTTGCACGGCGCCGCTGCCGGCGAGCTGGCGCAACAACTCACTGGTGAGCCGATCGGCGACCTCGAAGTGCTGCAGCATCAGATGGTGCTGCAGCGGGGCGTAGTCCAGCCCTGCACCGCTGGTCACCGCCAGCCAGCCGTCCGGGTAGCGGGCCAGCACCTGTTCGCGCAGCGGCTGATCGCCTGCCTTGAGCAGGAGTTGCAGCAGAAAACCCAGGGCCCAGTCGTCACCGGTGGCATCCCAGCCATCGAGGCGGTCACCGATCAGCGGAGCCAGCTCGGAAGCGCGGCCCTCCAGCTGGCCCAGCAGGCTGCGCCGTTGACGCGGGGAGGCGGAGAGGAAGCGCTCCAGCAGCTGATCAGGCGCCGCACTGGCGGCGACGGAAACCGGGGAACCGGAGAGCATGGTGGGGAACCAGCCAGAGGGGGCGCCAGTGTGGGCCCACTATGTCAGTCGGGTCTGAGGACGCGCAGCGCCCCACCGCCATGAGCCTCCGCGACAACCGATCCGTTGCCCTGGATCCCACGGTTCTGCCTGGGATCGCCAGTAATCCCGTAGGCCCTGCTGCACTGCCAGTCAGTGCTTTTCTGGCGGCGTCTGGTCCGGTGGTGGATGTGCGCAGCCCCGGCGAATTTCGCCAGGGCCACATCCCCGGTGCCTGCTCGTTGCCCCTGTTCAGCGATGAAGAGCGCGCCGAGATCGGCACTCTGTACAAACAGGAGGGCCGCCCCAGTGCGGTTCGGCGCGGGCTGGAGCTGGTCGGTCCGAGGCTGGTGGACCTGGGAGACAGGCTGAGCGAACTGGCCAGCGCCGATTGCAGCGGAGCAGGGCAGGTGTCCGATCTGCGGCTGCACTGCTGGCGAGGGGGCATGCGCTCGGCAAGTGTCGCCTGGCTGGCCTCCACCCTGGATCTGCCGGTGGTCCTGCTGGAGGGGGGCTACAAAGCATTCCGTCGCTGGGTGCTGCAGAGCTTCGAGCAGCCCTGGCCGCTGCAGCTGCTGGGGGGACGCACCGGCTGCGGCAAGACCGATCTGCTGGAGGCGATGGCCGCCCGGGGCCTGGCGGTGATCGATCTGGAGGGCCTGGCCCATCACCGCGGCAGCAGCTTCGGCGGCCTGGGACAACCGGAACAGCCGAGCAGCGAACATTTTGAGAATCGACTGGCGCTGGCGCTGCTGCACCAACGCAACGCCAACGCCATCTGGGTGGAGGCCGAAAGCGCCCAGGTGGGACGCTGCCGGATTCCGCGGGCGTTCTGGCAGCAGATGGTGCAGGCGCCGGTGCTGGAGATCCAGCGCTCCGAGCCGGAGCGGATCGAGCGGTTGGTGGCGGTTTACGGCCGCCAGGATCCTGACGGCCTGCGCCAGGCCACCGAACGGATCGCTCGCCGGCTGGGTCCGCAGCGCACGGACACTGCCCTGAAGGCAATCGCAGCGCAGAACTGGGCCAGCGCCTGCAAGGCCATGCTCGACTACTACGACCGCTGCTACGACCACGAGCTGGATCGTCACCCTGCGCCCAGCCTCGGACGCCTCGATCTCAGCGGCCTGAGTGACACGGCCGCCGCCATTCGGCTGGAACGCCACCTGCTGGGCGCCGAGCCAGTGCCTGCCTAGGATCAGTTTTTGCCCGAGCCGTCATGGGTGCCGCCATTCAGTTCTTCCGTGGTGTGGATGAGCCGGTGGTGCCCGATATCCGTCTGACCCGCTCCCGCGATGGCCGCACCGGTCAGGCCCTGTTCGTGTTCGAGGAGCCCCAGGCCCTGGCTCCCGAAGCGATGGGCGATATCACCGGCATGTTCATGCAGGACGAAGAAGGCGAGATGGTGACCCGCGAGGTCAAGGCCCGCTTCGTGAACGGCAAGGCCAGTGCCCTGGAGGCCACCTACACCTGGAAGAACACCGCAGACTTCGAGCGGTTCATGCGCTTTGCTGAACGCTATGCCGACAGCCATGGTCTGGGCTTCTCGGGCCAGGAGGAGAAGGAGGTCGAGGACGAAGACTCCTGATCCCAACTGAGCCCAGGCTCCACCACAAGAGGATGGGATCGTGACGTTCGGTCAGTGGCTCGGGCTTGCCGCCCTGGTTGCCTCCCTGCTGCTCCTCTGGAGCCTGCGGGAGGCCTTGGTTCTGGTGTTCGCTGCGATCGTGCTGGCGATGGCGCTCTGCACCCTGGTGGGCCAGCTGCGCCGTCGGCTGCGCTGCCCGCGGCCCCTGGCACTTCTGCTCAGCCTCGGACTGCTGCTGGTCGTGGTGCTGGTGGTCGGTACCGCCGTGATCCCCGCCTTCGTGGGGCAGTTTTCTGAGCTGTTGCAAAAGATCCCCCAGGCAGGGCGCGCCCTGCTGGAACTGCTGCGGCAGGCCATGGACAGCGCCAGCAGGATGCTCTATGGCCGCAGCGATGGTGCCCTTGACTGGTTGCAGCAGGGGTTGCAGGGGGCCAATCCAGCCGGCAATCTGGCCGGCCAGGTCAGCGGCGGTGCCCTCCGCATTCTCGGACTGGCCGGCAACGTCGGCACCGGCCTGATCCAGACCCTGTTTGTGGTGGCGGTGGCGCTGATGATCGCCAGCCAGCCTGAGGCCTACCGGGAGGCCCTGCTGCTGCTGGTGCCGTCGTTTTATCGGAGGCGATTCCGCGCCGTTCTGATTCAGTGCGGCAATGCCCTCAGTGCCTGGATGGTGGGGGTCCTGATCAGCTCCACCTGCGTGGGAGTGCTGGCGGCCATCGGCCTCTCCCTGCTCGGGGTGAAGCTGGTGGCCGCCAATGCCCTTTTGGCTGGCCTGTTGAACGTGATCCCCAACGTGGGTCCCACCCTCAGCACCCTGTTTCCCATGTCCGTAGCGCTGCTGGAGAGCCCCTGGAAGGCCCTGGCGGTGCTGGGCCTGTATGTGGGGATTCAGAACCTGGAGAGCTATGTGATCACTCCCTCGGTGATGCACCACCAGCTCCAGTTGCTGCCGGGCCTCACCCTGATCGCCCAGTTGCTGTTCACGGTGTTGTTCGGCCCCCTAGGCCTGCTGCTGGCCCTGCCACTGGCCGTGTGCCTGCAGGTGATGGTGCGGGAAATCGTGATTCGTGACGTCCTCGATCCCTGGAAGTTGCAACGAGCCACTGCGTCATGAGTTCGCGCACACTGCTCGGTGCTCTCTCCCTGATCGTGCTGGGCCTGCTGGCCTGGGAGCTGCGATGGGTTTTGCTGATTTTATTCGGCGCCATCGTCCTGGCAGTGGCGCTCGACGTCCCGATCACGCTGCTGCGTCGGTTGCTGCCCCTGAACCGGCCAACGGCCCTCGCTCTGGTGCTGGTGGTGCTGCTGGTGGCTGGCACCCAGTTGGGTGGCCTGCTCCTGCCGGAGCTGTTCACCCAGGTGAACGACCTCACCCAGCTGCTGCCGGCCCTGACCCAGAAGCTGGCCGCCCTCGCCGCCAACGTTCCCGGCTTCACCCGGCTTGAACAACAACTGCTGGAGGGCAGCACCTGGGAGAAGCTGCAGCCCCTCGGCGGCCAGCTGATCGGGGTGGCTGGTGGCGCCGCCAACAGCACGATCCAGCTGGTGTTGATGGTCCTGCTCTCCATCCTGCTGGCCCTGGATCCCCGCAGCCATCAAGGCCTGGTGGTGGCCGCCACACCACGCTTCTACAGGCTGCGCATGCGCCAGTTGCTGGGCGACTGCCGAGAGGCCCTGGGGGGCTGGCTGGCCGGGATGACCCTGTCGGCCGTGGTGGTGGGTCTGCTCACCTGGGCCGGACTCGCCTTGCTGGGAGTGCCGCTGGCCCTGCTCAGTGCGCTGGTCTGCGCCCTGCTCACCTTCGTCCCCACGATTGGGCCCACGGCCGCCACCCTGCTGCCCCTGGCGATGGCCCTGCTGGTCTCGCCCGCCAAGGTGCTGCAGGTGCTGGTGCTGCGGCTGGTGCTGCAGAACGGCGAGGCCTTTCTGCTCACGCCGGTGCTGCTCAGCCGCACGGTGAACCTGCTCCCCACCGTGGCCCTGATGGCCCAGCTTTGCCTTGGAGCCCTGTTGGGCCTGCCGGGCGTGCTAATTGCCCTGCCGTTGGTGGTCGTGTTGCAGGTGATCGGCCAGGAGGTGGTGGTGGCCGAAATCATGGATCGCTGGGATGGAAACCGGCCGCCCAGTGATGAAGCGAGTTGACTGAACGTGCTTTAGCTGAAGCTTTCTGGATTTTCCTTGCTGAAGCGTTCTGGAGGGTCTGACTTAACCCATCTGGATGCTGGAGGCCATGCTGGCCAGCACTCAGCGTCGGTAATGCCGCCAAAGCGACGGTTGAAGCAGCAGCACCAACACCGCCAGGGGATGGGCACCGATCGCGAAACCCAGTGCCGTGACGGTCAGATGATCCAGCAACAGCTGCAGTTCCACCCGTAGATCAGCCAGGGCAAAGAGCAACAGGGCGATCGGCACCAGCAGACCTGCCTTGCTTCGCCGCACCGGGGTGTCCATCAACGGGACAGGAGAGGCAGAAGCGTCGGAGCGATGCCGATGCTTGACCAACTCCCCACCGAGATGCCGATGGTGAGCGCCACAGCGAACCAGAACAGGCTGCTGCCACCGAAGAAGATCAGGGCCACCAAGGGCAACAAGGTGGTCAGTGAGGTGTAGAGCGAGCGGGTGAGGGTGGCATCGACAGCCACGTCCACCTGATCGGTGATGGGAAACTGGCCCAGCAAGGATTTCTGCTCGCGAATCCGATCGAACACCACCACGGTGTCTGTCACCGAATAGCCGGCCACGGTGATCAGAGACACGGCAAAAAGCGAGTCGACCTCAATGCCCTGAAGCAGACCCAACCAGGCGAACACCCCACAGGTGATCAACACATCGTGGCCCAGGGCCAGAAGGGCAAGAAAGGCAAAAACCCGGTCGTAACGGAGGGTGATGTAGGCCGCGATCGCCGCAAAGCTCACCAGCAGCGAAAGCAGGCTGCCCTGCAACAGCTGGGCTCCGAGCGTCGGCCCGATCGTGTTCACCGACGTGCCGGTCTGATCGAGGGGACCCACATCGGCAGCCATCTCCACAATCACCGCAGCGCTCTGGGCTGGAGCAAGAGCCGGCAGTCGCAACACCACAGACTTGCCCTGATCCAGCACCTGCACCGCCACGCTGGAGATGTTCGGTGCCTGCTCCCCTGCTTCGGTGGGGAGGCTGATCCTGGACAACCGCTGCTGGATCTCCTGTCCATTGATCGCAGAACAGGGGCCTGGGTTGCACTGCCGCTCGATCTGGATCTGGGTGCCGCCGGTGAAATCGAGGCCCGGTTTCAGTGGCGCACCGATCGAGGGCGTGACCCAGCAGATCGCCAGGCCGACCACGCTCAACAGGCAGGCCAATCCAGACCCGATCCAGGCGACGCGTCGATGCCGGCTGATGCGGAGAAAGCGAAGGGGAGGAAGGGACGGAAGGCTTGCGGTCATGCGGCGGTGCCGGGGAGCTGGGTGGCAGGCAGGAAGTAGGTGGAACGGCGCAGGGATGGATAGCTCATCAGCAACCGCAGCAGGGTGCGGGTGCAGGTCAGCGCGGTGAACAGGCTCAGCAGCAGACCGATCGCCAGGGTGACGGCAAAGCCCTTGACCAGACCAGTGCCGAGCGCGAACAGGGCGACGCAGCTGATCAGTCCGGTGACGTGACCATCGAGGATCGAGGAGAGGGCAAGGGAGAAACCGCAATCAATCGAGCGGATCAAGGTGTTGCCCTGGCGCAGTTCCTCCTTGACCCGCTCGAAGATCAGAACATTGGCATCCACCGCCATGCCGACGGAGAGGATGAACCCAGCGATGCCTGGCAGGGTGAGGGTTACAGGAATCAGGGCATAGATCGCCAGGTTGAACAGGGCGTAGAGGCTCAGGGCCATCACCGCGACCAGGCCCGGCAGGCGGTACACCCAGACCATGAAGACCGCCACCAGAGCCAGGCCGGAGAGCGCCGCCACCAGGCTGGTGCGGACGTTTTCGGCCCCAAGGGATGGACCAACGGTTCTGACCTCCACCACCTTCACGGGCAGGGGCAGGGAGCCGCCGCGCAGCTGCACTTCCAGATCCCGAGCTTCCTCGGCGCTGAAGTTGCCGGTGATGCTGGCGGAGCCACCGGCGATACCGGCAGCCTTGAACTCGGGTCCCACCGTGGCCTCACTGATCGAGCGGCCATCCAGCACGATGCCAAGCAGGCGTCCGGTGCCGGCGATCGACTGGGTCAGGGTTGCGAACTTCTCGCCACCTTCGCGATTGAACCCGAGGGTCACCTCCCAGCCGGTACCGCTCTGCTGTTGCTGGCGTCCGGCCGTGACCAGATCCTTGCCCGTCAGGCCCGTGGGTTCAAACAGGTCAACAATGCGGCGGTTGGCTGCATCCAGCAGCAACTTGAGCTGATCGATTTCGCTGCTGCCGGCTGGAACGGTGATGCCCATGCTGCGCATCGCCTCGGCCAGGTCTTCCGGCTTGAAATCAGGTGGTGGCGGAGGGGCTGGTGCTCCAGGAGCAGCGGGTGGCTCGTTGACGGTGGCGGTGCGGCGCTCCTTGCTGCGCAGCACAGCTTCGGACTGGCGCTTGAGGGCCAGCAGGCCGCTCATGGACTGCTCGCTGCCAGCCTTCTGGGTGCGGAACTCAAGCAGGGCCGTGGTGCCGAGCACCTTGGCGGCACGGCTGGGATCCTGCTCACCGGGCAGCTGCAGAACCATCTGGTCGTTGCCCACCGACTGGAGGGTGGATTCGGCCACACCCAGACCGTTGATGCGGCGTTCCAGCACCTCCTTGACGGCCTCCAGCTGTTCTTTTTCCACGGTCTTGATGGCACCGGCCGGCAGCACCTGCAAGGTCAGCTGGCTGCCGCCGCGCAGGTCGAGACCGAGCTGCAAGGGATAACTGGCAAGGAGGGCTCCGGCGGCGATCGCCAGGGCCAGGATCAAGGCGAACCACCCCTGTTGACGTGCCATCTCAGATCAGGCCCGCCTTGAGCTGCCTTGCAGCGTCCACGATCTGGTGGGGCTGAATGATCGTGAGGTTTTCAAGGGCACCGTTGTAAGGCGTGGGGATGTCCTGGGAGGACAGCCGCACCGGCCGGGCATCGAGATCGTCGAAGCAGTGCTCGGTGATCAGGGCGATCAGTTCGGCGCCGATGCCGCCGGTCTTCATGCACTCCTCCACCACCAGCACCTTATGGGTCTTGCGGATCGAGCGGGTGATGGTTTCCATGTCGAAGGGCTTGAGGCTGATCAGGTCGATCAGCTCGACGCTGACCCCCTCGGCCTCCAGTTGCTCCACGGCCTTGAGGCAGTGGTGACGCATGCGCGAATAGGTGAGGATCGTCACGTCGCTGCCTTCCTGCACCAGCTCGGCCTGGTCGAGGGCGCAGACGTAGTCGCCGGAGGGAATGTCCTCGGAGAGGTTGTAGAGCAGCACGTGCTCAAAAAAGAGCACCGGATTGTTGTCGCGGATGGCCGCCTTCATCAGGCCCTTGGCATTGGTGGGGGTGCTCACAGCCACGATCTTGATGCCCGGCACCGCATGGAAATAGGCCTCAAGCCGCTGGCTGTGTTCGGCACCCAGCTGCCGCCCCACCCCACCAGGGCCGCGCACGACGGTGGGGATGGTGTAATTGCCGCCGCTGGTGTATCGCAGCATCCCCATGTTGTTGGAGATCTGGTTGAAAGCCAGCAACAGGAAGCCCATGTTCATGCCTTCCACGATCGGCCGCAGGCCCGTCATGGCAGCTCCCACGGCCATGCCTGTGAAGCTGTTTTCGGCGATGGGCGTATCCAGCACCCGCAGTTCGCCGTACTTCTCGTAGAGATCCTTGGTGACCTTGTAGGAGCCGCCGTACTGGCCCACGTCCTCACCCATGACGCAGACGTAGGGGTCTCGGGCCATCTCCTCGTCGATGGCGTCGCGCAGGGCGTTGAACAGAAGAGTTTCAGCCACTGCCGAGCGGGGTCCAGATTCGCGCCAACTTATCTCAGCCGCCCGCAGCAAAAGTGCTCAGCAGCAGCACCGAGAGCAGCAGGCCCGGCAGCAGCAGCGTGACCAGCAGGCCCAGGTCGTGGGGAGTCATCGGATCAGGTCCACCATCAGGGAAGACCGTGCGAGGTCCCCGAGCTTAAGGAGTCTGCTCGCTTCCGGCTGGGCGCAGGCTGCGCAGGAACACCAGAAACAGCCCCAGACCGATGAAGCCAAAGCTGAAGGTCGCCAGAAAGCACATGCCCACCACCAGGGTTTTCACGGCGGTGGCGATGCTCTGGGCCATCGCCGAGCCGTAGCTGGGCGGATGGTCGATGTAGTACCCCACGACCCGCTGGCTCACCCCCAGGCTGAGCCAGCCGAGCAGGGCACTGGTGAGGGCACCCGAGAGGAAGCTGAGCGGGCCCTTGCGGGGCTGGTCGGTTGTGGAGGGCGTGGCCTCGGGTTCGCTCATCGGTCGGCGGCGGCGACTGGGTCCAGGCTGACACCGGAGCCGCTGCAGCGGCAGCACCAGGCCTCAAAGCCGCCTGCTCGCAGCGCCCCTCCCCCGTGTTCCAGAGCCCGCTCCGCTTCGGTCAACGTGCTGAACAGGGCGAACAGGCTGGGACCGGACCCACTCATCGCCACCGCCAGGGCCCCAGGGGCCTGCCGCAACAGCTCCAGCCCCTCACGGACGCAGGCCACCTCTGGCTCCACCACGGTCTGGAGGTCGTTCTGCAGGGGCGGCCAGGGGGCCTGGCCCTGCAGAGCCGCCAGCAGGGGCCCCTGGCGCAGGGCCTGGCGGCGTTGTTCGAAGGCAGTTTCGCCCTCGAGGTAGCTGGCCTGCCTGAGCTGGCGGCACAGTCCGTAGGCCCAGGGTGTCGAGACGCTCACCTCAGGGTGCTTGATCAGCAGCACGCCAAGGGGCAGCGGCTCGGGTAAGGACACCGGCTCCAGCAGCTCTCCACGCCCGAAGCAGAGCTGGGTGCCGCCGGCCAGGCAGTAGGGCACGTCGGAGCCGAGCTCCGCAGCCAAATGCAGGAGCTCGGAGCGACCCAGACCCAGATCCCAGAGGGCATCCAGGCCCACAAGGGCCGCTGCCGCGTCACTGGAGCCTCCCGCCAGACCCGCTCCAATCGGGATGCGCTTCTCCAGTCGCATGCTGGCGCCAAGATCAGACCGGCCGACGTGCTGTCGCAAACGATCGGCCGCCTTGATGATCAGGTTGTTGCCATCGTTCGGCAGATCCGAGCGATCACTACAGAGCGTCAGTGTGGCGTCTGAGCGCGTCTGGAGATGCAGCCTGTCGTGCAGATCAAGGGTCTGCATCACCATCGCCAGCTCGTGAAAGCCATCCGGCCGACAGCCCAGCACCTCCAGGTGGAGGTTGATCTTGGCGGGGGCCCGCACACTGAGCTCTGCCATGGCAACAGGCGGGCGGCGCCATCGGCCGCGTGGACTGAGCCTGAGTCTGCAGGAGCTGGGTCAGGACTCGCTGGAGGGGGAGGCGGATCCGCAGGGCTCGGCCTGCACGCCGCGAGGCTCAAGAGCCGTGGCCAGAGCCACCCATTGGGCGGGAGCGAGCATCTGGGGGCGATCCTGGAGGTCGATCCCGGCCTCTGCCGCCACGGCAAACAACTCCTGGCCACCCACAAGGCCGGAGAGGCTGTTGCGCAGCATCTTGCGCCTGGCGGCAAAGCAGCGGCGCAGCAGCAACTCCACAGCCCGGGCCAGGCGTGGCTCAAGGCGCTCGGAAGCCGCCAGCGGCTCCAGGGCAATCACTTCGGACATCACCTTCGGCGGCGGCTGAAAGCACCGCGGCGGCACGCTGCAGACCGAGTGGCAATGGGCCAGCAACTGCATCCGCACACTCAGCGCCGAGTAGGCACTGCTGCCGGGATGGGCCCGTATCCGCTCGCCCACCTCCTGCTGCACCAGCAACACCAGACCCGCATAGGGCGGGTCCACGGGCCGATCGAGGCGGCCCAGCAGCCTGTCCAGCAGGGGCCCCGTGATGTTGTAAGGGATGTTGGCCACCACCTTGTCGGCCGCTGGCAGGTCGACCACGAGGGCATCTCCCTCGATCAGGTGAAAACGAGGATCCTGCGTAAAGCGCTGTCGCAATCCCTGAACCAGGTCCCGATCCAGCTCCACCGCCTGCACCGAGGCCGCCGGCGAAGCCAGAAGCCTCTCGGTCAGGGCGCCGCGTCCAGGGCCCACCTCCAGGACCCGATCCGCAGCGCCCAGCTGAGCGGCGGCCACGATGCGATCCAGCACAGCTTGATCGATCAGCCAATGTTGGCCAAAGCGTTTGCGCGCCCGGTGGGCAGCGAATGTCATGGCAGACCGGGAACAGGCATCCAGATTGCGGCGGCGCGTGCCGAGCCTGGCTATGCAGAACGTAGCGTCGCTTGTCGCCACGAGGGTTCTGTCATGCTCCGCCACCCTTCGACTCTGATCTGTTTCGGCGTTGCTCTGATCGGGGCGGTGCTGCTCTCGCCGTCGCCGGCTCAGGCCGGCAGTGCAACAGCTGAATCGGTCTGGAACAAAGCCAATGCCCTGCAGCGGGCCATGCAGCAGATGCCGAGCGGAGCCACGCTGACCGGCCAGCGCTGCCAGGAATTCGGCGTGGGCTTTGACAACACCCGCTACCGCTGCTCGGTGCAATACACCACCGACCCGACCCCCACCCCGGCGCCGTAGCAACCAGGCATCACCCAGACAAGTTGAAGCTCAAACCAGTTCAACCTCAAACCAGATCAGCCTCAACCCAGACCACCCTCGATCCGCAGCCAGCGCACTGCAGCCAGCCCCACCGGCAGCGGCACCAGGGCCAGCACCACCTCCACCGGTCGATCGCCCAGATGGGGGTGGGCAGCCTGCCAGCAGGCCCAGGCCCGAGCCAGCCGCCTCCGCTTGATCACGCCGAAGGCCGCCACGCCGGCTCCATCGCGGCCGGAACGACGACGGGCTTTCACCTCAACCAGCAGCAGGCGCCGCGGTTTTGCCAGCACCAGATCCAGTTCTCCCCAACGGCAGGACCAGTTGCGGGCAAGGACGGTCCAGCCATGCCGCTGCAGCAGCAGCGCCGCCCAGGCTTCCGCCCCCTGGCCCCGTTCCTGGGTGGAAGGTCTGCAGGGGCGGGGCGGTCCCATCGATCCAGGCCAGGAAGGTCACCAGGGGAGAGTTCCCCAGAGCTGTCAGAGCGGCAGGATCCGTCCCGCACTGTTCCTAGGGTTGGACAACCCGACGATTCGCCATGGCCAGGGCCTCTCAAGGAGCGTCTCCGACCCCGCTGGTCCCTGCGTTCTGCCAGACCCCGGGGCGAAGCAGGGATCTCTGGAGAGGTGTGCTGGCCGGCTGCCTCAGCGCCATGGTGTTGCTGCTGGGTGTCCTGAGCTGGGCAACGCCAGCGCCGGCGGCGATGGACTATGCCAAGCAGGTGCTGATCGGTGCGGACTTCCGGGAGGCGGACCTGCGCGGCGTGACCTTCAACCTCACCAACCTGCGCGATGCCGATTTCACTGGCGCCGATCTCCGCGGCGCCAGCCTGTTCGGAGCCAAACTGCAGGACGCCAGCCTGCGCGGCGCTGATCTGCGCGAGGCCACCCTGGATTCGGCGGTCTTCAATGGAACCGATCTTCGCGATGCGGTGCTGGAAGATGCCTTTGCCTTCAACACCCGCTTCCAGAGTGTGGAGATCGACGGTGCCGACTTCACCAATGTTCCCCTGCGCGCCGATGCACGCAAGGCACTCTGTGCTTCAGCCGCCGGCACCAACCCGGTGACCGGGCGCCAGACCCGCGACACCCTGGGCTGCTGAACACCATGAGCTTCGATGCCCACAGCCTGGAACGGCTGAAGGAACTGGGACGAGCCTTGCCCCAACCCCTGCCTGTGCCTCAGCCCAAGCCAGCCTCTGGCCCCAAGGCCAGCGAACGGCGACATCGGATCGAAACTGAAGAAGATCCTGCCGAACTGTTTCGCGAGCTGATGCGGGTCAGTCCAGACGGGACGGTGCCCCCCCATCTCATGGATCGCTTGCGCCAAATGGAGGGTCAACAATCAGGCGTTCTCGATACCAATCAGCCAGATTCCCTGCAGGCTGCCTCGAGCGGAAGCAAGGACACTGACGCCAGGAACGCCAATCGACGAAGCAAAGGCGATTCCCAGCGGCGCGTTCAACCCACTGCGCAAGCCGGTCGCCAAGGGGCTGGACTGATCCAGCAGCATCCCGACCTGTATGCCGCCTTCCAGCAGCTCCTGCTTGAAGACGACGATGCCTGAGCGTTGAGCCCCTGGCAACCAAGACAGATCTGATCGCGGACTCGCCGAGCAAGCTTCTGCCAGAGACCAGAACATCTGCCTGAAGGCGATCAAGGAGACAGCAAAGATTGAGCAGAGGAAACCATCTGAGCCACAGATGCAGACACAACAATCAAAAGTCGCCAATTCAGGCTCCAGAAGAACCAGAATCGGCGACGAAGTTGATGAAAGCAAGTGTTAATCCAGATCAATCACTTGGCAGACACTCACTTTAAAGATACTCACTTTGCAGAAGGAGCAAAGTCGGGATAGGCTTCCATACCATGCTCGCTGATGTCGAGACCTTCGATCTCCTCAGACTCGTGAACACGGATGCCTCCGGTCATTCCTCCAAGCACTGACCAAGCAATCAAGGAGGTGACAATCGCGAAGATGGCATAGGCAACAACCCCCAGGATCTGAAGACCCAGCTGGTTGAAACCATGGCCATAGAGCAGGCCGTTTCCCTGATGGAACAGACCAACTGCAAGGGTTCCCCAGATGCCGCAGGTGCCGTGAACGGACCAGGCACCCACGGGATCGTCAATTTTGAGGCCATCCACAACAGCAACGGATAAGACCACCAGACCACCGGCGATGAAGCCAACCACCCAGGCCCCCACCATGGAATACGAGTCGCACCCGGCTGTGATACCAACGAGGCCAGCCAGGATGCCATTGACGGTCATCGTGAGGTCGGGCTTGCCGCCACGGATCGCAGACAACAGGGTGCCTGAGATGGCTCCGCCAGCCGCACCCAAAGTGGTGGTGACCGCCACATAGGGAACTGTCTCGTTCATCGAGAGAACGGAACCAGGATTGAAGCCATACCAGCCGATCCAGAGAATCAGGCAGCCCAAGGTGGCAATCGCCATGTTGTGGCCAGGCAGAGCCATGGGCTTACCACCCACGAACTTGCCGATACGGGGACCAAGAATGATCGCCCCAACCAAGCCAGCCCAGGCACCAACTGAGTGAACCAGGGTGGAGCCGGCGAAGTCAATGAAGCCCAGTTTGTTCAACCAGCCTTCGGCGTTCCACTTCCAGGAACCAGCAATTGGATAGATGAAGGCAACAAGAATCAAGGAGAACCAAACGAACTCCTTAAACTTGATGCGCTCAGCTACAAGGCCAGAAACGATGGTTGCTGATGTTCCCGCGAAGGCAACCTGGAAGAGGAAGTCAACGCTTGGCACAAGCGCACCATCTTTGACCATGTCCGGAGTGACCGTCGGATCAAAGAAAAAGAAGGTGCTCTTGATGAACAGCCAACCGGAAACAACCGGATCGCCGTACATCAGCGAAAATCCGATCAACCAGTAAGCACTCGCAGCCAGAGCAAAAACAATCAGGTTTTTGAGCAGGATGTTGACGGCATTCTTTTGCCGGCACATTCCCGCCTCCACCATGGCGAAACCGGCGTTCATGAAGATCACCAGAATCGCGCAGATGAAGATGAATAAATTGTTTGAGAGGAATGCCAACGTGAGCTCAGGTAGCTCAGCGGCGTGGGCAGAAAGGTTGAACACCCCCAGACCGAAGAGGGCCAGGGGCACGCAGGCCAGCCAGATCAGGCCGCGCTGGGATGTGAGACCACGGAGCCTGCGCAAAAGCAGGGCCGGGGCCTCATTCAGACTCGCCTCCTGCAGACGCCTCGAGGCGTGGCGTCTGGGGGCGTGCGGAGCAACTGTCATGGAGCGTGATGACTCGAAAAAAAGCAGAGGCTGCACGGGAGTGGAAAGCACGAAGCTCTTCCCTGAGGTCCAAAAGTGCTCGCTAAGGCACCTTTGCCAAGTGTCGGTCGCTACCAAATTGCCAATCCATGCCCCGATGGGCCTGTCATTCCTCAAGCCGCAAGCTCCGAGCCAGTCCTGCTCGGGCGGACCTCCGGTTAGCGATTCGTAGCATCTGCCATTGCGTCTGGCAACATTGGCTACACATCCGGCGCCGAACCCTGACAAAATAGAACTCCAGCCACTTGCCAAAGCCTTGAAACAGATTCAGGCCATCATCCGTCCCGAAAAGCTCGACTCCGTCAAGGACGCACTGGTGGAGGTGGGCATCAATGGGATAACCGTGACCACCGTGCAGGGCTTCGGCAAGCAGATGGGTTACACCGAGGTCTACCGCGGCGTCAAGGTGGAAGCACGACTTCTCTCCAAGACACTGCTCACCCTGGTGGTGACCGATGCGAGCTGCGACAAAGTGGTTGAAGCTCTGCTCAAGAGCGCCCAGACCGGTGAGATCGGCGACGGTAAGATCATCATCACCAACGTTGAAAATGCAATTCGTATCCGTACTGGTGAGTCTGGAGATGTCACCCTCATGTGAGATCCTTATCTTGGAGACACCGCTGAGCCCCTGAATTTTTTGTACGGTCCACTCCTTAAGTCACTCGGGGCTAAGGGAGTGGTTTTTTTTGCGCCAGTCACGCCGACAGGCGCCATGCTCGATGATGCGTCTCATGAGCAGAGATTCTTCGTCTACCCCATGGCCAGTCGACCTGCCGCTCGACTGGGGTGCCCTGCAGAGGCTCGCTCCGATCGAGGCGGATCGAGTCGAAGGTCCAACCAATTCCCAGTCGACCTTGAGGCTGTTCGGGCAGCCTGAGACGTCCGTTCGGGTCACTCTGTACCGCGACCACCACGCCTGGTGCCCGTACTGTCAGAAGGTGTGGCTGTGGTTGGAGGAGCGGCAGGTTCCCTATCGCATCCGCAAGGTCACGATGTTCTGCTACGGCGAGAAGGAGTCGTGGTACCGCCAACGGGTTCCCTCAGGGATGTTGCCCGCGCTGGAGATCGATGGACAGCTGGTCACCGAGAGCGACCACATCCTCGAAGCTCTGGAAGCCAATTTTGGACCATTGGGCCCAGGCATGAACGATCCAGCTGTGCTGCCCTTGCGGCGGCTGGAACGCCTGATCTTTCGATCCTGGTGTCAATGGCTCTGTGAACCGAGCCGTTCGATCGAGCAAGAAAGCCGCCGACGTGATGGGTATCGCCGTGCTGCCAAGGACATGGAAACAGCCCTGCAGCAAACTCAGGGTCCCTTCTTTCTGGATGGCTTCAGCACCGCCGACCTCGTGTTCGTGCCCTATCTCGAGCGAATGGCGGCGAGCCTGCTCTACTACAAGGCCTACGCCTTGCGTCAGGAGCATCCCGCCATCGATCGCTGGTTCCAGGCCCTCGAGCAACGCGCCACCTACCTCGGCACCCAGAGCGACAGTCACACCCACGCCCACGATCTGCCCCCCCAGATGGGAGGCTGTTATCCCAGTGGCACTACTGAACAGCAGGCCATCGCCCGACGCATCGATCAGGGGCCCTGGCCGGTCCAGCTGCCCGATCCCGAGACCTCCGCAGCCGCTCCAGACGATGCCGCCGCCGTCGCTCTGGCCAGGGTTCTGCGCCATCGGTCCGTGCTGCTGGAGCGCCATCCAGCCAACAGCGGTTTTGATCAGGCCCTGCGCGCCGCCCTGACGCGCCTGATTCAGGGCTCGGCCTGCGTCCCGCCTCCGGGCTGTGCCGTGCGGCTTCGCGACCTGCGGGATCACATCAGCGTTCCCCGTGACATGCCTCTCCATTCAGCCCGGCTGTTGCGCCAGGCCCTGGAGGACACAGCACGGCTCGATCCTCTCAGCCCCGATGAACAGCCCCCAGCCATCCCGCAACACCATCGCCGCGATCAGGATCCGCGCCCATTCCTGACAACCAGTCGCTGAAGCTGTCCCTGCCGCTGGCCGGTGACACGCAGATAGCGCAACCTGCGGAGGTTCTGGAGTTCCTCGCGAACGGGTGCTGTGATGGCCTCTGCCTGCACGCTGGCCCTGCTGTTTGCCCTCCTGGTCGCGACACCGGCCTGGGCTGCCGACGACGAGCTTCTTCAACAAGCGATTCCCACCAGACCCGAGATCATCCCCACCCGTCTGACCGTGGCCGACGTCCTGCCGACTGCTGGCCCGTCGGTCGAGCTGGCTGCACGCGACGACCTGGCTGCGCGCCACAACCCTGTGGCCCCAGGGACGGATCCCATCCCCCCTCTGCTGGATCCCCTGGCCGGTGCGACCCAGCAGACGGACCCCTGGGGCTGGCGCTTTTCCGAAGCCCGCAGCGCCTGGCGCATGCATACGGGCCTCGACCTCGCCGCACCCCGTGGCACAACCGTTCGGGCAAGCCTTGCAGGACGGGTTGTTCTGGTTGAAGAGGTTGGTGGCTATGGCCTCACCGTGGTGCTGGCTCACACCGACCGACTCGAGACGCTGTACGCCCACCTTGACACCACGCCTCTCCAACCTGGTGATGCGGTGCAGGCTGGCCAGCCGATCGGCCGGGTTGGCATGAGCGGGCAGGCGACCGGTCCGCATCTCCATTTTGAACTGCGCCGTCGTGGCGGAGTTGGGGTCGAGGCAATCGACCCCACGCCCCATCTGACTCGGCTGATTCCTCCACCCGTTCTGCCGCCCCTCCCCGAATCAGCACCGGGACGGCTGGCTTCGCTCACGGAGCCCAGCGTGGCCGCGCCATGACCACGACCCTCCACAGCAAAAGGCTTCGGTTCCTCCAGCACACCATGGAGAAGCTTGGCAACGCCCAGGGTCAAAAGCCTCTCGAGCTCCGTCTGGCAGCAAGCGGTCTGGGGCGGCTCTGGAAACGGTGCCACCCTGGAGTTGTGCTGCTGTGTTGTCTGGCCTGCGGGCCAGGACTGCAGCCCTCGATGGTTGCAGCTGCCGAGCTGCGCGGCAGCAGCGTGTTCCTCAGAGCTCCCTGGAAAGTCGATCTGAGGAGTTACACCACCAATGTGTTCGAACGCTGGGCTGAGTACTACTTCACCCTCACCCTTGCCGAGGATGCAGGCGCCGCTCTGGCAGGTCTCACCATCCAGCAGACCCGTGGTGCCGACTGGCAATTCCCCTTCAGCCCGGAGAGAACCCGTGCCTTTTTGGGGGAGCCCCGACAGGAAGGGGCTCCGATTGCCGTGCAAGCCAGCTTTGACCAGGAACGCCGCCGCTTCAGCCTGCAGTTTCCGGAGCCGATCCCGCCGGGGAACATGATCACGGTGGTCCTGAGGCCCTGGCATAACCCTGCTCAGGCCGACACCTATATGTTCCAGGTGGAGGCTATACCGGCTGGACCTAATCCAGTTTCTGCAGCTGTTGGATCAGGAACCTTGCGGATCTACTCAATTGACCGTTACTGATTCAACAACCGGGGTATCTCAACGTCCGCCAATCACCATTGGTTGTGCTCACCTCAACCCCAATACCAACGGGGCTGCCGACGGAACCACCCATCTCCTGCCACCAACTGATCGCTTCACTCCAGGCCGCCTCGAGCGAGTCGTAGAGATCATCCAGGACCGGGTGGGGCAAGCCCTGCAGATCAACCAACCGATACAGGCGTGGGCTGACCGACTTGAAGCCACCACCGCGCTCCAATGGACGCGGTGGGGCGGAGGTTGAGAGGCTGCTGCGCGAGGAGGGGTAACGGGAGGCGCTGGCAGGCGACATCGAAGCAGACATCGGCAAGCACACAGAAAGGCCATCAACGATCATGGCTCCTGTGACAGCTGCTGACTGTCACCTTTACGACATCTTCAGAAGCTCACGACGCCAAGGCGCCAGCGCTCGGCCATTAAAAAGCCCCGAAGGGAGGCTTCGGGGCTGAGATCAACGGGATCTCCGGCTAAGGCTGGGCTCAGGTCAGGCTCAACGCACGAACAGCATCTCCTGGTAGGAGGGCAGGGGCCAGAGATCGTCGTCCACCAGGGCTTCAAGCCCATCCACTGCAGCGCGCAGGTCTGCCATCAAGGGCAGCAGAGTTTCAGCACAGTGACGCATGTGGGCCTCAGTGCCGTGGGGGGGCTGATCAATCGCCGCCTGGAGGGAGCCGCTGACTTCCATCAAGGTCTGGCTGAGGGAGGCCACCGCATTCTGGGTTTCAGGAGACACCTGCAGGCCCATGGCGGTCTGCAACTGCAGCGAACCGGCCAATTCACCCAGATAGCGCATGGCGGCAGGGTAAATCTGAGACCGGGCAATCTGGACGGCCAGCTTGGCTTCCACTTCAATCGCAAGAACGTATTGCTCTGCGTAGACCTCGAAACGGCTCTCCAGTTCGACCGGTGTCAGAACACCGGTGTGCTCAAACAGTTCACGCGTGGAAGCGCGCTGCAGCACCGGCAGGGCATCCGCTGTGGTGCGAAGATTTTCCAGCCCTCGCTCCTCAACAGCCATGCGATGCCAGGCATCGGAATAACCATCGCCACCGAACACCACGTTGCCGTGCTGTTCCATGATCTCCTTGAGCACCGCCAGACCGGCTTCTACCAACGAGGTTCCACCGGATAGCTTGCCTTCCAGCTGATCGGACACCCAGGTCAGTGAATCGGCCAGGATCGTGTTCAGAGACACCAGTGGTCCGGCCACGGACTGACCCGAGCCCACGGCACGGAATTCGAAGCGGTTGCCGGTGAAGGCAAAGGGGGAGGTGCGGTTGCGGTCGCCGGCATCCTTGGGAAATTCGGGAAGCGTCGCCACGCCGAAATCCATCATGCCGCCGATCGCGGAACTGCTCAGGCGCCCTTCACGGATCTGGGTGAACACATCCTCCAGCTGGCTGCCCAGGTAGACCGAAATGATCGCCGGGGGTGCCTCGTTGGCCCCGAGGCGATGGTCATTGCTGGCTGTGGCAATCGCCGCCCGCAGCAGGGGGCCATACAGATGAACACCGCGGATCACCGCACCGCAGAACAGCAGAAACTGCAGATTCTCGTGAGGTGTGTTGCCGGGATCGAGAAGGTTGCCCTGGGTGGCGTTACCGATCGACCAGTTGACATGCTTGCCAGAGCCGTTGATGCCGGCAAATGGCTTCTCATGCAGCAAGCAGGCCATCCCGTGCTTCTTGGCCGTGTTACGCAGCACGGTCATGGTCAGCTGCTGGTGGTCGGTGGCCACATTGGCCGCCTCAAAGTAGGGAGCCAGCTCGAACTGGGAGGGAGCCACCTCATTATGGCGGGTCTTGGCAGGAATGCCGAGCTTGTAGAGCTGGCGCTCCACGTCCTGCATGAACACCTGCACCCGTTCGGGGATGGCGCCGAAGTAGTGGTCATCGAACTGCTGACCCTTGGCAGAAGATTTGCCGAACAGGGTGCGACCGGCCAGCAGCAGGTCGGGGCGCAGCGGCAGATAGGCGTTATCGATCAGGAAATACTCCTGCTCGGCACCACAGCTGGAATTCACCGGGGCGATCTCGGTCTCACCCAGCAGGCCCAGCAGGCGTTGGGCCTGGGCGTTGACGGCAGCGTTGGATCGGAGCAGGGGGGTCTTCTTGTCGAGTGCTTCACCGGTCCAGGAGACGAAGACGGTGGGGATGCAGAGGGTGACGCCATTGGGCGTCTCCATCAGATAGGCCGGACTGGTGATATCCCAGGCGGTGTAGCCGCGGGCTTCGAAGGTGGAGCGGATGCCGCCATTGGGGAAGGAGGAGCCATCCGGCTCGCCCTGCACCAGAAGTTTGCCGGTGAATTCGGTGATGGCGCTGCCATCTCCCTGGGGGGAGATGAAACCATCGTGTTTTTCGGCGGTGGAGTTGGTAAGTGGATAAAAAACGTGTGAATAATAGAGAGCTCCCCTTGAAGTGGCCCAATCCTTCATCGCCTGGGCCACCACATTGGCCACCGACACATCGAGCTTGCTGCCGTTCTTGATGGTGCGCTGCACCGACTTGAAAATCTCCTTCGGCATCGCCGCCTTCATTTTGGCAAGCGTGAACACGTCGCTGCACCAGAGCTCTTCAAGGCTCTGGACCGGAGCGGTGGCCACCGGCTGTCGTTGCTGAATCTGCTGTGCAACGGCGAAGCGCTGGGGGCTGGGCATGGTGAAGAACGAGAGGCGGATGGATGACATCCAATCCCGGAACCCCTCCCTCTCCTTGCAGCGGTTGCTACAGAACTCAGCCCAGGTAGTGGCGATGCACCGGCCGGCACCAGTACACCAGCACCGCCACGTTGGCGATCCACACCAGGGGGAGCAGCAGGGCCAGCAGCGGTCGACCGGAGGCCACCAGGGCAAGCCGCACGATCCCATAGGAGAGGCTGGTCGCCAGACTCATGGACAGGGCCACGATCGCCAGAATCTGACCCCAGCGTCGCCAGCGCAGCAGGGCGATACAGGCCACAAGACCCACGGCGATCGTGGGCAGGACAGCGCTGCTGATCACCACCAGATTGGCGACCTTCAGGTCAGGATCCAACAGAATCACCGCCAGGCCGAGCGGGATCGCCAGGATGTTGGCGATCAGTCCGGCCCAGGCCAGGCTCTGATAGCCGCTTGGGGGATCCTGCATGGGGGGGCGCGTTCAGTGCGGAGGGGGAACGATCAGATGGCTTGCACCGGGCCATAGTCTGCGCTCCAGCGCGCCGCCTCCAGACAGGCCCGGGCCTCCGCTTCCGTGGTGGCATGGCAGGCCAGGCCCTCGGCCACGGCGATGAGGGCCACGGCTTCGGCCACCGAGGCGGAGATCGACTGCACCTCACAAAGCGCCGGCATCAGAGGCGCGTCCGGATCCCTGGCCGCCGGGATCCTCTCCGCCAGGGCCAGGGTGGCGGATTCAATCATCGCCTCACTCACCTGGCGCGCGCCCACCGCCACCGCAGCGAAACCCAGACCCGGATAGAGGAAACAGTTGTTGCATTGCCCGATCCGTCGACTCTGACCCTCGACAACCACGGGATCAAAGGGGCTACCCGTGGCCACCAGGGCCCGCCCATGGCTCCAGGCCAGCAGGTCGGCAGGGGTGGCCTCAGCCAGGCTGGTGGGGTTGGAGAGGGGAAGGATCACCGGACGGGGCACCACGGAACCCGGCAGGGTGGACCCACGGCCTGACCCGTCGCCGTCGAGGCCACGCAGCATCGCCTCCACCACCTCCTGAGTGAAGGCCCCCGCAACGGTGGAAGTTCCGATCAGCACGCTGGGCCGCACCGCTTCCACCACCGCCAGCAGGCCAATCCGGCCCGAAGCATCCCGGCGGAAGCTGCCGTCCTCCTGGCGGGGACGGCCGAAGGCCGCAGCGGCCTCACCCTCGTCACCATCCAGTAGCAGGCCGTCGCGATCGATCGCCCAGATGTGGGCCCTGGCCTCCGCCTCCCCCATCCCCTCGCCCCGCAGCAACCGCACCAGCCGATCGGCGATCCCGCAGCCGGCGGTGCCAGCGCCGAACACCACAATCCGCTGCCCGCTCAGCTGCCGCCCCTGACCGCGGCAGGCCGCCAGGATTGCCGCTGCGGCCACCCCACTGGTGCCCTGGATGTCGTCGTTGAAGCTGGCAATCCGCTGCCGGTAGAGCGCCAGGTTGTGGCGCGCCTGGTGGGTGCCGAAGTCTTCCCAGTGCAGCAGGCAACCCGGCAGGGTGCTGTCCACCGCGCAGACGAAGCGCTCGATGAACCGGTCGTAGGCCTCTCCCCGCAGCCGCTGCTGCCGCAGCCCGGGATAGAGGGGGTCATCCAGCAGCTCCTGGCGGTCAGTCCCCACATCCAGCACCACCGGCAGCATCTGGGCCGGATGCAGGCCGGCGCAGAGGGTGTAGACGGCCAGCTTGCCCAGGCAGATCTCGATGCCCCCCACCCCCTGATCCCCGATGCCGAGGATGCCCTCCGAATCGGTCACCAGCACCAGGTTCACCGAGCGGCCCGCCGCAGCCTGTTGCAGCAAGGTCTCCAGCCGGTCCTGCTGGGACGGCACCAGATAGACCCCCTGACTGGGACTGCGATAGCGGTGGCCGAAACGCTGGATGGCGCGCCCCACGGTGGGGGTGTAGACCACCGGCAGCGCCGCCTCGATGTGATCGCTGAGGAAGCGGTAAAACAGCACCAGATTGCTCTGGCGCAGCTGAGCCGCAAAGGCGAATTTCTCTAGGTTGTCGTCGAGAGCGTCAAAGACCTGCCAGGCACGCTCGGCCTGCAGCTCCAGCGATTCCTCCTGCCAGGGGAGCAGCGCCTCGAGGCCGAGCTCCCGCCGCTCCTGCCTGGTGAAGGCCGTGTCCTTGTTGAGCAGCGGATCGGCGAGCACGGCAGCCCCCCGCAGACGCGTGGCCTGCACCGGATGGATCGCGGGAGAAGGAACAGACACCGGAGACGACCTGGCAACCGACAGCGCTGCCGGCGGGGGTCCTCACCCTGCCATGGGCCTGGGCTGGGCGATCAACGCAGCTCGAAGAGCAGCACGTCGGCAGGCTCACGGCCCGCACGGAAGGCCTCGATCGAGGCGGCGTCAAAGCCGAGGCCGTCACCCGCCAGCAGAGAAGCGCCAGCCTCGGCAATCTCCAGGCTCCCCTCGATCATCTGGACCCATCCCTGGCTGCCGGGCGCGAGCGGGTTGGCCAGTCGATCGCCCGGCTGGGGCCGGGCCCGCCAGAGCCGCACCGGGCGCTCGATCGCCATGGCACCACCAGACCCTTCCGGATCGAGCAGAGGGGTCCAGTCTGAACCGATGGCGAAGGGCTTCTGCTCATAAGCGGGGGGAATGCCGAGGCGGCTGGGCTCGATCCAGATCTGCAACAGCCGGCAGGGCGTGGAACCGTCATTGATCTCGCTGTGGACCACGCCGGTGCCGGCACTCATCCGCTGGACTTCGCCAGCCCGCAGGATCTCGGTGTGGCCCATCGAGTCGCGGTGGTGCAGCTCCCCCTGCACCATCACGGTGATGATCTCCATGTCGCGGTGGGGGTGCATGCCGAAGCCCCGGCCGGCGGCGATGGTGTCGTCGTTGATCACCTTCAGCGGACCGAAGCCCATCCAGGCGGGATCGAAGTGATGCGAGAAGGAAAAGGTGTGCCAGCTCTCCAGCCAGTCGAAGCTGCTGTGGAAGCGCTCACCAGCGCGGCGACAGAGCAGCAGCGGAGAGGGTCTGGCCTCAAGGGGAGCGGCGGGCATGGGGGTTATACGGACTTCAGTGAACTCTGCGATCCCTTGCCGTGTCTGGCAAGCCTTCAGCCCAGCTCCGCTGGGGGATCAGGCTGCGCTGAAACCAGGTGTCGGGCCCGCAGGGGCGCAGCAGCAACCGCAGCACCGCCGGCAGGGCCAGCAGCTCGAAGGGCGCCCTGCGCTGCGGCCAGAGCCGATCACGGCGGTAGAGAAGGGTCTGAAGCTGGTCCCGCTGCTGCGGCGAGAGTGCTCCCCAGCGCCCCGCCAACCGCCAGCCATCTCGCCGCCGCTCGCCCCGCGAGGAGATGACCAGCGGCGACTCCAGAAGCTCCAGGGGCACTGCGTCCAGACCAGGCAAGCCCTCCACAGTCCAGGGAACGTCTGGTGAAACGATGCAGGCTGCTGCTGCCGGGGATGACTGAGCAGGCCCCGCCAGCTCGATCCCTTCTTCGCTGATCGCCATCACCCGCAGGCTCAGCGGTGGCAACGGAGCCCCCTCCTGGATCGGCATCAGCTGGTTCGGCACCAGCTGGATCAGCGGCTGCGGCTCGAGCCGGAACCAGGGCAGATCGCTGTCGGCGCTGCGATCCCAGCAGCAGCGCACGGCCAGCAGCAGCAGAAGCAGGTTGGTGCAGGCCCAGACCGTGGTCACGGCCCGGGTGGCGGGCGGAAGCGGAGCCAACGCCACCAGTGCCGGGCTGGGGTGGCCCCACGGCAGCAGATGCAGCAACGCGATCGTCTGCAGGCTGAGCAGAAACAACAAGGGCAGCAGCAACCGCAACGACGGTCCAAGCCGGCGTCCCTGGGGCCGCTGCTTCGGCGTCACATGGAACTGCAGGGGGCGCCCCAGCAGCGTGGCCAGCACGGCGCCGGCCAGGGGAACGACAAACAGCCAGCGGTACAGCTCCGGTAACAGGGCCGTGCGGGCCTGGCCGCTCAACCAGCGGCTCAGGAGCATCTGCGCCAGAAAGAACGGCAGCGCTTGACTGAGCAGGCCGGCAGCGGTGAGCCGGATCGGTGCCACGCCCAGCAGACCCAGGCTCAGCGGGAACAGCAACAGCAGCAGCTGGGGCAGCACGTTGAACCAGTGCAGGATCCCCTCGAGGTAGGCCAGGCGCTGCAATGGGGTCAGGCCACGGATGCGGAAGGGACTGGCACCGGTGCGCAGGATCTGCAAGGTGCCGCTGGCCCAGCGGCAGCGCTGCCGGGTCATGGCGGCAGCCGTGAGCGGCGCCAGGCCGGCACTGAGCTTTTCGGCCACAAAAATGTTGCGGTAGCCGGCCGCCGTGAGCTGGATCCCCGTGGCCAGATCCTCTGACGACGTGCTGGTGTCAAAGCCACCCACCTGCTCAAGGGCGCTGCGTCGCATCACGAAGGACGTGCCGGCGCAGACCACGGCACCGAGGGCCTGGCGGGTGGGTTCGATCCAGCGGTAAAACGTCTCCTCGTCTGGCAGCAGCCACCGCTCCATCGACGCATTGCGCAGCACGGGATCGGCATTCATGTAGCTCTGCGGGGTCTGCACAAACCCCACGCCGGGGTCGTCGAACAGGCCGAGGGTGCGCCGCAGGAATCCGTGCAGTGGCACCACATCGGCATCGAAGACCGCCACCAGCTCGGCGCGGCTGTGCTGCAGGGCGTGGTTGAGGTTGCCGGCCTTGGCATGGAGGCGTTCCTCGCGGCTCAGATAGCGGCAACCCAGCCGGTGGCAGAGCAGCTCCAGCTCAGGGCGGGCAGCGTCATCCAGCAACCAGACGGTCTTGAGGGGATAGTCCATCGCCAGGCAACCGCGCAGACAGCGCTCCACCAACCCAAGGGGCTCGCCATAGCTGGGGACGAACACGTCCACCCACAGAAGGGGGGCTGACGAGAGGTCCGCGACCATCGGCGCCTCGCCGCGGAGTGCCAGAACCGACGGTTGGCCACTCCCAGCCTGCCCAGAGGCCTGCCTGGATGGGACAGCTACAGGCGACTCCAGCCGGCCAGCCGCTGAAACCTGTGCCTGCTCGGCCAGCCGGCGCTGCAGCCGGCTCCACAGCCGGTCGGCTGCAGCATCCACGCTGGCCGCCACCGGCGGTGGCGGCACCAGGGTGAACCAGAGCTGCAGGAAGGTGGTGGCCAGCAGCAGCAACTCCGCCGCCAGCAGCAGCAGGCTCAGGCCAGTGGCCAGCGGTGAACTGAGATTGAGTGTGCTGCCGCAGCGCCAGATCAGATAGCGCGCTGCCAGAACGGTGAGCAGCACCACAGCCCAGGGAAGGCGCATCAACCGGCCGGCGGCTGGGGCGGCGAGCAGACCTGACGGGCAAAGTCGCAGGACGCGATCGCGGGTTTCTGCCAGTTCAGGGGGATCTCGAGCAGATCACGGGGCCCACTGATGCCCTGGGCCAGCAGCAGCAGGCCCGCCAAAGCGCTGGCACTGAGGTGAAGCCGACGCCAGCGGAGGCTGCGAAGAATCTCAGGGCGTGCCGCCACTCCAAACAGCAGCAGGCCGGTGAGGCTCACACCGCCCCAGAAGTGCGATTGCCAGAAGGCCGGCTCCAGGGGGTTATCGCTGAGGCGCCAGACCTCCGGCTGCATGCCCAGGCCAATCACACCGATCCAGCACAACAGGGCGAACGCGGCCCTGTAGGGCGCGGCCTTGGCCCGCCAGAGCAGCACGAGAGAGGCGGCTGTGCCGAGCAGCACCAGCACCAGCAGGAACAGGCGAACCGGGCCGCCCTCGAAGGCGGAGAGGGGATGCTTCGTGCTGATGACCACACTGAGCGCCACCAGTTCGATGGCCACGACGCTGGCGGCCAGCCAACGGCCCAGATCGGCATGATCCCGCCCACTGGTGGGGGGCGTCTTGGCCTGGTTAAGGCGCCGCTGGCGGGTCTGCTGAGCCAGACGCAGCACCATGCCCAGCAGTGGATAGACCACCACCACGGCCAGCACGGGATGCAGCAGCCACAACCAGTCGATCGTCTGCATGGTGGAAGCCTGGATGGAGCGAACCGTAGGAGGAGTACCGCTCAGCTTCAGCAACGGATTCGGCCTGCAGGCTGAAGATGGCCCCTGCGGGCAACCAATCGTCCATGCAGGCAGCTCCCTGGCCTGCGATCGTAAGCGTGTTGATCGTGCACTCTCCAACGCGCACCTGTCCAGAAGGTGGGTTGTCACTGTGCTCAGAAGCAGGCATCACTGCCTTTCAGACAGTATAAGGGGGGCGCCGCCTACAGAACCGTAGGGTCGGCTGCCCGATACCGTCAGATCCCAACCGATTCCATGGTCGAGCAGCCCCGGCGAGAAGAGAGATTTCTTCTGCCGGCCATCACGATCTGGATCGGGGGGATCTTCACTGTCAACAACGTCCATCTCCACGGTCGACTCTGGGATATCAGCTGGTCGGGATGCTGCATGTTGTTTCCTCCTGGTGAAGGGGTGCATGCCGGCCAGAGGGGCTCCCTGTTGATCTCCCATCCCACCACCAGCAGCGTGATCCTGACCGCAGGCCTGGTGATGTGGGTGGACAGGGAAGCCGGTGGCACCTACGCCGGCTGCCGCTTCACCAAGAAGGTTGATTTCAACCAGACCTTTCTCAACGTGCTCATGGCTCCCCATGAGTCGGTCCGTCCGCCGGGGGGACGGCTGATCTGAACCCTCGGCGCCCGTCGATCCTCTGGCGAATGGCGATCCCCCACCAGCCGAGGCCGACAACCAGAAGTACCAGGATGGCGACCCACCACAGTCGGCCAGCTGCCAGCAGGACTCCAAGCCCCGCCAACAGGATGAGCCCCAGCAGGCGTCCCTGGCCGATCGAGGCGACCAATCGGGGCTGGATCTGCCCCCCCAGAGGTTGATGGAGGCGTTGATACGCCTGCCGGTGCTGTTGGATCGCACGCACCTCCCGGCGACCGGCCGGCGACTGCAGCCACTCCCGGAACGCAGTGTTGTGCCGCCCAACCTCCTCCACCTTGGCGGCGTAAGAGCGTTCATACGCCTCCACAAATCCTGGCCAGTCGGGATGGTCCAGAGCCCACTGGTGCCAGTGGGTGCTGCTGCCGCTCACCCGAGCGCGGGCACGCTCTGCCGCCTCACTGTGCAAGGCATCCATCCGTTCCGTTGCTGATGGGCCAGCGCCGCCACGGCGACGCAGTGTACCGCTTCTGGTATTCAGGACCCGACGCAGCCGGCGCCTGACGGTACCGCGACCAGAACCATCGCCCACGCGTTTGTCCTCTGCGCCAGTGATGTCGCGCTCGGGCTCCACCACATGGATGTCGTGCTGCATCAGGAACGTGCTGATCAGGGCCGAACGATCCAGCTGCGGCGGCATCTCCATCGGCTGGCGGCTGAGCAGGGGATAGTCGCCTCGATCCAGCCGTAGACGATCGCTGCCCATGCTCCAAACGCCCCGATCCACCAATCCTGTGCTGTCCACCCATCCTTAGCAGTGCTTCGAGAGAATGGATTCCTCCCAAGGCAGGCGTCATCGGGCCTCAGTGGCTGAGGGCCATCCCAGCAGTCCCCACAAACGCAGAAGGCCCGATGCAGGCAGCACCGGACCTCAACGATCAGCAGGACAAAATCGGCACCGAGGTTCGGGCCAGTTATCACTGCCTGTCTGTGTTATCAGAGGGTCAAGGTGTGACCCAATCGAAGCGCCGACAGCCTTTGCTGATTCAACCCAGGCCAGAATGGCGCGAGAAGACCAACAGCTCAGGTGCTTCACAATGAATTGTCTGAATCCTGATTCTGAGCTTGCAAACCTCCGGGGCTGTGCTGTCAAAACTGAAACGTTGACAAGAAGGCAGAAAGCAAACGACGGTGTTGAACGGTCAAATGAAACAACGAGAGCAGACGAAACAGAGCAACTGACTTGCGAACCTGGGGCCGGTGTGTCCAGGCGAACATCTGCTGGAGCCCAGGGGCACCTGTAACGATGCGAAGGGCGATGACGGATCCTGGATCCTGGCGATGTTCCCTGGCTCAGCCAGAGAAGAATCGGTCAGAAGACCAGAGATTCAAACCATCGTGCAGAGGGTGATCTTGGTGAGACTGTTGGAGCAGGACGCAGGATGTCAGCTGGCTCAGGACTGATGACGCGGTGGAGTTTCATCCATCTCTGGGCCTCCGAATCTTGATGGTTTCAGTATTGCTCCGCCCCCCAGCTCCGTCCATAGGTATTGATGCCTCAGCCTGTCCCGCTTCGCTGGGCCTGCCCCGGGCAAGGCGCTCCGGCAAGATTGGGAGGCCCTCGCCCCGAACCATGGCCCGCTTGATGGTGGTGCTGAAGCCCGTCGTCGCCTGTGCGGCCGGGGAGTTGATCCCCCAGCTTGAGCCGGTGCTGCAGGCCTTGGAGGCCGCCGTGGACGAGCGCAGTGCCACGCACCTGGGCGGAAGCTTCGTGCAGGCTCCCGTGGGCTTGAAGGTTCAGCTCTTCGGCGACGTGCAACCCCGCTCCGATGGCTACGAACTCGAACTTGTGTTGATGAGCGGCGAGCCCATGGCAGGAGGGTCCCGCAACACCCGACTGGCCCTCGAAGGTCTGCTGAGCGAGGTCGAAACACTGTCCCCAGGCCTGAAGGTGGTGTTCCGCTCCGATCGGGACGGCCCCTGCCGCCCCCGCTGAACCTGTCCAGCCCTGGCTACAGCGGAGGGTTGCCGGTGGCGGCCTGGCGGCAGCTGCGTGCCATCAGGCCTTCCTCATCGGCAGGCACCACGAGGATCTCCAGGGGGCGCAGCCAATCCAGGGATTCCTCCAGCTCCTGCCTGAGGCGGAGGTCGTGCTCGCCGATGCCACCGGTGAGCACCACCACATCCACCCCTGCCAGGCTGGCCGCCATCGAGCCGATGCCCTGCAGCAGGCGGTGACGAAACACGCCGATCGCCAGTTCGGCCCCCTGATGGCCGCGAGCCGCAGCCTGGCGCAGCTCTTCCATGCTGCCGCTCAGTTCCGACAGGCCCTGCAGCCCACTGGCCCCCTGTAGCTGCCGCTCGAGCTCGTCCCCATCCACGCCCAGCCGCAGCAGATGCAACAGCAGGCCGGGATCGACGCTGCCGCTGCGGGTCGCCATCACCAGGCCCTCCAGGGGCGTGAAGCCCATGGTGGTGTCAATGCTGCGGCCGCCACGGATGGCGCAGAGGGAGCAACCGGCGCCGAGATGGCAGCTGATCAAGCGGATCGGCAGGCTCCGCTGCCCGCCCATCCGTTCCTCCACGACCTCGGCCACATGCTGGTGGTTGAGGCCATGGAAGCCATAGCGCCGCAGACCCAGCTCCCGCCAGACGCGGGGCAGGGCATAGGTGCTCGCCACCGGGGGCAGGGTGCTGTGAAACGCCGTGTCGAAACAGGCCCACTGCTCAAGCCCACCAAAACGGTCCGCCAGCCAGCGGATCACCGCCACGGCGGGGCCGTTGTGCAAGGGCGCTAGGGGGATCAGCTCCTCCAGGGCAGCGATCAGCTGTGATCCGATCCGGGTGGGCTGCCGGAAACGATCCCCGCCATGCACCACCCGATGGGCGACAAACGCCAGCTGCGGGCTCCAGGATTCCAGCCGCTTTGCCAGCCAGCCGTCCAGGGTGGAGCACCACAGAGCCTCCCCCTGCGCGGCAGGCTCCGTCAGAGCGCCGCTGGCAGCCCAGGCTGTCTGGTCGCGCCACAGCACCTGCCCGAGGGCGTCGATCAGACAGGCCTTGAGGCTGGAGCTGCCCGCGTTCAACACCAGCACCAGTCCCTCCAGCTCACCCGAGGGCTGAGAGTCAGGCGCGATCCAGGGCCTGGCAGCGTTGGAGGCGGGGGAGATCGCCATGACGGGTCCTGCGGTCAGGCCTCCAGCGGCAACGACCAGCGCCAGTCGGTGACCTCCGGAGAATCCATGCCGTGCTCATGGGCGTATTCGCGGTTGGCCAGGATCGCCTCCTTCATCCGCTCCTTGACATGGGCGGAGCGATAGCCCAGGCCAGGAACCCGATCAATCACGTCGATCACCAGGCTGAAGCGATCGATCTGATTGTTCATCGCCAGCTCCAGGGGCGTGTTGATGTTGCCCTTCTCCTTGTAGCCGCGCACATGGATATTGGGGTGGTTGGTGCGGCGGTAGGTGAGGCGGTGGATCAGCCAGGGATAGCCATGGAAATTGAAGATCACGGGCCGATCCGTGGTGAACAGGCTGTCGAAGTCCCGATCGCTGAGGCCATGGGGATGTTCCAGAGGATCGGTGAGGGCAAAGAGCTTCACCACATTCAGGACCCGGATCTTGAGCTGGGGAATTTCGCGCCGCAGGATCTCCACCGCCGCCAGGGTCTCCTTGGTGGGGATGTCGCCGGCACAGGCCATCACCACGTCAGGTTCGTCGGGTGCAGTGCCGAAGTCGTCGTTGCTGGCCCAGCTCCAGAGGCCGATCCCTTTGGCCACATGCTGGCGGGCCTGCTCGTAGTTGAGATACTGCAGATGCTTCTGTTTATCGCAGACGATGATATTGCAGACATTCGTTTCCAGCATCGCCTCCTGCGCCACGGCCAACAGGCAGTTGGCATCCGCGGGCAGATAGACCCGCACCACCTCGCCACTCTTGTTGCCAGCCAGATCAATGAAGCCGGGATCCTGGTGGGTGAAGCCATTGTGATCCTGCCGCCAGACGGTGGAGGAGATCAGGCAGTTCCATGGACCGATCGGAGCCCGCCAGGGGGCATGGTGAATGCAGGATTCCAGCCACTTGGCGTGCTGGTTGAACATTGAGGCAATCACATGAGCAAAGGCTTCGTAGGTATGAAAGAAGCCATAGCGTCCGGTGAGCAGATAGCCTTCCATCATGCCCACCAAGGTGTGCTCACTCAGCATTTCCACCACGCGCCCTTCGCGGCTGATCTCGGTGCCGTTGAGATCTTCCGGCAGAAACTCTTCCATCCAAACCTTCTTGCTCACTTCATAGATCGCCTGCAGGCGATTGGATGCGGTTTCATCCGGTCCGAACACCCGCACGTTGTCGGGATTGGTGGCAATGGCATCACGCAGCAGCTCGCCGAGCGGATAGGTGTTCTCCGCTTCGCTCTGGCCCGGTGCCTGCACCGGAACCGCGTAGGTCTGCGAATCAGGCAGACGCAACTTCCGCCGCAGCAGGCCGCCGTTGGCATGGGGATTCGATCCCATCCGCCGCCGGCCCCGCGGGGAGAGGGCCTGCAATGCAGGATCAAGCCGGCCCTCCGCGTCAAACAACTCCTCGGGTCGGTAGCTGCGAAGCCAATCCTCCAGCTGACGCAGCTGGGCAGGATCGTGGCGGGGCTTGGCCAGCGGCACCTGGTGGGATCGCCAGAACCCTTCCAGCTTCTTCTCCCCCAGATAGGCGGGACCGGTCCAGCCCTTGGGTGAACGCAGCACGATCATCGGCCAGGCCGGCCGCGTCGCTTCGCCACTCCTGCGCGCCTCGGCGCGAATCGCCAGGATGGTTTCAATCGCCTGATCCATCGCCGCCGCCATGAGCTGGTGCATGGCCATGGGGTCATCTCCCTCCACGAACAGAGGGTTCCAGCCATAGCCCCGCATCAGACTCTCAAGCTCCTGGCGCGGGATCCGGGCCAGCAGGGTGGGATTGGCGATCTTGTAGCCGTTCAGGTGCAGCACCGGCAGCACGGCGCCGTCATGGATCGGGTTGAGAAATTTGTTGATGTGCCAGGAGGTGGCCAGCGGTCCCGTTTCTGCCTCGCCATCGCCCACGCAGGCCAGGGCGATCAGATCGGGGTTGTCGAACACCGCCCCGCAGGCATGGGAGAGCACATAGCCCAGCTCACCCCCCTCATGGATCGAGCCGGGGGTTTCCGGGGTGCAGTGGCTGCCGATGTGGCCCGGGAAGGAAAACTGCTTGAAGAAACGGGCCATCCCCTCGCCGTCCTGCGACTTATCGGGATAGATCTCGCTGTAGCTTCCGTCCAGATAGGTGGGAGCCAGCACCCCGGGGGCCCCATGGCCGGGACCCGAGAGGTAGATCATGTCGAGATCGTGGTGGCGGATCAGCCGGTTGGCGTGGGCCCAGATGAATGCCTGCCCAGGACTGGATCCCCAGTGGCCCAAGAGGCGGTTCTTGATGTCCTCCGGCCTTAACGGCTGGTGCAACAGCGGATTGCTGCGCAGATAGATCATGCCCACCGCCAGATAGTTGGCGGCGCGCCACCAGGCATCCAGCAGCTCCAGTTCCTGGGAGGGATTCACGTCCTCCGGCGGTGCATCGGTGCCGGCGACCACCGGAGGGAGGGATGTGGCTTGAGCTGGTGTGGCCATCACGAAGCTGAGGGGATCTCTCCACAGGATGGTCGCGTCCTCAGAGGACGCCGCAGGATCCCTGGGTTCATCAGCCTTGCCTGACCAAGGAGGAGGGGCCATTCATGCCATGGCTCGACCGGTGTCCTGGGAAGCAGGCGCAGCATGGTCGAGGTGGTAGCCAATCCGCTCGATGGCCCTGAGCCACCTCCTGCATCACCTGATGGCGGAGAGCCCAGCCCAGTCTTGCTGCACGGCCCTGATCACCCCACCGTCGAGAAGAACGGCAAACTGCTGCCGTTCTTCCACAAGCTGGCTGGAGCCGATCAGGGTGGCCAGGCGATCGGGCTCCTCCTCGCAGCGCTCGTGCAACCGCTGCAGATGGTCGAGATGGCTCTGATCGAGGTGGGTCTCGGTGCGGTCGAGATCGGCCTGGAGGTTGGCGAGCTGGCGTGGCCGCCGTGGGGGCGGCTGGAGAGCAGCCGGCAGACCGGCTCCCCGTAGAGACCGACGCAGCATCTCCAGCAGTTCGCGCAGCTCCTGCTCAACCGCGCGGCCTGCCTGATCGATGGCCAGGCGAGCATCATCAGGCGGGTCCCCACGTCGATCGATCCAGCTTGTGAAAGTGGCCTGTTGCCGCACATTGATGTTGCGCGCGTCCTGCAGGACATGCCGCGTCAGAGGCGGCAGCGACCCTCGCGTTCACAACAGAGCTGATCGAGGGACGGACGGCCGGTGAGCCGCAGCCGCCAGCGGGCCCAGAGGCGATAGAGGCCATCGGCGATCCCACGCAACAGCGGCCAGCGGCTGGGGGCATAGAGCCAGCCCAGCCCCACCAGCTCATAGGCCCGCCGAAAGACCTCCACGTCACGCACCACCTCACCAGTGACGGTCAGTCCATGGATGCGTTCCATGGCGTCGCGATAGCTGATTGCGCCGTGGCTGGAGGGGTCGTAATCGACCGCAGCGACATCGACAAACGCGAGACGACCGCGGTCACCATCACGGCCACCCAGGACGCGCACCTCCCGCAGGCAGAGCGGACAGCCTCCGTCGTAGAGGATCGTGAGGTCTGCAGCAGCGGCACCGGGGGCGGGGAGTGGGAAGCCGGGATCGCTGGTGACGGCCTGAAGAGGGGTCTGGCTCACTTCTTGCGGCAATAGCTCCCACCCACGTTCATCCAACCTTCCGGGCAGGCCTCACCGTTGGTGGGCTGCACGGTGTAGTTCATCAGCCCCAGGGTGCTGCACTTGCCATTGAGCGTATCGACGTAGCCCATCGGGCAGATCGAGCCGAGCTTGGGCACCACCCGCTGGGCCTGAGCCGGCAGGGCCTGCAGCGCCAGAACCGAAAGGCCAAGCATCCATGGAAACGGATTGCGCATCGAGGGATTGGGAGTCGGCTTCTGATCCGATGCTATGCAGCGCAACCGCCCGATTCGATCCGTGCTCCGCCAGAGCCTGCACCGCCTCAGCGTCACCACCTGCGGCGACGGCTTCACCGATCTCACCGCCAACCTGCAGCACACGATCGCCAGCAGCGGCCTGCGCACCGGTCTCGTCACCCTGGTGGCCCTGCACACCAGTTGCAGCCTCACGATCAACGAGAACGCCGACCCGCGGGTGCTGACGGATCTGGCCGCCCACCTGCGGGCGCTGGTGCCGCGCGAAGGGGCCCGATCCCTCAGCGGCCGCGGCGAGCTGCGCCCCTACCTGCACGACGACGAGGGGCCCGATGACATGCCCGCCCACATCCGAACCGCCCTCACCACCACCAGCCTGGGGCTGTCGTTCGACGCTGGCCGGCTGGTGCTGGGCACCTGGCAGGCGATCTACCTGTGGGAACATCGCACCGCCCCCCAACAGCGGCATCTGAGCGTCCATCTGATCGGCTCCTGAGGCACCCCATGGCGGATCCCCTCGTTCTGGAACTGGCGGCCCTGCGCGCGGAGATCGCCTGCCTGCGGCAGGTGATGAGCTCCCTCGTGCAGGCCCTGGAGCGCCACCCTCCGCAGACCGCCGCGTCCCATCCCGCCGTCTCTTCAGCCGTCTCAGCCGCGGTCCCCGCAGCGCTCCCCGCCACGGCCGCCTCCACCTCCCAGCTGCTGGCACGGCGCAACGCCGAACGTCTCAACGGCGAGGTACGGCGCCGCACCGCCCTGGGGCTGGATCCCGCCGATGACACGGAGGTGGATCTGCTGATCGATCGGCTCCATGATCTGGCGGATCCCGCCTGACGGCCCCGGCCACGGCGAGGGGGCGCCTTCAAGCCGGTCGCTTGCGCCAAGCTGGGTTGTGACCGCCCCTTGACGTCCCATGGCCGCCGCTCGCCTCAGCCCGGAGCAGATCAGCGCCCTGGCCAGCGAGCTGCCCGGCTGGAGCCTCGTGAACGGCAAGCTGCACCGCGACCTGCGCTTCGCCGACTTCAACGAAGCCTTCGGCTTCATGGCACGGGTGGCCCTGATCGCCGAAGCCATGGGCCATCACCCTGAGTGGAGCAACGTCTGGAACCGGGTGGTGATCGACCTGACCACCCACGATGCGGGGGGCCTCTCCGATCTGGATGTGGAACTGGCCCGACGGATCGGGACGCTCCTCTGAGCCTCCGCCGGTCTGTCCCAGGCGGTGCTGGGTTCCTGCCGGCAGAGTCTCAGCGACGACAGCTTTCCGGCGACCGCCTCCCGAAGGCCGCTTTCCTACGGCCACCTTCAGACGTCCGCCTCCCGGAGGCCACCTTCCGGAGGCCGCCTTCCGAGGGGATCGGATCGACATCCCTGGGGAGGCTGCCATGCCATAAGTATTGTCAACAGACGCTGCAGCGCCCCTCAGGCCCCGAGCAAACCCCCGGCATTCCCCTAACACTGGCGTCAGTCACTGGGGAGTCATGGCAGTTTCACGGCGCTTCTTTCTGGGGGCGGCCACGGGTGGGCTTGCCGGAGCCGCCGCGATGGCCCCCTCGGCCGGCCGGGCACAGACCGGCAGCCAGACCGCTGGCCAGGGCGCCGCACCCTCCTCCGTCGACGTGGTGGTGATCGGTGCCGGGGTGTCCGGCCTGATCGCCGCGCGGGAGCTGGAGCGCCAGGGCCGCACCACAACGGTTCTGGAGGCCCGCGGCCGCATCGGCGGGCGCTGCGTGCGCCAGCAGACCATCCAGAACTGGTGGCTCGACCTGGGCGGCCAGTGGATGGGCAAAACCCACGTTCGCTTCCAGTCCCTGGCCAAGGAACTGGGCATTCGCACGTTTGACAGCTACTTCGAAGGCAAGACAGTTCTGATCTGGAACGGTCGCAAAGTGGTGGCTCCCATGCTCGGCGACTGGGCGGGCACTTTCCTGGATGTGGCCTACGACGATCTCCCCGTGCCTGTGAAGGATCGGGAGGCCGCCCGGCAGCTGCACCGCGACTTCCTCCAGCTGGCGCAGACCGTCGATGCGGAGCGACCCTGGCTGACGCCGGGCGCCCGGGCTCTCGATGCGCAGACGATCGACAGCTGGATGCGCAGCCGCACCGACTCGGAGCTGGCCCATTACATCCTCAAGTGGTACACGCGGGTGGGAGGCTCCGGTGGGTTCGAGCCCGCCGATTCCTCGATCCTGCACCTGGCCCAGACCCAGAAGGCTTCCCCCCAGGCAGAGACCCCGGAAGTCTGGCTGCTTTACGGGGCGGCCGGACAGATGCCCAGCCTGCTCGCCGCTCAGATCAAGGGTCGGATCCGCACCAACGCCGCTGCCCAGGTCGTGGTGCGTCAGGCTGATGGCCGCTACCTGGTTCACGCTGCCGATGGAAGCCGCCACAGCTGCCGTGCCGTGGTGGTGGCGCTGCCGCCGGCCCTGCGTACGCGGATCGTGTTCGAGCCCGGCCTGCCCGCCAGGGTTTCGGGCCTGATGCAGCGCTCACCCATGGGCTCGATGTTCAAGATCCTCACCGTCTACCCCACGGCCTGGTGGCGTGAGCAGGGTCTCAACGGCTACGCCCAGGGCAATCTGCCCACCGTCGAGCTAACGGCCGATTCATCGCCGCCCTCGGGAACCCCCGGAGTTCTGGCCTCCTTTGTGGCTGCCGATCGTGCCGTCGCCCTCGGCCTCAGGAACGCCCGGGAACGCCGCAGCGCCGTCCTGGCGGACCTGGTGGAGTTCTGGGGGCAACGGGCCGGAGAGCCGGCGGACTACGTGGAGACCAACTGGGGACAGGAAAGCTGGACCACGGGGGCCTTCACCTCCTACATGACGACGGGGGCCTGGACGAGCTTCGGTCCTGCCTGGCGGGAACCGGTGGGCCGCATCGTCTGGGCGGGCACCGAGTCCTCAACCCGATGGGCGGGATTTTATGAAGGTGCGATTCAGGCGGGTCTCGACGCGGCCGCCACCGTCCAGTCGCTGCTGTCCTGAGCCATCTGGCCTCCGGCCCGCAGCTCCCCCGGCCCGATGCCCCCCCGACCGGATCGGTTCAGCCCAGACCGGATCGGTTCAGCCCAGACCTGATCAGTTCCGATCGGTTCAGAGCAGGTTCAGACGCTGGGCGAGGCGCCTGGCCACCTGGGCGCCGCTGTGCAGGCCCCCCCGAAAACACGGTCAGGCAGGCGGGATCCCGTGGCCGCCGGCGCTGCCCATCAGTAGCGTGCCAGGTTTCGCCCACCGGCGTGTCGCTGAGGGCATCAGGGCCCAGCCCCTCCTCGAGCCAGAAGGGCCGATCGACCACCGAGAAATACTTGATGGCGGGGCCGGCATAGGGGCGCCAGCCGTCGAGCCGCTGACCGCTGGCGGTGCTGAGGCGTACCCCGTCACCGCGCAGGTCGAACGTCTCAACCGGCGCGCGCAGCCGCAGTCGCTGGCGCAGCGGTAGATCTCCGACTCGCTCAGCGCCCGCGAGGGGAGGGTCGGCATGGAAGCGCCGCAGCCGCTCCCCCAGGAACCTGAGCTCCGCAGCCCCAGGCCGCACCGAGGCCAGCCGCGCGCTGAGGGTGTCGGCGTCGGCGAAGCGGCGCATCACACCACCGGCTCCCGCTCCGGTCCCAGGCGGGCCACCCGCAGGTAGACATTCGGCGCCAGTCGGCGGTTGAGCCTCAGCTCCTCCTCGCACCAGTGGCGCCGCAGCGCAGGGGTCGAGTAGTCGAGCAGGCCCCAGAGGTGGATCGGCTTCATGCGCATGAAGGCGTGCCGGGCGGTGAGGTTGACGACGCTGATGTGAGCCTGGACCGTGCGTCGCTCCCGCCGCCGCCCCTGGTCAGGGCCCCCGGGCTCACACCAGCGCCGGCAGCCGGGCCGGTTCGGTGGCGCTGAACCGCAGCCGCTCCTCCACCACCTCCACCTGGATCGTGCTGCCCTCGGGGAAAGTGCCGGCCAGGATCGCCTTGGCGATCGGCGTCTCAAGGTGGCGCTGGATCGCCCGCTTCAGGGGCCGGGCCCCATAGACCGGGTCGTAGCCGATCGCGGCCAGCCAGTCGAGGGCCACCTCGTTCAGGCTCAGCCCCAGCTTGCGGCCCTCCAGCCGCAGGCGCAGGCGCTGCACCTGCAGCTCCACGATGCGGCGCAGCTCCTCGGAGCGCAGGCTGTGGAAGATGATCGATTCATCGAGGCGGTTGAGGAATTCGGGGCGGAAGTGGCCGCGCAGGGCCTCATTCACCCGCTTCTCCATTTCGCCATGGCGGGCGGGATCGCCGGCCAGATCGAGAATCGAGGCACTGCCGATGTTGCTGGTGAGAATCAACACGGTATTGGTGAAGTCCACCGTCCGTCCCTGACCATCGGTGACGCGGCCGTCGTCGAGGATCTGCAGCATCACGTTGAACACATCGGGGTGGGCCTTCTCCACCTCGTCGAACAGGATCACCGCGTAGGGCCGGCGCCGCACCGCTTCGGTGAGCTGACCACCCTCTTCGTAGCCCACATAGCCCGGAGGAGCTCCGATCAGGCGGCTGACGGCATGCTTCTCCATGTACTCGCTCATGTCGATGCGCACCATCGCCTCCTCCGAATCGAAGAGTTGCGAGGCGAGCGCCTTGGACAGCTCCGTTTTGCCGACGCCGGTGGGACCAAGGAAGAGGAAGCTGGCGATCGGCCGGTTCGGATCACTCAGGCCAGCCCGGGAGCGCTGAATTGCATCGGCCACTGCCGTGACAGCCTGCTGCTGACCAATCACGCGGGTGTGCAGATCCTGCTCGAGGTTGAGCAGCTTCTCCATCTCGCTCTGCACCAGCTTGGCCACCGGAATGCCGGTCCACTTGGCGATCACCTCAGCGATGTCGTCTTCGGTGACCTCCTCCCGCAGCAGGGTTTTCTCCCCATCACCGGCGTTGAGCACGGCCTCCTTGGCAGCTAGCTTCTTGTTGAGTTCAGCCAGGGTGCCGTATTCGAGTTCGGCAGCCTTGTTGAGGTCGTAGTTGCGCTTGGCCTGCTCCACCTGCAACTGAACCTGCTCGATCTCCTCCTTGATCGCACCGAGTTCATCGATCGAGCCCTTCTCCGCCTGCCACTGGGCATTGAGGGCGCTCTGCTGCTCACTCAGATCCGCCAGCTCCTTCTCGAGGCGCTCGAGCCGATCCTTGCTGGCTGGATCGGATTCCCGGCCGAGCGAGAGTTTCTCCATCTCCAGCTGCAGGATGCGGCGATCGAGTTCATCGATCTCCTCGGGCTTGGAGGTGATCTCCATCTTCAGGCGTGCAGCGGATTCATCCACCAGGTCGATGGCCTTGTCCGGCAGGAAACGATCGGCGATGTAACGACTCGACAGCACGGCGGCGGCCACCAGGGCGTTGTCGGCGATGCGAACGCCATGGTGTACTTCGTAGCGCTCCTTGAGGCCCCGCAGGATCGAGATCGTGTCCTCCACCGTGGGCTGATCCACGAACACCTGCTGGAAGCGGCGCTCCAGGGCCGGGTCTTTCTCGATGTGCTGGCGATGCTCATCCAGCGTGGTGGCACCGATGCAGCGCAGCTCGCCCCGGGCCAGCATCGGCTTGAGCAGATTGCTGGCATCCATGGCGCCACCGGTGGCACCGGCCCCCACCACGGTGTGAATCTCGTCGATGAACAGCACGATCTGGCCCTCGGAGGCAGTCACCTCCTTGAGCACGGCCTTGAGCCGCTCTTCGAACTCGCCGCGGTACTTGGCACCGGCAATCAAGGCACCCATATCGAGGGAGACGAGCTGGCGGTTCTGCAGGGCCTGGGGCACATCACCATTGACAATGCGCTGGGCCAGACCCTCGACGATGGCGGTCTTGCCGACGCCGGGTTCACCGATCAGGACGGGATTGTTCTTGGTGCGGCGCGACAGGATCTGAATCGTGCGGCGGATTTCCTCGTCGCGGCCGATCACCGGATCGAGCTTGCCTTCACGGGCTGCGGCCGTGAGATCGCGGCCGTACTTCTCCAGCGACTCATAGGTGCCTTCGGGATTCTGGTCGGTCACTGTCTGGCTGCCGCGCACGGCTTCAATACTGGCCTTCAGCGTCTTGGCCTCGACGCCGCACTGGCTGAGCAGCTGGCGGCCGCAGCGATCATCCGCCACCAGGCCCAGCAGAAGATGCTCGATCGAAATGTAGTGGTCGCCGAAATCGGCCTTGGCCTGATCGGCACGGTCAAAGCAGGCATTCAGCGCCTTGCCCAGATACACACTCTCGGGGGCAGCCCCGAGGCTGGGCTGAGACCCCAGAAAAGCCTCCACCTTCTGGCTGAGGGTTCCCACATCCACGCCGGCCTTCTCGAGGATCCGGCCGGCCAGACCCTGCTGGCTCAGCAAAGCCGAGAACAGGTGCTCGGTTTCCATCTGCTGCTGGCGCTTCTGCTGGGCCAGCTGCTGGGCCGCCACGACGGCGCCCCAGGCCTTCTCGGTGAACAGCTCAGCGGTGGGATGCATGGCGAGACCTTCCTGATCGGGTGCTTGAGAAAACCGTATGGGCAGACAACAGAGCCCAGGGAGAGGAGCACCGAACCGGATCGGTCGGTGCTCCTCCTTCAGGTTGGGCAGGCCGTAGCGAAATGGCGAGAGAACCGATCCGGGAGGGACCCGTGTCGAGTGGCGCCTGCGAGGCCAGATAGGCGAATCGCACAATCGTGGCTAGCTGTGGTGCATGAGTGTGCGCACTCCGGTCTCCCGTCGCTTTGCTCCCGCCATGGCCCGTCTGCCGCGCCGCTGCTTATCCGGAACCCGCTGGGCTGGAGTCCTGGCCCTGGTGGCAGTTCTCAATCTCTCGGTGATCAGTGCCCAGGCCCGAGGTGGCGGCGGCGGCGGTGGCGGCGGCCATGGGGGTTGGGGCGGTGGAGGCGGCGGCTACCACTTCAGTGGTGGTGGAGCGGCCTGGCATGGAGAGAGCGACGCCTGGCGCGGCGGCTACCGGGGGTACCACCCGATGTACGGCCCTGGCGCACGTCCAGGTTGGGACAACAACGACTTCAACCGAAATCTGAACGTCGAGAATAATTTCTATAACCGCCCCTACAACGGCTGGCATTCCAACTGGGCCAATGGCGGCTATTGGAACAACCGACCCTGGAACACCGGCTGGTTTGGCTGGCAACCCTCCACCTGGGGCTGGTGGGGTGACAATGCAGCCGCCTGGGGCGTCGCCGGACTGGCGACAGGGGCTGCCATCACCAGCCTGGTGAATGCGGCCTCACAACAGCAATCACCCGTGATCGTGGTGCCCCAGACCAGCATCCAGCTCAACTACGGCTCTGTGGATCCGGTTGGCACCTACGGAGTGAGCTTCAGCTACTCCATGGACGATGGCGCCACCTTGATGGGAGCGGCCAACTGCCAGGCCGGGCTGTTGAACGGCCAGGTTCCTGACACCGTCGACCAGGCGCAGCTGCTCAATACCGTCTGCCATGTGGCCTACGGCAGCGGCAGCTGAGAAGCCGGCTTGCCGCAGCACGGAAGCTCAACGGGCAGCCGGCGCTATGGGGGCTCCTGCTCCCGGAGGGGTCAGCTGGAAGGCGCCGCTGTCACGCGGGCACAGACGAGTCGGACAACCATTAGGGCCATAGATGGCATCGGCCTGGGAGAGGCAGCCGAGGGCGTTCTTGGAGGCAACCTGGCTGGGCCTGAGCCGCAGGGGCTGAAACAGGGACTGGCTCTTGGGAACCACCAGGGGACAGGGTGGGTAGGCGGGCAGGCCCTGGACGGCGTAGGGCTGGTTCTGGGCCAGGGCGGATGCCGGCCGCAGCAGGGGCAACAGCGCCGCCGCGACCAGCAAGCTCACCAGGCCTGAGCGAAGTCCCATCGTCCACATCAAGGGCCACTCTGGGCATGATGGGCCGGATTGGCGATCCTGTGGGGGTTGCCCTGCCAGGTCCGAGCCATTTGTGTCGGAACTAACGGTGTCAGAACCAACTCAGGCGACAACCAGCGTGTTTGCAACGAAGCCAAACGAAGCCAACTGCATCCAAGGTCTCTGAACTCAACGTCCCCGAACTCAACGTTTCTGAACCCATCGTCTCTGCAACCACCATGTCTTCAAGCCCTCCGCCCAAGCCAGACCTGGCAGAACCCCCTGTCCCCGACGCGCAACTGGTGAAGGATCTGGTCGAGGCCTCGCGGGCCTTTGATGCCACGGCAGCCGATCCAGAGAGGAACTGCTGGATGGCCGTTCATCAACACGTGCATGGCGTGCTTCCCAGCGAATACGACATTCGCGAGGTACCCGAAGAGCTTTATCTGGCGGTGCTCGCCTGCCGTCGCGCCGCCAGCTGAGCGGCCTGACTGGGCAACACCGGAGCGGAACCCCACAGCGGCCCGATCGCCGAGACCCTGCTGGCTTCCAGGAAGCTGGCGGCATGATCAGCCGAACGGGCATCCTGCAAATCCGTGACCTGAATCTCGTAGCCGCGCAAGCGTGCCTTGCCAACCACAGCACTCCAGCTCTGGCCCGCGGCGAAACAATCCCTCAGTTCCTCTCGAAGGGCGGGATCGCGTTCGGCATCGGCAACCAGCCGGATGAGTTGCTCTCGTGACATCGCCTGGATTCCCTGGCTGAGGTCAGGATGACGGGCCACTCAAACCGGTGCCAGCCATCGACATCAACGGCAATAGGCCGATCACCGGTCGAGGATCGAAGGGTAAATCGGAGGGGAAAACAAGAAAGGTGTGATCGAGGCAAACGATTGCCTGATCACACCCGAATTGAGCTCGTGATTGGCGAGAAGCCAGAAGCAGATCAAGCCCAGCCCTTAGAGGACATCTCTTCAACGTAAGCGGCAACATCCGCGATGTCGGTCTCGGTCAGCTTGCCGAGGAACGCCGGCATAGCGTTCTTGCCCTTGGTAACTTGAGCGGCAATGGCCGCTTCGTGACCGCTGCTGTAGTCAGCCAGGTAGGCCTCAAGGGCATCCTGCTTGAGAGTGCGCTCAGCGTTCACAACGTTGCCGCCACCCATGTGGCAGGCCGCGCAGTTGGCGGAGAAGATCTGGCCACCATGGGCCGCATCGGCGGCGAAGCTTGGTGCTGCCCCGAGCACCAGCGCCAGGCACAGAGCAAGCAGGGAGAATAGACGGCGCATCAAAGCAGGTGCAACCAGACAAAACTAAGGGGCAGGGGTCGGCAATGTTGCGGCTGCAGGGCAGATCTGCAACATTTTCTTGTGCTTGCAGCCTGCTTCAGTCAAGCCGGCCGCGGTGGGGAACGGCGGCGGTCTCCAGCACCGCCTCCAGGGTGGGGGCGAGGCTCACCCGGCAGAAGCGCTCCGGCGGACTGACCGGCTCATGCACAAAGTGGCGCTGGCGGATGGAGAAGCGATCCCAGGCATTCACCTCGATCCGCAGCAGGCGGATCAAGGCCTCGATCAGCCAGCCCTGCAGATCAACCCCGATCGAGGGCCACCAGCAGCGCCGCCAGCGGCAGAGGATTCGCACGGTGTCGTTGATCTGGATCGGCGCCTGACCCAGCACCAGGCGTCTCACCACACCCTGGCCAGGCTCGGGATTGGGCTCGTGCGGGTGGGTGGCCAGATGGGCGCAGACCGTGGCGATGTCGGCGGCATGAATGAAATGGAAGCTGGCATCGGTGCGCAGCCAGCGGGCCAGCCATAACCAGCCAAGGGCCTCCTTCAGGCCCGCGGTGAGATAGCTGGTGGGATGGGGATCACCGGAGGTGACCCTCCCACCGAACACAAGCGTGGGGAAAACGGCCACGATCCGCTCAGCCAGGGGATGGTGCTCAAGCTGTTCGAGGCACTGGGCCTTGGTCTGGATGTATTCGGTGCCATAGGCCATGGCTTCCGGCAGAAGCTTCAGCTGCCGATCCAGGATGCTGGCGGTGGAGAAGTAGATCACCTGTTCCAGCCGGTGCGGATCCACCAGGTCCAGCAACCGCTTCACCGCCACCACATTCACCTGGCGGGCCCGCTCCGGATCGCCCCAGGCCGTGGCGGTGTGAATCACCCGGGTGGCGCTGGCGATGGCGTCGGCATGGGGCTCCAGATCACGAAGATCACCCACCAACAGGGTGATCCTGGGATCGCTGGGATCCACGACCTTCAGTTTGACGGGATCGCGCAGCAGCAGCAGCAGTTCCGCATCGCTGTTGCGGTAGAGGGTTTCGGTGATGTATTGGCCAACGCAGCCACTGGCACCGGTGATCAGGATCCGAGCCCTGGGCGGCACGCCGGGATCGGCGATGGCAGGGCCGGCTTCGGTGGCCGTGGTGCTCAAACGGCTGCTCCGAGCAGCTCATTGACGGACTTGCCGGTCTCGAAGAAGACGCGGGCGTTCTCCTCGGGAGTGCCCGGCAGGATGCCATGGCCGAGGTTGAGGATGTGCTTGCGGCCCTTGGCCTTGCGCACGGTGTCGAGGATGCGCTCGCGGATCGCCTCCGGGGTGCCAAACAGCAGGCCGGGGTCGACATTGCCCTGCACACCCAGGTGCTGGGGCAGCCGGGCACAGCCATCGGCCATGTCCACGGTCCAGTCGAGCGACACGATGTCGACACCGGTGCGGCCCATCCGCTCCAACACGCCGGCACTGCCGGAGATGTAGAGGATCAAGGGGGTGTCGGGGTGGGTGGCTTTCACCTGATCGATCACCCGCTTCTGGTAAGGAGCCGCGAAGACGTCGTAATCGATCGGACTGAGCTGACCGGCCCAGGAGTCGAACAGCTGCACCACCTGGGCTCCCGAGTCGATCTGGTAGCGCACATAGGCGGCGATCGAATCCGCCAGGTGGCCCAGCAACTGGTGCAGCAGCGCCGGCTCCCGGAAGGCCATCGCCTTGATCACGGAATAGGTCTTGGAGCTCTTGCCCTCCACCGCGTAGGCAGCCAGGGTCCAGGGCGCCCCGACAAAACCGAGAACGGTGGCCGCGTTGCCCACATCCTGGCGCAGGCGAGACAGCACCTCACCGACAAAAGGCAGGGCCTCGGCGGGATCAAGGGGACGCAGGGCGTCCACCTGGGCCTGGGAGCGAATGGCGGGCTCGATGATCGGCCCCTTGCTCTCGATGATGTCGAAGTCGATCCCCATGCCGGGCAGGGGCGTGAGGATGTCGGAGAACAGGATCACGCCATCGGGCTGGAAGGCGTGGAAGGGCTGCATCGAGATCTCATAGGAGAGATCCGGGTTCTCGGAACGCTCGCGGAAGCCGGGATGACGATCCCGCAGGTCGCGGTAGACCTTCATGTAACGGCCGGCCTGGCGCATCATCCACACCGGCGGACGCTCCACCTGCTCACCTCGGGCGGCGCGCAGCAGCAGGGGGAGGGTGTCGGCCATGGGGGTCGTCTGGGCAGGGGAATCGCGATCGGAAACCTAGCTGAGAGCCGCAGCCGGGCGTTCATCTTCAGGGGTCGCCATGGCCGCCGTCACGCCTCCCCCGCCAGAAGAAGTTGACATAAAGTGTATCAATAGTCGAGTTGGTTCTTCTTTCCTAGGACACTACTTTCATAGCGCCGTGCGGCTTGATGGCCTGATCAATCAACTGGGGGCGGTGGTCGATGTTGCGATGCAGGGCCTCCCGCCAGGACCAGGACCTGACAGGAAGTCTTGCCGACGAATCTCTGCAATGAGCAAGAGCAATCGCCACTCAGGCTTCGACTGGGGCGTCAGCGTCAACGCCCTGGGATAACTGACTGCGGGCCTCATCACGGCGAAGAACCAGCACGCTCAGGGGCGGCAGGCAAAGATCGAGGGCGTTCTCATAGCCATGGATTCTCCAGGGATCGGTGTACTTGCCGCCGAGGTTGCCGAGGTTGCTGCCGCCATAGCGGGCACTGTCGCTGTTGAACACTTCGGCGTAGAAGCCCTCGATCGGCACTCCCACCCGGTAATGGGAGTGGCTCTGGGGGGTGAAGTTCGCCACCACCAGCAGCCAACCGCCACTGCTGCTGTCGCGCCGCATGAAACTGATCACCGAGTGGCGGTTGTCGTTGCAGTCGATCCACTGGAAACCGTATTCATTGAAGTCGTCTCGCCACAGCGCTGGCTCCGCCTTGTAAAAGGCATTGAGATCATCCACCAACCGCTGCAGGCCAAGGTGAGCCTCGAACTGGAGCAGATCCCACTGCAGGTCTCCCCAGACGTTCCATTCGGCCCGCTGGCCGAATTCCATGCCCATGAAGATCGTCTTCTTGCCTGGGTGGGTCCACATGTAGGTGAGCAGAGCTCGCACGTTGGCAAACTTCTGCCAGTCATCGCCGGGCATCTTGTGGAGCAGGTTGCTCTTGCCATGCACCACTTCATCGTGGCTGAGGGCAAGCATGAAATTCTCGGTGTACGTGTACCAGATCGAGAAGGTGATGTTGTTCTGATGGAACTGCCGGAACCATGGATCGAGCTCGAAGTAATCGAGCATGTCGTGCATCCAGCCCATGTTCCACTTCAGGTTGAAGCCAAGGCCACCGATGCTGGTGGGCTGGGTCACCATCGGCCAGGTGGTGGATTCCTCGGCGATCGAGAGAGCGCCTGGGAAATGCTGGAACAAGACGTAGTTCGCCTGCTGCAGGAAGCGCACCGCCTCGAGGTTCTCGCGGCCACCATTCTCATTCGCCAGCCACTCTCCATCGGGGCGGAGGTAGTCGCGATAGAGCATCGAGGCGACCGCATCAACCCGGATGCCATCGATGTGGAATTGGTCAAACCAAAACACCAGATTCGCCACCAGGAAGTTGCGAACCTCATTGCGGCTGTAGTTGAAGATCAGCGTGCCCCATTCCTTGTGCTCGCCGATGCGCGGATCGGCGTGCTCGTAGAGGTGCTGGCCGTCGAAGAAGGCCAGGCCATGGCCGTCCTTGGGGAAATGGCCCGGAACCCAGTCGAGGATCACACCGATGCCCTCGGCGTGGCAGCGGTCCACGAAGGCTCGGAACTCATCCGGGCTGCCGAAGCGGCTGGTGGGCGCATACCAGCCGGTCACCTGATAGCCCCAGGAGCCATCGAAGGGATGCTCGGAGATCGGCATCAGTTCGATGTGGGTGAAGCCGCGGGCCTTCACGTAGGGAATCACCCGATCGGCCAGCTCCGGATAGGTGAGCAGCCGCGCTCCTGGTTTGAGATCGGCCGCCGGCACCGGCTGCCGCGCCGACCCATCGGACTCCACATAGGGCTGATCGGCGCTGGCGTGCATCCAGCTGCCCAGATGCATCTCGTAGACAGAGATCGGCTGATCGAGCGGATTGGCTGAATCCCGCTGGGCCATCCAGTCGGCATCGTTCCAGGCGAAGCTGGCCAGCCCTGCGATCCGCGAACTGGTGTTGGGCCTCACCTCGTGCTGGAAGCCGTAGGGATCGGCCTTCTGATAGCAGTGGCCCGCCTGGGTGCGGATCTCGTACTTGTAGAGCTCGCCGCGATGCAGGCCCGGCACAAACAGTTCCCAGCAGCCGCCCAGCCGCGACTGCATCGGCAGGTGGCGGCCGTCCCAGCTGTTGAAGTCGCCCAGAATCGCCACACTTCGGGCGTTGGGTGCCCAGAGGCAGAACTGCACCCCGGCGACGCCATCCCGCTCGCCGGGGTGGGCTCCCATGCGATGCCAGATGTGGTGATGGTTGCCTTCGGCAAAGAGATGGCGGTCCATCTCGCCCATCCATTCCTGCCGGAAGGCCCAGGGGTCGTGCTGAACGTGCTCGATGCCGCCGCGCTGCACCCGGGCCTGATAGGTGCAGCCCGGATCAACACTGACCTCAGCCTCGAACAGCCAGGGATGGTTGGGGGTCTCCATCGCCAGGCAGAGGCCATTGGACAGGAGTTCCACCTGATCGGCCTCGGGCATCCAGATCCGCACCACCCAGCCCCCTTCCGGCAGGGGCTGGGGTCCAAGAACGGCGAGGGGGTGATCGTGCCTGCACTCGGCCAAGCGTTGGCCATCTTCAACCATCCAATCGAGGCAGACCAGGGCCATATCCATTGACGTGCTGGGCCGGAGCTTAAGCCGCTTTTCCAAGGCCAAGCGGCGGCTGGGCCCTGCCGTTGAGGATCAGAAGGCGTCGCGGGGGAAATCGACCCCAATCACCTGGCCCTGCAGGTTGAGGATCACGAAGAGGTTGTCGGTGAGCCGCCCGAACTGGGTGGTGACCAGCACCAGCTGCTGCATCTCATCCCGACCGGCGAAGACACTGCCCCGCACCCGCTGGAACGGACCGGTGAGCTTCTGCAGACCCTGCCAGCGCTCCTGCAAGGCGGCCGGCAGCATCTCCTCCTGCATGGCGGCGGACATCAGGCTGCGGGCCGTCACCACCCGGCCAGCGGCCAGCTCCTCGATGAATGTCACGGCGGTGGCCTCCACCGGGATCTGGCTGCGATCCAGCTCCCAGCCGAGAATCCTGCCCTCTCCATCCAGGATGAACATGAGCGGCCGGGTGCCCTTTGGGGTGACCAGTTCGGCCTCCACAGTGCCGTCATCGGCGCCGAGCACCAGGGATTCGATCCGGGTGCTGCGCACACCCCCCAGCGAGGCGAGGCGCTGCTGCACAGCGGCAGGAGTGGTGAAGCGCCGCACCGGCTCAGCCAGGTAGCCATAGAGGGCCTTGGCATCGCTTTGCCGGATGGCGAGCAGGATCTGCTCGGCGGCCTGGCGCAACTTCTGTTTGGTCTGCTTGCGCTGCGGACTTGAGGCTTCAGCCACCAGGGCGGAGGCAGCACCACCGCTCCACTCCGCCAAGCCGAGGCCTGCAGCGGCGGGTTGAGCCCCGACGCTGAGCGGGGCCACCAGGCCACCCAGCAGCAGCAGCGAGAGGGGCAGAGCGGAACGGCGAGGAAGCACAGCGGCGCGGGCAGGGTGGCGACAGTTTGGCCGAAACCGGGCAGGTCGAAACGCGTTGGCCTAATCCGGGCGGGCTGAGGCCAGGGGGCGCAGACGCAACTGGGCCCCGGCCAGCTCGAAGGTCAGGGTGATCACCCGATGGCGGTGGGTCACAGGCCCGGGCGGAACCTCCAGGTCACCGGAATTGACGCCGATCTGCGGCCAGGCGGAAGCCGCCAGGGACAGGCGCAGGCGCTCGCCGGGCTGCAGCGCCAGCAACACTGGCTGGAACAGGAGGCTGCGGGGCTGCGGCGGCCCCGAGAAGTCGGCCTGGCACCGGAGCACCCCGGTGCTCGATTGCCGCACCCCCACGCCATCCGCCGCGACCACCGAGAGGGCACCGCAGAGGTCGTAGCTGGCTTGATCCGCAGCCACGACGATGCGCAGTTCGGGCTGGCCGACCAGCTCCAGCGGTTCGCTGAGGGGGGCCGTGCTGAAGCAGACCACATCGCTGCGGGCGTCCAGATCAGCCCGATCGGCCGGACCGGCATCGAGGCCCAGGTGGCCGCCCCGGCCGGGCACCGGCCTCCAGGGATCGTGCACCAGGGTCAGGCTGGCGGCACCGCGCTCAGGCTCGGGGGCGCCTTCATAGGGGAGCAGCAGACCTTCATCGGCGCAGATGGCCGCCAGACCCCGGCTGCGGAGCCGCCAGGCAGGGCCACAGGCAACGGCAGGATCGGGCGAGAGCCAGGCACCGTCACCGAGGCGTTCGAGCAGCAACGGCGGCGGGGAGGATTCCGGGCGAAGCGGTGGGCCGGCCGCTGCCTTCAGGTGCCGATCAAAGAAGGCCAGCTGCAGGGCATCGAGCCCGCCCCGCCAGTCCAGATGCGACCAGGCGCCGATGCGCAGCCAGGGATCGCCCCCCGCGGCACGCGCCTGCCGCCACAGATCCAGCACGCCGAGAAGATGGGGGTCGTACCAGCCGCCGATCAGCAGCATCGGGCGGCGCAGCAGCTCCACAGGGGCTTGATGGCGGGTCCAGCCCTCGGAGCTGGCCGGATCACGGCCCAACCAGGCCAGACCCATGCCGTCGGGGTCATGGCGCTGCAGTAGAGACAGGCCCTGCCGCAGAAAGGTGCCGGTGTCGAGGCTGCGGCGGATTTCCAGCCAGCCGTCGCCGTCATCGCGGCGCGCACAACCCTGGGCCGCCAGCTGCAGGGCCCAGCCCAGCCCCAGGGCCCACCAGTGCGCGCCCCCCTCACTGGCCCAGTGGCAGCGCTCATCAAGACCGCAATGGGCCGGTGCGAGGGCATCGGGGACGTCGTGCGGGGCGCTTCCGTCCGAGAGCAACTGGCTGAGCCCCTGGTAGGAAAAGCCGTAGGTGCCCACCCGGCCATTGGCGTGGTCCAGGTGGCGAGCCCAGCGCACACAGTCGGCACCATCGGCGGCCTCCTGAGCGAAGCCACGGAACTGGCCATCGGACTCCCCCCTGCCGCGCACATCGACCACCACCACCTGGTAGCCCTGGGCGGCATACCAGGAGGGATGGGCGTAGGTCACGGTGGAGGCGATCGCCCTGCCATAGGGCTGACGCATCAACAGCACCGGCCAGGAGCCGGATCCCTGCGGCCGCCACCGCCGGGCCGCCAGGCTCACACCATCGCGGCAGCGCAGACGGAGGTCCTCCCACGCCACGACCAGTGGCGCGGAGCTCAGCGAACGTCCGGGCAGTGAAGCCCGATCACGTAGGTGGTGAGAACCTCAGCGTCGACGGGGGTGAGACCACGCTGCTGGGCGATGCTGCTCACCGCCTGGGGCGAGGTGGCAGAGAGGCCCTGGCTGTTGAACTGCCGCAGCTGAGCGCAGATGCTCTGGGCGAGGGCAGGATTCTGCTTCACCGATTCGAGCAGGGGCGAGGCAGCCTGGGCGGCGCTGCCCAGGCAGATGGCGACAAAGCCAAGCAGCAGAGCTCCGGCAACATTCAAGCAGCGGTGCTCGGCAGGGCGGGAGGGGTTCAGAGGATTGGGGCGATGCGGCATGGGGCCACCCATCGGGGGCTGACTCCATTCCAGGCAGAGGCGGGCAGCAGCGGGCTGGTGCGGGTGTCAGTTCCGGGAGCGACCTGGCCCAGCCTGGGCGGCGGCGATCCACTGCCGCAGCGTGGACAGCTCCAACGCCGGCACAGCCATGCCGGTGAGGCTGCGCTGCAGGCGGCCCATCTGCACCCACAGGCGCTGGGGATCGGCCTGGGCAAGGCCGCGGCGATCGGCAATGCCGGCGTAGAGCAGCAGCGCCGCCTCCGAGGGGTGAAGGCCCACCTCGCACACCAGTCGCGCCTGGGCACGCAGCTTGATCAATTGCCTCTCGCTGGCCCCGCCGCCGCTGCCGAGATCCCGCAGGGCACGATCCTCGAGCCCGGCCAGTTGGTCCCAGGCCACGATGCCGGCCTGCTCCAGCCGTCGCTGCTCGCGATGAAAGTGGCGGGGCAGGGGCAGCAAGCGATCAGCCCGCCAGCACGACCGAACCATCCCGCAAGCTGCGGGTGGCCTCACCCAGCACCACCGGACGGCTCAGACCCGGCGCCACGGTTTCGAGACCGCGCAGCCTGACCCGCACCAGCCCATCGGCGGAACTGCGGCCGCTGCCCCGCAGGTTGCTGGCCAGCTGCTCCAGGGTCGGGGCCACCGCGGCCGGGGCCAGATCGGCGGGCGCCGCGGCGATCACCAGACCACCGCCGTTATCGAACACCACGGGTACGGACACCGCCCCCTCGATCGACACCCGCGGGCTGTAGCTCACGGCGAAGGCCAGGCAGGAGAGCGACAGCAGGGCCGTGAAGCTGGTGATCCCCACCAGGCGGAAGCGGATCCCCCAGCCGGACAGGAAGCCGATCCCGGTGAGAAGGGCCAGGACACCGCTGGCGGCGCCGAGCCACTGGCCCGCCGTGAACAGGATCGGATCGGCAGGCATGGGGGCTGGTCAAGCGGGAGATGACTTTTATATTGCGCCCGTCGCAGACACGGGCAGACCCAGGGGCATGGCGGGCTTGCCGGATTCATCACTATCGGAGGCCCGCTGGTTACCGACGACGACACCCCTCTCCCGCCGCCTGCCGTGGCTGCTGGGGCTTGGCACTGCCGCGGGTCTGGCCTGGTTTGGGGCTGATCACCTGGCCCGCAGCGTCTTCGACCACTGGAAACCCCAGCTGGAGCGCCAGCTGAGCCAGGTGCTGGGCCATCCGCTGCAGCTCGGTCCGTACCAGGGAATCGGCCTGTCGGGGCTTCAGGTGGGACCCTCGCGCCTGGGGCCGGGTCCCCAGGACCGCTCCGAGGCCAGGGTGGCGGGGCTGGGTGTGGGTCTCGACCCCTTCGCGAGCCTGCAGCGCTGGGCTCCGGTGCTGGATCTGCAGCTGCGCGGTGCCGAAGCCGATCTCCACCGGAACGCGCGCGGCCAGTACTGGGTCTTGGGCACTGCGACTCGCAGCCAGACGCCACCATCGCTGGACCTGCGGATCCAGCTCGCCGATCCGGCGCGGCTGCGGATTGCCCCTGCCGGCGTCGACCTGCGCTTCGACGGCCGGGTCGGCCTGCTGCTCCAGGAGCGCCGGATCGATCTGAGCGGCCGCCTGCAGCCAGCCGAGGGGCCGGGGCTGGTGGCGATCGAGGCGGGAGGGCGTTGGGACAGCCAGCGCTGGCAGGCACAGCTCAACCTCCAACGCCTGCCGGTGCAACTCCTGCAGCGCTTCACGCCCATGCAGGGCCGCACCACCGGGCAGCTGGACGGCCGCCTGGTGCTGGCCCTGAGCCAGGGACGGCCCAGCTGCCGCGGCGCCATGAGTCTCAAGCAGCTGCGCTGGCGCCCCTCTGGAGCAAGCCCCGGCAGCGCCACCGGCACGGCAACGCCAGCCGCAACCGACCTCAGCAGCCCCACCGCAGACCTGCGCTGCGAGGGCGACAGCATGGTGCTGGAGCGCAGCACCTGGGGATTCGGAGGCTGGAGCGGCAGCCTGGCCGGGCGGGCCCACCTGCCCCGCCAGCAGCTCAGCCTCAGCTTCAAGGCCCAACCACCTCGCCTGGCTCGGACCAGCCGCAGCTCGGCGGCCTTGGCTGCGTTGCAGGGAACGGCGGCCGGCCGCTGGAGCCATCAGGGCCTGGCGCTCTCCTCCCTGCAGGTGCGGGGCGGCCGCTCCGAGCTGACGGCCTCCGGCAAGGTGGGGCCGCTGCTGGCGTTGAACGGCACCTGGCGGCTGGACCCCAGCGACCTGCCTCTGCCGCCCAGCGCCCCCTCCTGGCTGACGGAGCAGACCCTGGCGGGCAGCCTGCAGCTGAGCGGGACTGCGGCCGCACCGGCGCTGGCGGTGCAGGTGCCCCGGCTCACCAATCCCCTCACGGGAGACCTGCGGGCTTCCCTGGTATGGCGCAAGGGGTTGCTGCGGTTGGACGACCTCAGGGGTCCCTACCTGCAGGCCAGCGGTCAGCTGCCGTTGCAGCCGTCCCCGGGGGGCGGCCTGCGCACCGGCCCGCTGGACGCCCAGCTGCAGCTCACAGCCTTTCCCCTGCAGCGGCTGGATGCCCTCGTCGGCACAAGCCTGCGGGGCGAACTCAGCGCCTCCGGCCGGATCCACGGCCCGCTGCAGGATCTCAGCCCCGACCTCGCCCTCGAGCTGGCTGGCCCCGGCGCCGGGCCCCTCGGCCTGAGCGAGACCTGGCAGGGCCAGCTCAAAGGCACGGGTGCAGGCAGCAGTGCCCTGCAGATGGAGGCCAGCACCCCCAGCAGCGGCAGCCTCATGGCCCGACTGGACCGTTCCTGGATGCCGGTGGCCCTCGAACTGAAGCGCGGCGGCGGAACACTCAGCCTGACGGGCCGTCCCAGCGCCTATCGCTGGCAGGCCAGCGCCTTGCCTCTTCAGGGCCTGACCCTGGCCGTGGGCCCCCGCAAGCACCCCCAGCCGTTGCAGGGCGACCTCAGCGGCGATGGAACCCTGGCCCTGCAACCGCTGGCCTTCGGCGGCTGGGTGACCCTCGCCCAACCGGTCTTTCTGGGCGTGCGGGCCCAGGAGCTGCAGGCCGGATTGCGCTATGCCGACCGCCGCTACCGGCTCACGGCTGATCTGGACCCCCTGGCGGGCGGCTCGATCGCCGCCACCCTCACCGGCCGCTGGCAGGGTGCCTACCGGGCTCAACTGGAGGGACGGGGGCTCACTGCCGATCTGTTCCGCCAGCTGGCCCAGGCCCTGCCCCTCTGGCGTGGCGAGGAAGGCCCGCCGCGGGGCAGTGCCGCAGACCTCGGCAATCTGATGATCGATCAGCTGGGGGGGAGCCTGCAGGACCAGCTCATCGCCCTGCAGCACGCGCGGGAGCGGCTAAACCTGGCGGTTGCCAGCTCCACTCCCGAGGACCTGCAGGACCGCCTTTCCGCCACCCAGGCCCTGGTGGACACCGATCTCACCTTCAGCGGTCCGGACCTGGCCCGAACCCACGTCGACCTCAGCGCCAAAGGCCATCTCTGGCTGCGGGGCACCACCGAGGACCAGGCCCTGGCCCTGGACCCCTTTGTGGTGAGTCTGCAGGGCCCCATCCGCCATGGCGAAGGCAGCTTCGATCTGGCCAGCCTGCCGCTCAGCCTGCTGGCCTTGCTCACCCCCGTACCCGGAAGCCTGCAGGGGTCGCTCTCGGCCAAGGGACGCTACCGGTTGGGCAGCGGCCAACCGGAGCTTGAGGCCGAGCTGGCCCTGAACCAGGGGCATCTGGGCGAAGCCGATCTGCAGCTGGAGCGAGGCAGCGTTCTGCTCAAGGATGGCTTCCTCGACACCGACCTGGCCCTGCGCGCCGCCGGGGCCAGCAGCGCCGTCGATTTCACCGGCCGCATCCCGCTCGATCCCCAGGCACAGGGTCTGGAGGTGCGTCTGGCCAGCCGCGGCGATGGCCTCCGCTTCCTCACCACCCTGGCCGGGTCGTCGCTCGACTGGAAGAAGGGCAGCGCCGACATGCAGCTGCTGGTGCGGGGCAGCCTGGCCGATCCGATCGCCAACGGCTTCCTGAGGCTGCGCGAGGGCGAACTGCGCTTCATCGGCCAGACGGTGAAAGCCCTCGAGGCCACGATGCTGTTCGACTTCGAGGAGCTCCTGCTGCAGGAACTCACTGCCCGGGTGGGCGAGAAGGGTCTGGTCGAGGGCAAGGGAAAACTTGGTCTGGTGCGACCGGTGTCGCCTGAACCCAGCCTCACCCTGACCCTGAAGCAGGTGCCCTTCAAGCTGCAGCGCATCGACGCCTTCAGCGACGGTGAACTGGCCTTCGGCGGCAGCCTGCGGGCTCCACTGCTGGGCGGAAATCTGGCGATCCGGCAGGGAAGCGTCAATGTCCAGCCGGGCCAGGTGGCTGCCGGCGGTGATGGCGCAGGGGCAGACCAATCGAGCGATGGGGGCGATTCCGACACCGCCAAGCCAGCCGCAGGTGCCAACCCGGATGTGAACGAACTGCTGCAGCGCAACTGGGCCTTTGACCAGCCGCTGGTGCTGCTGGGCCCGGAGGTGGAGAGCAGCACCAGCGACGCCCTGCGCAAGGCGATCCCGAATTTCCCCTACCTGCGCTTCAGGGATCTGACCCTGCGGCTCGGTCCCGATCTCAAGGTGACCGTTCCGAACGTGGCCAACTTCAGCACCGGTGGCTCCCTGCGGCTGAACGGACCGCTGGATCCGAGCCTGCAGGCCACCGGCGTGGTGCGGCTGCTGGGCGGTCGGCTCAACCTGTTCACCACCAGCTTCAACCTCGACCCCGATGCCCCCAACGTGGCAGTGTTCACACCGTCGTTGGGGCTGCTGCCCTACCTGGACATCGCGCTGCGCACCCGGGTCTCCGAAAATCTCTCCAGCAACCTGGGCGCCAACACCGGTGCGGGGCTGAGCCTGGCGGAACTGGAGGCCCAGGGAGGCTTCAGTTCCTTCAACCAGCTCAAGCTGGTGCGGATCACCGTGAGCGTCAGCGGGCCTGCCGATCGCATCGCCGAGAACCTACGGCTCACCAGTGATCCGCCCCTGCCGGAGGAGCGGCTGGTGGCCCTGATCGGCGGCAACTCCCTGGCCGGGTTGAGCGGCGGCAATGCCGGCGCCGCCCTGGCCACAGCCCTGGGACAATCGCTGCTCTCGCCGCTGCTGGGGTCACTCAGCGATGCCTTCGGCCAGCGGGTCAGCTTCGCCCTCTACCCCACCTACGTGAGCCCGGTGGTCTCCCAGGCCGAGGAGCTGCGCTCGCGGCAACTGCCGCCGCAACTGGTGCTGGGCTCGGAGATCGGCCTCGACATCACCGAGCGCTTCAACGCCGCGGTGCTGGTGGCACCGAACCGCTCCGACATCCCGCCGCAGGTGACGCTGAACTACAAGGCCTCCGAGAACATCAACCTGCAGGGCTCCTTCGACACCCAGGGAGCCTGGCAGACCCAGATGCAGCTGTTCTTCCGTTTCTGATCCTGGTGTTGAGGGCGGCGCGGCAGGATCAGCCAGCTCTGCCGTGGCGGCGATGGTCCAACTGATCGGGATCGACCTGGGCGGCACCGCGATCAAGCTCGGCCGCTTCGACCAGGACGGCCGCTGCCTGGCGGAAGCGGAGCTGGCCACGCCCCAGCCGGCCATGCCTGGGGCCGTGACCATGGCGATCGCCGAAGCTGTGGAGACCATCGACCCACAGCGGCTGGCGCCGTGGGTGGGCATCGGCCACCCCGGCCCCAGCGACCAGGCGGGTCGTGTGGCCCGCATCGCGATCAACCTGCCCGGCTGGCAGGGCGTACCACTGGCCGACTGGCTGGAGCCGATGCTGGAGCGCCGCATCACCCTGGCCAACGATGCCAACTGCGCCGCCCTGGGGGAACTGCGCTTCGGTGCGGCGCGCGGCTGCCGTGACGTGGTGCTGCTCACCCTCGGAACCGGTGTGGGGGGGGCGGTGATCCTGCAGGGCAACCTGTTTCTCGGCCACCGCGGCGCCGCTGCCGAACCGGGCCTGATCTGCCTCGATCCGGATGGACCGGACTGCAACAGCGGCAACCGCGGCTCCCTCGAACAGCACTGCAGCATCAGCGGCCTGCAGCGGCTCAGCCCCCTCTCACCCCAGGAGCTCTGCCAACGGGCCGATGGCGGCGACGCTGCGGCGATCGAGGTCTGGAGTGCCTACGGGCGGCTGCTGGGGGTGGGGATCACGTCACTGCTGTACCTGTTCACGCCGGAGCGGGTGCTGATCGGCGGCGGCCTCAGCGGCGCCTGCCACCACTTCCTGCCAGCCGTGTGGGAGGAAGTGACCCGACGGGTGTTGCCGGTGAGCCGCGAGGGCCTGGACATCCGCCCCTGCGAACTTGGCAATGGCGCCGGCCGGCTGGGGGCCGCCCTGCTGGCCCTTGAGCGCTTCGGCTCGATGGATGAGGGCACAGCGGAGCTCGACTCAGCAGAAGCAAGCGGCTTGGGATGATGGACCGATGAGCCCGTCCATCCCCGATCCGAGCCCGGAACTGCTGCACCGCGCCGCCGCCGTTCGCCGGGCCGCCACAGCCCTGAGCCAGCTCGACGACGACGCCCGCCGCGCGGCGTTGCACGCCATGGCCGACGCCCTCGCAGCCGAGGCCGACCGGATTGTGGCGGCCAATCAGGAGGATCTCGAGGTCGCCGCAACCGACGGACTGGCGCCGGCCCTGGTGGCCCGGCTCAAGCTGGATGCCGCCAAACTCGCCGCCGCGATCGCCGGGGTTCGGCAGGTGGCGGAGCTGAGCGATCCGATCGGCCGACGCCAACTTCACACCGAGCTCGATCAGGGCCTGGTGCTGGAGCGTGTGAGCGTGCCCCTCGGCGTGGTGGGGGTGATCTTCGAGGCCAGGCCCGATGCGGTGATGCAGATCGCCGCGCTGGCGATCCGCTCCGGCAACGGCGCCATCCTCAAGGGCGGTCGTGAAGCCAGCCGAAGCTGCCAGGCCATCCTCAACGCCCTGCAGCGGGGACTGGGCAGCAGTGCCGTGTCCCCGGAGGTGCTGGACCTGCTCACCACCCGCCAGGAAAGCCTGGCCCTGCTCAAGCTCGATGGGCTGGTGGATCTGATCATCCCGCGCGGCTCCAATGCCCTGGTGCGCTTCATCCAGGACAACACCCGCATCCCCGTGCTCGGCCATGCCGATGGCATCTGCCACCTCTACGTGGATGCCGCCGCCGATCCGGCCCAGGCGCTGAGGGTGGCCCTGGACAGCAAAACCCAGTACCCGGCGGCCTGCAATGCGATCGAAACCCTGCTGGTGCATGAGGGGATTGCCCCCACCTTCCTGCCCCAGGCGATCGACACCTTCGCCGCCGCCGGGGTGGAGCTGCGCGGCGACCCGGCCTCCTGCCAGTTCGGCATCAGCATGGCGGCCACGGAAGAAGACTGGCGCACCGAGTATTCCGATCTGGTGCTGAGTGTGAAAGTGGTGCCGGATCTGGAGGCTGCCCTGGAGCACATCCGCCAGTACGGATCGCGCCACACCGATGCGATCTGCACCACCGATCCCGTCGCGGCTGATCGGTTCCTGGCGGCGGTGGACAGCGCCGGGGTGTATCTCAACTGCTCCACCCGCTTCGCCGATGGCTTCCGCTATGGCTTCGGAGCGGAAGTGGGCATCAGCACCCAGACCCTGCCACCCCGGGGCCCGGTCGGGCTGGAGGGGCTGGTGACCTACCGCTACCGCCTGCGCGGCGAGGGTCACATCGCCGCCGATTACAGCAGTGGCACGCGCCACTTCCTGCACCATCCCCTGCCCCTCTGAACAGCCCCGCATGCTCATCCACGTGCGCGATCTACGGCTCTGGGCCCACGTGGGTGTGCTGGCTGAGGAGCGACAACTGGGCCAGTGGTTCACGGTCTCGTTCAGCCTCGACGCCGGTCTGAACGCAGCCAGCCAGAGCGATCAACTCGAGGACACGCTCGATTACAGCCTGGCGATCCGTGCCCTGCAGCAGCAGGCCAACCAGCTGTGCTGCCTCACGATCGAGCACTACGCCAGCCGCATGCTCGATCGGCTCGAACAGATCTATGGGCCCGTGCCGATGCGGCTGGAACTCTGCAAGTGCCAGGCACCGGTTCCGGGATTCACAGGACACGTGGCCGTGGAGCTGACCCGCCACTGGCCGGCCACGGAATTGCGTTGAGCCCCTCTGCGGTGAGCCGGCCCCTGGTGCTGGTGCATGGGCTGTGGGACACCCCGCGCCTGTTTCGCCACCTCGAAGCAGCCCTTGCCGGACACCGCAGCGAGCGGCTCCTGCCTCACCTGCCCCATCGCAGCGGCCACACGTCCCTGACCGTGCTCGCTGAACGGCTTGGCGAACAGATCGTGGCTGCCTACGGCCCCGATCTGCCGATCGATCTGCTCGGCTTTTCGATGGGTGGTGTGATTGCCCGCCTCTGGCTGCAACGGCTGGGTGGTTACAAGCGCACTCTCCGCTTCATCAGCCTTGGCAGCCCCCAGCAAGGCAGCCTCCTGGCCCTGCCCTGGCCCCAGGCGCTGATGCCGGGCCTGGCGGAGATGAAGCCCGGTAGCCCGCTGCTGCGTCAGCTGAATCGCGATCTCTCGACACTCAAGGCCGTGGAGTGCCACAGCCTCTTCTGCCGCTGGGACCTGATGGTGGTGCCGGGCTGGAGAGCCGTGCTGCCGCTGGGAACGCGCCAGGAGCTGCCGGTCTGGACGCACCGGCAACTGCTCACCGATCCCGCCGCCCTGACGCCCCTGACAGCCTTGCTGCTGCAGGAGTGAAGCAGCTCAGGCCGACACCAGGCCCGAATGACGAATCAGGGCGTCGGTGCTGGGGGCACGGCCACGGAAGGCCACAAAGATGTCGGCCGGCGAGCGGCTGCCCCCGAGGCTGAGCACGGTGTCGCGGAAGCGGCGACCGGTGGCCACCACCGCATCGTCCTGATCCAGGCCCACCTCTTCAAAGGCACTGAAAGCATCGGCGCTGAGCACCTCGGCCCACTTGTAGGAGTAGTAGCCGGCCGCATACCCCCCCGCGAAGATGTGGGAGAAGGCGCAGAGAAAGGCGTCGTCGTCGATCGGTGCCAGGACTGTGGTGGTCTGAGCGATCGCCCGTCGCATCTGGTCTGGGGTGAGGCCACAGCTGGGGGTCCAGCTGCTGTGCAGCCGCAGGTCGGTGAGGGCGAAGTGCACCTGCCGCAGGGTGGCGCTGCCGCCCATGAACGTGCGGGCCGCCAGCAGCTTGCGGTAGTCGGCCTCGGGCAGGGGCTCGCCGCTCTGCCAGTGGCGGGCCATGCCCATCAAGGTGGCGCGGTCGTAGCACCAGTTCTCCATGAACTGACTGGGCAGCTCCACCGCGTCCCATTCGACGTTGTTGATGCCGGCCGCCTGGGGTCGCTCGACGGTGGTGAGCATGTGCTGCAGGCCGTGGCCGAACTCGTGGAAGAGGGTTTCCACCTCCTCGAAGGTCATCAGACTGGGCACCTCCCCAACCGGTGGGCTCTGATTGCAGATCAGATAGGCCACGGGCAGCACGGGCTGGCCCGCCTCGCTGCGGCTGCGGCCCAGGCAGTCATCCATCCAGGCACCGCCACGCTTGCTGCCTGGGCGGCTGAAGGGATCGAGATAGAAGCAGGCCAGCGGCTCGCCACTGGAGTCATCCCGCACCCGGAAAAAGCGCACGTCCGGGTGCCAGAGCGGCCCCTCCCCATCGGCCGCCTCGATCCGGATGGCAAACAGGCGTTGGCAGAGATCGAACAGCCCCTGGAGCACCTGCTCAAGGGGGAACCAGGGGCGCAGGGCCTCACTGTCGAGATCAAAGGCCTCGCGGCGCAGCACTTCCGCCCAGAAGCTCACGTCCCAGGGCTGCAGATCGTTGGCCTCTGCGGCGCCGTGGCGGCTGGCGCAGGCCGCCAGCTCCTGCAGTTCCCCCTGGGCCGCCGGGTAGGCCGCAACGCGGAGTTCCTCCAGCAGGCGCTCGACCGCCTCCACGGAATCCGCCATCTTGGCGGCCAGGCTCACCTCGGCCCAGTTGGCAAACCCAAGCCGCTCCGCCTGCTCGCGCTTGAGCGTGAGGATGCGCTCGATCAGCGGGGCATTGTTGAGCTCGCCACCGGAGGCTCGGCTCACCTGGGCGCGGTAGACCCGCTCGCGCAGATCACGGCGCCGGCTGTACTTGAGCAAAGGAAAGGCGCGCGGCGCATCGAGCCCCAGGCGCCAGGGGCCCTCGGCCGCCGTGGCGGGGCTGCCATCGGCGCAGTTGTCGCCGGCCTCGCGGGCCGCCTGGGCCAGCAGCTCCCGCAGGCTGGCGGGCAAGCCGTCGAGATCGGCCTCGTCGCTGAGCAGCAGGCTCCACTGGTTGGTGGCGTCGAGCACATGGTTGCTGAAGGTCGTGGCCAGTTCCGCCAGCTCCTGACTGGCGGCGTTGAAGGCCTCCTGGGCCGGGCCCTCCAGACCTACGCCGCGCAGCTGCATGTCCCGCAGTTCGGCGGTGAGGATGCGCTGCTGGGTGGCATCGAGGAGCTGGGCGGATCCCTCGGCGGCGTTCTGATGCTGCGTTTCCAGCGCCTGCAGGGCGGCATAAACGGCGGCACTCTGGCCAGCGCGGTTGCCGAAGGCGACCACCGCCCCCTGCTGCTGCTGGTGGGCCTGTCGCAGCTCCGGTGTGTTGCAGACCCCGTTGAGATGACTCACCACACCCCAGCTCCAGCGCAGCCGCTCCCCCAGCCGCTGGAGGGGATCCATCACCTCGCTCCAGACCAGGGGAACGCCGTCGTGCAGCCGGGAGCTGAGTTGGTCTTCCAGGGCCGAGAGGCCAGCGTTGAGCTCTTCGAGCAACGCCGGGATGGCCTGATCCACCTGCTCCGGTGTGATCGCATCGAATTGGGGCAGTCCCTGGCCGACCAGCAACGGCAGGCTGGAATCGGCAATGGCAACGGCGCTGGGCGTCATGGCAGGGAGCTGGCTGGCTCCCATTCCACAGGGTTGGCGTAGCGGCTGTGGTTCAGCCGAGGGCGGTCAACCGACCCAGGGCGATCTGGGCCTGATCCGCCAGCTCGGTGGCCAGGGCATTGGTGCTGGCTTCGTAGAAGTCGATCGCCACGCGCGGCCAGAAGCCGATCACCAGGGTGGGAACCAGCAGGCTGAAGCCGATCAGCAGCTCGCGCGGCTTCATGTCGCCCACCACGGCCAGGGCCGGAATTCTGGGTCCGAAGAAGACGCGCCGGCAGAGCGAGAGCAGATACACCGGTGTCAGCACCAGGCCGATGGCCGCCAGCACGATCGTGATCACCCGGAATCCCACCGTGAATCCGTCATTGGCGGTCACCCCCAGGAAGACGGTGATCTCGCTGACGAAGCCGCTCATGCCCGGCAGAGCCAGGGAGGCGAGACAACTGGCCAGGAAGAAGGCGAAGGTGATCGGCAGGGCCTTGGCCAGGCCGCCCATGTTCGGGATCGAGAGGGTCTTGGTGCGCTCGTAGAACACGCCGGTGACAAAGAACATGGCGGCGGCGATCAGGCCGTGGCTGATCATCTGCAGCTGGGCACCGCTGATGCCGAGCGCATCAATGGCACCGATGCCCAGCAGCACAAAACCCATGTGGCTCACCGAGCTGCAGGCGATGCGGCGCTTGACGTTGTCCTGGGCGAAGGCGTTCAGGGCGCCGTAGATGATGTTGACGATCCCGAGCACGATCAGGGCCGGAGCCAGCTGCAGATGCGCTTCGGGCAGCATCTGGACGTTGAAGCGGAGCAGGGCATAGCCGCCCATCTTGAGAAGCACGCCGGCCAGCAGCATCGAGACCGGCGCATTCGCCTCGCCGTGGGCGTCCGGCAGCCAGGTGTGCAGGGGGAAAATCGGCAGCTTTACGCCGAAGCCCACCAGGAAACCGAGGTAGCAGAGCAACCCGAAGGTGCCGCCGGGGGAGCGGGCGGCCAGCTCGGACAGATTGAGGGTGAACCCATCACCGGAGAGGGCCAGGGCCAGACCACTGATCAGGATCAGCAGGGAGGCCGTGGCGGTGTAGAGGATGAACTTGGTGGCGGCGTACTGGCGCTGGTTGCCACCCCAGATCGCGATCAGCAGGTAGACGGGAACCAGCTCGAGCTCCCAGGCCAGGAAGAACAGCAGGAAATCCTGGGAGAGGAAGACCAGTCCCTGGGCTGAGGCCTGGATCAGCATCAGCGCGAAATACAGGCGCGTCTTGCGGTTCACCGACCAGCTGGCCGCCACCGCCAGAAAGGTGACCAGACCGCTCAGCACCACCAGGGGAGCGGAGAGGCCATCGGCGGCCAGCGACCATTCCAGGCCGAGGGCGGGAACCCAGGGCACCCGCTCGACCAGCTGCAGACCGCTGAGGCCGCCATCGAAGTGGCGGCTGAACACCCAGAGCATCAGGGCGAAATCCAACAGCAGCACCCCGAGGGCGATGCCCCTCGGCAGACGGGGATCGCTGCCATCACCCGGCAGCAGGGGCATGACCAGGGCCGCCGCTGCCGGCAGCAGCACGATCAGGCTCAGCCAGGGAAACGTGGCGGAATCGAACACGGGGGGGGAGGACGCGACCAGCAGGAAGAGGTTGGCGTCCATCACCAGAAAGCGACTTGTTGTTGTGCTCCCAGACCCCGAGCCACAAGGCTTGTGGCACGAATCGAAGGTTGCGAGGAATCTATCAGCAGGCCGATCTCAGCATAAGCAGAAATACTCAGCCCGCAGGGTTGACCTGCCAGTCCGAAACCGGGCCAGCACCTTGCCACAGCTGGGATATGGCCAGCTCAGCGCAGGGGCAGCGGTTCCCACTGACTGCCGCGGTGGCGGATGCCAAGAACGTCGGAGCGGGCCGTCACCCCCTCCCGCTCCCAGGTGGTCACCATGGCCTGGCCCACCGCCTCGGTCACAGAGTCTGTGCACAGGGCCAGCAACGTGGGACCCGCTCCACTGATCACACAGCCCCAGGCTCCAGCCACGATCGCCGCCTCCCGCACGGCACGGCCCCCCTGGATCAACCCCCAGCGGTAGGGCTCGTGCAGACGGTCGTGCATGCCATCGGTGATCAGATCGCCGTTGCCAGTGCGCAACCCCTGCAACAGCAGGGTGAGGGCACCGAGATTCATCACCGCATCGGGAATCGGGATGCTCTTGGGCATGGCCCGGCGCGCCTCGCTGGTGGTCAGCCGGATCGAGGGGATCGCCACCACGACCCTGACCAGATCCGACCACTCACAGCGCACCACCCTCCAGCGATGCGACGCAGCCTTGGCGGTGAGGCAGAGGCCACCCACCAGGGACGGCACCACATTGTCGGGGTGGCCCTCGATGTCGATGGCCAGCTCCAGCAGCTTCTCCTGACTGAGGGGTTCACCCACCAGGGCATTGGCGCCCACCAGGCCCGCCACGATCGCCGTGGCGCTGCTGCCCAGGCCACGGGCCGGAGGAACCGCCAGGCGGACGCGAGCCTCGAGGGCCACCGGCTCTTCACCGGCCTCCCGCCAGACTCGCTGGGCGGCGCGATACACAAGGTTGTCGGGCCCACCGCGCAGGTGGGCGCCTTCGCTGCCCTCGATGATCAGATCGAAGCGATCACTGCCCCCTTCGATGCAGCGCAGCTCGAAGAGGTTGTCGAGTGGAAGCGCCGCGCCCAGGCAGTCAAAGCCGGGGCCGATGTTGGCTGTGGTGGCGGGCACATCCACCAACACGCCCTGGCCGATCTGGGGACGCACCATCGGTGTCTGTCTTCCGCGCACTGGTCCTGTGGGGCCAGTGTCCCATTCCCTGGGGCAGCAGGCTTGGATCAGTGCAGCAGCATGCGGGCGCGGCAGGCGGCGCTGAACAGACCGATGCCTTCATCCACCACGGCCGTGATCGGCAGGGAGGCGAGCTGGCGACGCAGGCGCCCCTTGGCCAGGAATGCCTGCCGAAACGTTGCTGAGCCCAGTGGAACGAGCAACTTTGCAGCAGTGCCGCCAGCCAGCCAGAGGCCTCCTCGGCTGAGGCCGGTGAGGGCCAGGTCCCCACAGACGCTGCCGTAGGCCCCCAGCCACAGGTCGAGGGCCTCCAGGGCGAGAGCATCGCCGGCGGCGGCGGCGCGGGCCGTGGCGGCTGGCAGATCCTCAGGTGCCTCTGAGTTGTCTCCCTGCAGGGCCGCCTGCCAGCGCTGGGCCACCAGGGCCAGGGGATGGCCCTGGGCGGCCGGCCGTTCAGCCAGCAGCCAGCGGGCCACGTGGCCAAGCCCGGTGCCACTCACCACCCGCTCGATCGAGACCCGCTCCAGCTGGAGGTCTGCCTGCAGCCAGCACTTCAGCTGCCATTCGGACTCGGTGCGCGGCGCGAACGTGCCGTGGCCTCCCTCGCTCGCGATGGCCTGCAGGCCCTGACGGGTGGGAACCCCGTAGGCCACACCCAGTCCGGTACCAGCCCCCACGATCAGCAGGGGTGCCCCAGGTTCGGCCAGCCCCGGATGGATCTTCACCTGCTGATCGGCGCCGAGATGGGGCAGGCCATAGACCAGCACCGCGAAATCGTTCTCGAGTTCGAGCCTGGGAATGGCGCACTCGCGGGCGAGGGCCTCACTGCTCAGCTGCCAGGGAAGGTTGGTGAGCTGGGCCCGGCCAGCCTGCACCGGTCCAGCCACGGCCAGGCAGGCGGCGTCCGGCGGTTCCTCTCCCTCCAGAAACGCCTGCACCATCGGCGCGAGATCGGGCCAGGCGGCAGAGACGAAACGCTGCTGCCGCAAGCACTCCAGTCCATCCGCTGAGCTGCGGTACAGAGCCAGAAGCGTCTTGGTGCCGCCGATGTCACCAGCTAACAGGGTGGTCATGCCTGCCAGCCTCAGGCCTGGATCGGATGGCCAGCCAGGGCCAGAGCGGCACCTCGCTGCTGATTGGCCAGGCTGGCAGCCGTGATCAGATCCGACCCCGCCACGCTGCCCAGATCTCCATCGCGGCGGCTGCGCAGGCTCACCGCACCGGCCTCGGCCTCCTTGGCGCCGATCACCCCAAGCACCGGGATCTTCATCTGCTCGCCATTGCGAATCAACTTGCCCAGACGATCGCCGGAGTGGTCGATCGTGGCGCGCACCCCGGCGACCTTCAGCTGGGCCAACAGCGCCTCGGCGTAGGGACGCACCTCATCGGTGACCGGCAGCAGGCGGATCTGCTCGGGCGCCAACCAGAAGGGGAAATCGCCGGCGTAATTTTCGATCATGATGCCGAAGAACCGTTCCAGCGAGCCGAAGATGGCGCGGTGGATCATGATCGGCCTCTGGCGGCTGCCATCGGCAGCCACATACTCCAGGTTGAAACGCTCGGGCAGATTGAAGTCGAGCTGGATGGTGGAGCACTGCCACATCCGACCGATGGCGTCCTCGATCTTGAGGTCGATCTTGGGCCCGTAGAAGGCACCACCGCCCTCATCCACTTTGTAGGCCCAGCCCTTGCGATCCAGCGCCTCGATCAGGCCCTGCGTGGCCAAATCCCAGACGGCATCATCGCCGATCGATTTCTCCGGCCGCGTGGAGAGGTTGATCTCGTAGCTGCGGAAATCAAAGGCGGACAGGATCGTTTCGGTCAGATTCAGCACCCGCAGGATCTCATCGCCGATCTGCTCCGGCAGGCAGAACACATGGGCGTCGTCCTGGGTGAAGCCCCGCACCCGCATCAGGCCATGCATCACGCCGGGCCGCTCGTAGCGATACACGGTGCCGAGCTCAGCCCAGCGGATCGGCAGCTCGCGGTAACTGCGCAGTGTGCTGGCGTAGGTGAGCACGTGGAACGGGCAGTTCATCGGCTTGAGCTGGTACTGGCGCTCGTCCACCTGCATCGGCCCGAACATGCTCTCGCTGTAGAAGTCGAGGTGGCCGGAGGTCTTCCACAGGCTGATGTCGGCCACGTGGGGGGTATAGAGCAGCTCGTAGCCGTCGGCGAAGTGGGCCTCGCGCCAGAAGTCTTCGATCAGCAGGCGCATGCGAGCACCACGCGGATGCCAGAACACCAGGCCGGCTCCGGCCTCATCCTCGATCGCGAACAGGTCAAGGTCGGTGCCGAGGCGGCGGTGATCACGGCGCAGGGCCTCCTGCTTGCGGTGCTTGTACTCCGCCAGCTGCTCGGGGGTCTCCCAGGCGGTGCCATAGATGCGCTGCAGCTGGGCCTTGGTCTCATCCCCACGCCAGTAGGACCCAGCAACGCTTTCGAGCTCGAAGGCCTTCGGATTGAGTTCGCTGGTGTTGGCCACATGGGGGCCGGCGCAGAGATCCCACCACTCCTCTCCCAGGGTGTAGAGGGTGATGGGCTCGGTGAGGCCGGCCAGAATCTCCAGCTTGTAGGGCTCGTTCTGGGCCTGGATCTTCGCTTCGGCCTGCTCACGGCTCACGGCGATGCGCTCGAGCGGCAACTTGCGGTTGATGATCCGGATCATCTCCTTCTTGATCGCCTTGAGATCGGCTTCCGTGAAGGGATCGGGATTGTCAAAGTCGTAGTAGAAGCCGCTTTCGGTCCAGGGGCCGATGGTGACCTGCGCCTTGGGAAACAGCTTCTGAACCGCCATGGCCAGCACATGGCTCATCGAGTGGCGAATCCTCAGCAGCTGCTCGCTCTCGCTCGTTTTCGGCAGAACCAGCGGAGCGGCCGCTGCCTCAACGGCTTGCTCCGTGCCAGTGGTGCTGCCGCTTCCGCTCGGTGCAGGATCGGCGGAGCGGGTCACGGTCACGGCACAGGAGTCGGTCGAAGGTGGATCCTACGCAGCTCCATCGAGCCATGAACAGCAGCGATCGGTCTGGCTGGAGTGATCTTGCCTAGCTTGGGTTGATGGGCCAGTCCGCGCTTCCTGATCCCTCGGATCCACTCTCGGATCCACTGGCAAGGCCACTGCCAGGGCCACCGCTGGGGCCGCTGCCAGGTCCGCTGCCGGCTGGCTCTCCTGAAGGTGCACTGCTTAACGGTCTGCTCAATCCCCTGATGGACGATTTCAGCAACTGGCTGCAGCGCGGCCTGGTGCTGCTGCAGCACTGTCCAGAGGCGGTGATGCCGGCCACCGAGCGCCAGGCCCTGGCGGACTCCCTGGAACAGGCTCTCAAAGACGTGGCCGCCGCCCGTGCCCTGCGGGCCGCTGTTTCGACCCCCATGGCCCTGGACATGGACGTCCTGGCTCCCTGGCACCAGCTGGTGCTGCGGGTCTGGACCCTGGCGGGTCTGCTGCGCCAGGCCGGCATTGTGGTTCCTGCAGCTTCCTGACCTCGACTCACAGGTCCATGCCTTCCCTTTCACCGGTGCTGCCTCCGGAACGCCGCCACGTTGCCGTGGGCTACGTGCTCTGGGCCCTGGGCCTGATGGGCGTCTGCGGGCTTCAGCGCTTCTACACCCGACGGCCGGTGAGCGGCACCCTGTGGCTGCTCACCCTGGGGTGTTGCGGCATCGGCCAGCTCGTGGATCTGTTCCTGATGCCCGAATTGGTGAGCACGGCCAATCAACCCCTGGCCGTGCATGAGGCCCTCGCGGCCGCCGATGCGATCAAGACCCCCAACCTGCAGCGTCAGCTACTCGTTCTGGCCCGCCAGGCAGGATCGAAGGGGTTCACCATCAACGACGCCATGCTGGCGCTGGAGCTGGGCCGGGACGATGACGTCAGCACGGTGCGCCGGGAGATCGATCGGCTGATGGGGGAACACCTGCTCGACGTCGGTAACGATGAGCGCGGCCGGGTGGTCTACCGCGAATTCTGAGCTCAGGCCTGTCCTTCCTGCCGTTGCCGCTGCAGATCGGCCCGATAGAACCGCACCAGCTGGTCTGCCCGCTTCACAGGCTGGCCATAGGCGCTGCCGCCATGGCTGGCCGGCAGGGAGGCCCACTCGTTCGCCAGGCGGGCCAGCACCGTGGCATCCAGGCCCTTGCGGTCGAACTGATCGAGAACACCGCGGCGATCCACCAGGAACAGGGCGGCCTGATCCTGGCTGGCGGGACCGAAGTCGGGGAGACCAAGGCGCTGCTGTGCTTCCCGCCAGGTCCCCGGCAGGAACTGGTAGGCACCAGCGGCGGCGCTGGTATAGCGCCGCTTGACTGTCAGCTCGGGATGGCGCGCCAGGCTGGCAAAGCGGCCACCTCCGTAGAGCACCCGGTAACCGTCATGGCTGCCGCCCACCCAGGTGCCTTCCGCGAAGCGGATGGTGTTGAGCAGGGCGCGGCGCTCTGGACTGATGGCATAAGTGGTGGCCTGGCCCCCGGCCAGTGCAGCGGCAGCGGCCTGGTGCTGGGGCACGGCCAGAACCGCCTCGGGCTGCCGGCCGGAGGCCTGCGCCACCAAGGGCAGGAGCGGCAAGGCCAGCAGCAGGGAGAAACGGGATCGGGTCGAAGAAATCAGAAGGGCTGATCGCGAGTCCAGAGAGACTGACGGTTAGCCGGGAGGGGCCGCCACCCCCATGACCTGGGGGGTGGACAAAGTGCTCACGGCGTGCTTTCGGACTGGGGATCATGAGTCCAGACCCCGTGAGCAAACCGTCACACAAGCTGAGCCAAGGGACTCCACGGGTGGGCCATGGCCACCGCTTCCTGGCCATCAAAGCCAAGAGGGGCTGGCGTTCCAATCAGCTGAACTGATCAGCGAACAACGCTTCGATCAGCAAAAGATCACAATTGATGACGCCTTCGCACCCTCGGCCGCTGATCTGCTCACCTGATCGATTCAAAGGTGCGGAAGAAACCCCAGCGCATCGCGCAGGCGCTGGAGGGTGGTGCTGGCCACGGCCTCGGCCCGCTCTCGGCCCAGCTCCAGAACCTGCTGCAACTGGCTCGGGTCGCTGCGCAGGTCGCGGTAGCGCTCCTGGACCGGGCGCAGGGCCTCCACCACCGTTTCGGCCAGCAGTGGCTTGAAGGCGCCCCATCCCATGGAGGCGCACTCGGCGGCGGCCGCCTCGCGCCCCAGGCCACTCAGCACCGCATAGAGGCCCAACAGGTTGTCAGCTTCAGGACGCTCGGGGTTGCCGAACTCGAGCCCCATGGTGGGATCGGTCTTGGCACGCTTGATTTTTCTGGTCACCAGCTCGGGGGGATCGAGCAAGGTGATGCGGGAGCCCTCATTGGGATCGCTCTTGCTCATCTTGCTGCGGCCATCGGTGAGGCTCATCACCCGGGCCCCGTCCTGGAGGATCAGAGGTTCAGGCACCCGCAGCAGCGGCGCCTCCTCACTGCCGAAGCGGCTGTTGATCCGCTGCTGGGCAATGTCCCGAGCCAGCTCGAGATGCTGCTTCTGATCCTCGCCAACCGGCACCAGGTCAGCGTCATAGAGAAGGATGTCTGCCGCCATCAGCACCGGGTAATCCAGCAGACCGGCGGAGACGTTATCGCCCTGCTTGACCGCCTTCTCCTTGAACTGGATCATCCGCTCCAGCCAGTTCAGCGGGGTGACGCAGTTCAGCAGCCAGCAGAGCTCGCTGTGGGCTGCCACGTGGCTCTGCACGAACACGGTCGACCGTTGCGGATCGATGCCGCAGGCCAGATACAGCGCCGCGGTGGTGAGGGTGTCCTCGGCGAGCCGAGCCGGGTCATGGGGCACGGTGATCGCGTGCAGATCCACGACACAGAAGAAGGTGTCGTGGCTGTCCTGCAAGCCGACCCAGTTGCGGATCGCGCCGAGCCAGTTGCCCAGATGCAAGGCTCCGGTGGGTTGGACACCGGAGAGAACCCGCGGCCGCGCCATCTCCGTCAGCCGGCGGCTGTGGCCACTTCAGCAGCCAAGGGATCTGCGTCCACAGGTTCTGAATCCACGGGTCCTGCATCCACCGTTTCAGACGCCACTGGATCCGAGGAAGCGGCTTCGTCAGACATCGCTTCGTCAGCCGCTGCTAGCGATGACACTGCTTCCGAAGACACTGCTTCAACAGCTGCTGCTTCCGAATCGGTGGATTCGCTGCTGTCGGTCTCCGCGCTGATCAGCTGATCCTCGTCCGCAGCATCGGCAGGAGACACTTCCTCTTCGCTCGGCGCTGCGGCGGGGCGGGCCGGACGAGCAAAGGGGTTGGCCCGGGCCGCCGGGGCCGGACGGCCTTCGCCACGACGAACCTCATTGCGGCGCGCAGGGCGGGCATCGCCGGATGGCCGGGCATCGCCCTGGGCGCGCTGCTCGGCCAGCAGTGCCTCCAGCTGACCCTGTTCCAGCATCTGGCCCAGGCTGCGCACCGCAAAACCGAGCACGGCCACGGTGGAGCGCAGACCGAAGGCCTCCTGCAGAGCCCGGGCCGAGCGCATCTCGTTGTCACTCAGGCGGATGCGAAAACCACCGGGCTCACGGTTGGGACCAGGGCGGCCACCACGGCTGGGTGCGTCGTGCCGGTCCTTGGAAATGGAGGGGGTGGTGTCGTCGGCCATTGCCGCAGCCCTGAGTCAGGCGCAAGTGTGCCGCATCGACGGACAGGTGGAGGCGAACGGTCGTTGCAGCCAGTGCAGACGGTGGGTCTCACCGCTGCCGCGGCGGGGCAGCACCAGCAGGGGCAGGTGAGGAACACCACACTCGAGGCTGCGGCGGTAGCAGCGCAACAACTCCAGGTAGGCCGGCAGGGTCCAGCCGTCATCACCGCGCCTCTGCCGGGTCCAGTAGCGCTGCAGGGCCTGCTGGAACGGCAGGAGGTCAAACTCCTCCCAGCACTGCAGCTGTGCCGCCCAGTCCTCCAGGCCCTCTGCCCGGAGCTGGCGGAATCGTGCGAGCTCAGGAGCTTCGCCGCTGCCATCGGGAGGCAGGGCCGTGGCCAGGGATTCGACCGGAACCACCTCGAGCCGCAACCAGCAGCGGTCCAGCAGCAGCACCGGCAACTGACCATGCCAGGCGGGAGCGGCGCGCAGGTCGGCAATCAGACGGTTCACCAGCGCCATCTGGCCCGGCCGCAGCAGCGGTGGAGTCCCAGGCAGGAGATCAGCCATGGGTTCCTCGGAAGGTGATCTCCGCACTCGCGTATTCCGGGGGCTCGAGGTGGATGGTGCAACGCACCGGACCGAAACGCTCCTCCAGGTGTTCTTCCACCAACTCAGTGATGCGATGGGCCGTGGGCAGATCGTTGGCCGACACGACCAGGTGCATGTCGATGAACACCTGTTGACCGAGCACACCACGACTGGCGATGTCGTGGCAGTTGAGCACTCCGGGTACGGCCATCGCCACGGCATGGATGGCCTCCGGAGCGATCGCGATCTGGTCCACCAGCCAGGGGAGATTCGTGGTGATCACCGACCAGCACACCTTGACCAGCAGCACGCAGAGCGGGATCGCCAGCGCCACGTCCAGCCAGCTCTGGCGCAGGAACACCGCACCGCACAGACCGACCAGCACCACCAGGGTCGTCCAGATGTCGCTGCGGGTGTGCAGCGCGTCGGCGATCAGCAGGCGGCTGCCGAGTCTGCGTCCCTCGCCGTGCTCGTAACTGGACAGGAGAATGTTGAAACCCAGGGCCAGCAGCAGCAGCAGCAGCTCCGGCGCGTCCACCCGCAACGGCGTCAGACCGACGCTGATCCGCTGCACGGCCGTCTGCAGGATCTCGAAGGCCGCGAACAGGATGAAGGCGGCGATCGCCAGGGCACCGACAGCCTCGTATTTGTGGTGGCCATAGGGATGATCCCGATCGGGGCGGGGATCGGAAAGGCCGTTGGTGAACAGGCCCAGCAGGCTGGAGAGGCCATCGGTGGCGCTGTGCATGGCATCCGCCAGCACCGCCAGGGACCCCGTGAACAGTCCAACCATCAGCTTCAGCAGGCTCATCACCACGTTGACCGCCAGGGCGATCAACAGGACCCGCTGCACCTGCCCGCGATTGTCGGACCCTGCCCCGACGGCCATGTCCGGATCTCGATGCGCGTGGCCACCAAACCTATTGGCAAATCCCCAGAACACGGTGCTCACGGAAGCCAGCGGTGGTGGCCGGCGCAACGGGCGGCTGATCCGGAGGCGGCTGAGCTAGAGATTCGGCATGTTCGGGTCCCAGCCGTCCCTTCGTGACCAGCGCAGACCACCCCAGCCCAGCTGCTCCTGGTGCCGCCACGGATTCAGCGGTAACCGAACCGGCGACCGAGCCTTCGGCGCTCGGTCCAGCCGTGCGGAGTCTGCTGGGGCGAGGGCCCTGGTTGCCCGTGGTGGCCGTGGTGGGCAGCGGCTGGGTAGTCAGCGATGTGCTTGGTCATCTCGGCCATGGGCTGATCGCCGCGGCGCTGCCGGCCGCCGCCGCCGCCGCTGGCCTGGTCTGGCTCTCGGGCAGGGGAACGGTCACCGCCAGGTTGCCGGCCACCGCCACCGGCTTGCTGCAACGTTGCGAGGGCCTGATCGAGCAGTTTGTTCAGCTGGAAGGAGCGGAGGCGCCGCGGCAGCAGGAGCGGCGGCGCGAACTGCAGGAGTGGCGCTCCAGCCAGGAGGAGCCAGGCCTGAGCCTGGCGCTGGTGGGGGTTCAGCTTCCCGATGCCGCCGTGATGGCGCCGATGCGTGACGCCCTGCGGGGCCGGACCTCCCTGGCGCTGCACTGGGCCCGGCCCCTGCCGGCGAGCAGTCCGGACTGGCGCTGGCCAACCCTGTTCGAGCGCTGCGATGTGCTGCTCTACCACCTGCGGCTGCCCCTCAGTGCCGCCGATCTGCGCTGGCTGGAAGGCCTGGACGACTGCCCCTGCCTGTGGCTGCTGGCCACGTTCCAAGGGTCCACGGAGACGGAGCGTATGCGGCAGGAGCTGGCCGCCCAACTGCCTGAGGGGCAAGCGGCGCGTGTCCTGTTCTGGGATGGGTCGAGCCCTGCGCTGGCGGAGGCCCTGGAACCGCTGGCGCTGGATCTGCGGCAACGCCCGCTGCAGCTGCGTCGTGACGCCCGGCTGCGCAGCCTGCGCCTGCTGCATCGCCGCTGGCAGGCCGATCTGGAACAGCTGCGCCGCCAGCGCTGGATCCAGCTGCAGCAGCGCACCCAGTGGATCGTGGCGGCGGGGGTCTTCGCCGCTCCGCTGCCCAGCCTGGATCTGCTGGTGCTGGCGGTGGCCAACGGCCTGATGCTGCAGGAGATGGCTCGCCTCTGGGGCTGCTCCTGGTCGATGGCGCAGCTGCGCGAGGCGGCCCTGGAGCTGGGCAAAGCGGCTCTGGCTCAGGGCGTGGTGGAGTGGAGCACCCAGGCCCTGGCCGCCGCGATCAAGCTGCATGGAGCCACCTGGTTGATCGGTGGCACGGTGCAGGCGGTCAGCGCGGCCTACCTGACGCGGGTCGTGGGCCATGCCATGGCCGACATGCTGGCCCTCACCGCCGGAGTGGCCGCCCCTGATCTGGAACGGATCAAGCGCCAGGCACCGCTGCTGGTCGCCCGGGCCGCCGAGGCCGAGAAACTCGACTGGGCAGCCTTCCTGCACCAGGGGCGCAGCTGGGTGCAGCAGCAGTCCAGCCGCATCAACGGCGCCGGATCAGCCCTGCCGCAGGCCTCAAGCTGAACTCATGTAACAGGATTGTTACTTCTTAAGTAACGCAACTTAAAGCAACGAAACGATGTATTTCCCAGGCGGCTGATCACCAGCATGTTCTGTCCAGTTCACGTAACGTTTTTCTAACCGTTCGGGATCATCCCTTCGGCTGATCGGGTTGTCCCGTGTGTCGCCATCACTGTTGCCTCCCCATGGGATCGGCAGCGATCAGCGCACAAGCGGGCACCATTCCTCCATCCCATCCGTCCTCTTCATTCATGACCACTGCCGTCCGCAGCGGCCGCAGCGGAAGCTGGGAAAGCTTCTGTGAGTGGGTCACCTCCACCAACAACCGCATCTACGTGGGTTGGTTCGGTGTTCTGATGATCCCCTGCCTGCTGGCTGCCACCATCTGCTATGTGGTGGCCTTCATCGCCGCCCCCGCCGTCGACATCGACGGCATCCGTGAGCCGGTCGCCGGCTCCCTGATCTACGGCAACAACATCATCTCCGGTGCTGTTGTTCCCTCCAGCAACGCCATCGGCCTGCACTTCTATCCCATCTGGGAAGCCGCCAGCCTCGACGAGTGGCTGTACAACGGCGGTCCTTACCAGCTGGTGGTCTTCCACTTCCTGATCGGCATCTCCGCCTACATGGGCCGGCAGTGGGAGCTCTCCTACCGCCTGGGCATGCGTCCCTGGATCTGCGTCGCCTACAGCGCTCCGCTGTCGGCCGCCTTCGCCGTGTTCCTGATCTATCCCTTCGGTCAGGGCTCCTTCTCCGATGGCATGCCGCTCGGCATCTCGGGCACCTTCAACTTCATGCTGGTGTTCCAGGCTGAGCACAACATCCTGATGCACCCCTTCCACATGCTGGGTGTGGCCGGTGTGTTCGGCGGCAGTCTGTTCTCCGCCATGCACGGCTCCCTGGTGACCTCCTCGCTGGTGCGTGAAACCACCGAGAGCGAGAGCCAGAACTACGGCTACAAGTTCGGCCAAGAGGAAGAGACTTACAACATCGTGGCTGCCCACGGTTACTTCGGTCGCCTGATCTTCCAATACGCCTCCTTCAACAACAGCCGCAGCCTCCACTTCTTCCTGGCTGCCTGGCCGGTGGTCGGCATCTGGTTCACCTCCTTGGGCGTGAGCACGATGGCCTTCAACCTGAACGGCTTCAACTTCAACCAGTCGATCCTGGATGGTCAGGGCCGGGTGGTGAACACCTGGGCCGATATCCTCAACCGCGCTGGTCTGGGCATGGAAGTGATGCACGAGCGCAACGCTCACAACTTCCCGCTCGACCTGGCCGCCAGCAGCGCCGCACCCGTGGCACTGACGGCACCCACCATCGGTTGATCACGAGGGCGCTTTACCGGGCTCATCCCTAACGGTCCAAGCGAAGCGTCTCGATTCCGCCCATGGCCCCGCAGGCTCACCCCTGCGGGGCTTTTTGCTGCCTGCCCGTGGCTGGTTCAGCGGCGGGGTCTGCCCCCCAGGCTGCCTAGGCTCATCCCGGTCATGCCGGCAACCTTTCCGGCTTCCAGGTCCACCGTGCCATCCCCGTGCTTCGTCGATCGACACCAGGCTGACCAGGCCAGACCGCCCAGGCGAGCCGGCCTGGCCCTGTTGGCACTCCCCCTGCTGCTGCTGCTGGCGGCATGCACAGCACCATCGCAGGATCGGCCACAGGGACAGGTTTCAGCAGGCTCACCCTCAGCATCCGAGGGGCGTCCCCTGGTGCTCACCACCTTCACGGTGCTGGCGGACATGGCCCGCAACGTGGCCGGAGATCGACTGGAAGTGGCCTCGATCACCAAGGTGGGCAGCGAAATCCATCACTACGAGCCCACGCCCAGCGATCTGCGCCGCGCCCAGGGTGCCGTGATGGTCCTGGAAAACGGCTTCAATCTGGAGCGCTGGTCCCAGCGTTTCACCGACACCATCCAGGGGGCTCGCCGGGTGGTGGTGAGCCAGGGGATCGATCCCTTGCCGATTCGCAGCGATGGTCTGGAGCCCGCCAGCAGCACAGAGCCAGGCAAGCCCAATCCCCATGCCTGGATGTCGCCCAGCCGTGCCCAGCACTATGTGGACACGATCCGGGACGCCTTCATCGACCTAGATCCAGCCGGAGCCACCACCTACCGCCGTAATGCGGAGGCCTACAAGCTGAAGCTTGCCCAGCTGGATCAGGATCTGCGCCGCTCCCTGGCAAGTGTGCCGCCCAACCAGCGGATGCTGGTGACCTGCGAGGGGGCGTTCAGCTATCTCGCCCGCGACTACGGACTGCAGGAGGGCTACCTCTGGCCGGTGAACGGCGAAGGAGAGGCCACCCCGCGGCGACAGGCCCGTCTCAGCGACGAAGTGCGCCGGCGCAAGGTGCCTGCGGTGTTCTGCGAAAGCACCGTCAGCGACAAGAGCATGCGCCAGTTGGCGGCGGCCAGCGGAGCCCGCTTTGGCGGTACGTTCTACGTCGATTCGCTCTCGGAGTCCACGGGTCCCGCGCCTAGCCTGTTGGAGTTGCAGCGACACAACGTCGATCTGATCGTGAAGGGGCTCACGAATGGCTGACGCCGCCTGGGGTGCCGATCACAGCACGGCAGGCCAGCTCCGCTCAGGCCTGCGGCTGGACGTGGAGAACGTCAGTGTGGATTATCACGGAAGCGTTGCTCTGCACGGTGCCAGCCTGGTGCTGCCGGCCGGCAGCATCTGCGGTCTGGTGGGCATGAATGGGGCCGGCAAATCCACCCTGTTCAAGGCGTTGATGGGCTTCATCAAGCCCTCCTGCGGCCGCATCCGCATCAATGGCCTGGAGGTGCGGGATGCGCAGCGCCAGCACGCCGTGGCCTACGTGCCCCAGAGCGAGATGGTCGACTGGGACTTCCCGGTGAGTGTGGAGAACGTCGTGATGATGGGGCGCTATGGCGCCATGAATCTGCTGCGCATCCCCCGTCCCGCCGACCATGCCGCCGTGCGTCATGCCCTGGAGCGGGTGGAGCTGTGGGCCCTGCGCCACCGTCAGATCGGTTCGCTCTCCGGCGGACAGCGCAAGCGGGCCTTTCTGGCCCGCGCCCTCGCCCAGGGCGCCTCGGTGTTGCTGTTGGATGAACCCTTCAATGGAGTCGATATCCGGACCGAAAAACTGATCGTCGACCTGCTGCTGCAGTTCCGCCAGGAGGGTCGCTCAATCCTGATTTCGACGCACGACATGGCCCACGTGCGCAGCTTCTGCGATCAGGTGGTGCTGATCAACAAGACCGTGCTGGCCTACGGCGAAACATCCGAAGTGTTCACCCCCGAGAATCTGGCCCGCACCTTCGGTGGCGGGGTGCCCGTGATGGGACCGGCCACTGGCAGCGAGGGCTCCTGAGATGGATCTCGCCACCCTGCTGCTGGAGCCCCTGCGACACGACTTCATGGTCAAGGCGCTGCTGGTGAGCCTGTTGGTGGCCAGCGTCTGCGGCATGCTCTCCTGCTTCATGACCCTCAAGGGCTGGGCCCTGATGGGGGATGCGGTGTCCCACGCCGTGATGCCGGGCGTGGTGATCGCCTACGCCCTAGGGCTGCCCTACGCCCTCGGTGCCTTTGTGTTCGGTGTGGGCTCGGTGGCCTCGATCGGCTTCATCAAGCAGAAGACACGGGTGAAGGAGGACACGGTGATCGGCCTGGTGTTCACCGGTTTCTTCGCCCTGGGAATCACGCTGGTTTCCAAGGTGCGCAGCACGATCGATCTCACCCATATTCTGTTCGGCAACGTCCTGGGCATCTCGCCGGAGGACGTCATCCAGACCTTGGTGATCTCGCTGATCGTGCTGGCGGTGTTGCTGGTCTTCCGCCGCGATCTGGTGCTGTTCTGCTTTGATCCGACCCACGCCCGTTCGATCGGCATCCGCACCGGAGTGCTCCACTACCTGCTGCTCTCGATGCTGTCGCTGGCGGCGGTGGCCGGCCTGCAGACCGTGGGAATCATCCTGGTGGTGGCCATGCTCGTCACCCCTGGAGCCACCGCCTACCTGCTCACCGATCGATTCGACCGGATGTGCTGGCTGGCCATGGCCAGCGCCGCCCTGGCAAGCCTGCTGGGGGTGTATGCCAGCTACTGGTTCGATGCCTCCACAGCCGGCTGCATCGTTCTGTGGCAGACGGGCCTCTTCCTGATGGCCCTGCTGTTCGCACCCCGCCATGGGCTGCTGGCCCACCGGCGCAACCGGTCTCAGGCGCCATGACAGCCGCCATGACAGTGGCCGAAGCCGTGGCGGATCAACGCTGGCCCTGGTGGCCGCTGCTGCCCCTCTACCCCTACGGCCAGCGCCGCACCCTGGTGCGCGAGCTGATCGCCGATCAGGTGTGGAGCTTTGAGCAACTGCAGGGGATCTACTACGTGGCCGTGCCGATCCGGATGACGGTGCTGCGGCTGGAGCAGGGGCTGCTGCTCTACGCGCCGGTGGCACCAACGCCAGACGTGCTGCGCCACCTGGCTGCCCTGGAGCAGATCCACGGACCGGTGCGCACGATCGTGCTGCCCACCAGTTCCGGCCTCGAGCACAAGCTGCCGGTCCCGGCCATGGCCCGCGCCTTTCCGAACGCGCAGATCTGGGTCAGTTCAAGTCAGTGGAGCTTTCCGCTGAATCTGCCGCTGAGCTGGCTGGGATTTCCTGCCAGGCGCACCCACATCCTCGGCAACGAGGGCTATCCCCATCCCGGTGAGCTGGAGTGGTGCAGTCTCGGCCCACTCAATCTTGGGCTGGGCACCTTCCAGGAAGTGGCCTGCCTGCACCGCGCCAGCGGCAGCGTGCTGATCACCGACGCGCTGGTGAGCATCGGCGCTCAGCCACCGCAGCTGTTCGACGCCGACCCGACTCCTCTGCTGTTCCACGCCCGTGAGCGGGCTGAAGATCCCCTGGTCGACAGCCCGGCCCAACGGCAACGCGGCTGGAAGCGGCTGGTGCTGTTCGCCTCCTACCTCCGTCCCGCCAGTGTGAGCGTGCCTCCCCTGGGGGAGGTGTTGCGTCACAGCCTCTCGCCAGGACTGCGCCAGAGGCGGGCCCACTTCGGCTTTTATCCCTTCCGCTGGCAACCGGGCTGGGAGCAGGACTTCGAGACTCTGCAGGGCGGCCAGAGCCTGCAGGTGGCCCCGGTGCTGGAGCGGCTGGTGTTTCCGCGCTGCCGCCAGGCGCTGGTGGACTGGCTGAACCAGCTGGCCCGATGGAGTGAGATGGGGTGGTTGATCCCTGCCCACTACGACGCGCCAGTGGCCTGCCGCAGCTCTGATCTGGAACGGTTGGCCAGCCAGCTTCAGCAGCGCAACTGGGCCCCGGATACCGGCGGATGGGAAGTGCTCGCCAGCATCGATCAGCAATTGCTGCGCCTGGGGCTGGTTCCAGAGGATCCCTGACTCAGGGGTCAGGGATGGGTGTCAGAGCTTCAGTTCGCCTGGGCAGGCTTCTTCGTCGTCGTCGAAACCTCCGATGCCGATCAGGGAGGCATCCAGTTCCATGCGCTGCTCCATCTGGCGCAGGAAGTAGCCGGTCATCATCGCCGAGGCCAGCAGACCGGCGAGGTTGTCGCGGCTGGCCTGGATCTTCACCTCAAACTGTTCACCCGGCAACATACCGAGCAGACCCTGCACGTTGTGGCGAATGATTTCCTGCATGTCCGGGCTGGCCGAGCGCGCCACGCGCTGCAGCACATCCGGGGATTGTTCCTGCAGGTACTGAATCAGTGAATTGCTGCTGATCGCTTCGGTATCGGTCTTCAGGAACTCCGGGTTGAACATCTCCCTCCGGGGTGCTCTGGAACACGCCTGCACCCTAACCCAACTGTTCCTTAGCACCATCGAGATCAGCGGACGGCAATCGCGGCAACGATCCGAAGCGTTGCAACGGCCAGTAACGCCACAGGGCCGAACCGATCAGGCAGTCATCCGGCAGGCTTCCCCACAGGTGGGAATCGAGGCTGCTGTTGCGGTTATCACCCAGCACGAAATGATGACCGGCGGGCACGGTGAGGGGCGGCAGGTCGTAATCGATCGGCTCGGGTGCCCAATCGAGCGAAACGGGGTCGCCGTTGCGCCAGAGGCGGCCCTGCCGCACTTCAACCCGATCGCCGGCTTCTGCCACGATCCGCTTGATCAGGGCAGCCCTGGGGTCGTAACCCGCCGCGATCAGAGGTGTGGGGGGATGGAACACCACGATCGTGCCCAGGGGCAGGGGCAGATCCAGCCGGGCGCGCAGCTTCTCGACCAGCACCCGATCCTCCAGCTGCAGGGTGGGCAGCATCGAGCCGGAGGGGATCCAGCGCGGTTCCAGCACCCACCAACGCAGCAGCAGTGCCAGCAGCAGCCACAACAGCAGCGACTGCAACTGGCGCCGCACGGGCTGCCACCAGCTCGCGCCCTCAGCTGCGATCGGAGAGGTGGACTCGTTGCTCGGCATCGCGAGAACCCGGGGGCGCGCCGGCCGGTGAGGATGATCGGCCCATCTTGACCAACGGAGGCAACGCCAGTGGCGGCCGCAGCCCAGCGCAACCTGCAGGCGGCCCTCACCCTGCTGGCGGAGCTGCAGAGGGCTGGCCTGCAGCATCTGGTGTTGTGTCCCGGCAGCCGCTCCGGTCCCCTGGCGGTGGCCGCCGGGCTGCAGCAACATCGCGGCCTGCGGCTGCACACCGCGATCGACGAGCGCTCGGCGGCCTTCTTCGCCCTCGGATTGAGCCGGGCCGAGGGCCGGGCCGCTGCCGTGGTCACCACCTCCGGCACGGCGGTGGCGAATCTGCTGCCGGCCGTGGTGGAGGCCGACTACGGCGCCATCCCCCTGCTGCTGCTCACGGCCGACCGACCCGCCGCCCTGAAGGGGTGCGGTGCCAATCAGACCGTGAACCAGCAGGATTTCCTGCGCGCCAACTGCCGCTGGTATGGAGAAGGCCCGCCCACGGGACTGGCCGATGCCAGCGAGGCGGCGCTGCGCAGCTTGGCGTGGCAGGCCATGGCCGCCACCGCCGGACCCCCTGCTCCATCAGGACCGGTGCATCTGAATCTGCCCATCAGCGACCCCCTGCACGGCAGCGCCACCGACCTGCTGGCTTTGGCGGCGGCAAGCTTTCCAGAGGCGCAGGATCGAGCACCTGCAGATCCTCTCGATCCATCAGTTTCCAATCCCCGAAAGACTGAGCCGGCCCTCCAGCCCGCACGGCAACGTGCCGAGCTCTTTGGGCAACCTGCCGAGCCAGCGGCCACCCACCACAGCTCTCTGACCGATTCACCTGGTGAAGCACCCCACCTGGATCCCGACCGCCCCGGGGTGGTGGTGGCGGGCCCCTGGCGCGGCCCGATGGCAGCCTTTCCAGCCTTCCTGGAGGCGCTGCGCAATTGGCAACGACGCAGCGGCTGGCCGGTGCTGGCCGATGCCCTCTCCAGCCTGCGCGGCTGCCCTGATCTGGAGCTGATCAGCAGCTACGACCTGCTGCTGAACCAGAGCGCTTTGGCCAGCCCAGATCAACAGGCTTTGCAGGTGCTGCGGCTGGGTCCACTTCCCGCCAGCCGCCGATTGCAGCAGTGGCTGAGCACTGGCCAGCAGCGGCAGGTGCTGATCAGCGAATCGGAACCACGGCCCCTGGATCCGCTCGGCAGCGGAGCCCTGCAATGGGATGGGGGGTTGGTCTCCTGGTTGGCCTCCGCCCCACCGGGCTGGCGATCCGGCTCCCCCGCGCCTGGCTGTCTGGCCCTGGGGAGGCAATGGCACCAGGCGGAACAGGCGCTGCAGGCGTGGCTGGATCAGGCGCTCCAGCCAGACCCTGACTCCGGACTCAACGAACCTGGCCTGGCGCGGTGGCTGAGTCAGCGACTGCCGGCCGATCTGCCGCTGCTACTGGCGAACAGCAGTCCGGTGCGGGACTGGGAGAGCTTCGGCTCGCCGAGCGCCCCACCCCGCCCCGTGTTCTCCTTCCGGGGCGCCTCCGGCATCGACGGCACCCTCTCGCTCGCCTGCGGCATCGCCGAAGCCCTGGGGGCGGCGGTGCTGGTCTGCGGCGATCTGGCCCTGCTGCACGACAGCAACGGCTGGCTCTGGCAGCAGCAGCTGCGGGGCCGGCTCACGGTGCTGCTGATCGACAACGACGGCGGCGGCATCTTCGAGCAGCTCTCGATTCGACCCAGCGACGAGGCAGCCCTCGACTTCGAGCGTCTGTTCGCCATGCCGCAGGCGGTGGATCCCTGTGCCCTGGCCGCCGCCCACGGAGTTCCGGCCCGTTCGGCTCAGAGCTGGAGCGAGCTGGAGGAGAACCTGGCCTGGGCCCTTCCCGAATCCATGGCCCTGGTGCGGTTGAGGACCGACCGCCGCGCTGATGCCAGCCTGCGCCAGCACCTGCGCACAATGGCGGCAGCACGACCCGATCCCTCTTGAGCACGACCCCCCAGCCGGTGATCTGGCAGAGCGCCGGGTCGTATGAGGACATCCGTTTCGAGATCAGTGATGAGGGAATCGCCCGCATCACCATTGATCGGCCCCATAAACGCAACGCCTTCCGGCCCCGCACGGTGCAGGAACTCTGCGACGCCTTTTCCCGGGTGCGCGACAACCCCCGCCTCGGCGTGGTGCTGTTCACAGGTGCCGGTCCGGCGGCCGATGGCGGTTGGGCCTTCTGCGCCGGCGGCGACCAGAGCGTGCGGGGTGACGGCGGTTACCTGGATGAGACGGGCCTGCCTCGCCTCAATGTGCTCGACCTGCAACGGCTGATCCGCAGCCTGCCCAAGGTGGTGATTGCCCTGGTCGCCGGATACGCCATCGGCGGCGGCCAGGTGCTGCATCTGCTCTGTGATCTGAGTCTGGCGGCGGAAAACGCGGTGTTCGGCCAGACCGGGCCCCGGGTCGGCAGCTTCGACGGCGGTTTCGGCGCCGGCTACCTGGCCCGGGTGGTGGGGCAACGCAAGGCCCGCGAGATCTGGTTTCTCTGCCGGCAATACAACGCCCAGGAGGCCCTGGCGATGGGGTTGGTGAATCAGGTGGTGCCCCTGGAGCAGCTGGAGGCGGAGGGAGTGAGCTGGGCCCGCCAGGTGCTGCGCCACAGCCCCACGGCGATCCGCTGCCTCAAGGCCGCCTTCAACGCCGAAACCGACGGCCTGGCCGGCCTGCAGGAACTGGCGGGCCAGGCCACCCATCTCTTCTACAGAACCGAGGAGGGGCAGGAGGGTCGCAACGCCTTCCTCGAAAAACGCGAGCCCGACTTCTCCTCCTCAGCCTGGCTACCTTGAAGGTTGATCACTGCCATCGGATCTGTCCCAGCCAGTGCGCCCCGCCCACCGATCCGAACCGCTCTCTGAAACGCCGCTGTGGTCATTGCCGATGCCGGGCAGCCAGCCGTATCAAAAGGCTCGCCCGATCTACCGCGGGCTGCCCCGGAGCACCCTGGCTGGACTGATCAGCCTGGGGCTGACCGCGGCATGGATCGCTCCTGAGGCCGGTGCCAGCACCCAGTCCAGTACCAGCACCGAGGTGATTGGCACAAACCAGGTCGTGGCCGTGGCCACCCCAGCCTCAGCCGAGGCCGTGACGCAGCCCTCCCCCCAGACGGAACCAGCTGATCAGCCCCCTGGTGGACGGGAGCTGGTTCTGGATCGCCGCCAGCGACGCCTGCTGGTGCTCGAGAACGGCCAGGAAATCCGGCGCTTTCCAGTGGCGGTCGGCATGCCGGGATGGGAAACCCCCGTGGGCCGGTTCGAGGTGATGGAGCTGCGGACCAACCCGGTCTGGCAGCATCCGGCCAACGGTCGCCTGATTCAACCCGGACCGGCCAACCCGCTCGGCAGCCGCTGGATCGGCTTCTATCGCGACTGCAAGGGCCGCCGCGGCTTCAACGGCCAGGAGAACCTGGTGGTGCAGGGCTGCGTCACCGCCGGCTTCCATGGCACACCCAACCGCGCCAGCGTCGGCCAGGCGGTGTCGCACGGCTGCGTCCGCCTCTACGACGAACACGTGCAGGCGCTGTACAACCTGGTGCAGCTCGGAACCCCCGTAACAGTGCTGCCCTGACGGAGTTGCGATGACAGTGCTGCGATGACGGTGCTGCGCTGACGTTGCTGCGCTGACCAATGCTCCCGGACAGATCGGCACAGACCCCGGGGATCTCGTGCTGGACGGCGCCCGTAATATGCCGCCACCTCTGGCAGGATTTCGATGCGGGTGTTGTTCGCCGCCGCAGAATGCGCGCCCATGATCAAAGTGGGCGGCATGGGGGACGTGGTGGGCTCCCTGGCCCCAGCCCTGGCTGCGCTTGGCCACGACGTGCGCATCATCATGCCGGGTTACGGCAAGCTCTGGAGTCTTCTGTCGATTCCAGACGAACCGATCTGGCGTGGACACACGATGGGCACCGATTTCTCGGTGTTCGAAACCCGTCATCCCACCAACGGACTGCCGATCTATCTGGTGGGCCATCCGGTGTTCGATCCGGAGCGGATTTATGGCGGTGAGGATGAGGATTGGCGCTTCACCTTCTTCGCCAGCGCCACCGCCGAATTCGCCTGGAACGGCGGTTGGAAGCCGCAGGTGCTGCACTGCCACGATTGGCACACCGGCATGATCCCGGTGTGGATGCATCAAGACCCCGAGATCAGCACGGTCTTCACCATCCACAACCTCAAGTACCAGGGTCCATGGCGCTGGAAGCTGGAGCGGATGACCTGGTGCCCCTGGTACATGCAGGGCGATCACACCATGGCGGCGGCCCTGCTCTATGCCGATCGGGTGAACGCCGTGTCACCCACCTATGCCATTGAGATCCGCACGCCCCAGTACGGCGAACACCTCGACGGACTGCTCAATTACATCAGCGGCAAACTGCGCGGCATCCTGAACGGCATCGACACGGAAGACTGGAATCCGGCGACCGATCCCACCCTGCCGGCCACCTTCACGCCGGCCGATCTGAGCCCGCGGGCGCGCAACAAACAGGCGCTGCAGGAACGCATGGGTCTCACCTTGAGCCCGCGCACCTACCTGATGGGCATGGTCAGCCGGCTGGTGGATCAGAAGGGGGTGGATCTGCTGCTGCAGGTGGCAGACCGGGTGCTCGCCTACACCGACAGCCAGATCGTGGTGCTCGGCACCGGCGATCGCGGCTACGAATCGGGGCTGTGGCAGATGGCGGCCCGCCATCCTGGCCGCTTCGCCGTGTTTCTCACCTACGACGACGCCCTGTCACGGCTGATCTACGGCGGCAGCGATGCATTCCTGATGCCCAGCCGCTTCGAACCTTGCGGCATCAGCCAGATGCTGGCGATGCGCTACGGCTCGGTGCCGGTGGTGCGCCGGGTCGGCGGACTGGTGGACACCGTGCCGCCCCATGATCCGATCGGCGGCACAGGCACGGGCTTCTGCTTCGATCGCTACGAGCCGGTCGACTTCTTCACCTCGATCGTGCGCTCCTGGGAGGCCTACCGCCACCAGAGCAGCTGGGAGGAGCTGCAGCGCCGCGGCATGACCCAGGACATGAGCTGGAGCCGCTCCGCCCTCGAATACGACGCCATGTACCGCGATGTCTGCGGCGTCAAGGAACCCACCCCCCTGGCCGAAGACGTGGAGCGCTTCTCCCAGGGCCAGGATGCCGATCCCAGCCTGCGGGGTGGCCAGGCACCCGCTGCGGATGCCTCCCTGACCCAGGAAGGGCGCGGCAGCCGCAATCCGCTCAACCTGCTACGCCGCCGCCTCAATGGGTGAACGGGAGCGGGGCGAACCGGTCGCCCTGGAGTCTCGCCCCACCGACACCGCCCCCCTGCCGGCTGTCTACGAAAGTCCGTGGCGGCTGCTGGGCCGCGACCTGACGGCCCTTGCGGCCAGCCTGCGGCTGCTGGCCCGGGAGCTCCTGCGACGCAACAACAGCGGCGATCTGCCGCGACCGGGGCCCTGGCCCCGCGACCTTGCCCCCCTGTTCTGGCCGCTGATCCTGGCGGTGGCGCTGACGCTCAGCGGCCTGCTGGTCTGGACTCTGCAGCACCGCCCAGCCGCGACTCCGACTCCTGCTGCCCAGGGGGTGTTCGACAGCACCCCGCTGGCCAGTGGTGGTGACAGCTCAGGCACCCAAGCCCAGCAGCCCCCGATCGAGCTCAACACAAACAGCCAGCAGCGCAGCGCGACGCGTGAGCAGGACAGCGCGACGATCGAGGCCGCCAAGGGGACAGCAACAGCCAGCGGCACGGATCAGGAGCTGCCCCAATCGGAGGAGATCCCCGGATCAGCCGACCCGCAGCCCACGGACACCTCGACCACGGACACCCCGACCAGGGCCAGCCAGGCGGACAACGGCTACGCCGACGATGGCGAAGGCCTGATCGATGGACCAGCCACCTGGCTGGAGCTGATCGAGCAGCCGGAGCTCGGCGCTGTGATCCTGCGGCTGGATGCGTCCTACGGCCAGCTGCGGTCGGAGCAACGGCAGCAGCTGGCCGAGCGCTGGTGGGAGCACGCCCAGGGCCAGGGCTTCGATCGCCTGGAGCTGCGCGACATCCATGGGCGCCTGCTGGGGCACTCCGCCAGGCTCGGATCCGGCATGATCCTGCTCGATCCTGGCCTGCTGCCCCCATGGCGATCCGCCTGAGTGAACTGGAGGAGCTCTGGGGGGAACCCCTAAAGGCACCAGAAGAGCATCAGGACGTCCAGCCCGGGGCAGGGCTGACGGAGCTTTGCATCGAAGCCGATGCCATCTGCACCGACAGCCGTCGCCTCCAGCCAGGAGATCTATTCGTGCCCCTGGTGGGCGAGCACTTCGATGGCCATACCTTCCTTGAGCAGGCCCTGGCCAGCGGCGGCGCAGCGGCGGCGGTTGCCCAGGCCGATCGGCTGACGGAGAGTCAGCGAGAGCACTTGGCGGGCCTGGGGCGGCCCCTTTGGATCGTGGCGGATACGCTGCTGGCCTATCAGCAGCTGGGATCGCTGTGGCGCAAGCAGCTGGGAGCCCCCGTGGTGGCTGTGACCGGCTCCGCCGGCAAGACCACCACCCGCGAGCTGATCCGCGCTTCCCTGGCAGACCTGGGGCCGGTGGTGGCGAGCAGCGGCAACGAGAACAACGACATCGGCGTGCCCCTCACCCTGCTCAAGGCCCGCGCATCCACCGCCGCCCTGGTGGTGGAGATGGGCATGCGCGGCATGGGCGAGATCGAACGGCTCAGCCGCTGCGCGGCTCCCGATGTGAGCGTGATCACCAACATCGGCACGGCCCACATCGGCCGCCTCGGCAGCCGGGAGGCGATCGCCCAGGCCAAGTGTGAAATCTGCCTCGGCCTCAAACCCGACGGCCTGCTGGTGATTCCGGCGGGGGATCCGCTGCTGGAGACGGCGTTGGCCAGGGTCTGGTCCGGCGCGGTCTGGCGGGTGGCCCTCAGCAGCGACCCTGCCGCTGAACCACTGCCACCGGCTGATTGGATCGGTCATCTCAGCGGCGATGGCAGTCGCCTGGAGGTGCATCACAACGGCCGGATCCAGTCGGTGAGCCTGCCCCTGGAGGGACGACACAACGCCAGAAACCTCTTGCTGGCGCTGGCGGTGGCCGAGCGACTGGGCATCGCGCCCGACACCCTGACGACGCTGGAGGTGGACGTGCCCGGGGGCCGCAACAGGCGGCGGCAGATGGGTGGCCTCACGGTGCTGGATGAGACCTACAACGCCTCGCCGGAGGCGGTGCTGGCGGCCCTGGAGCTGCTGGCAGGCCAACCGGGGCGCCGGTTCGCCGTGCTCGGCACGATGCTGGAGCTGGGTGATCGGAGCCTGGCGTTGCATCAGCAGGTGGCCGAACGCGCCGCGGCCCTGGGGCTGGATGGACTGGTGATCGTGGATGGTGGCGCGGAAGGCGAGGCCATGCTCGAAGCGGCGCGGTCTCTGCCCCGGCTGGCGCGCGTCGCTGAGGCGATCGAAGCGTTTGAACCACTGCGCAGCTGGCTCAACGCCGGCGATGTGGTGCTGCTCAAGGCGAGTCGTGGCGTGGCTCTGGAACGGCTGTTGCCGTCTCTGGAGCAGGAGAGCTGGAGCTGATCGAAGCCTTCAGCCCGTTGGGTTCGCTCAACCCGGCTGGGGTTGTTCGGGTTGGGTGGGTTCGGGCTGTGATCGCTGACGGCGGGAGGCCAGCAGCCGATCCACCTGGCAGGTGTTCCAGGTGGAGCCGCCGCAGCGCTCGCCGATTGCCGCGGCCAGGGCCGCGGCCACCAGCAGCCAGGGCAACAGCTGGGCATCACCCTGCAAGGTGAACACAAACACTGCGCAGAACAGGGGGGTGCGGCAGGCACCGCTGAACAGCGCCGCAGCAGCCACCGCCGCCACCGCCGCCTGCTGATCGGCTGGCAGGGCCTGGATCCATGGGGCGATCAGCACCGCACCGAGGCTCATGGTGTCGTGCATCAAGCCGCCGGGAGCCCCGACAGAGATGCTGAGCAGCGGACCCAGCAGACGGGGCAAGCCCGCCCAGACCGGCGGGGACGAGTCACCAGCCAGGCCCGGGCCGAGGGAGAGGGAGCCATCGTTGAGGCTGAGACCACCGCTGGCAAGGGCCAGCAGGGCAAAGGCCATGGCCAGCGCCAGGGCCGACCGCCAGGGGTGGCTGCGCAGCACGCCGGCCACCCAGGCGCTGCAGGGAATCAGCAAGCGCACGAACACCACCCCGAGCAGACCCATCACCAGCGTGGTAACCAGCAGAGTGGGCCAGAGGGCCGGAGGCAGAAGCCGCCCCAGGGGCAGCTGGGCCAGCGCCGCCAGCCGGGCCGGCTGAGCCTCGGAGGCAGAGCCGAAGGCTTCGGACAGCACTGTGCCGAGACCCGCCAGCAACAAGGTGGGGAAGATCAGGGGAAATCCCTTGGCCGCACTCAGCTCCTCGAGGCCATAGGCCACCCCCAGCAGGGGGGAGCGGAACGCGGTGCCAAGGCCGGCAGCTCCTCCGACCGCCACCAGCAGCGAGGTGGGCAGCAGGCGAAGCGGAGTGAGCCAGCGGCGCAGGCCCAACAGGCAGGAGGCGCCCAGCGCCGCAGACGGGGACTCGGTCCCCACCGACAACCCCGCCAGATGGGTGAGAGCCAGCAAAGGCAGCCGTGCGAGCTGAACCCGCCAGTCGAGGCTGGCCAGGAAGGCGCTCTCGTCAGGGGTACCGCTGCCGTCGGACGCCTCGGGCTCCGGGCGCTGGAGCAGCAAGAGCCCCGTGAGCCCCCCTCCACGGCCCCTTGCCAACGGCCCCCAGGCCAGCCGCACGAACAGCAGCGTGCCCGCCAGGGTGATCAGGGGCAGCCAGAGCGGCAGGGCCTCGGACCCACCCAGGGGCCACAGTCGCTGCAGGCGGAATCCCTGCGCAGACAGCCATTGATAGGGCTGCTCCGCCGCCGTGATCACCACAGCGGACAGCAGCAACGACAGCAGCAGGGGCAGGGAAAGCAGCACGATGGGACCGTTGCGATCAGACAGGACCGGGCCAGTTCTCCTTGATCCACTGACGGGCCCGGCCGATCGCCAGGGCACCGCTGGGCACGTCCCTGGTCAGGGTGGAGCCCGCCCCCACCGTGACCCGTTCCCCAAGGCTGATCGGGGCCACCAGCACCGAATTGGCCCCGGTCTTGCTGCCGGCGCCGATCACGGTGCGGTGCTTGCGGAGACCGTCGTAGTTGGCGGTGATCGTGCCGGCACCCACATTCACGCCGGCGCCGAGATCGGCATCGCCGATATAGCTGAGGTGATTCACCTTCACCTCCGCCTCCAGCACGCTGTTCTTGATCTCCACGAAGTTGCCGACGCGGCAGCCAGCCGCCAAGGTGCTGCCGGCGCGGAGCTGGGCGAAGGGACCGATCGCGCAGCCATCCGCCACGACGGCGCCGCGCAGCACCGAATGGAGCACCTCCACGCCACAACCGAGTTCGGAGTCTTCGATCAGGCAGCCCGGGCCGATGCGGCATCCATCGCCGATCACGCTGCTGCCGCGGAAATGGCACTGGGGTTCCACCACCACGTCGCGGCCGAAACGGCTGCCATCACTGAGGGTGCAACTGGGTGGATCCACGAAGGTGACCCCCTCGGCCATCCAGTAGCGCCGCAGCCGGTCCTGGAGCACGGCTTCGCACTGGCTGAGCTGCAGGCGGTCGTTGACTCCGTTGATCTCATCGGGATCGCTCACCTCCAGATGCACGGCTGACTGCAACAGCGCCACGGTGTCGGTGAGATAGAGCTCCCCCTGGTCGTTGTCTGGGGTGAGCAGGGGCAGCACCGCCGCCAGTTTCGGCCAGTCGAAGCAATAGATGCCGCCGTTGATCAGGTTGTTGTCCCGCTGGGCCGGGTTGCAGTCGCGATGCTCCACGATGGCGCTCACCTGCCCGTCGGCATCGGCGAAGACACGGCCGTAACCGCTGGGATCGTCGAGCCGGGCGGTGAGCAGGGACACGGCGGCGCCGCTCTGGCGATGGCGGGCCAGCAGCTGCTCCAGGGTCTCCGGGCGCAGCAGTGGCACATCGCCGTTCAAGACCAGCAACTCGCCCCTGAAGCCGGCCAGAGGCTCGAGCAACTGCTGCACGGCGTGGCCGGTGCCGTTCTGCGGCTGTTGCAGCACGTACTCCAGACCGTTCAGATGGCTCAGTTCCCGCTCGACCAGCTCGGCCTGGTGGCCCACGATCAGCAGTTGCCGTTGCGGATCCAGGGTTCGGCAACTGCGCAGCACCCGCTCCACCAGGGTGGCGCCGGCCAGCGGCTGCAACACCTTGGGACGATCGCTCTTCATACGGGTGCCCTTTCCGGCGGCCAGAACGGCAACGGCGAGCATCAGTGAAGGCGGCGTCTGCGGCGGAATCTACCGGCGGTGACCCTCCAGGCCCCAGCGACGGCGCCAGGCACTGCTGGGTTCGGCACGGCCAGCGGCCTGCTCCAGCTGGCGATGCTGTTGGATCGCGGCCGCCGTGGAGCAGCCGCTCGGATCGCGGTAGGGGTGGCCGGCACTGGTCGTGAGGTGCTCCCACTCCATCGGCGTGAGCGGCCGCAGCCAGACGGAGGGGGGCAGCGGCTCTGGACTGGCGGCCGTGCCTCCGCTCCAGCGGCGGCGCGCAGAGGTCTCGCCCAGCACCGCCGGACCCGTGGGCGAAAGGATCGTGGTCAGATGAAGACCAGCCCGACGCAGGGCCTGGCGCACGGCCGCCGCCGAGCAGTAGCTCAGCCAGCGCCCATGGGGGGCCAACAGGCTCGCCATCGCAGCCAGCACCTCCTCCGTCCAGAGCTGCGGGCAATGGGCTGGCGAGAAGGCATCCATCAGCACCAGATCACAGCGGCCGGCCAGCTCGGCAGCCAGCCGAGGCAGGCTGCGGCGCGCATCTCCCCAGAGCATCGATCCGCGCAACATCGGATCCAGCAAACCTGAATCCTGCGAGGCCAAATCCTGATCCGACTGTCCGTGAAGGGTCTCCAGCACTGCCAGAGTGGAGGGCAGCCACTGGGCGCGGAAGCCTGGGTCGGCCAGGGAAAGGGCGAGCGGTTCGGGGTCCAGCTCCAGGCCCCACCAGCGCAGCCGCAGGCCCCGGGCGGCGGCGGCCTCGATCAGGGCGGCGGTGTTGGTGCCCGTGCCCACACAGCACTCGAGCACCAGCAGCTCCCGGCCGGCCGGGAAGCGCTCCAGCTCGGCCGGTCCCACGAACTTGGCCAGGGCTTCAGCCAGGGCGCCCTCGGCGCTGTGGAACCCCTCACCGAACGCGGTGCTGTAGAGGCTGAAACTGCCGTCGCCGGTGCAACGGGGCTGGAGCGCGCTGCTGGAGAGGGCGTGCCGGGAGCAGGCCGTGCTGTTCGCGGCTGAAGCGGCCGCTGAAGTGGCCGCTGAGGTGGCCACGGATCTCAGGCCCGCAGGCGAGACAGATCGTCCCAGAAGCCCGGATACGACACAGCTGCCGCCTCGGGCCGCGCCAGGCTGGTGGCACCCTCTGCCACCAGCGACGCCACCGCCAGACTCATGGCCACCCGGTGGTCGGTCTCGCTGTCCACGGCGGTGCCGCGCAGCACGGTGGGACCGGTGATCGCCAGACCATCGGCGAACTCCGCCAGGCGAGCGCCCATGGCGCCGAGCTGGCGGGCCATCACCGCCAGCCGGTCGGTCTCCTTGACCCGCAGCTCCTCGGCATCGCGGATGCGGCTGACCCCCTCGGCAAAGCAGGCCGCGACGGCCAGCACCGGAATCTCATCCACCAGACGGGGAATCAGATCGCCGCCGATGTCGAACGCCTGCAAGGGGCCATGGCAGACGTGCAGATCCCCCACCGGCTCGCCCGCCACATCTCGGGCATGGCGCACCTCGATGGCGGCACCCATCTGCTGCAACACCTCGAGGATGCCGGTGCGGCTGGGATTGAGTCCCACATTTTCGACCGTGAGCACGGCGCCGGGGGTGATGGCGGCGGCCACCAGCCAGAAGGCCGCGGAGCTGATGTCGCCTGGCACCACCACGCTCTGACCGCGCAGCGCTGGGCCTGGGGTCACGGTCACGTCGTTGGCGGCGGAGCCACCCACCACCAGGTGGGCGCCGAAGGCCCGCAGCATCCGTTCGCTGTGATCGCGCGACTGGGCCGGCTCGATCACGGTGGTGGGCCCCTCAGCGGTGAGGGCCGCCAGCAGGATGGCGCTCTTCACCTGGGCCGAGGCCACCGGCGTGTAAATGGTGCTGCCGCGCAGGGGCTGACCCAGCACCGCCAACGGCGCAAAGTTGCCGCCCTTGCGGCCATGGATCTGGGCACCCATGCTGGCCAGGGGTTCACCGACTCGGCGCATCGGCCGGCCCCGCAGGGAACGATCGCCGCTGAGCACGAAATGGCGCCCGCAGCGGCCCGCCAGCAGCCCCAGCATCAGCCGCATCGTGGTGCCGGAGTTACCGCAATCGAGCAGATCGCCAGGTTCCTGCAGCCCATCCAGGCCCACCCCCTGCACCAGCACCGGCTGGCCGGCCTCGATCGGCGAGACCTCCACCCCCATGGCCCGCAGGCAGGCTGCGGTGCTGAGCGGATCCTCAGCGGGCAGCAACCCGTCAATGCGGGTCTCCCCCTCGGCGATGGCACCGAACAGCAGGGCCCGGTGGGAGATCGACTTGTCGCCCGGCACCCGCACCGTGCCCCGCAGGGAGCCTCCGGCCGGCAGGTGCAGCGGGGCTGGAATCGCGGCGGCGGCGGAGGTCAAGGGAACCGGGCGGGGCGGGGTGCTGATCCTATGGAGAGCCCGCTGCGAGCTCCCGCTGTGAGGGCTCAGCCGGGGTTGGAATCGCCGGTTCGCCGGGCGACCAGGGCCGCAGCCGCCAGGATCAGGGCCACCAGGCCATAGCCGATGGCCCACTCTGCACCGGCGCCGTTGCCGAGCTGCAGGGCCGTGTCGGCGGCGGTGAAGCGCCAGGCATGGATCAGGCCGAACCAGGAGGCCAGGGCGGCGATGGCCGCGCAGAGGGCCGCCGCCTTGAAGCGACCTTCGATCACATACACCAGCAGGGCCGACAGCAGCATCGCCGCCACGATCTGCCCCTGCTCCAGGGCAAAGGCCCCGGCCGCCCAGATGTCCGCCTGGCGCAGGGGCTCCAGCAGGGCAGGCCCGAACGGCACCAGGGCCGTGCCCGCACCGCCGGCGCGCAGGCCCGCCTTGAGCAGCAGCGCCCCCCAGCCGGCCAGGCCGGGCAACAGACCGAGCACCACCGCCGGGGCATGGGCCGGCGGCGTGGCCTGAATGCTCTGGACCGTGATCACCAGGCCGATGTAGAGCACGATCGCCATGCCGGCCTCGATCGGCACCACCTGGCCCACCAGGCCGAACAGGCCCAGCAGGCAGCCCAAGCCCATCACCAGCCCGTTCAGCCAGGAGTACCCGATCCTGGCGCCCATCGCCTTCCAACCCGGATGGCCGATGTAGATGGTGGTGGGAAAGCAGGAGCCCAGGGCGGCCGCTGCCAGGGTGCCGACTCCGTTGATCAGCAGGGAACTGCGCACGGGGTAGCGATCCCCGGCGGCATCAGCGCTCTCGAGGTTCTGGAGCGACCCCAGCAGGTTGAACAGCCCCATCGGCACGATCACCCCCAGCCAGGGCAGCAACTGATCGCGCCCCTGCCAGAGCCCGGCCAGCTGCAGCTGGGGCAGGTGCAGCCCCACGGCCGCGAGGCTGCCGGCCCAGAGGATGGGATCGAGCCGGATCAACCCGGTGGCAAAGGCCAGCACCGAACCGAGCAACACCGCCAGCAGACCGCCCGGGATCGGCAGCCGGATCCGGCCGTAATAGGTGACCAGAATCACCGCCAGCACGGGCAGGCCCACCACCGGCCGCGCATAGGTGCGCAGCAGGAAGCCCAGGGCGATGTAACCCAGAGCGATCCCCGCCAGGGTGGACAGCAGCGCCGCCCGGGGCAACCAGCGCCGCAGACCGGCGACGCCGAACGCCCCCACCGCCTCGATCAGGCCGGAGCCAAGACAGGCGACGATGCCGGCCTGCCAGGAGAGCCGCACCGCGGCGTCCTCCGGCAGGCCCATCCCAAGCGCCGTCAGCTTCACCGGCAACATCACCAGGAAGATGTAGGCGAACAGGCTCACCGTGTTGATGCCGTAGGGCAGGGCGGTGCGATCGGAGCGTCCCTCCCGCCGGTCGAGGCGGTAGGCCTGCAGGGCGTAGGCCGCGTTCCCCACCACCAGGCTCACGCCCGTGGCCGGCAGGATCGTGCCGAACAGCAGGGCATCGGGATAGCCGAGCACCCCCCGGCACAAGCCCAGGATCAGCAGGATCTGGATGAGGTTGTCGAGGCCAAGGCCAAGGAAGCCATCGAGATCACCCCGCACCCACCAGCGGTGTGAGCAGCTGGACAACACCGGCCCCGCAGCGGTGGGCGGCATGGCGGGAGGGAAGGAAGACATGCGCGGCCGCGGAGCGGGCCGATCGTGCCACTTCTGAACCGATCAGCCAAACCGATCAGCCAAACGGGCCAGTCGAGCCGATCAGCCCAGCAGCAGGCCCTGCTCCTCCCCGATCGAAGCCTCGGCACTGCGCAGATCGAACAACAGTTCAGCCAGGGTGAGACGGCCCAGCTCCCGCTCCATGGCGCGGCGCAGGCGCTGCTCCAGGGCCGCCGTGACCCGATCGCTGGCCTTGGGCAGCTCCAGGGAGGCGGGGTCCTCGCTGGGGTCGGCCGCCACCGCCGCCAGAATGGCCGCCAAGGGGATCTCTTCCGCTGGCAGAGCCAGGCGGAAACCGCCGCGACGTCCCCGGCGGGATTCGAGCAGCCCGGCGCGGCGCAGCCCCAGGAGCTGCTGCTCCAGCATCGGCGCGGGCAGCTCCAGAGCCGCCGCCAGCTCAGTGCAGGATCGCCAGACCTGCGGAGCCAGGGCCAGCTTCAGCAAGGCCTTGAGGGCGTACAGCCCACCCTTCTTCAGCATGGCCCTGGCCGCGGGGGTGTCATCGCAGGCTGGCCAGCCGTTCCAGCACGTGCTCGAGCGTGTAGCCGAACAGGGCCGGATCGGGCTGGCTCTGGCCCACGTCCGCCAGCCCCAGCTCCTGCCAGCGGCCATCTAGGCGGGCCTCCAGCTCGGCTGGGCGGCGCAGCGGTTCACCCCAGGGATGGCGCTTCTCGGGGCCGATCTTGGTGGTGGCATCGATCGCCAGGCGGCCGCCCAGACCCAGCCGCTCGCTGGCGAAGTCGAGGCTGTCGAACGGGGTGTTCTCCAGCACGAACAGATCCCGCTGGGGATCCACCTGGGCACTGATCGCCCAGATCACCTGGCGGGGATCGCGGATATTGATGCTCTGATCCACCACCACCACGAACTTGGTGTAAGTGAACTGCGGCAGGGCGCTCCAGAAGGCCATGGCGGCGCGCCTGGCCTGGCCGGGATAGGCCTTGTCGATGGCAATCACGGCCAGCTTGTAGCTGAGGCCCTCCATCGGCAGGAAAAAATCGATGATCTCCGGGATCTGCTGCCGCAGGATCGGGGTGTAGATGCGGTTGAGGGCGATCGCCAGCATCGCGTCCTCCTTGGGGGGCCGGCCGCTGAAGGTGGTGAAGTAGATCGGGTCGCGCCGCTGGGTGACGCACTGAAACCGCACCAGCGGTGAGGGCTCGACACCGCCGTAGAAGCCCATGTGGTCGCCGAACGGGCCATCGGCCAGCTCCTCGCCGGGGGTGATCGTGCCCTCCAGCACCAGCTCACTGTGGCTGGGAACCTCCAGGTTCACCGTCTTGCACCTGGCCAGCCGTACGCCCTCACCGGCGTAAAGACCGGCAAACAGCCATTCGCTCAACTGCACCGGGATCGGCGTCGCTGCCGCCATCACCAGCAAGGGGTGCACCCCGATGGCGATCGCGATCTCGAGCGGCTTGCCCAGCGCCGCCGCCTTGCGCAGATGGCGAGCGCCGCCCCGCACGCTCAGCCAATGCACCGTCATCGTGTTGATCGACTGCCGCTGCAGCCGATACACACCCACGTTGGGGGTCCCGGTTTCCGGGTCCTTGGTGATCACCAGACCCAGGGTGATGATGCCGCCGGCATCGCCCGGCCAGGGCCGCAGCAGGGGCAGGGCATCGAGATTCACCTGGTCCCCCTTGAACACCTGCTGGTGGCAGGGGGGGGTGAGGTCGAGATCGGGGCGGGCCTTGACCAGATCCCAGAGCAGGCCGCCGAACCTGGCCGCCTCCTGCATGCCCTTGGGGGGGCGGGGCTGCTGCAGCAGGGCCAGCCGCTCGCCGAGGGCCTCGAGCTCCTCGGGCCGCTCCATGCCCATGCTCCACAACACCCGCTCCTGGGTGCCAAGCAGGTTCACGGCCACCGGCATCGTGCTGCCGATCACGTTCTCGAACAACAGGGCCGGCCCGCCGCAGCTCAACACCCGATCGGCGATGGCCGCCAGCTCCAGATCGGGATCCACCGGGGCGGTGATGCGGCGCAGCTGACCGCGCTGCTCCAGCAGGGTGAGATAACCGCGCAGATCGCGGCGGGAGGCGCCGGTGAAGCCCCGGGATGACCCCGCATCCACCGCCGACCCGCCAGCCTCTACGCCGCTGCTCCGCACCATCACCAATCCCTTGCGGTGCCTACTGTGACGCACCCCTGTGGCGACCGCGGCCGTGCTCCTGTCCTATTTCCATACCTCCGAATGCGTCCCCCCGGTGACGTCCGTGGCGGAGGGCGGCCCGGATGCCGCGGTGGTGATCGATGTGCTGCGGGCCACCACCACGATCGCCTGGTCCCTGAAGAACGGCGCCGAAGCGATCCAGGCCTTCGCCGACCTGGCTCCCCTGAACACCGCCGCCGCCGCCTGGCCCGCCGAGAAACGCCTCAAGGCCGGCGAGCGCGGCGGCAAGCGGGTGGAGGGTTACGACCTGGGTAACTCGCCCCTGGCCGTGGTGCCGAAGCTGGTGGCCGGCAAGCGCATCTTCATGAGCACCACCAACGGCACCCGCTCCCTGGCGGCGGTGCAGGCGGTGCCCCAGCTGCTCACCGCCTGCCTGCCCAACCGCAGCGCCGTGGCCCGGCGCCTGGTGGAGACCGGCGCCGAGCGGGTCTGGATCGTGGGCAGCGGCTGGGAGGGGGATTATTCCCTGGAAGACAGCCTGGCGGCCGGCGCGGTGGCCTCGGCCGCCATGGAGCTGGCGGTGGCCCCCCACATGGGCGTGCGCTGCGGCAATGACGAAATGCTCGCCGCCCTTGCCCTCTGGCAGCAGTGGCGCCACGACACCGAAACCTGCCTGCGGGCCGCCAGCCACGGCCAGAGGCTGATCGGGCTCGGCAACCACGACGAAGATTTCGCCTGCTGCGCCGCGGTCGACACCCTCACGATCGTGCCGCGGCAGAGCGCTCCAGGGGTGCTGGAAGCCAGCTGAACCGGCCCTTCTCATTGAAGAGAGCGGCGGGCTGGAAGGGGCTGGGCATGTCCCTTACAGTTCGCCGGTCGTGACGGGATGACGGGTGAGCAGTTTTCTGGCGGCAGCACTGCAACTCACCAGCACTCCGGATCCCGACGCCAATCTCGCGGCTGCCGAGGAACAGATCGAACTGGCGGCCCGCCGCGGCGCCGAGCTGGTGGGCCTGCCCGAGAACTTCGCCTTCATGGGGGAGGACTCCACCAGGATCGACCTGGCCGCCGACCTGGCCGAGCGCTGCAGTCGCTTCCTGGTCACCATGGCGCGCCGCTACCAGGTGACCCTGCTCGGTGGCGGCTTTCCTGTGCCCGCCGGGCCGGGTCACACCTTCAACCGGGCCGAGCTGGTGGGCAAGGAAGGGCAGCTGCTGGCCCGCTACGACAAGATCCACCTGTTCGATGTCGACCTGCCGGACGGCATCACCTACCGCGAGTCGGCCACGGTGCAGCCCGGCCAGCAGCTTCCGCCCGTGGTGGATGTGCCAGGCCTCTGCCGCATCGGTCTGTCGATCTGCTACGACGTGCGCTTTCCAGAGCTCTATCGCCACCTGGCCCAGGCGGGAGCCGAACTGCTGATGATCCCGGCGGCCTTCACCGCCTTCACCGGCAAGGACCACTGGCAGGTGCTGCTGCAGGCGCGGGCGATCGAAAACACCGCCTATGTGGTGGCCCCGGCCCAGACCGGCCTTCATTACGACCGTCGTCAGACCCACGGCCATGCCCTGGTGATCGATCCCTGGGGCACGGTTCTGGCCGACGCCGGCGTCGCCCCCGGCCTGGCCGTGGCACCGGTGGATCGGGATCACGAAGGCCGGGTACGGGCTCAGATGCCGAGCCTCCAGCACCGCCAACCGGCGCTGTTCTGATCGGCATGCCTGTATTACGCATGCCCCTGTTCCGGATGACGCCCAAGCGCCTGTCGCTGCTGCTCGCTCCGCTGCTGGTGGCGCTCGCGGCCCTGCCCGCCTGGGCCGCCAGCAGCCTGGGCGCCTGGCGCATCAGCCGTGAGGGGATCCTGGAGCTGCGCACCACCCCGGGCGTGCAGCTCCAGGCCTTCTTCGAAGAGGGCTCCGGCGGCCGCGGCCCCCGGATCTGGGTGGATCTGCCCGGCGCCCCCCAACGCAGCCGGACGATCAGCGGCGGCGGTGCCATTCGGGAGGTCCGAATCGGCAGGCCCGACTCCGGAACCACCCGTCTGGTGGTGGAATTCCAGCCCGGCACCCGCCTCGATCCCCGCCAGCTGAGGCTGGTGGGCACCTCCCGCGACCGCTGGCGGATGGATCTGCGGGGCGTTCAGACCCGCGCTGCAGTGGCCCTGGGCGAGGGGAATATGGAGGCTCCCACCATTGCCAGCTCGGGATGGACTGGCAGCAGTGGTGGTGGTGGTGGTGGCGGCAATTTCAGTTCGGCCACCACCCCCCTCTCCGCCGATGGCCTGCCGGTGGTGCCGAAGGGCCGCTTCAAGGTGGTGCTGGATCCAGGCCATGGCGGACCCGATCCCGGCGCGGTGGGGATCGGCGGATTGCGCGAAACCAACGTGGTGCTCGATGTCGGTCTGCAGGTGGCGCAACTGCTCCAGGCCAGGGGCGTGCAGGTGCTGATGACCCGCACCTCGGAGGTGGACGTCGACCTGCCGCCGCGGGTGACCCTCGCCAACAGCAACCGGGCCGACGTGTTCGTCAGCATCCACGCCAACGCCCTGAGCATGGCGCGGCCGGATGTGAACGGAATCGAGACGTTCTATTTCCAGGGCAACGATTCCAGACAGCTGGCGGCGTCGCTGCAGCGCCAGATGCTGGCGATCTCCCCAGGCTCTCCGGATCGGGGTGTCCGCACCGGCCGCTTCTACGTGATCCGCCGCACCGTGATGCCGGCCTCGCTGGTGGAGATGGGATTCGTGACCGGCAACATCGACGCCCCTCGCCTGGCCGATCCGAACTTCCGGCGCCGCATGGCCCTGGCCCTGGCGGCCGGAATCCTCGATTACCTGCAACGCTCTTGAGCCTCCTCATCGGCCTGTTCGACAGTGGTCTGGGTGGGCTCACCGTGCTGCGCCAGATCCAGTCGCTCTACCCCCATTCCCCCTGTCTGTATCTGGGGGATACAGCCCGGGTTCCCTATGGCGAGCGCACCCCCGAGGACATCCGCGCCATCGCCGCTGAGGTGGTGCACTGGCTGCGGCTGCAGGGGGTGGGTGTGCTGGTGATGGCCTGCAACACCTCCAATGCCCTGGCCCTGGATGTGGCCGTGGCCGAGGCGGGCGTGCCGGTGGTGGGCCTGATCGACAGTGTCGCCAGCGAACTCAGCAGCGACCGGATCGGTGTGCTGGCCACCCCGGCCACGGCGGGCAGCGCGGCCTATGGCCGAGCGATTCATGCCTGCCGGCCGACGGCCGAGGTGATCGAGGTGGGCTGCCCGGCCTTCGTGCCCCTGATCGAGGCCGGCAATCTGGAGGATCCAGCCCTGGAAGCGGCCGCCCGCGGCTACCTCGAACCGATGATCGCCGCTCAGGTGGACACGATCGTGCTGGGCTGCACCCACTACCCCCTGCTGCGCCCCCTGCTGCGCCGTCTGCTGCCTGCAGGCATGCGTCTGGTGGATCCGGCCCAGGCCGCTGCCCGGCGCCTGGGCCCCCTGCTCGGCAACCTGGGCGATTCGCCGGAAGTGGACCTGGAGGACGATCCGATCGACCCGCCGAGGCTGCTCTACCGCTACTGCGTCACCGGCTCGGCCAGTGGCTTCGCCAAGGCCGCGACCCGTTGGCTGGAGCGGCGTCCACGGGTGGAGAGAGTGGAGCTCCGGACGCCCTCCTGATCCTTCTAGGATCAGCTCACCAGGGAGGTGTCGTGGCCACGGTTGCAGAACTTCTTCAGCCGGTCGAGGCCGATCTCGACGCCTTGCTTGCCGATCTGCGCAGCCTGATCGGAGCCGGTCATCCGATCCTGCAGGCTGCCGCTGAGCACCTGTTCGCCGCCGGCGGCAAGCGCCTGCGGCCCGGCATCGTGCTGCTGCTCTCGCGTGCCATCGATCCGGAGGGGGCGCTCGGCTCCCGCCATCGGCGATTGGCCGAGATCACCGAGATGATCCACACGGCCTCGCTGGTGCACGACGACGTGGTGGATGAAGCCGCCACTCGCCGCGGCGTAGCCACCGTGCACAGCCGCTTCAACTATCGGGTGGCAGTGCTGGCGGGCGATTTCCTCTTCGCCCAGGCCAGCTGGCACCTGGCCAACCTCGACGACCTCGAGGTGGTGAAGCTGCTCAGCCGGGTGATCATGGACCTGGCGGACGGGGAGGTGCGTCAGGGGCTGTTCCGCTACGACACCGGCCAGAGCTTCGAGACCTACCTCGAGAAGAGCTACTGCAAGACCGCCTCACTGATTGCCAACAGTGCCCGCGCCGCCGGGGTGCTGGCCGAGCTGCCCCAGCCACGCCTTGAAGACCTGTACCGCTTCGGTCGCCAGCTGGGGCTGGCCTTCCAGGTGGTGGACGACATCCTCGATTTCACCGGCAGCGACCAGCAGCTCGGTAAACCCGCCGCCAGTGACCTGGCCGCCGGCTACCTCACCGCTCCCGTGCTCTACGCCCTCGAGGAGAGGCCGGCCCTCGCAGGCCTGATTGAGCGTGAATTCTGTGAGCCGGGCGATCTGGACCAGGCCCTGGCCCTGGTCAGGGGCTGCGAGGCCATTCCCCGCTCCCGCGCCCTGGCCGAGCAGTTCAGCCGCGAAGCCCATGAAGCGCTTCAGTGGCTGCCGGCCTCAGAAGCCAGCACCGCCCTGCTGGCGCTGCCCGAGTTTGTGCTCAGCCGCCTCTACTGAGGTCGCGTCGACCGCTGAGGTCTTGCCGGAGGTCTTGCTGGAAGTCTTTCCGACTGACGTCGCTGGATCACGGAACTAGAACGCGGGCAACCGCTCTTCTTCGTCATGGGCCTGCCTTCGTTCTCGATCAGGAACTTTCCGCTTGTCGCAGCCACCGCAGCCACCACGCTGCTGATGGTCTGCGCATCGACTGGATTCGCCCAGCAGATGGACGCCAGCCGAGTTCGTGCCGCCAACCTGGCCCGAATGGAGGCCGAACGGATCAATGGCGGGCTCAGTCGCTACAACACGGCCGCCTGCATGCACCAGATCGGCGGGGGCGACTGCCTGATCCGCAGCACGGATCAGGGCTATCTGTTCGAATTTCTGGGCGGCGGTCCCGGCTGGCAAACCATGAACAAGCCCGCCACCGTTCAGACCACGATCCTAATCTCGCCCGACGGCAGTGAGATTCGCCAGGTGGACTACAACGGCACTCCCCGTTAATCGTGACCCAGAACCCGCGCGACTCTGAGGCCACTGCTGCCTCCGCCTTCCTGGGCGGCCATGACACCCCACCCGATCCGGAGAAGATCCTGCGGACGATGGGTCAGCAGTTAAGGCAGGGGCGCGAAGCGCGGGGACTGACCACCGCGGCGCTGGCCGAAGAGCTGTACATGCGAGCCGAACAGGTGGAGGCCCTGGAACAGGGCGACCGTGCCCATCTTCCCGAAATGGTGTACGTGATTGCCCAGGCCCGGCGCATCGCCAAGCGCCTCGGACTGGATGCCAACGCCGTGATTGAGCCGCTGCTCGACATCCGGCCTGGGACTCACCGCCCGGCTGGATCCGCCAGCGCCTCAACCGTGATGCCCCAGCACCCGGTCAGCCCCGCCAGCAGCCCCGCGCCGCAGGTCCAGGTCCAAACCGGGCCTGCCACGCCAAGCTCGCCACCCAATTCTCCAAGCTCACCCATCCAGTCCAGCCCCACCACGCCAGTTGATGCCTCCCCATGGATCGGGCGGCTTCTGCCCCTGGCGGTGCTGCTGGTGGCCCTGGTGGGGGCGGGCCTGGCCTGGCAGCGCTGGGGCGGCGCTGGCTTGCGTGGTGGCGATGCGGTGCCGGCCGCAGGCAGCGGATCCCAGGCGGCGGATCAAGCCAGGGCCTCCAGGACCAGCCTGCGGCTGAGCAGCCGCGAACCCACCTGGCTTGAAGTGAAAGACAGCAAGGGCAACAGCCTCTACCGCGGGTTGTTCAAGGGCTCAAGCCAGTTCGCCCTGGGCGAGGGCCTGGAGGTGCTGGCCGGTCGGCCGGATCTGCTGATGGTGGAGCGCGGCGGCCAGACCGCCGAGCCACTGGGCCGCATCAACGACTTGATCTGGTATCGCTTTTCCACGGAAGGCCAACGTCTCACCGAAGGCCAACGTCTCGAGGAGCCCTCCTGACGCCAGATCCGATCCCTACCAGGCCCTACCGAGCAACGATCCATCGGATCCTCGGGCTTCTGCTAACCGGAGCACTGTGCATCGGCCTGGCGAGCTGGGCCGGCGACGGGCCTTCCCCAGATGGATCGCAACCACCGAGCGGTGTGTCCAGCTACGACCTGGCCCAGAAGGCACCGTTCAACCAGCCGGCCTTCCACCCGCTGGATCAACGGCCGGATCCGGAGCTGTACCGATCCAATGGCGACTGGATCGGTCGCCTGATCCTGCCGCAGGCCAGCGATGGCGCCGACAGCCGTGGCCCCGCCAGCCATGGGCCCGACCACGACTGGGTCTGGATCCAGCTGGAACAGGCCCCCGCCGCCTACCGCCAGCTGCAGGGCCAGACCCTGCGTCTGACCTGGCGGGACACTCCCCGGCTGCGGGCTCTGGTGGAGGCCGTCCGCACCGACATTCACCTGGGCGCAGCTGCCGATCAGGCCGAGGCCGCCGGCAATGTGGTGCCGCGCCGGCTGGATGGGCGCCGCCGGGTCGGTCCGCTGCAGAGCCTGGCGGGGGCGCGGCCCAACGACGATCTACAGGTGCGCCTGGAGCAGGTGGAGGTGGAGCCAGGGGCACCGCCAACCCTGACCATCGGCCGGCCACCGTTGCAGGTCACCGGTCGCTGGGTGGCGCTGGTGTGGATCGTGAAGCAGAGCGGGCCCAACGGCGAGCGCCTGCTCGTGCAGCATTTCAACCGCCACAGCGGCAGTTTTGATGGCCCCGAGCAGACCGTGCGCCTGCCCCAGCAACCCCGGGATCGCAACGGCCGCTGGCTGTCGACACCCCGGGGGCTGGCAAGCAGCCCGGCCGGTAGGGATGGCTGGTACCTCTACGGAGCCCCGGACGCCACCGGGCTGTTCACCGTGCAGGCCCTGGAGCCCCGCCAGCTGATCCTCCCCGGCGCCGATCAACAGGTGCCGGGCCTGAATGCGGGGCTGCGGTATCTGCGCGAGGGGAACTGGCTCCACACTCCGGAGCGGCGCGGCAGCCTCGGGCGGGTCCTGCTGCAAGGCTCATCTGATGCGATGGGTTTGGCGGCGGCCACGGGCGGGGCAACAGCCCCAGCTGGGGCAGAAGAAGGTGGCACACCCTGGACGATCGGCCGCCGGGCCCTGGTGCTCCACCTGTTCGGCGGCATCGGCGGCCCCGGCGGAGAAGCCAGGGGCAGCACCACGATCATGGGCCATTTTGCGCTGGGTGAGGCCAGCGTGGTGGAAGACCCCTTCACTGGCCAGCCGCGTCTGGCGATCCGCTACCACCAGATCTACGCCAACAACCCCAACGGCATCGTCGCCGGCACCCAGGACTGGTCGGCGTACATGGGCGATCTGCAACGGGGCTGGCTGGGCAGCCGGCCGGTCTCCGATGTGCTGATCCCCGAGGACACCTTCAGCGAGCTGCGCATCGGTGGCACCCGTTTGTCTCTGCTGGATGAACTGGGGCTTCAGGCGGAGGTGCTGATGGCCCGCTACCGCAGCGGCGATGGCACCGGCCTGTCCAGCGTCACCCCGGCCACCTCGTGCGTGCAGGACTCCAGCCAGGCGCTCTATGCCGCCCTGCGCCGGCTGCGCACCCAGGTGCAGGCGGATCCGGCCCTGCTCGCCTGGCTGAAGGCCCACCCCAACCACCCCAGCAGCCGAGCCTTCCGCCAGCAGCAGGAGCTGGCCGATGACCTGGATCGCTTGCTCACCCCCCTGGGGATGGCCCGTTCCGACTGGCAGGGCAATGCCGAGCGGGTGGAGGTGGCGATCAGTCGAGCTGGCCTCACCGGGGCCGAGGCCAGCTCGTTCCGGCGCGGTCAGTCGCCGGCCGACATCCTGCTGAGCTGGCGGTCGCTGCTGCCGCGCGGTGCCCACGACGCCATGGCCAGCCTGTTTCTGCGCCATGGCTCACCGCTGCTGCTGCTGCGCACCAACCAGTTGGCCGGCGGCGATCCCAGCCTCGAACCCCTGGCCCCGACCCTGTTGCTGGGCCAGATCCCGCCCCTGGCGACCCTGCTGGCCCGCACCGGCTCGGCCCTGCTCACCCCCCTCACGCCCGCGGGTGTGATGCTCACGGCGGGCCTGCTGGTGAGCTACGGCGCGGTGGCGCTGGCCTGCGGACGGCGGAATGGTTTCCTGCCCCGCCACTGGAGCTGGCCAAGGCTGCTGCCGGGGCTGGCCTCCAGCCTGGCCCTGCTGCCGATGCCGGCGATCGGCGAGGAACTGCTGTTCCGGGTGGCCCTGCTGCCCCAGCCCGACAGCGGCACCTCCCTTGCCACGGGACTGGCCTGGGGAGCTCTCTCCACCGGCCTGTTCGTGCTCTATCACCCCCTGGCGGCGGCCCTCTGGTATCCGGCGGCCCGGTGTGTGTTCAATGACGGCCGCTTCCTGAGCCAGTGCCTGGGGCTGGCCGTGGTCTGCCTGGTGGCCTTCGCCACCACCGGATCCCTGTGGCCACCGGTGCTGATCCACTGGCTGGCCGTGAGCCTGTGGCTGGGTCCGCTGGAGGGCCGCCTAATATTCATGGGCAGGCCTGTCGAGGCCACGGAAGCAGTCCCTGCCAAAGTGCGATCACGGTGAATCACGGCAGCTCCACAACCGCCGACCCTTCACCAGACGCGGGTGCCGACAGGCCGATTCCGATCCCGCCCGATGAAACCGGCCGCCTGCAGGCCCTGCGGCACTATCAGATCCTCGACCAGCCTCCCAGTGAGGCCTTCGATCAGATCACCCAGCTCACCAGCCAGCTGTTCGGCGTTCCGATCGCCGTGATCTCGCTGGTGGATGAGGATCGCCAGTGGTTTCTGTCGCGCACCGGACTGGAGGCGCGGCAGACGGACCGCCAGGTGGCCTTCTGCGCCCATGCCATCTGTGAAGCAGACGGACTGGTGGTGGAAGACGCCAGCCTCGATGAGCGCTTTCGTGATAACCCACTCGTCCGGGATGACCCCTCGATCCGCTTCTATGCCGGAGCCCTTCTCACCACCGCTGACGGTCACAACCTCGGCACCCTGTGTGTGATCGATCGCAAACCACGCCAGTTCAAGGCCGCCGAACGCACCCTGCTGCGCAATCTGGCCCAGATGGTGATGGAGCAGCTCGAACAGCACCGCCGTCAGGTGGAGACCCTGCCGGAACATGAGCGGCAGCTCTTCCAGTTCCTCAGAACCGGCAGCAACGAATTCGAGCGCTCCCGCCGCTTCCAACGCCCGTTGTCGTTGCTGCAGCTGAGCCTCAGCCAACCACTACTGCAGGAGGCCCTGCGCCGGCAGGTGGTCGCCAGTCTTCAGCAGGAACTGCGCGACCACGATCGGGTGGCGTCGCCAGCGGCCGACCAGTTCTGCGTGCTGCTGATCGAAACCGACGCCAACGAAGCCGGGCCCGTGGGAGAACGGCTGCGTGGTCTGGTGTCAACAGCCGTTACCCCAACCGTGGCAGCCACAATGGCGACGATCACTGCGGCTGACCACAACTTCAACGAGCTCTGGGATCGGTCCCTGGTGCTACTGAGCCAGGAACCGGAAGCAGCACCGCCAGAGCCGGTGGCCGAGCCAGCCGTCGCTGGTTCCGCTCCAGTTCAGAGCAGTCTCCAGTCTCTGGCCAGAGTGATGGCACGCCAGGTGGATCCCGCCTCCGGCACTCACCAGCAGGGACCGCGCGCTGTACTGGGCCGGCAGGGATTCTTCGATGCGGGTCAACACGAATACGAGCGGGCCAGGCGGTTCTGTCGCCCACTGTCCCTGCTGCTGCTGGACCTCGACCACATGGCACTGCTGAATGAACAGTGGGGCCGCGCCAGCGGCGACAGCGTGATCGCCACCGTGGCCCAGCTGATTCGGGAGGAACTGCGCGACCAGGATCTGCTCAGCCAGCTCGGGGGTGACAGCTTTGGCGTGCTGATGATGGAAACGGGAGCACAGGGGGCGGCGCAGCTGGCTGAGCGCATCCGCGAGTGCATCGCCTCCAACAACTTTCACGCCAGCGGCTTGCCCATCTTCGTGACGGCAAGCGGAGGCTTCACGTCCATCGCCGACACAGACACCGGCTTCGCCGATCTCTTCTCCCGGGCGGAAGCCTCCCTGACGCTGGCCAAACAGACCGGCCGCAACCGCATCAAGTTGAACGGCCGGCCTTCCAGCCGTGTCGAGCGCTGGCGCTGATGCCGTCGTTCACCGGGATCCCCCCTACGCTCCTGCACACATCCATCCCGCCTTCGCCGATCGTCCCCATGAGCCCTGTGCAAGTTCTCTCCCCCACCGGCATCCTCAATGGCGAGTTCGGCGAAATGCTTCAGGAGCAGATCCGCACGGCCCTCGAGACCACCAGCCAGCCCTTGCTGGTTGATTGCAGCGCGCTCACCTTCATGGACAGCAGTGGCTTCGGCCATCTTGTGGTGGCGCTGAAACTGGCTCGGCAGCAGCAACGTGATCTCTTCCTCAGCGGGCTCTGCACCCAGCTCCTGATGGTGCTGCAGCTCACCGGCACCGACAAGGTGTTCCGGATTTTCGAATCACGTCAGGAGTGCGAAGACTCCCTGGACGCCGCCACGTAGCAGAATCACGCAAAGGCAGCCTGCACGATCGAACAATCGTCGTTGAACTGACCCTTGCTGGCGATGCCTCGCAGGGCAGCGATCAACACTTCGATCGAATCGGGATGCTCCTTCTGCAACTGCGACGCCAGACCAACGAAGCCATCCAGGGTCCAGACGCTGCCATCGTTGCAGGGCAGTTCGTAAACACCATCGCTATAGAGCAACAGACTGCTGTGGGCAGGGACTTCGAACACACTGGCGGAGTAATCGGCATCCTCAAACAGTCCAATTGCCATTCCCCCGGTTGTCAGGCGCGACACCGTGAGTGATCGATCCGCGGCGGGCGAGAAGCAAAGCGCGGGGGGATGACCGCCACTGGCATAGGTGAGCTGGCGTGAAGGAGCGTGGTAGATCCCGCACCACATGGTGAAGTACTGGGAGTTCTGCTTCTCCATCTGGAACATGCCATTCAGCGTGGTGAGCAACAACGCTGGATCCAGAAGGGTGGAGCGAGAGATGGCCGTGGAGCGCAGCAGATTGTGGACTGAGATCGAGGTCAGGGCCGCCGACAGCCCATGGCCGCTCACATCAAGCAGATACAGGAGCAGATGATCGGCATCGAGCCAGTAATAGTCATAGCAGTCGCCACCCAACTGGGTGGAGGGCAGATAGAGCGATTGAATCCGGGGAGAGCCAGCGAGGATGCCGGGAAGCAGGGAATTCACATAGGCAGCCGCCTGGGCCAGTTCGGCATTGAGGTGATCGGTCTGCCGCTGCAGTCGCTCCAGCAGGAGGCGTTGTCGCTCGTTGGCCCGCACCAGCCGAACAGCCGAACGCACACGGGCCAGCAGCTCATCGGGCGCCACCGGCTTGGAGAGAAAATCATCGGCCCCGGCATCGAGTCCGGTCACCCGGTCTTCCAGGCTGGATCGGGAGGTGAGCAGGCAGAAGAAGGTGTCCTGCGAGCCAGGCGTCGACTTAATCCGGTGGCAGATCTCAAGACCGTCCATCGGTTGCATCTGCCAGTCGCAGATCACAATCTGGGGTTGATTCCGAGCAACCTGCTCAAGTCCATCAGCGCCACTCGGGCTGGTGAACACCGTATAACCCGCCGAATTCAGAACCTTCTCCATCACCCGAAGGATCAGACGATCATCATCGATCAACAGAATCCGGAGTGGAACGTCAGAATCCTGCGTCATAATTCAAGCCGAATCTGAGGAATCATCAGCCTCATGGATCGCACGCCGTACGGATCGCACGCAGTTCAGCCATCACCTTCCCCGCTTCCTCCAGCAGGGCCGGCACCAGGGCGAAAGCCGCTGCAGTGTCACCATCGCGCGCCCGCTCCTCAATATCACGGCAGAACTGAGCCAGGACCACCGCGCCGAGCGTCGCGCTCGGAGAACGCAGGGCGTGACACGCCTCAGACAGCGCCGCGGCATTCTGCTGACTGGATGCGGCCGTCAGCCGGCCAAGAATCTGCAAGCTGTCCTCCAGGAACATATCGACCAGTTCCGCGGGGCTGTCGCCCGTGAGATCGAGCAGCTGCTGCCAGGTGGCTGCATCGAGGCAGGAGGAAGACGGTGTGGTCATCGGTTGATAGCGCTCCAGAACAGTCTTGAGCCCGTCGAGGGTCATCGGCTTGCTGATGTAATCATTCATGCCTGCCTCCAGACAGGCCTGGCGATCCTCCTCGCGGGCATGGGCCGTCATGGCGATGATCCAGGGCTGAAAGGAGAGGCTGGAGCTACCGCGAATGCGACGACTGGCCTCCAGTCCATCCAGTACCGGCATCTGCACATCCATCAGCACCACGTCGTAGGGGTCCCGGTCCACAGCCTCAAGGGCTTCCTGCCCATTGTTGACGATCGCAGCCTCGTAGCCGAGATGGGTCAGCATCCTGGCAACCAGTTTCTGGTTGACAAGGATGTCGTCCACCAGCAGAAGGCGCAGGGGCCGTCGATCGGCCAGCCGCTCGACCGAGGCCGGAGCTGGCGGTCCAGGCAGCGGATCCGCCAACCCTGGCGGCCAAGCACTGGAGGGGTGGAGCGTCACGGCTGTCGCCAGCAGCTGGCGCAGCATGTTGGCCAGTTGATAGAAGCGGCAGGGCTTGGGCAGCAGGAAGGTATGCGGATCGACCAGCGAGCGCAGCTCCCCCAGGCCGCTGCGACGGGATGTGAGCAGGATCAGCGGCAACGACTCAGCACCCCTGAGCTGACGGAACTGCGCCATCAGCGTGGTGGGAGCGGCTTCGGAGAGATCCAGTGCGTCGTCCAGAACCACAAACCGAAACGGAGCACCAGACGCCAGGGGTTCGGCAATCTCGATGAGGGAGCGAGCCACCAGAGTCTCCACACCGAGGCTGCCCAGTTGATCCTCAAGGGCCAGTAGCTGACTGCGATTGGTAGAGACCAGCAACCCACGGGTGCCCGCAGGCAAGGTGGTTTCCCAGGCTGCTGCCTGACAGGCCGACTCATCCACCTCGGCTTCGATCGTGAAGCAGAAGCTGGAGCCCTCGCCGGGGGTACTGCTCACCGTGATGTCACCACCCATGCACTCGCACAGGCGCTTGCAGATCACCAGTCCGAGGCCGGTACCGCCGAAGCGGCGGGTCATCGATGCATCGGCCTGCACGAACGGCTGGAACAGCATGGGCAACTGTTCAACGGCAATACCAATTCCCGTGTCCACGATCAAGAACCGCAGCCGCACGCGGGAACGGAAGGGGAGCTGAAGTTTGTCGGGGAGGGCCAGCACCGACACCTGAACGCGCACATCACCTCGCTGTGTGAACTTCACGGCATTACTCACCAGGTTGGTGAGGATCTGACGCAAGCGCACCGCATCGCCAAGGATGTGGGAGGGAACACCAGAATCCAGGCAATAGGTGAGAGTGTTGTGCTTGCGAGCAGCCTCATCGGCCAGAAGATCCAGCACGTCTTCAATGCAGGAGCGCAGCTCAAAGATGCGGTGCTCAAGATCCAGCTTGCCGGATTCAATCTTGGAGAAACAGAGAATATCGTTGATGATCGTCAACAGAGCCTGGCCACTGCTGCGAATCGTCTGCACGGAATCAAGCTGCTCCTCATCCAGGCAACTGCAGAGCAGCAGGTCAGTCATGCCGATGATGCCGTTCATCGGCGTGCGGATCTCATGGCTCATTGCCGCCAGAAAGGCATCCTTCGCCTGGCTGGCCAGCTCCGCCGTCTGCCGAGCGTCAGTCAGCTCGGCATTGCGTTGCTGCAGGGCATCGATGGCATCCCGGTCATGGCAGATCAGCGCGTGGTGCTCTACCGCAAGCGAAAGAAGGGAGGCCCGTTCCTGGATCAGGGAGCGCTCCAGAGCCGACCAGGGAGAGGAATGGAGCTGTTTCCTGCCTGCGAGCAACGCGCCCCAGATGCCATCGTGATGCCGGATCGGCGCGAGCAGAGCATCGGTGATCCCTACCGCCAGCCAGACCCCCTGCTGATCCGCTGGTAACTGCGCAAGGGTCAGAGGGAGACACGTCTCCGGGGGCTGAAGATCCAGAACGGCTCCGAGGTCGAGACTGCCCAGTGGTAGGGGAGCATCGTTTCGGGGCAGGCTCGACAGAAGCTCCCATCCGCCCGCTGGCTTGGCCGTGAGCACAGCAAACAGAACCTCAGGCAGGAGAGCAACCAGTTGCTGAAGGACCACCTCAGCGATGTGGGAGGGATCCATTCCCTGCCGGATCAGATCGGGAATGGACGCATCGCGCCAGTGCTCAAGACGCTCTATCCGTGGAAGGCCTGCTCCAGAGGTCATGGTCCCCAGCCAGCATCGCAGAGGCAGAGAGAACCAGGCCCTTCGACCGATCGCAGGGTGTGTTCAGACGAACAGATCAAAGGAAGCAACAGGGCGGGGATCCATCGCGCTTCAGGAGGGACACCGAAAGGAAAGGCCAAACCCGAGGTGGAATGCAGAGCCAAGGCAGCGGAGCCATTCCCTCCTCCCGGACGCAACAATGCAGAACCGGATAGGTGCCTGGGCAGATTCTGCACAGAGCAGGAAACCAGCATCAGGAGACAATCGTAGCTCGTGGCATGGGCTTCTCCTGGAGCGCCATACCCATGATAAGCATTCCCGGCCAATACAGGTACACCAGAATCTCGAGGTTCTCACCAAATGTATACATAAATAAAATAATGATCATTCCCAGTCCGGCCGAGCCAAGTTGGTAGCGAGGACTGGCCGCTCGACGAAAAAGATCAAGAGCCGTAGCCAGCATGGGAACAGCCAGAGCAACAAAGCCCACGATTCCTTTCACGAACAGAACTCCAGCCCAGGTGTGATGCGAGCCGATTGCCATGTACTCCACAAGGTGCGGGCCTCCCTCCACAACTCCATGCCCCCAGATCGGCGCTTCTGTCTCCCAGCGGTGGAAGGCGATTCGTTTCAACGCGAAACGAACCCGGGTGGAGCCAGCCCTGGCACCCTTGAAACCTTCCCAGTAATCACTGATCGCAGTGAGAATGGAAGTAGCAAAGATTCCCCCGAGATAGGAAACAACACCCAAAGAAATGAGCATGAATGGCTGGCGAAGCCTGCCAATAATAAAAGTAGCGGAGGGAATCAGAATGATGGCGAGCTGGGCAAGACGCGACTTGCAGACGAAAGCCATCAGAATGGAACCAATGATGCCGAGGATTTTCCATTTTCGATCCTTTTCCAGCAGGCATATAGTAAAGTTCACATTTCCAACGAACCCAAGCGCCGGACCCCATGGAGCAAATAGCCTCCAACGGAGATCACCAGTACTGCCATCAATCTCATAAAGGGGCACGTCAAAGAACTCATTGCCAGGACCTCCTACAGCTCTCAAAGGAGAAACATAAAGCACCTCGGGCAGATGGAGATTGGGAGTAATCAAAAGCACCGGCATGATGAGGAGGGTGTGGAACCCCACGATGCAGATTGCTCGCGTAGGGATGCTGCTCCGGATCGGCAGCGCTCCGGCCAGGGGATAAAGGGCAAGAGCCGCCCAGCCCTTGGCCCAACCAATCGTAGATTTGATGATCGCGCCAGTTCCCAGATTGAAATTTACGTGCCCTGCAATCAGGGCAACCTGCATAATTATCATCCCGATGATCCAAAGCCAGATCACTGGAGAAATCGAAATCTCCTCGTTCTCCTCTGGGTGATCCATGCGAGCGAGGATCTTGATCAACAAGCAAACAAGGAGGAGCCAGCAGAGAACGGACCCGACGACATACAGGCCACCGATGATCCAGATCGGGAATGTACAGATGATGGACCACCAAACCAGGCGCTCAGGCCAGTTCTGGGGCTGAAGATCGTCTTCAGACTGAAAGACCTTTGAAAGAATTGTTTTTAATCCCAAGACAGCCTCCTCGCTAAGTAGAGATCCATTTCGAAACTCTCTTGATCCAGGGCTTACGAATCCATAGGATCCAAAGTCCTGCGGTGGTCAGGATGGAGCCGAAAGCTGAACCGGCTAAAACCAGTGTTTTCTTTGGCGAAGTAGCCTTCTCCGGGAGGCTTGGCTCCACAGCAATCTGAACCAGTGGAAAAGCCGCAAAGATATTAGCTTGGCCAAGATCGAGTTTGGCTAGCGTGGAAGCGAAGACTGCTTCTGCGATCTGTTCATTTCGTTTCAGGTTTTCCAGGGTAGATTGCCTCTGCGTCATCCACCTCAATCGCCCTTCCAAGGAATTAATCTGCTGGTCGAGTTTGCGAACCTGAGATGCAGCACCTGAAGCGTCTGACTGGTAATTCACCAAGTTCTGGAAAAGGGAATCACGTCCCGAAGTGGTCCCTGCCAATGCCAAGCGGATGAGGGTTCTGGCAGATGCAGGGCGACCCAGCAAAACGATGGCACGCTGGTCCATTGCTTTCTTGGCAGCATCCTGGCGCTTGATCTCTTTGAGAATGCGGGGGTTATTACGACCAAACTTAGAAAGTTGTACTTTCAGGATAGCAGTAGCTTCACTATAGTCTTTTAACGTCTGCTGAAAAATCTGATCCACCTGTAGCTTGAAGGCATCGGCAGCCTCAGATGGAGAGAGCCCCAGGTTGCTGCTCAATTTCTGCAAGCGGCTCTCGGCCTGGGCTTGCTGAGCCGCAAGTTCAGCCCTTTGCTTGCGAAGTTGTTCAATGTTAGCCGATAGAGATTCCACCTGTTCTATAGACGTAAGACCAGACTGACGCTTGTATTCCGATACTTTTTTCTGGGCATCTTCAAGCTTGCGTTGAGTTTCAAGCAGAATCTTTTGTGTTGGAACTTGCCGCTGATCAATCTCACTCGCCCGTAACTCACTGAGGCGCTCCACCAAGGCCTCATACAAGGCGTACGCACGTTTCCGTGCATCCTCAGGAGAGGGGCCGGTGACATCAATCTGCATCAGCGTGGTGTTATCAATATTCTTAATGCGGGGCTCAGCAAACTTCTCCTTAGGAATCTTGGCGATCTTGGCAGCTCGAGCCAAGACCTGCTCACTTACGAAAATATATTCATAGTTCGCACGTGGATCAAAAGTCGCCAAGCCAAGGGATTCACTGGATGCTGTGGCTTGCCCAATTTCAGGCAAGCTTAGCTTCACAGCATTTTCACTTCCAGGTAAAATCAAAGCCCAAGAGCTGGTATAAACAGGCTTTGTAAGCAAGAGATAGAGAATACTGGAGCTCCATATCAGGCCGTTCGTGCATGTGCTGACAAAGAGATAGCGGCTCCAGCGAAGCTTATCGGTACGACTCAGCCCTTGCCACCAGCCCTTGGGACTGGGAACCTTGAGACCGGGAATATTTCGAAACTGCTCCGTAAACAGGCGAGCTGCCTTGCGCAGAGGCTCCGGCACCGCCGGAACTCGCGGCTTAAATTGACGAATGAACTGAGCTGGATTCTTCACTAGACTTATGGCAGGATGCGGTCATAGATCAGTGCAGCAGGGGTCAGGAATTGAGTGATAATACCAAGAACAGCCTGAAAGTTTGTCACGCCGGAATCATAACAAGCAACTCCATCATCGGCCATGAGATAAGGGTTATTCTTGCTGTCCGTAGAATCACGAAGTACCTGCTCTATACCCCGCTCGAAAACAGTTGTCTTGCCAGTGGTTGTTTCCGTTCTCACCAAAACAGCTCGGCGTCGAGCGTTGGTAACCATCGTTCCACCAGCACAGTTCGCCGAGACAACCGCATGGGAGAAACGAGCCCCATAAGGAAACTTCTGAGCATCATTGCCAATTGCAGCAACAGAGTTGCCGGCCGCAGGAACCGTGAGGTTTGAAATATTGATATGAATCTCATTGGGAGTCACAACGGACGGTCGAACAATCATCGGGTTCACGACACCAGTGTCGGGAACAATCACTTGATCACCAGCAATGAGTGGAATATCATCAAATGGTTCACCCGTGAAGGCTCCAGTCAGGTCAATCCGTTGCTTGCGCGAACCTCGCTTCAATTCCACGGCTGTCACATCGGCGGTAGGAGTGATGCCACCCGCACGTCGAAGAGCCGTGGTCAGCATGCGATTCAGCGGAGCCTGTCCAGAGAGAGGGACAGGAGTTTGGGATTGCTCGGCGGGGCTCCATTCATTAATCAGAACGCGACCAGGCTGAAATGTGGATCCAGTGACAAAAACAGGCACAGGTGCCCACTGAACCACACTCAGGCTGACTCTCAGAAAAGCTGGTTGGAAAAATCCTTGTTGCACGAGGCTCTCATAGACGCGCTGCTGCAGCTGTTGAGGCTCAAGGCCGACAGCATAGATTCCCTTGGCATAGGGAAGCTCCAGCTCTCCGTTGAGATTAATTTCAAAGATTCCGCTGAACTCTTCTCCTTCCGGGATTGTGATTTTAACCCGATCCCCTGGCGAGATCGGTAGAGCCAAAGATTCTCCTGCAATGCAAAAAATGCAGAGAACTCCTACAAGCCAGACCAGGGTTTTCGACATGTGTGTCGACTTAGAAGGGTTTCCTTGATGGGAATTCTCAAAGAATCTTAGCGCATCTGATCTCGGCAAGCCAGGGGCTTGATCACTGCGCGAGAATGGCAAGTGATCAGTCAGCACCATCATGAATCTCATCGCCTGCAGGGTCCTGAGCAGGCCTCCCAGCAAGGCAACCCTCTAGCTTTTGTTTATCTATACAAAACTCTCGACAATTCGCATCGCAAAGGAGTCGGAATCATGGCAGGCTAGTATTGAAGGAGAATGGTCTGCTCACTGAACACCCATCATTGATGAAGATCTATCGTGCAAATCGGTCTGATCAACGCCTACAGCACTCTGAACTTAGGCGATGCTGCTATCTATAGCGCTTTTCGCAAGCTGTTGCCACAGGTTGAGCTGGTGGCCTGCGTGCAAGACAAGGTTCCTGATCCAAGCCTGGGGATCAACTTTCTAGATCAACGCCCCCGTGACTGTGCCGCCTACATCAGTGTGGGGGGTGATATCTTCAACAACTCCAGGGAATGGTTGGTTACCAAAGCATTCTTGCTGAATCTGGCTGAACTGCGTAGGAAGCCACTGCATACAATCCTTTTCGGACAGTCCATACCACGCTCCTGCCACGGGCTCAGCTTTTTCCTACTTCGCCAATGTCTGCTCAATCTAGCCGCTGTCTGCGTACGGGATTTAGAGAGCTATCAAAAGTTGCGCAAAGCCGGCGTTGATGCCCGCCTTTCCTATGACATTGCTTTTGTTCTGGAAGGCTCGGCATCAGCCAAAGAGACTGCAAAGAAAATACTCAGCCAAAAAGCCATAGATCCAGCCAAAACAGCTGTTTTTTCTGTACGTGGCTTCGATAGCATGTATAGCCACGACAATGCTCAGTTCATCGAGAGGATGACGCAACTTAGCCTAAAGTTGCAGGAGCAAGGATACCAACCACTGATCCTTATCCAGTCTCGTGCCTATGGAGCAGACAACGATCTTGATGTTGCTCAGGCAATCCAGCGCGGAGCGCCAGGGACGGAGATTTTTGATCCATTTCTGGACGATCAGAGTGTGCCAAGTTGGCAACTCGCCATGGCCCTGTTCTCCTTAGTGGATCTCGTGATCGCCGTTCGATTCCATACGGCTGTCCTATCCCTGGCAGCTGGCCGCGTACCCTTTCACCTTCATTATTCCAACAAGGGACGTGACCTCTGTCATCGGCTTGAGCTTCCAGGATGCGATTTAAGCCAGTTCAATCCTGCAACGGAAATGCCAACAATCCTGGCCTCTTCTGGACGCAGCTTCGATCACAGCACCATCCGCGAGCAGGTCAACAGCGACTTCCGGTGGTGCCTGGATCAGCTGCCTGGCAAGCAGCTGGCCAATGCGATCGCAGGGCGTCTCGCATGAGTCCAGCTCAGCCTCCTGAACGGAGTCAGGGCAGGGGCCTCCTCTGGGTAAAGCAGCTTACCTTCCACACGTGGGAGGAGTGCCGATGGGTGGGAAAGTCGTGTGGATGGGGAAGCCGGCATCTCTGTGTCAGGAGGCACCAAGATATGAGCCAAGAGAGATTAGCGTCTAAGCAACAAGCCAAGAATCACCTTGAAGATCCCCTCAACAGAGAACAATTTCACGATATAGAAAGATTTGAATTACTGATGAAGCAATCTTCATGCTGTTCACCAAGCCACAAGACTCAGAATTCAACTGTAGAAGCCAGTGGAGGCCCGACCGCAATGGCGCATGTACCACTGCATCATTCCATGTTTAGCTTAGGCAAATCATCAACATACAGGAGCAGAGAGCTGGCCGATTTTTCCATGCAGAATAGCGGCAGAATGCGGCGATTACTCCGACTCACGAGCAGCCATGTTCGACCCTCTGAGGTATCTCTGAACCTCACCATGGCAAGTGCTCACATGCCTCTTGACGACGATTGCATTTCGACAACGCCTCCCATCGAACAGGGTAAGCAAGAGACTGACCCACTAGGAATCCATGCCTTGTCTTGGGGAGTGGTGAAAATGAAGTCAGTAGAAGGCGCAATGGCAGCTGGTGCCATGCCCTTCACGTTCCGAACCAAAGCCCGTAGACATTCAGGTGGGTTCACGTGGGCACCTCATGATGACGACGTGCCACGACAACAATTCACTTGTCGGAGTGGAGAATATTGATGGGATTACTAAAGAGCCTCATTCCCAAAGATCGCTTCATCCGCAACATCGGATGGATGGGTGTTGGCGAATTGGGAATCCGTGTCTCCCGACTCCTGGCGACAGTCTTACTGGCAAGGCTCTTAACTCCCAGCGACTATGGATTAGCGGCCATTGTATTGATGACCAGCGAGTTCGTTCGTGTCTTTACTCGCAATGGTATTGGAGATAAGATTGTCCAGGCCGATGACGAAGAACTCAGTGAGGTGTGCCAGACAGCATGGAGCCTGAATTGGGTCATCGGGCTCAGCCTGTGCTTGATCCAGATTGCTGCCTCATTTGCAATCAGCAAAGTTTACAACGATTCAAGCCTGATCCTGCCGATCATATTGGTGAGCTTCAGCTATCTGATCTACCCGTTTGCAATGGTGCAAACAGCAATAGTGCGTCGTGAGAACAGGCTCAAGTTCTTCAGCCTGACCAACCTCGTCTCAGTGGTCACAGATAACCTCCTAACCGGCACTCTTGCTCTGCTGGGATGGGGAATGTGGGCCATTGTGCTACCCAAACTTCTGGTAGCCCCAGTCTGGGTAGCCATGATGCTGCGATTTGAACCATGGCGACCGGCACGACAGTTCACTCTGAAGCGCTGGTCTCATGTCATCAGCTTTGGGAGTCGCATCCTTGGGGTTGAATTGATGAATACATTTCGCGAGAGCGTGGACTATCTCTTGGTTGGTCGAATGATCAGTCTACAGGCACTTGGAGTGTACTATTTTGCATTCAACGCTGGCCTTGGTCTTAGCGTTAGCGTGATCAGCGCTCTTTCTGTTTCGCTCTATTCAGACTTCTGCGATGTGCGGAGCATTCCCGCGCAGCTAAATCAGAGATTCAACAAGAATCTCATCATAATTGCGAAAGTCATGGTGCCACTGGTTGTGCTTCAGTGCAGCTTGGCACCATTCTACGTTCCTATTGTCTTTGGGCATAAATGGGTCGACGCTGGAGCCATTCCAATCCTGATCCTGATTTGCATGTCCGCTTTATCGCGGCCCTTTGCCAATGCTGCATCGATGCTTTACCGGGCAGTAGGATTGCCACAAGTTGATCTCAATTGGAATATTGCCTTCACTGTTGCGTTAACCATAGCCATCATGATTGGGACGCGCTGGGGCATACTGGGAGTTGCAGTCGCTGTCGTCGCAGCCCATCTCACGCTTCAGCCAATCTATGTGCTGATGGCCAAGAATCTACTCAAAAAGACGCTCACGGAGGCAACAGCCTCAGCCTGAAGCAACTGATGCAATGATCCTTGAAAAGATCGGCTTTCCATTAGGACTCTGTTTCAACGACAGTCAGCCGACAAACCAAGTAAAGCAAGAATGGAAAGAGAGACAAGACTGCTCAAGAATCCATGAAACACAGTCTTCCACTCTCTGTAATCGCAACATCTAGTTGGGCGATGTGACACATCAAAGTCTTTGGATTTCCTCCAAGGATCAGGCGATCTTGCTGGTTCATTGGCGGATAGAACGAAGGCACCATGGAGCATAATGGTGATTACAAGAGGGCGGAATCATGCTGATCTCCGAGAGATTCCCACCTGGCTCTGAACAGGAACACATCCATTCTCGGAATCCTGTTGGCTTGTTATGACAGGCTCACTCGAGCCGAGGAGTGTTGCCACTCCACACACCGCCCTCGCAGTCCATGACACGGGCGGCGTGGGAATAGACACAAGTGGGTTCCTGAAGGATGAGTAAGCATTTTCCACCAATCGGCCTTGGTGACGAGCCTGAATCAGCGCGCTTAGCTAAGCTGAGGCAGCATGGCCATCAGAAGCTCAATGGTTAATATAGTTATCGTGGCGACAGCCAACTATGTATGGGGGGCAGCAGTCACCGTTCGCTCCGCGCTGGAAACCTGCAGCACAACTCTAAATGTCTACGTTATCAGCGTGGATTTGTCCTTAGAGGACAAACAGCAACTCACCAGCTCCTGGCAGACAACGAATCTCGGTATAGTTAAGTTCTTTGATTTTGATCTCGAGCAGTTAAGCGGTTTTCGAACCACTCTGCTCGTCAAGAGCAAGTCTCCCTATGCTCGGTTTTTCATTCCAGAATATTTAGATGGCATATCACGCTGTATCTACTTGGATACGGACTTGATAGTTTGTTCAGATTTAAACAGCCTGCAAGATCTTGATCTGCAGGGAAAATCCAGTGCCTGCGTGATTGACGGTGGTATTGGCACGCCAGATCAGCAACAGCGTCTGCGGGATAAACTTAAATTAGAGAATCCTCTTCGCTACTTTAACTCAGGAGTTATTGTGCTTGATCTTGATGCCTGGCGACAGCGCGAGATCCAGGCCAAGGCTTTGAGGGTGGCCGAAGAACAGCATGATTTGCTTGACCAAATGGATCAGGATGCGCTGAATATGGTGTTAGCCGATGACTGGCTAACTCTCGATCCGAAGTGGAACACTTCCAAGGGCAAAGCCGATCCTAGCTTCTCAGATGGAATTATCCATTTCTTGGGTAAAGTGAAGCCCTGGCATGCTGACTATGACGCCAACTTCAAAGATCAATGGTTTGAGATCTTGGATCGAACCACATTCGCTGGCCAGCGTCCTGCCAAACTCTTGGGGGTAGCAGCTGCTTATCAGAAGTTTGTGCGTTCTATCCCCACTTTCGAAATGATCCAAGGGAAGCTTCGGCGAATGATGCGTTCGACTTAAGACTTGATCAAGATGAAACAGGATGCCTAGAGGTTTCACCCCTCCCTTCTGATTCCTTGCCTTCCAATCTGGAGTTCTGGCATTGGGATTAGCCTTTGGTCGGCTGATTAATGCTACACGCAGAATATGACCAGGCAGAATCTGGTTGGGTATCAGCGCGCTCACGGATCTCCTTGCGGTAGATGGGTGAAACATATTGGGAGTCCACGCTGATATGTTGATTGTGATCATTCCTGTTCACAGTAAATCCTCTGTGATTCGCGGCGTACGAGCTGGATCAGGAGTCGTGGATAAAGAGCCAGGATGAGATGCTTCGATCTATGGCCCCGCATCGGCTCCAAGCCACTGCACTGATGAGCCCTGCCGCCCAACCAAGCCCTTGCTGAGTTCTCCAGCAAGGCGTTTAAAGGCAGGCAAGGAGGTAGCTCTTCGCTTATCCTCTGTCCATCGCAAGCAGGGATCTCCCAGACAAGCCGAAGATCAGCATCGACAGCAGCATCCCGTCTCTGGCGCACCAGAGCCCGGCAGTGAAAAACTCCCAGGATCCAGAGTCCAGTTCTCTGAATTATGAGATCATGGAACTGCCGGAATCCCCTTTGACCTGAGCACCATTTGCCTTCACGGATCACCCATTTACTTCTCTCCACACTGCCCCACCAGTGCCCGTGACAATCTACGCAATCTGTCTGATCAAGAATGAAGCAGATGTCATCGCAGACTGCTTGAAGCATGCTCTGCAATTCTGCGACAGGATCTTCATTCTCGATAACGGGAGCACAGACGGCACCTGGGAAATCGTGAATGATCTGGCCTCACGTCACGAGCAAATCGTGATTGAAGGGCAGATCACAGAGGTATTCCGAGATGGAATGCGCTCAATCATATACAACAAACACCACCGGGAACTATCGGATCAGGATTGGTGGCTGCGGCTGGATGCAGATGAATTCGTGGTGGGGGACCCACGGCCCGTGCTCGCAAAGGCAAACAACGAACATGCAGACTTCGTGACCGCATGGCAGCTGCAGTTCTACTACACGGATTCTGATTATAAGAACTGGGACATCGAGAAAGAGGTCCAGAACACGCCAATCACCGAGAGGCGCAGATTTTATTCAATCAACTGGAGGGAATACCGCTTCTTTCGTAATCAACGTGATTTGGCATGGGAGGAAGATGTTGCCCCTCAGTGGCCAAATGGATTGACAAAAGTTTGCTCAGAAAGAATCTTTAATCGGCACTACTCCTATCGAACACCCGATCAAATCAAGGCCAAACTGAAGTCGATTCTGGGGCATGCGCAGTTCAAACACGTCGGCTCAGGGGACTGGAAGAGCAGGATCTTTCCGTCGAAAGGGCTTCATTCCTACCAGGAAGGGGTGCCCCCAAAGCTGAACCAGTTCAATTATTACCGTAAGCGCTTCCGCATGGTTCGAATCACACTCTGCGGCCGCTTGAAGCGCCTCCTGCATAGGTTTTCCTGAGCATCTGTGGCAATACAAACCATTCGAATTCAGGACAAGCACTCAGATCGGACCCAACAGCCGTGACGACACCAAGGCGGGAAACAAAATGTCCTGACATCTCTGTCGTGGTGCCTGTCTTCAACGCGGCAACCCATCTGGAGGCAACCCTCGGCACGGTTCAGCAGCAAACGCTCACCAACTGGGAACTGATCGCCGTTGACGACGGCTCCACAGACGCCAGCGCCGCCCTCGTGGCCGAGAGGGCCCGCAGCGATCCCAGGATCCGCCTGCTGCGCCAGGCCAACGCCGGTGTTTCGATCGCCCGCAACCGGGGGGTGGCCGCCAGCCAGGCGCCCCTGATCGCCTTCCTCGACGCCGACGACCTCTGGCACCCAGACAAGCTGCGCTGCCATGTGGAGCGCCACCAGAGCGATGCCGACCTGGGGGTGAGCTTTGCCCGGGTGGAATTTCTCAGCCCGGAAGGGCAGCCCACCGGCAAGATCGCCTCCCACCCGAGTTGTCTCCTCAGCCCGGCTGATTTCCTCTGCGAAAACCCCACCACCACCACCTCGAACTGGGTGCTGCGGCGGGAGGTGTTCGAGACGGTGGGCGGATTCGTGCCGGACATGAGCTACTCCGAGGATCTCGAGTGGCTGCTGCGGGTGTCCTGCAAAGGGGGCTGGCGGATCGAACCGATCGATCGGGTGCTCACCTACTACCGCACCTCAGCCGGTGGCCTCTCCGCCAGCCTGGAGCGGATGGAACAGGGCTGGCTTCGCCTGATCACCGAAGCCCGCGGCTATGCGCCCCAAGTGGTGGCGCGCCACTTCGCGGCGGCCCAGGCCGTCCATCTCCGCTATCTGGCCCGTCGCTCCCTGCGGCTGCAGGGGGATCCAGCGCTGGGGGCCGATTTCATGATCCGTGCGTTCCGATCTGACTGGACCCTGCTGATCCGCCAGCCCCGCCGCACCGGACTCACGGCAGTGGCCGTGTTAGCGCGCCTGATCCTTGCGAGCCTGCAGCGTTGGCTGCGGCTGGGCAGACGATCCAGCCGCGCCGGCCCGGTTTCGCGGCCCTGACCATCGCGTTTATGCACCTGTCCTTTTTCCACCAGCGCCGTCGTGCCCCGATCCGACCCACCCCTCCAGACGGAAGCCCAGCCACTCGTGTCTGTGGTGATGCCGCTCTACAACTCGGCCCGCACCGTAGCCGCCAGCCTGGAATCGGTGCTGGCCCAGACCTACACCAAGCTCGAGATCCTGGTGGTGGACGACGGCTCCACCGACGACGGGGTGGCCATCTGCCGCAGCACCGGCGATCGCCGCATCCAGATCGTGCCGCAGAAGAATCGCGGTCTGGCGGGGGCACGCAACACCGGCATCCGCCACTCCACCGGGGCCATCCTGGCCTTTCTCGACAGCGACGATCTCTGGCTTCCCGAGAAGATCGAGCGGCATGTGCAGCACCTGCAGGCCAATCCGGCGGTGGGGGTGAGCTATTCCCGTTCCGCCTTCATCGACGACCAGGGCCAGCCCCTCGGCATCTACCAGACGCCGCCGCTGCAGCACATCACCCCCGAGTTGATTCTCTGCCGCAATCCGATCAGCAATGGTTCCTGCGTGGTGATGCGCCGTGAGGTGCTGGATGGGATTCGCTTTGAGGCCAACCTCTATGGCACGCCGGAGAGCTACTGGTTCGACGACAGCTTCCGCCAGTCGGAAGACATCGAATGCTGGCTGCGGATCTCTCTTCAGACGCAATGGACGATCGAAGGTCTCGCTGAGGCGCTCACCCTTTACCGGATCAGCAGCGGCGGTCTCTCGGCCAACATCGAGAAGCAGTTCGCCAGCTGGCAGCGGGTACTCGACAAGACAGCCGGCTACGCCCCCGACCTGATCCAGCGCTACGGCCATCGGGCCCGGGCTTACCAGCTCCGCTATCTGGCCCGCCGATCGATCCGCGAGGGCCAGCCTCGCCTCGGGGTGCGGCTCTGCCACCGGGCCTTGCGCACCTATCCGGCTCTGCTGCGGGAGGAACCGCTGCGCACCCTGATCACCTTGGCAGCTGGTTACCTGGGAGCCCTGCTGCCAAAGGCGCTCTATAGGCTTCTGGAGACCTCAATGATGCGGATCACAGGACTGATGCAGCGTCTGAAGATCGCTCTGCAGTCCAGCCGGCACCGCGCCAGCAGCTCTGAATCGCGGGGGGCCTGAACCATGCAGTTGCTGCTCGTCTGCTCCTCCGGCGGTCATTTCAAGGGGCTGTTCCAGCTGGAGCCGTTCTGGCGCCGCCACCAGCGCACCTGGGTGAGTTTCGATACCGCCACCACCCGTCAGGCCCTGGACGGGGAACAGGTGAGCTGGGCCCACAGCCCCACCAACCGCAACCTGCCCAACCTGCTGCGCAATGCCCTGCTGGCCTGGACGGTGCTGCGGCAGCAGCGGCCCGATCTGATCCTCTCCACCGGCGCCGGCGTGGCGGTGCCCTTCCTGATTCTGGGCAAGCTGCTCGGCCATCAGACCGTGTTCGTGGAATCGATCACCCGCATCGAAACCCTGAGCCTCTCAGCGCGGCTGGTGCTGCCCTTTCTCGATGTGCTTTATGTGCACTGGCCTCAGCTGCAGGCCCGCTACCCCCGGGCCGTGCTGATCACCCCCGCGGATGCCGCATCGATCGAAGGAGCATCCGCATGATTCTGGTGACCGTGGGAACCGAGAAGTTCCCCTTCGAGCGATTGATGCACTGGCTGGACCATCTGCTCACGGAAGATCTGGTGGGCGAGGAGGTGGTGGTGCAATACGGCACCTGCACCGTTCTGCCGGCCGGGGCGAAGGTGTATCGCTTCCTCAAGGAGCAGGACTTCGAGGATCTGATCCGTCAGGCGCGGCTGGTGGTGGCCCACTGCGGGGAGGGCACCGTGCTGCTGCTCGACACCCTCGAGACCCCCTTCATCCTGGTGCCGCGCAGCCAGCGCTACCGCGAACACGTGGACGATCACCAGGTGGAACTGGCCCAGGCCCTCGGCTCGGTGGGGGTACCGATCGCCTGGGGGCCGGGCGATCTGGTGCGCTTCCTCGCCAATCCCCGCAAGGTGTCGATCAGCGATCTCTCGGTGGCGGCGGCGTCCGCCGTGTGCAGCCAGCTCAGCGAACGGTTCCCGGCCTGAGGCCTGCCTCTCCAGGCGCCTTGTCACGGCCCAACCGCCAGACTCTTTCCAGCACCGTCTTCACCCCACGGCCTCTCAACACCAACACTTTCAATCCATCTCCTCCGACTGCCATGGCCAGCACCACCCCTGAGGCCCCTTCGGATTTCCCCAGCAGTGCCGTCTCGGTGACATCCCACCGCGACACCCTGGTGCTGGGATTTCCGCGGCGCTTCACGGTGGCGGTGGCGGTGCCCTTTCGGCAATGCCTGGAGCTGCTGCTGCCCCAGCACCCACTGACGCGCCGGGTGGTGCTCGATTTCAGCCGCACCGATCTGATCGACAGCAGCGGGCTCGGTTCCCTGATCACCAACCTCAAGCAGGCCCGTTCACGCTCGGTGCCGGTGGAGGCCTGGAGCGCCGGCACCCAGGTGAAGCTGGCCCTCTCGCTGGCGGGCCTGGACAAGGTGATACCGCTGGCCTCAGGCACCGAGGCCGTGAACCCGACCCAGGCGGTGAACACCAAGGAGCGGCCGGCGGTGACCCATCCCTCGGTGCGGTCGGCGCCGAAACGCCTGATCGACATCGTGGGCGGGCTGATCGGGCTGGCGGTCACCGCCCTGCTCTTCCCCTTCATTGCCCTGGCGATCCGGCTGGACAGCCCAGGGCCGATCCTGTTCAGCCAGGTGCGGCTGGGCTGGATGGGTCGGCGCTTCCGCCTCTGGAAGTTCCGCTCGATGGTGGTGAATGCCGAAGCCCTGCGGGATACGGTGCAGAACGAGGCCAGCGGTCCCTTCTTCAAGAACAAGAACGACCCCCGGATCACGCGGGTGGGGCGCTTCCTGCGCCGCACCAGCCTCGATGAGATCCCCCAGTTCTGGAACGTGGTGATCGGCGACATGAGCCTGATCGGCACCCGACCGCCCACCGCAGACGAGGTCGACCGCTATGCCGTTCCCAACTGGCAGCGGCTCGATGTGCGGCCGGGACTGTCGGGCGAATGGCAGGTGAACGGCCGCTCCAAGGTTCTCGACTTCGAAGACGTGATCAAGATGGATCTGCGCTACCAGGAGAACTGGAGCCTGGCCTATGACCTCAAGCTGATCGTGCGCACCTTCCTGGTGATCTTCAGCAAGCGTTCCGGAGCCGCCTGATCCATGGCTCTCCCAGGCCGCGGCGGCGATGGCGAGCGTCGCTTCGCCAGCCACCTCGATGCCATCCCTGAGCTGCTCGACTGGTTCGAGCACCATCAACCCGCCGAGATCGATCCCATGCTGTGGATTCAGGCGCAGACAGCCCTGGTGGAGGCCTTCACCAACGCGGTGCGTCACGCCCATGTGGCACTGGTGCCGCCACCGGAGGTGGTGGTGAGCCTCGAATGCGTCAGCGGCAGCCTGCGGCTCTGCATCCGCGACCAGGGCAGCCCGTTTGACCTGGAAGCCGCCTGGAGCGAACCGGAAGAGGGCCCAGACTCTGCCGATGGCGCCGAGGATCTTCCCAGCCTTGATGACGACGGCCTGCCGATCCTGCCGGTGCGTGATGCTCACTGGGGCCTGATCATGCTGCGCAAACTGCAGCAGGATTTCGGCTGGTCGATCCGCTACGACGCGCTACCCGAAGGCGGCAACGTGCTGGTGCTGGAACACTCCCTCAGCTGAATGCATTGGCTTGGAGTAAGAACCAGCCAGGAATCAGGAGGATGCTTGCGGAGATGAGGCCTGTGTTGTGACGTCAGCTGAATCAGCTGGCGGAGCGAACAGATCGACGCGGAACCAGTCCGGCCGGCCGCAGGCCTCCGGGTGCAACCAGGTCCAGCGCGTCCAGAGTTCCATGAACAGGTTGGTGTCCTGCGGACCCTTGGCCCAGCCATAGCCCACGTAATCACCCCAGACCACCGGAGGCCGGCCGGCGTAGACATGGCGCCCCTGAGCGGCCCCAACCTGGCTCACGTGCAGGATCGGACTGCCCTGGTAGGTGAACACGGGCCGCTTCTGCCGGGCCCGGTCCGGATCCGGCACCTTGAACCAGACCTTCTTGCTGTGCTGCAGATACCAGTACCCCCAGGAACAACCGGGTGACACCCGATCGTGATGGGTGGAGAAGAGTGTGCCGCGCACCTGCTGATCAGGCGGAACCGAGGGCAGGATCAAATCACTGGGAGGGAAGAACGACGCAAGGCGCAGCCCGCAGGCCCCGATCATCATCAGCGGGACCAGAAAGAGAAGCAGCCGCGGCAGAGAACGCTCAGGGCAGATCGACTTGCTCCAGAGATGTCAGGCAGACCACACCGGCAGGGTAGGCCGTGCAGGTGGATCCCGGTGGCACCAGAACGTGCACGCGGCAGCCGGCTTCCAGGGCAGAGCGGCAACCGGCCAGGGAGTCTTCGAAGGCCCAACAGTCGCCGGGAGTCACCCCCAGGCGTTCAGCAGCCAGCTGGAAGATGTCCGGCGCCGGTTTGCCCTGGCGCAGCTGCGGATCGTCCCCATACACCCGCTCCACAATCAACGAAAGCCAGGGATGGGGAGCGGCCTTGATCGCCACAGAGGCCTCGGCGCTGCTGGTCGCCAGGGCCATCGGGATGCCGAGCTGGTGGCAACGTTGCACCAGCGCGGGGGCACCGGCCATCGGCGGGGCCAGGCCGAGCAGAGCTTCCGCGATCGGCTGACGCACCGCCAGCAAGGCCTCCACACTGACCGGCTGCGGCAGCATGCATCGCACCCGCTCGGCGCAATCCAGCCGTGGCCTGCCACGCAGGTCGAGAAGCTGGGCCTCGGAGAGGTCCCCACCGAAATGGCGGGCCGCCTCGCGCCAGGCCCGGCCGTGCAGCGGCTCGGTATCGAGAAGAAGACCATCGAGGTCGAACAGGCAGGCGGCAGGGGAACCCATGGGCGCATCCTCGCGCCTGAGGTCGCATCGCTGCAGCCGCTGCCTAAGCCTGCAGCCGCTGCCTGCTGCCTGCTGCCTGCTGCCGCACAGTTGAACAAGCGTGTCACCCCACGGGCTTCGTTCGGGCCGCCTCGCTTGAATGCCATCTGGCCGGCAGGTTGGGTGCGATGGGCGAAACCACGATCGAATCGGTGCTCCAGGAGCAGCGGGTCTTCGCGCCGCCAGCGGAGCTGGCCGCTTCGGCCGCCATCGGCAGCATGGAGGCCTACGAGGCCCTGGTGGCTCGCATCGAGGCCGATCCCGATGCCTTCTGGGGGGAGCAGGCGCGCCAGCACCTGCACTGGTTCGAGCCCTTCGACACGGTGCTCGACTGGAGCAACCCTCCCTTCGCCCGCTGGTTTGAAGGGGGCACCACGAACCTCAGCTTCAACTGCCTCGATCGGCACCTCGACGGCCCCACGGCCGACAAGACAGCCCTGATCTGGGAGGGAGAGCCCGGCGATGTGCGCCGCTTCAGCTACCGGCAACTGCACACCGCGGTATGCCAGGCGGCCAATGCCCTGAAGGCGGTCGGCATCGGCAAGGGCGATCTGGTCGCCCTGTACATGCCGATGGTGCCGGAGGCGGCGATCGCCATGCTGGCCTGCGCCCGCATCGGCGCCCCCCATTCGGTGGTGTTCGGCGGCTACTCCGCCGATGCCCTGCGGGATCGGCTCAACGATGGCGCCGCCAAGGCGGTGATCACCGCCGATGGCGGCTTCCGCAAGGACAAGGCCGTGGCCCTCAAACCAGCCGTGGATGAGGCCCTGCTCGATGGTGCCTGCCCAAGCGTGGAGCAGGTGCTGGTGGTGCGGCGCACCGGCCAGGAGGTGGCGATGACAGCCGGCCGTGATCAGTGGTGGCACGACCTGGTCGAGGGCCAGAGCCGCGACTGCCCCGCTGAGCCGATGGCCAGTGAAGACCGCCTGTTCGTGCTCTACACCTCAGGATCCACCGGCAAACCCAAAGGAGTGGTGCACACCACCGCCGGCTACAACCTCTGGGCCCACCTCACCTTTCAGTGGATCTTTGATCTGCGCGAGAACGACATCCACTGGTGCACGGCGGATGTGGGCTGGATCACTGGTCACACCTACATCGTCTATGGGCCTCTCTCGAATGGCGCCACCACGGTGATGTACGAGGGCGCTCCACGCCCCGCCAAGCCAGGGGCCTTTTGGGAGGTGATCGAGAAGCACAAGGTGACGATCTTCTACACAGCCCCGACCGCCATCCGCGCCTTCATGAAGAACGGCCGCGCTGTGCCCGACCAGTACGACATGAGCAGCCTCAGGATCCTCGGCAGCGTGGGGGAACCGATCAACCCCGAGGCCTGGATGTGGTATCGGGATGTGATTGGCGGCGACCGCTGCCCGGTGGTGGACACCTGGTGGCAGACCGAGACCGGCGGCGTGATGATCAGCCCCCTGCCCGGCGCCACCCCCACCAAGCCGGGCTCCTGCACCTTGCCCCTGCCGGGCATCGCGGCCGACATTGTGAATCTGGAGGGTCAGTCCCAGGGGCCGGATCAAGGCGGCTACCTGGCAGTGCGGCGTCCCTGGCCCGGGATGATGCGCACGGTGCACGGTGATCCGGAGCGTTTCCGCAAGAGCTACTGGGAGCACATTCGCCCGGCCGATGGCAGTTGGCTCTATTTCGCCGGTGACGGCGCCCGCCGCGATGCCGATGGTTACTACTGGGTCATGGGCCGGGTCGACGACGTGATCAATGTGTCGGGCCACCGGCTGGGCACGATGGAAATCGAATCGGCCCTGGTGAGCCATCCGGCCGTGGCTGAATCGGCGGTGGTAGGCCGCCCTGACGAGCTCAAGGGTGAAGGCATCGTGGCATTCGTGACCCTCGATGCCGGCCGCCAGGGCGACGAGGCCCTGATCGCCGAACTGCGACGCCATGTGGGCAAGGAGATCGGCCCGATCGCCCGGCCCGATGAGATCCGCTTCACCGATGCCCTGCCCAAGACCCGCAGTGGCAAGATCATGCGCCGGATTTTGCGGGCCCTGGCAGCTGGTGAGGAGGTGAGCGGCGACACCTCAACCCTGGAGGATCGCTCAGTGCTGGATCAGCTGAGGGTGTGACGGGTGGCGTACATGGTTGAGCTCCATCAAGGGAATCGCGAAGATCCATGATCAGAAAGCCCGTCCAGGATTTTTTTCTGTTCCTGATAAAGTCTCACGTTCAGCTTCAGACCAGCCAGCCTGTGGAGCCTGATCGCCATGGTCTTCATGATTGGAGGGGGGGAGCTCTTCAGAGACAGGGTCAGGGTCAGGATTTGTCTTCATTGAGCAGCTGCTGCTTGGCGGACTCGAGATGCTGACGAGCCTCCTCACTGACCACAGGATACTTCAAGTCCAGTGAATCGAGAGTCTCAATGATCGCTGCCGCCACCACGATCCGCGTGAACCACTTGTTGTCGGCTGGCACCACATACCAAGGAGCGGCCTTGGTTGCAGTGTTTCGGATCATGTCCTCATAGGCTTTCATGTAGTCGTCCCAGTAAGCGCGCTCCTTGATGTCGTTTGCGGAAAACTTCCAATTCTTTTCAGGCGTCTCAAGCCGCTCCAGAAAGCGCTTCTTCTGCTCTTTCTTGGACAGGTGCAGAAAGAACTTGCGCACAACAATGCCGTTGCTGGAAAGGTATTGTTCGTAGTGCCGGATGTCGCGGAATCGCTCATTCCAGATCTGCTTGCCAATCAACTGCTCCGGCAGCGTTTGGTGGTGCAGCAGTTCGGGATGGACACGCACCACCAGGGTCTCCTCGTAGTAGCTGCGGTTGAAGATGCCGATCCGCCCCCGCTCGGGTAGAGCGAGATTGCAGCGCCAGAGAAAGTCGTGATCCAGGTCCAGGGCTGAGGGGGCTTTGAAGCCGGTGACCTGGCAGCCCTGGGGGTTGACCCCGCTCATCACATGCTTGATGGTGCCGTCCTTACCGGCGGCGTCCATGGCCTGAAAAGCCAGCAACAATGCCCATCGGTCCTGGGCATAGAGCATGTCCTGAAACGCCGCCAGCAGCTCCACGCCCAGCGCCAGGGCTTCCTTGGCCTGGGGTTTGTCTTCCTGTTCGAAATGGAGCGTGTCGCCGGGGTCAACATCCCTGAGCCGGAACGACTCTCCATCTTCGACAAGGTAGGGCTTGGCGAAGTTCTTGGCTCGCTGGATCAGTGCCTTCTGATCTTTGTTCATGGTGGGTTTAGTTCCAACCACTCCTGACATCCAACCTATGGGGTGATGGGCGATCTCGATGGAGCAGGGCCACAAAGTTATTGTTGATGCAGGCCTTGAAGCAAACGCCAGCCCTGACAGGCAGCCCTGCAGGTCAGGTCATTGCGCCAAGACGTGCAGATAGTGCGTGAATCGCTTGCTTCACTGTCGCATAGATGCCAACACTGTTGTCTCCATATCCCATCCCCATGCCAAATCGGTGCAGCTCCTCCAGCATGGCCGTGGAACTGGTGACCAGGGCAATCTGGATCCCTGCCTGGCTGAGATCGTCACGCAGTTCCAGCAGGGCCTTGGCAGCGGAGTAGTCGATATCATCAATGCCGGAGGCATCCACCACCAGGCCGCGGATCACGGCATCCGGCTGACTGGTGATCGCCATCAATTCCTGCGTGAAGCGATTGGCATTGGCATAGAACAGGTTGGCCTCGAAGCGGTAGGCCAGAATCCCTGGCGCAGCCAGCACCCCGGGGCTGACCGGCACCGTGCACAGGGCCGTGCCGTCCTGATTCGGAGTCCACAGAGACGTGCGGGGGCGGTACGTGTGGCGAACCTGCTCGATCAGGGAGAGCACCACGGCCAGCGTGATGCCCGGCATCACACCGGCCTGGGCGACGGTGATCAGTGTGGCCACGGCGATCACGAATTCATTGCGCTGCAGATGCCACAGCTCCTGAAGGCCCTTCGAGTCGATCAGCTTCACACCGATCAGAAACACGATCGTGGAAAGCACGGCGGCCGGCAGAAGCGCCAGCGGCCTGGTGAAGAACAGCAGCACCAACAGCACGACCGCTGCTGCCGTGAGATGGGCGAACTGACTGCGCCCGCCGGCAGAATCGACGATCTCGGTCTTCGTGGGGCTGCCGTTCACCACGAAGGTGCCACTCAGCCCGGCGGCCAGGTTGGCGGCAGCCAGCCCCACCAGATCCCGGTTTTCCAGACTGCGTTCCCGGTAGCGCTGGGCATAGGCCCGGGCCGTGGCGGAGCTCTGGGCCAGGATCACCACAAAACAGGAGGCGGCACTGACCAGCACAGCGTTCCACTGGGACGCACGGACGACTGGAACGACCAGATGGGGGAGACCGCCGGGAACGGTGCCCACCACGTCGAGCCCCTTGCCGGGAAAATCCAGCAGCCCACTGACGAGGATCGAGCCAGCCACAGCGATCAGGGCACCGGGAAGCCGCCGGTTGAGCCGCCTGCATCCCACGATCACAGCTATCACCCCCACAGCCACCAGCAGATGGTCGATCCTGCTCTGGCCTAGCCGAGCAAACGCGGAGAGGATCTGCTGAAGGGCGCCATGGCCCTGCTTGGTCAGACCGAACAGACCAGGCAGCTCGCCAGCCGCCACCTGCACGCCGATGCCGGAGAGCAGTCCAATCAGAGCACTGCGGGACAGAAAGTCGGCCAGGAAGCCAAGCCGCAGAACAGCTGCCAGCGACAGAAAGACCGCCACCACCAGAGCCACCGCCATGGTGAGCCCCCCATAGGGGGCCGAACCCGGTGCCGCCACACCGGCCAGGGTGGCCACCAGGATGGCCGCGGTGGCGGAGTCCGCCGCCACCACCAGATGCCGCGAGGCGCCCAGCAGCGCAAAGGCCACCATCGGCAGCAACATGGTGTAAAGCCCCGTCACCACAGGGGTCTGGGAAATGCGGGTGTAGCCCATCACCTCAGGAATCGCCAGGGCCGCCAGGGTGAGCCCGGCCAGCACATCGGCGGCCAGCTGATGGGGCTGCAGCGGCAGCAGTCCAGCCGGTCGCGGCAGCCGTTGGAGCAGGGAGGTCACGGGGTGGAGGCGGTGGTGGGATCGAGGCTGGGGTCGTAGCGGTGGAACGCCGGGCCAGGCACTTCTGTACGACGGCCAACAGCAGGGCCCGACTGGAAGCCAGGTCCAATTGAATCAGTTCTTCTTTTCAGCTCAACTTTGCAGTTCAACTTTGCAGTTCATCTCTTCAGTTCAGCTCTGCGGTTCAGCTCTTCAGTTCAGCTTTTCAGTTCATCTCTTCAGCTCAACTCTTCAGCTCAGCCCTCTGTTCAGTTCTTCAGTCTCTCAGGCCAGGCCAGAGAAACGTATTAAACCGTCGCCCACCAAGTGCTGCCTGACGACTCAGGGTGTTCGCCGTGGATAAACTCACGACGGCGCCCATCTTGTCCGCGAGCTTGACACAGTTCTGGAACGTCTCGGGCGTGTAGCACTGCACATCCAATTGATTGCACCCACCGTGTGGAGCCAAGCCGGCCTGGAAGGGCTGAATACTGCAGAAAATGGGATTTGTGTAGGCCCTTCGCAGCACATAAAAGTCTGACTGATTGTAATTTGCGAAAAAATGGTCATCCACCTGAATTCCGTCAGCGTGGCGGGCTTCAACCACCAGGTCTCGAATGCTCATGCGGCGATACTGGGGTGACTGCACCCAGACCACGGGCATCAGACCATGGCGTCGGGCTTCTCGCGCAACCTCTTGTTGCATGGAATCCGATACTTTTCGGTAATCCAGAAAGACGACTTGATAGTTTTCGCTGCGGATCTGGGCCATGACCTGGCTCAGACTGCCCTTGGTGGAATGAAACCAGATCTGAGGCTGGGACAGCCAGGTGCCGTAGGGAGCCGCCTCGGCAGCTGCCGGCGCCAACGCCATCACCGTTGCCGCCAGAGGTCCTAGAATCTTCCGTATCTGAGGATTGTGGTCAATCATGACGTGGAATCCGATGAACTGATTCACTGATCCTGTGGCCGTTGTCTGGGGCCACTGCTTGAGGCGCAGGAACGATTGACTCCAGTGTGCGTCAGGCTCGCCTTTCATTGCGCACATCTGGCTTGGTTGGTCCAGCAACACCTGGTCGGCCCTGGCCGCGTGAGGCCATGCCAGATTCTTCCCATTCCAGAGACTGAAAGGTCTGCTGGCTCCCCTGCAGGTTGCCTGTCCTGCCATCCATCTCACTATGCCGCTCCTGCGCCCGATCCCGTTGTTCGCCCTCGGGCTGATGCTGGCTCCACCGGCCAAGGCCCTGGAGCTGATTGAAATCCGCCTTCCCCTGGTCGACACCAGCGTCAGTGTGCGGGTGGCGGAGCTGCGTGATCCCCAGAGCCTGCTGACCGGAACCAGCGACCTGGCCCAGCTCAACCAAGCCACCGATGGCAAGTTCGGCAGCCGGCTGATCTCCCTGCTTCAGGCCCCCCTGCCCATTCCCGTCGGTGCCATCGCCAAGGAGTCGGCGGGCTCGCCCCTGATGCGTCAGGTGCTGCTGATTCTGGAGGCACTGGTGCGGGTCGATGGCTTGGAGACCCCTGCCGATCCTGAGCAGATCGTGGCGACGCTCGAACGACGTTCCGCCAAGGGCCACCTCAGCCTGCTGGATGTGCTTGAGGTGCTCCCCGGACGCAGCGCCTCGATCGAACTGGATCAGGCGGTGTTCGGACTTGATCGGCTGGTGCGTCAGCAGGAACCCGCCGAAAGCCTGATCAGCAGCGGCAAACCGGCCGGCATCGATCCGGCCCTCAGCCTTCCAGGGCCTCTCAAGCCGATCCGCCAGCAGGTGGCCATCCCCGTCTCGCACCGCCCCGAGCCGGTCCAGGTGATCACGATGGCGCCCAGCAGCAGTGGCAACGGCCGTCTGGTGGTCATCTCCCATGGACTCTGGGACGATCCGGTGAACTTCGAGGGCTGGGGCGCCCACCTGGCCAGCCACGGCTACACCGTGCTGCTGCCCCGCCATCCCGGCAGCGACCAGGCCCAGCAGCAGGCCATGCTCGCCGGTCGAGTGCCACCGCCGAACCCCGACGACCTGCGGCTGCGCCCCCTGGATGTGTCAGCGGCGATCGATGCCGGCGACGCCGGCAGCCTCGCTCTGCCGGCCCCCGTGCGCACGGATCAGGTGGTGGCCATGGGTCAGTCGTGGGGGGCGACCACGGTGTTGCAGCTGGCCGGGGCCCGGCCCAGCGCCACCCAGCTGGGCCGCTCCTGCGAGAACCTGAGGGATCCGGCTCGCAACCTCAGCTGGGTGCTCCAGTGCAGCTTCCTGACCAGCGCGAACCGGGCCGGCGGGGCTGATCCCCGGGTTACGGCCGTGGTGGCGGTGAGCCCGCCGATGCGCCTGCTGTTTGATGTCGGTGCAGGCAAGGCGATGAATGGGCGGGTCCTGCTCGTGAGCGGCAGCAAGGACTGGGTGGTACCGGCAGGGCCCGAGGCAATCACACCGATGGCCCAGGAAGCTCGCAACACCGGCGGTGGCCATCGCCTTGTGCTGGCCCAGGGGGGAGATCATTTCAACCTTCGCTCGATCGAAGCCGACGGAGGCGGCCCCCTGCGTGGCCTGCTTCTGGCCTGGACGGAGGGTGCCTTCGCGGCGGGGCCGGCTGCCGCACCGGGACCCAGCGCACCACCACTGTTGCCAGCGGATGGCTGGGGTGACACCAGCTTCGCCCTGGTGGATGTGACCCCCCAGCTCCCGGCCGTGCCGGCGCCCTGATGGGTGCCAGCGAGGTTCTCCCCGCAGCAGAGCGCTCGGTGAACGACCCACGGCCTTCCATCGCATCCACGATCTGCTGGGCCTTGTGGAAGAGCAGCTCCTGCCGCAGCTGGACGTGCGGTGTGTGGATCCCCACGATCCGGTGCGGGTGGCAAACCTGCCGGAGCCCTGGGGTGTGATCGGCTGCGGCAACTACGCCGCCCGCACCGGACCGGCCGGGGATCGAGCAGGAGGCGGAAGTGTACCGGCGGATCGGGGAAGATCCCGCCTTCTCCCGCTGCTTTCACGTGGGCGAGAGCTATCTGGTGCTGCGGCGCCTGCGGGGCATCACCCTGTACGACTGCCTGCGCGCCGGGGTGTTCATCCCACCCCAGCCGATCGAGGACATCGACGCTGCTCTCGCCTATCCGGTGAGCCGCGGACTCCACGCCCACGATGTACACGACCGCAACGGGATGCTGCATCAGGACCGGGGCCTGATCGTGGACATCTCGGACTTCCTCAATCCGGATCCCTGCTGGGCCTGGCGCGACCGGCGCTGGGCCTATCACCGGCTCTATCGCCCCCTGATCGCGCCACTGCGCCTGCGGGCCCCGGCCGCCGTGCTGGATGGGGTGCGCAAGGGCTACCGTCTGTTCCGGCGTGTGGTGCAGCGCGAGCGCAGACGCTGAAGGAGTGATGGACGATGGGGTCTGCAGTCGGGCAGTGCCTTCTTCAGACCCCCACGAATCCGCCAAACGAAGTTCCCCTGCGTTCAAGCCAAGACCGGCGGCAAGGGAGCCAAAGCATCACCAGACACGGACAGCGGCGGGAAAGCAGCAGAAGCAAATGGACTTACCGAATCAACCGGCGGCGAAGCCTCCGCCAAAAATATACGTATACCTTCAATCTTGACGACGCCCTTGCCGCCGGCCAGATCAGCAAGATCTTGATACGAGTAAGTCTTCTTGTCGATTCTTACCTTGTCTTGAATTCCAAATTCCCTCACGGCAACACCCTTGACCTTGGCGGAACCAACAAACTTTGCAAAGTCCTTTGACGTGTCATCCCCGAAGAGGACTTCAATCCCCTTGAGGGATCCATCTCTAAAGATCACCTTATCCCCTCCCTCCCCAAGCTCAACCAGTCCACGCTTGATGGCGTTGTCCCTGTACTCCAGCCTGTCGCCAGCATCGCTCATGAAAACGCCCTGATCGACAAAGTTAAATCCATCACGGAATGTCAGACTTCCACCCTCAAGAAAGAATACGCGTGCACCAGTGATCGGATCACTTGCCTCTGTCCGAAAGACGCCTATACCTCCATTTTCAATAATAATGGCAACATTGTCGAATGACTGGGTAAAGACTACATTGGTAACCCCCGAATTCTGACTGACATTCAAACTGCTTAGGTCAGCGACTCTCGTGCTATTGGGCACGTCATACACAGTGATGATGATATCTCCCGATACGATGTCATCAGGCGTTGGCGAGGGGGGCTGAGGAGGAGTTGGACTGGGTGTCGGCGTAGGAGTAGGGGTTGGAGTTGGAGTTGGAGTTGGAGTTGGAGTTGGTGTCGGCGTAGGAGTAGGGGTTGGAGTTGGAGTTGGAGTTGGTGTCGGCGTAGGAGTAGGGGTTGGCGTTGGTGTAGGAGTTGGCGTCGGAGTAGGCGTCGGAGTAGGGGTTGGTGTAGGCGTAGGGGTTGGGGTTGGGGTTGGGGTTGGAGTTGGAGTTGGAGTTGGTGTCGGCGTTGGAGTTGGAGTTGGTGTAGGTGTCGGCGTAGGGGTTGGTGTCGGCGTAGGGGTTGGAGTTGGCGTCGGAGTAGGCGTTGGTGTAGGTGTCGGCGTAGGGGTTGGAGTAGGAGTAGGAGTAGGCGTTGGTGTAGGTGTCGGCGTAGGGGTTGGAGTAGGCGTTGGTGTCGGTGCAGGGCTTGGCCATGGATCGATACCAGCTGCCCCAGTGAATGGAGCATCCAGGGTGATGGCTATTCCATTGGTCGCATCTATGGTGGCCTGGGCTAGCCGATCATCCATCGCGAACGTATAAACACCAAGGTCGAGCAAAGGCTGGCTCGTCGCATTCTTGGGAATGCCAGCACTGGGATTGCTAGGATCAGAGCTAAAGTCTTTAAGCTGATCAGGTATATAACCTTTCAACAGGAACGCATATTGGTTCCAGTAGTCTTCGGCGCCACTTTGTGCAGCCTGTGGCTGAGCCCATGCACCCCAATAGCCACTGAAAACCGGAGCTGTGTATTGTGTTGAGTCAATTGATTTACTGAAGTAAAGCGCCGAAGACGGCATTGCCCCCAGCGTACTGGGGGCCGGGGTGCCGTCATTGACAACGCTTCCTCCATTCGTCGTGTTAGTCAGAACTGGCCAGACCTCCGCGAAACTGATTCCATTGCTGCCAGCCATGAACATCTGGCCATTATCTGAAACCGAAGAACCAAGATATCCATATGTAATCATATACATCAGATCTCCCACCGCCTGCGCCCCCGAGTTATTTAGCGTCGTCCATTCATTCGCGGCGCCAGAGTTATTGATCGTTGTCGCGTTCGCAAAAAACGTGCCGGGAGCGTCTGATGAAAAGTCAAAAGCCTGATCTACAAAGAGGAGCGAAGCACCATTGTTATTGATGGCCGCAGGTTCTTCTAGGTATGTTGACAATGCTGTGGATGGGGACAGCCCCAGCGTCGCAAGAGTGTCCGCGCTCCAAGGCAAAAGTGCCGAGAAGGGAAGATTTGTAGCAGTAGCAGTGCCCGACAGAATAATATAACCATCGTCGGGATTTGAGTCGTCAAAACCATAGAGCTGGGCATAGGCGTCCACCTGCGTGCCTGGAGTCGCCCCACCATCGGTATAATTTATCCAGACATCGCCTTGGGCAACACCTGACGTATTGCTGCTATCAACACTGATCAGATAGTTTTGATAATTAGTATAGATTGAGCCAGGCGTTCCCGAGACGCCTTGGTTCGCGGGAGGGACAATATTGCCAGTACCCTGGGCGTTTTGGGCATTGTCACCCGCAGTGAGCGCCGAATAATAAGCATTGGTATACAGAGCCGAGCCCTTATTAATTCCGGCATCAATGACTTGATTAGGATTCAGAGTGCCGTCACTTTGCAGCCCCTGAATTTGGATCGGAGTCAAACCATAATTAATAAATGAGATATCAGCATCCTGCTGCGCTCCCGGGTTAGAATTAGGATCATAAGCCGCTTCCACTCCAGCAACGGCATAAAAAGGCGAGCCCTTGTACACCTGAATATCCTGAACTCCAGGATTGGCCACACCCGTCTTGGGAGCACTTGACGCTGTTGCAATGGAGAACTGAATGACTCCACCGTTGGGAGCTCCATTGGTCGTGCCCGTGCCAGTCGCAGGGAAAGTGAATGTCGCCCCAGACTGTGTGACCCCGTAGGACGACGAGCTCAGCAGTTCAGACAGTGAATACCATGTATTGGGCGACAGTGTACTAGTAGGCCCAAAGTTCCAACCTGTGCCACCCCCGAAGTTAATGCTGATGAGAGAGTTAGGGTCTACCGAAGATATGGATGCAAGATTTGCAAGATAAGCCTGCAGATCGGATGTAAGAGTAACCTGGACCTGAGGAGTCATCTCTCTGGCACTTAGTGGCTTATTGCGCACGCTACCGATTGATTTACCTCGGCGTGAAATCTTTAGCCTTCTTAACAATTGCTCGAATAATGTTCCCGTGGGGGCTGGCCTCGAACACGGCCATTCCCGGATAATCTCTGCCAAAGATCCGGCAAAGTCTTCGCCTCTCTGCGGCAAGGGTTATGGAGCCCAGGCCAGTCGGTTATGACTCAATAGCAATGGGCAGCTGTAAGCGTTCAGGGGTCGGGGCAGCTCGCGGCGAACTTGGTCTCTGCTGAACCCTTGTCGGCGTTCTGATTCCCGTTTGCATCTCAGTCAGAGACTCCTTGCGATGACCACCCCACCGGCCGGGATTTCAGAAGCCAATTGGGCCGCCACCCCGGTGGGAGTGAAGGCTGGATTTCTTGAGCTGGTCAGTCAGTGCCAGAGGCAACAACAGGAGATCGAGCAGCTCCGCATCCAGTTCACCGCCCTGGCGACTGAACTGGCCCATCTGCGCGAGCGGATCGGCCGCAGCTCCCGCAACTCCTCCAAGCCTCCCTCCAGCGATAGGCCGGGGTTTAAGCCGCCAGAGCGGCGCAAGGGCAGTGGTCGCAAGCGCGGCGGCCAGCCGGGCCATCCCGGATCTGGGCCGGAGTTGCTGCCGATCGAGCGGGTGGATGAGGTGGTGGAGCACCACCCCCAGGCTTGCCGCCGTTGCGGTCAGCTGTTGGAAGGCGTGGATCCAGTGCCGCTGCGCCATCAGGTGATCGAGATTCCACCGATCACACCAGTGGTGATCGAACACCGGCTGCACCGGTTGGTGTGCCCCTGCTGTTCCACCAGCACCTGTGCCTCGTTACCGGCGGAGGTGGAAGCGAGCCATTACGGCCCCCGGCTCAGTGCTCTGGTGGGTTTGCTGGGCAGTGCCTTCCCGTTGAGTTTCAGCAAGACCCAGGCGCTGCTGGATCAGCTGCTGGGGGTGCAGTACTCCTTCGGAGAAGACTTCGTCTACAGCCGTGGAGCGATGGCCACCATCCGCCAGCGGATCAGCGCGGCGCTGGAGCAGCCCATTCAGGAGGCCCTTGCTTTTGCCCGTCAGCAGCCGGTGGTCTATGTCGATGAAACCGGTGCCCCCACCGGTCATGCCGACGGGGACAACCCCGATGGCCGGCGCGGCTGGGAGTGGGTCATGGTGACCGCCTTGGTGACGGTGTACCGCTTCGCGGAAGCCTGTGGCTACATGCAGAGCCTGAGCCGCTCGAAAGCCGCTGCGATCGCGCTGCTGGGGGATGCCTT
>NZ_JAHLYT010000070.1 GCF_025128095.1 Synechococcus sp. CS-1328 | reverse complement strand
GCCGGAGCGGACGAAGAAGGAGCGTCTGTGGAGAGCGGGTACACGCTGGGAGGATTCAGCGATGGCGATTCGGCAGGAGTGTTCACGACCGATGGTCAAGAAGTGTTCCTGTACCTCAATGACGGCGTGGTGGAAGGCCGCACGGATCCGTCCGAGGGGAATGCAGCGGTTGCATTCACGCTGAGCGTGACTGGCAGCGGCATGGTGACGCTGGATCAGCAGCGCTCACTGAAGCATTCCAATACAAGCTCTTCTGACGAATCAATTGGCTTGGCCTTGGCGGTGGGTGCGGCAATTACGTTAACTCGTGCTGACATTATTGTTGATAGTGATGGTGATCAGTCGACTGATACGGCAATTCTGGATATTACCAGTGCCATTGCGTTCAGGGATGATGGTCCGCAAGTCCTTGTATCTTCGGCAGCTCCACCAAAGGATATTATCGTTGATGAAACCGATTTGGGAACCAACGCATCTGTTGACTTCTCTGATAGATTTGTCAGTTCTTTCCAGTACAATTATGGTGCCGACGGCCATAAGCCGGAATCCTTAACTACCACATACAGCCTTGATTTTAAGCCTGGTGTCAGTGGTTTGGTCGATTCGGTTAATGGTCAGAACGTTTCTCTTCAAGCTGATTCGTCTTCCGGTAGAGTTGAGGGTGTCAACGAAGATGGCGATACGGTCTTCACTCTTGAGGTGAATTCTGATGGAGTCGTTACCTTGGATCAGTTGCGTGCGGTTGAGCATAGCCCCGATTCTGGTCCCGATCAGTCAACAACACTTACTTCGGCAGACTTAATTTCACTGACGCGGACTGATTCAATCCAGGATGCCGACGGTGATTTGGCCAGCAATAGTGTTTCCTTGGATATCGGCACATCGCTTGTCTTCAAGGATGATGCCCCCCAAATTGATGCTACTTCTCCTGCCGGCATTCTTGAAAATGAGGTGAATGCCACTACTTCTGGATCATATACGCTTGATATCGGCGCCGATGCGGCTGACTTTGATGCTGCGATTGAGCTGATATGGAATAACGAGGCCTCTGGTTATTCGTTGGTTCGCGATCCAGTGCTCGGAAGTGATGGTAGCGTTAAGTATACGGCAGTTTCTGATTCCAATCCCAGCTCCCAGCTCTTCACAGTGGTTGTTTCGCCGCCCAATGAGACGGGGCAAGGTACCTACTCATTTACGCTGCTTGATCCCGCCCCTGCAGTCGTGAAGGAAGTTACTAATCTCTTTGACTATTTCGCGAATAACAGCAGCCCTAATGAGCAGGAAGTCATTGACGCCAATTCAACTGGTCGCGATGGAACCAATCCTCCCTTCAGTGATGGCCTTTTTGACTTGCTCATCGAAGGGGGTAGTATTTTAGGGTCTCAGATTAATCACCCGCAGTTCCCTAGGCCTATTAATGACAGGACTGATGGCGACCTAAGCGTTAAGATCTCGTCAACAGATTTGGGCGTTGGAAGCAACACGGTTCAGAGGGGAGAGTATCTCTTGTTTGATGTTGTTGAAAAGGAAGCCGAATCTGTCGAGTTTACGGAGCTGACCATTGGTTTCGCGGCCACGGCTGGCTTCAGTACAGACAGAACACAAGTTGGGTTGACCCTCTTTTATAAAGATGGCTCTACCTCTACGTCGACGAATAATGTTTCTGGGCGCCCTGATGGCGGTGGCACGCTCACTATAGAAATTCCGCCGGTTGATAAGCCGGTTGACTATATTACAGTTGCAGCCTTGACAACTAACTTTAAAATCGATGGTTTTGGCTTCAAGTATGAGGCGGCAGAGAAGCCGGATGACTATGAATATCTCTTCTCGCTCGAGGCCACTGATGCAGATGGCGACTCGGTCGTCTCAGATATGTTTGGCGTGCGAGTAGACGGTAACCAGGATGGTCAATGGTCCGTGACGCCAGTCGTTCTTGACATTCATGGTGATGGCGTCGAGTACCTAAGCATTGATGCTGGAGTTCGCTACGATTATGATGGGGATGGATATGCAGAGCAAACTGCATGGGTTGCACCCACTGATGCCATCCTCTACTATGACGCCAATGGGAATATTAATGATGGTGTCCAAATCGCATTTGGACGCACTGTCGGGGAAACTGATCTAGAGGGGATCAAGGCTGTCTTTGATTCCAATGTTGTGATCGACAGTGAGCCCACTGCCTTGGCTCGTCCAGAAGGATCTTCTGTCGTTGATTCATCGCCTCTTTCGGTCTCTTTTTCGAGTACGCCTGCTGATGCTTCCCAGGTTGGGGATGGCTATCTCACGGCGGCAGACTCTCACTTCGCTAACTTTGGAATTTGGACGGACGTCAATTCCGATGGAGTCATCCAAGAGGGTGAGTATCAGAGCCTGCAAGATGCTGGAATCGTCAGCATCGATCTCACTGGTGATGCTCCAGTCGCTGGTGCCTTAGGGCAGGAGGAGGCCTTGGCCTCGGGCGATGTCGTGCTGAATGCCACAACAACATATGTCTATGAAGTGACCAATCCTGACGGTACTTCTTCCCTGCTGACTGGTCATGCCGAGGATGTTTCTTTCTCTACGGTCATCGAGCAGCCTTCTGATAACACGCCTCCCCAAGCTGCGGATGCTCCAGAGACATCTGACATTGTCTCTGAAGATCATGCAGCTCTGACAGACGACGTTCCGCTCTCCGCCCTGATCGACGATGCCCTTGCCCATCCCGAGCTGTTGGTGTCTGATCCGGCCCACACCACTCCCGATTCCACGGGTATGGACGATGCGGTGGTGATCCCTGCCGATGCCACCGTGCAGGCGGATGTCCATGACATCTCTGCCCTTGTGGATCAGTTGGTGGCGGAGAATCCAGTGACCGACGATCACTTGGCGGAATACCAGCACGAGATCACCCACACCGATCCCTCTCTCGATACCAACCTCGATACCGGGTTCGATGATGGTTCTGCCGGCATGGATTCCACTTCCCTTGATGGAGTCCACGCTGCCGACACTGCCGATTCCCAGGATTTGCCTCAGGAGGATCCGCTCGCTCATCACGATCTCGTGGTGGACGACGGCAGCATTGCCCACGTCTACGACGATCCCAGTGCCATGGGGTGATTCCCTCCACTGCTTTGCAGCCATGTGCTGTTTCACCACCGCCCCTGCAAGCAGGGGCGGTTTTTTGTGATTGCCGCACCTTCCTTTGTGCGCGTTTCTGTCCTAAGAAGGGACTTCAGCGCCCGATCTGCTCCGCCCTGGCCGCGCCCCTTTCGCCACCGGCTTCCGCAGAGCCCCGCACGCTGGTGTTGCTGGCCGGGGGAAGTGAGGCGCAACGGCTCGCCAAAACCATGGAAGCGGTGGGCTATCGGGTGGTTCCCTGTAGCGGCCCCGCATCCGTGGCCAGCCAGATGCAGCAGCTCGATCCTCTGGCTGCTGTTCTGGATGCCTCCGCCACAGAGGCATCCGTGGTGGCTCAGCTCTGCAGCCGCCTGCGCGATTCCGGTTGCGTCACCCCCCTGCTGGTGCTCTGCAACCTGCCCGACTACACCGATCGGGTGACCCTGCTCGATGCTGGCGCCGATGACGTGATCAGCCGCCCTTACGCGATCGAAGAGCTGCTTGCCAGGCTCCGTGTCTGGCAGCGACGCTCCAGCATGGGCCACGTGGATGCCGCCGGTGATCTGCTCCGCCACCGTGATCTCACGGTGAACACCGAGACCCGCGAGGTGGAGAGGGCCGGAACAGCGATCAAACTCTCGGTGAAGGAATACGACCTGCTGCTGTTTTTGGTGCGCCATGCCGGCCGGGTGCAGGAGCGGCAACGGATTCTGGAGGCGGTGTGGGGCGAGAACTTCTTTGGCGATGCCAATATCCTTGAGGTGTATATCCGCTACCTACGCAAAAAAATAGAGCGGCCCGATCTCGAGCCGCTCATTCAGACCATCCGGGGAGTGGGATATCTTCTTAATTAGGTCTTGACTCTGAAGTGCCGTTCGGCTTTTGAGGTTCAGCTCTGCTGCGGGGTAACGCCCTCAATCCGATCTTCGATCTCCTGGTAGATCTCCTGCAGCTGGGCGATGTTCTCGTCGCTGGTTTCCCAGTAGCCTCGGCCATTCACCTCCAGCAATGTACCCACGATGCGGCGGAAGCTGTGAGGGTTGAGCTCCATCAGCCGCTTGCGCATCTCGGGATCATTGATGAAGGTGTCGTTGGCTTCTTCATAGACGAAGTTGTCTACTGAGCCGCTGGTGGCACTCCAGCCGAGGGTGAAGTTGAGCCGTTTGGCTACCTCACGCACGCCCTCATAGCCCGAATTGAGCATGCCTTCATACCACTTCGGGTTGAGCAGCTTGGTGCGGGAATCGAGGCGGATGGTTTCACTCAACGAGCGCACCTGGGCGTTGGCGGTGGTGGTATCGGCGATGTAGCTCGCCGGTGCCTTGCCGTCGTCGCGCAGGCCCTGGATCAGCTTAGTGGGATCGGAATCGAAGTAGTGGCTCACATCGGTGAGGGAGATCTCGGCGGAATCGAGGTTCTGGAAGGTCACATCAGCAGTTTTCATCGCTGATTCGAAGACCTCTCGTTTCTGGTTCATCTCGCCGGGGTTATCGGCATTGAAGGCGAAGGTCTTGCGGCTCAGGTACATCTCCTGGAGCTCTCCTTCCTCTTCCCAGGTGCTGTTCTCCACTGCCAGGTTCACATTCGAGGAATAGCTGCCGCTGGCATTGGAGAACACGCGGGTGGCGGCATCGCGCAGGCTGATGCCATTGGCGGCCGCCTGCTCCTGGGCGTGCTTGCGCACGAAGTTGCTCTCCAGCGGTTCTTCCGCTTCAGCCGCCATCTTGACGCCTTGATCGATCAGGCCCATTTGGTTGATGAACAGATCTCGGAACACACCGCTGCAGTTCACCACCACATCGATCCGCGGCCGGCCCAGCTCCTCCAGCGGAATCAGCTGCAGCTTGTTGACGCGGCCCAGGGAATCGGGCACCGGGCGCACACCGATGAACCAGAGGATCTGGGCCAGGGATTCGCCGTAGGTCTTGATGTTGTCGGTGCCCCAGAGCACGCAGGCGATGGTTTCGGGCCAGGCACCCTGCTCAGCCTTCTGGCGCTCGATCAGCCGATCCACTACCACCTTGGCGGCAGCAATGGCGGCGCGGGTGGGGATCGCCTGGGGATCGAGGGCGTGGATGTTCTTGCCGCTGGGCAGCACCCCTGGGTTGCGGATTGGATCGCCGCCAGGCCCGGGGATCACATATTCACCATCGAGGGCCTTGAGCAGGCTCTCCATTTCCATATCGGCGCAGATCTGCTCGAGGCAGAAACGCAGGTAAGCAAACAGTTTGTCGAGTTCGCCCGCATCCACGCCCACGAAGCCGGCGCTGCAGCAGGCGCGCAGCCAGGGGCTGGGTAGTTTGAAGCCGATCCGCTCCAGCAGGCTCACCAGCCAGCCGAAGTTGCGCCGCAGGGTGACCCGGCCATCGCGACCCGTCACCTCCCGCACCATCGCCCCCACCGCCAGTCGGCTGGTTTCGGTGATGCGGCGGTTCAGCTCCACATCGGCCAGCACCCCCTGATCGTTGCCGCGATACACCGCTTCGATCGTGCGCCCCAGGCTCTGGGCCAGGAGGGCCGGCAGGGAGCGGATGCCTTCCTCTTCCCGCTCCAGGGCGGCGATATTCACCAGGGTGGCAATCGCTTCTTCGGCGGTGGGGGGCTTGCCGATCGTGTGCAGGCCGCAGGGCAGCAGCCGGCTCTCGATCTCCATCAGCTGGCGGTACACCGCTCCTACCACGGCATCGCGGCCGCCCAGATCGAGCTCAGCGGCTTCCCCCTCCGGCAGGGTCACATCCTTATCGAGGTTGCACTGGCGCGCCGTTTCCACGATCGCGTTGACGATCTGCACACCTCTGGAGCTTTCGCGCAATTGCTGGTAGGAGCCCACCAGCTCGCCCAGTTCCTTGAGCCCCCTGTAGAGGCCGGCATTTTCGGCCGGCGGGGTGAGGTAGCTGATCGTGGCGGCATAGCCGCGTCGCTTGGCGATCGTGGCTTCCGACGGGTTATTGGCGGCGTAGTAATACAGATTCGGCAGTGCGCCGATCAGGGAATCCGGGTAGCACATCTCGCTCATGCCCATCTGCTTGCCGGGCATGAACTCCAGCGAGCCGTGGGTGCCGAAGTGCAGCACCGCATCGGCGCCCCACACCTTCTCCAGATAGGTGTAATAGGCCGCGAAGCCGTGATGCGGACTGGCGCTGCGGGAATAGAGCAGCCGCATCGGGTCGCCCTCGTAGCCGAAGGTGGGCTGCACCCCCACGAACACATTGCCGAAGTGGCGGCCGTAGATCAGCAGGTTGGTGCCGTCGCTGTTGAGGTTGCCGGGGGGCTTGCCCCAGTTCTCCTCCAGCCGCTGGGAATAGGGGGTGAGCCGCTCGTACTCCTCCACGCTCATGCGGTGGGCGATCGCCAGTTCCGGAGCGCCCTGCAGGGCCTCGGGGTCGTTGATCACCGCCTCCATCAGCGCCTTGGGGCTGTGCGGCACGTCCTGCACGTCGTACCCCTTGCGCTTCATCTCCTCCAGCACCCGGTGGATCGAGCCGAACACATCCAGGTAGGCGGCGGTGCCGACGTTGCCCTTGTCTGGAGGGAAGCTGAACACGGTGATGGCCAGCTTCTTGTCGCTGCGGGGCTTGATCCGCAGCGACGCCCAGCGAATCGACCGCTCGGCGATCGCCTCGACCCGGTCCTGCAGGGTGTGGGCCTTGCCGGTGGCATCGTCGCGGCCGCTCAGCACGATTGGCTCAATGGCGCCATCCAGCTCGGGGATGGCGATCTGCAGGGCCACCTGCACCGGGTGCAGGCCCAGGTCGCTCTCCTCCCATTCCTGGGTGGTCTGGAACACCAGCGGCAGCGCCACCATGTAGGGGCGGTTGAGGCTCTTGAGCACCTCGATCGCCTTCGGATGGTCCTGCCGGGCCGGGCCGCCCACCAGGGCGAAGCCGGTGAGGCTCACCACCCCATCCACCAGCGGTTGGTCGGGGTTCAGCGGGTCGTAGAAGAAGGCATTCACCGGTTTGGTGAAATCGAGCCCGCCGCAGAACACCGGGATCACGGTGGCGCCGCGGTATTCCAGTTCCTGGATCACGGCCACGTAGTGGGCCTCATCGCCGGTCACGATGTGGCTGCGCTGCAGCACTAGGCCGATCACCGGTCCCTTGCGGGCCTTTTCGGAGAGATCGGATCGCCTGGTGTTCCAGTTGAGGTATTCCTTCAGGTCTTCGAACATCCCTGGAGCCAGGGGATGCCAGATGCCCAGGTCGGGGAACACCACGGGCTCGGCGACCTGCAGCTCCGGCCGGTCATGGCCGCTGCGGGGGAAGACGTATTTATCCGCCAGCATCAACAGGAAGTTGCGCAGGTTGTCCGGCGTGCCGCCCAGCCAGTACTGGAAGCTGAGCATGAAGGAGCGGGCATCCTGCGCCTTCTCCACCGGCAGGTACTTGAGAACCGTGGGCAGGGTGTTGAGCAGCTTCAACATCGCGTCCTGGAAGCCGGCGCTGTTGGCCTCCTTCCGCTTCTTCATGAAGCTGGCGATGGCGCTCTTGCTCTGGCCCAGCTGGGCCATCGAGAAGGTGCCCAGCTTGTTGAGCCGCATCACCTCCGGCATGGAGGGGAACACCACGACGGCCTTGAGCCGGTCGCGGTGGGGCGCCACCGCCTCCACCACTTTCTGGGCCAGGTCTTCGATGAAGATCAGCGAGGCGATGACCACATCCGCTGCGGCCACATCGGCGCAGAAATCGGCGTAGTTCTGCGGATCGCGCAGCTCTTCGATCAGGTAGCCGCTCAGCTCGATCGCCAGGGGGCCGTTCTGGTCGTTGAGGCTGTTGGCGGCGGTGGTGAGGGCGTTCTGGTACTGGGGCTCCAGCACCACATACACCGCCTTCATCACGGCGCGGCCTTCACGGCTGGCAGGGCTGACCCGGCGGTTGGCGGAGCGGACCTGCGTGAACATGCGGGCGGATTGAGCAATGTGAAGGAGCCTACGAAGGGCCGTGCACTCTCGTGAGTCCTTCTTTCAAGGCGTTACAGGGCTTGCGGATCGGCCCTTGCCGGCGTAAGGGCGGGTTCAGAAGCCCGCATAGGCTCGCCTGGTTCCGCCGATCGCCATGACGAGCGCTCCCGTTTCCCCAGCCATGTCTGCCGCCACCCCCGCCGCTGCGCCCATTCCGGTGGTGGTGGCCGGCGCCCTGGGCCGCATGGGCGCCGAGGTGGTGCGGGCGGTGCTGGCGGCGCCGGACTGCGCCCTGGTCGGCGCGATCGACACCACCCCCGGCAAGGAGGGCGCCGATCTGGGGCTGGAGCTGGGGCTGGAGGAGCTGGAGCTGGCGATCACCGCCGATCTCGAGGGCACCCTCTGCCAGGTGAGCCAGAGCGTGCGCAACGCCGGCCCCGGTGGTGGTGCCGTGCTGGTGGATTTCACCCACCCGTCAGTCGTGTACGAGCACACCCGCGCCGCGATCGCCTACGGGGTGCATCCAGTGATCGGCACCACGGGGCTGAGCCCCCAGCAGCTGGCGGATCTGGCCAGCTTCAGTGAGAAGGCGTCGGTGGGGGGAGCGGTGATCCCCAACTTCTCGGTGGGCATGGTGCTGCTGCAGCAGGCCGCCGCCGCCGCCGCCCGCTTCTACGACTTCGCCGAGCTCACCGAGCTGCACCACAACCGCAAGGCCGATGCCCCCAGCGGCACCTGCATCAAGACCGCCGAACTGATGGAGGATCTGGGCAAGGCCTTCAACCCCGCCCAGGTGGAGGAGCACGAGAGCCTGGCCGGCTGCCGCGGTGGCCTGCGGGAGAGCGGCCTGCGCCTCCATTCGATCCGCCTGCCAGGCCTGGTGGCCCATCAGGAGGTGATGTTCGGCGCCGCCGGTGAGACCTACACCCTGCGCCACGACACGATCGACCGCTCGGCCTACATGCCCGGTGTGCTGCTCACCGTGCGGCAGGTGCGCAAGCTGGGGGGCTTGGTCTACGGCCTGGAGCGGCTGCTCTGATGCTGCTGCCCCTGAAACCGGGTGAACTGTCGCGGCTGATTCCGGCGGTGGCCACCGGCCCCCAGTTCGCGGCCTCCAGCGGCAATCCGCGCAAGTTGCTGCAACGGCTGCTGATCTCGCTGATCGGCGGGGTGATCTCCCTGCTGGTGGCCCAGAGCCTGTTCTCCAGCCGCTTCGGGCCGGTGTGGCTGGTGGCGGGCTTTGTGTTCCTGCTGTACATCCTGTGGGGCCCGATCCTGGAGGCGGGGCGCCGCAACGCCACCCTGCGCCGCTACCCGGTGGCGGCCCTGTTCGAGGGCGAGGTGGGCGATCTCTACACCCGTGAGGTGGTGGAGCAGCGGCGCGAGCAGGCGGGCAACGAGGGGCGGCTGGAACTGGTGGAGAACAAGCGCACCTGGCTCTGCCTCGAGCTCGAAGATGAGGAGGGCTACCTGGGCCAGGTGCGCTTCCCGATGGAGAAGAAGCACCAGACGATCCGGCGGGGCATGGTGGTGCGCGCCCTGGTGCTGAGTGAGCGCAAGGATTTCTCCCGCATCGGCGCGATCAGCGATGCCTGGCTGCCGCAGCCGAAGCTGTGGGTGGGCGAGTACCCCTACCTGCTGCGGCCGGCGTTTGAGGAGATCTGCCTGCGGCGGCTGCGCTGAGCCCGGGCGACACTGAGCCTGGCTTGGGCTGTGCACGGGCAATCCTGAGCCGGGTTTGCTGACAGAAACGAAACATTGCGTTACAGTCTTCGTAACACCCCGTAACGAGGTCTCCATGGCTCAAGCCACCGCCACCAGTCCCGCCGCTGCCTCCGCCGTTATCCGCGGCGCCACCGTGACCACCGAAGACGGTGGCCGCCTCAATGCCTTCGCCAGCGAGCCCCGCATGGAAGTGGTGAGCGCCGAGAGCGGCTGGGGTTTCCACGAGCGCGCCGAGAAGCTGAACGGCCGCATGGCCATGCTCGGCTTCATCGCCCTGATCGCCACGGAAATCGCCCTCGGCGGCGAAGCCTTCACCCGCGGCCTGCTCGGCATCGGCTGAGCCACCTGCTCGCTTTAATCTCCCCACCGCAGCGGGTCATCCGCTGCGGTTTTTTGTTTCTGCCACCCGATCGGATGACCCTGCCGCTGCAGGCGCGGGTTCACGGAGCCGGTCCCACCGGTGCCCTGGCAGCCCTCGCCCTGGCCGATGCCGGCTGGGCTGTGCGGCTCGTGGATCCCCTAGATGCCGAGCGGCTGCAGCAACGCAGCCGTGCCTATGCCTTCACCCACTCCAGCCGGCGCCTGCTGCAGCGGCTGGGGCTGTGGCAGACGCTCGAGCCGCTGCTGACTCCCTTCCGGGACCTGCAGCTGCGCGATCTCGCCCTCGATCCAGGCGGTTGTTTTGGTGTGGGGTTCGTGGCTGCGGATCTCGCTCAGGTGGATTCAGTGGCGGAAACAGGAGCGGCTGCCGTGGGCTGGATCGCGCAGCACGGCCCCCTCCTGGCGGTGCTGCTGGAGCGATTGCAGGCCCATCCCGCCGTGACCCTGCAGCTCGGGCAGGCCAGCCTCCCGGACGATGCTGCGGTTGGCGCCTGCGATCTGCTGGTGGCCGCCGATGGGCCGGCCTCGCCCCTGCGCACCGCCCGCGGTATCGGTGTCTGGCGGCGTGCCTATCGGCAGGCCTGCCTCACCGCCCAGGTTCAGCTGCGTGGCAGCGCCCCCGATCAGGCCTGGGAGCTGTTCCGCCCGGAAGGGCCCTTTGCCCTGCTGCCCCTCGGCGGCCAGCAGGTGCAGGTGGTCTGGAGTGCCCCCGCGGCCCGCTGCCGCCAGCTGGAGCAGCTCAGTGGCCCTGCCTTCCTCGATGCCCTGGCCGGCACCCTGCCGGATCGCTTCCAGCCCGACGCCCTGCTCGACACGCCACGGTCGTTCCCGGTGGAGCGGCTGCTGGCCCATCGCCTGCACAGCGGCTCGCTGGTGCTGGTGGGGGAGACCGCCCACCGCTGCCATCCGGTGGGCGGCCAGGGCCTCAACCTCTGCTGGCGCGACGTGGCGGTGCTGCACCGGCTGGCCTTACGCGCCGCCTCAGGCCGGCTGCGGCCCCGCCGGCTGCCCGCCGCCTACGCGCGCCGCCGCTGGCCTGACCTGCTTGCCACCTTGCTCGTGACCGATCTGCTGGTGCGGCTCTATTCCACCCGCCTGCCCCTGCTGCTGCCGCCCCGCCGCCTGGCCGTGCTGCTGTTGCAGCGGTTTGCGCCCCTACGGCGACTGATGCTCTCCCAGATGACCAACGGTGCTTGCTTTCCCAGCCGCGCCTGACACCATGACGCCATGGTGATCAGCACCACACCCCAACCCACGCCGCCCTCGGCCCTGGTGCAATACCTGCGGCTGCAGCTGGGCCTGAGCGAGAGCGCCCTCGCCCTCGGCTTGCGCCAGGCCCGTCTGGAGCAGGCGCCCTTACCGGTGGTGCTGTGGCGCTTCGGGCTGATCAGCCTCGATCAGTTCGACCAGGTGCTGCGCTGGCAGAACAGCCACAGTTGAGGGGCTGCTGGCTTCGACCACAAGGGCGAGACCGCGAACAGCCGAGCGAGTGGTTCAGGAGTAGATGATCAGTGATTCGATCGGGTGCTCCTCCGGCAGGCGGCGGCGGCCCTCGAGAGCGGCCAGTTCGGCCACGAAGCCGAAGCCGCACAGCTCACCGCCGGCCGCCTGCACCAGCTCGGCACAGGCCGAGGCCGTGCCACCGGTGGCCAGCAGATCGTCGATGATCAGCACCCGTTCACCGGCGGCCAGGGCATCGCTGTGGATCTCGAGCCGGTCGCTGCCGTATTCGAGCTCGTAATCCACACCGGTCACGGCGCCGGGCAGTTTGCCGGGTTTGCGCACCGGCACGAAGCCCAGCCGGGTGGCGGTGGCCAGGGCCGTGCCCACGATGAAGCCCCGCGATTCGATCCCCACGATCAGATCGGGCTGCAGCCGCTCGCACAACACCGCCAGCTGGCGGATCACCTCCTGCCAGCCATCGGGATCCCGCATCAGGGGCGTGAGATCGCGAAACAGGATGCCCGGCTTGGGGAAGTCAGGGATGTCGCGCACCAGTTGCCGCAGATCAAGCGGGGATGGGCTGGCGACCATGGCGGGGGCAGACGGAGGGGTGAAACGGAAGGAAGCGGCGCGGCGGAACCCCCATTGGGCGTGACGGAAGGGCTCTGCCGCTGGCATCATCGCAGCCATGGTCCAGACCCTCCCCGTGCAGCACCCCGACACCCTCCCTGTGGGGGGCGTACCGCTGCCCAGGCGCGGCGTCGAGCGGCTCGACCTGATGCTGCTCGCCGTGGAGGCCCTCGATCTCAACGGCGGCGAAGCGATGGTGTGGATGAGCGAGCAGCTGGGCTTCTCCGGCCTCTTCCCCAACCGGGTCGAGCTGTGGAAGCGCCGCTGCCACAACCCCCTGCGCCGCAACACCCGCCGCGGCTCGCTCGACGAGGCCGAGACCGATGCCCTGATCCGCATCCTCTGCGCCCTGGCGGATCGGCTCTACCCGATGCTGCGTGCCCTGCTCTCCCAGGCGGAACCGGAGCCTCTCAGCCGCCAGCGCTGGGCCCTGTTCGAGGCCAGGCTGGCCGAACTGCTGAATGAGCGGATGAACCCCCGCCGCGGCGGCGTGCAGAAGCTGCTCGATCCCCAGGCCGGCGCCGATCAGCGCCGTCGCCTGATCCAGGCGCTGGCCCTGGGGGCCGGTCCTGGAGGCTTCGAGCGGATGCGGGCCAGCCTGCGGGATGCGGCACCCTGATTCGGTGGCCCCTTGATCAGGAGCCGCCTGATCAGCAGCCCCGTGATCAGTGGCCCGCTTTTACTCTCACGTTGCTTCGCGGGCCGCCCGCAATCCGCCCCCTGCCCGTTCCCCGTTCCCTTGAAGCAGACCTTTCGCTACGACCAGACCAGCTGCCGCTTGCAACTGGAGGGCCTGCCCGATGTCTCGGTGGGGCACAGCGGTGCGGTGATCGGCATCCTCACCGGCTGGTCGTTGCAGTGGACCGGCCGGCCCGAACTGGAGGGACGCAAGGAGCACCTGATGGCGCTCATGCAGGTGGTGCTTCCCTACGCGCGGCAGCTGATCAGCGGCGTGGACCGCCCCGTGGGTGGCGCCGACCTGCCGGTGGAGATCCGGGGCAACTCCGGCAATGCCGCGTCAGACCGTGGCAACTCCGGTGGGGGACACCGGCTGCAGCTGCGCAGCAGTCAGCCCGATACGCCCCCCCTGGAGGTGCTGCTCGACGATGCCGAGCTCGCCGATCTGGTGCGGGTGCTGGATCAGGTGCGCCTCGATGGTCGCGTCACCCTCAGCTGGGAGATGCCCGACCCCCAGCCGTTGCGCACCCGCGAGCTGCTGGAGCGGATCCCCCTGCGTCGGCGTCTGGCGGCTCCGTTGGGAGGGGTTGTGGTGCTGGCGGTCAGCGCTGGCCTCGGCTGGCTGGTGCCGCCACCGGCGCCCTTGAAGCCGGTCGCTCCCGCTGAGCGGGCCGCGCCGGCTGCCGCCAATGAGGCCCCGGTCGCGTCTCCCCCCTGATCTGCTGCCCTGAATCGCCGCACTGGGCGGCTGGCCTGAACAGTGGCTGGTCACACTGGAGAGGTTGTAGGCGGCAGCCATCCCATGTCTCTCACCTGGTCGGAACTGCGGCGCCGCGTCACCCGCCTGGGCGCCAGCCTCGACGTGGTGGTGCGCAGCGACCCTGAGGTCTGTGGGTTGAGCGGCAAGACGTTCCATCTGTCCCTGCACCACGGCGGCCAGGGCGACTGCACGGTGGGAGATCTGTCCCTGGTGGATTGCCCCAACGAGCTGGTGCTGATGGAATTCGAGCGCTGGATGCGAGGGGCCGGTCATCGGCTTGAAGGATGAGCCGAGATCTACCGTCCATCCATCTGCCCCGCACCAGCGCTCCTCAGCAGCGCAGTGTGTTCCGCGGACGGCGGCGGCGCCCGCCCCGCTGGCGCCAGGTGCTGGTCGGTCTGGCCCTCGGCCTCCTCGGCGCCGGCCTGCTGGTGGGTCTGCTGCAGCTGCCCAGCCGCTTTGACACGGTCCTGCTGGTGAGCACCGCGATTGCCAACCTGATCGCCGGCCTCGGCCGTTTCCTCCTGGGTCTGCTGCAACTGGTCGCCCTGGGGTTGGTGCTGGCCGTGGCGGTGGCGGGTCTGCTGCTGCTGGTGATGGCGGTTCTGCGCATCGTGCGCGCGTTCCTGCCGCTGCCTCGCCGGCCGGGCTGATCGGCGCTATGCATCGGGAGTGTCCTGCCGCTGGTGAACGATGGCCAAACGAGGCAAATCCGGTAGAGCCAGCTCTGAGGCAGAGGCCAAATCCATGGCCAATGGCAAAGCAACTGCCTATGGCCAATCCACTGCTAAAAGCAAATCCACTGCCAATGGCAAATCCAAGGGCAGGGGCAAGGCCACGGGATCAGAACAGGCTGAGGCCACGGATCGCAAGCCTCGCAAATCCAGGGCAGCCACCAAGACCTCCCGCGGTCGCAGGAGCGATGGGATGCCGGAGGTGCATCTTCACTTCGGAGAGTTCAGCGACCGCTACTACCCGTCCACCCAGCTCGACGACCTCACTGATGTGGCGGTGGAGTCGATGGCGGTGGCTGAGGCCCAGCGCCGCTCCAGCTCCACGGGCAAGTTCGATCGCAAGAGCTACGAGCGGGAGCTCACACGCCTGCAGGAAGAGCTGGTCAAGATGCAGTACTGGATCAAGAGCAGTGGCTTCCGCCTGATCGTGTTGTTCGAGGGTCGGGATGCGGCCGGCAAGGGGGGCACGATCAAGCGCATCACCGAACCGCTCAATCCCCGCGGCTGCCGGGTGGTGGCCCTGGGAACCCCCTCGGATCAGCAGAAGAGCCAGTGGTATTTCCAGCGCTATGTGGAGCATTTCCCGTCTGCCGGCGAGATCGTGATCTTCGATCGCAGCTGGTACAACCGGGCCGGGGTGGAGCGGGTGATGGGGTTCTGCACCGAGGCTCAGGTGGATGAATTCGCGCACTCGTGTCCGGAGTTCGAACGCATGCTCGTGCGTTCCGGCATCGTGTTGCTCAAGTACTGGTTTTCCGTGAGCGACGAGGAACAGGAGGCCCGGTTTCAGGCCCGCATCGATGACCCCACCAGACGCTGGAAACTCTCGCCGATGGATCTGGAGGCCCGCGATCACTGGATGGAATTCTCCCAGGCCAAGGACGACATGTTCGCCCACACCAACATCCCGGAAGCACCCTGGTTCACCGTGGAGGCGGATGACAAACGCCGGGCTCGGCTCAATACCATCCATCACCTGCTCAGCAAAGTGCCGTATACCGATATGACACCACCGAAGATCGCCTTGCCACCCCGCAAGTTAGCGCCCTTGCTGTATCGGCCGCCGATCAATGAGCAGTTCTTTGTTCCCAATTGCTACTCCTGATTGGGGCTCCCAACCTAGCCATGCAGACGTTCAATCCAGTAGCCGGCCAGCTGCCAGGACGACCACAGGAAGATCAGCAAAAAGATCCAGTTCAACCAGGCAGGACGTTCACCGGGTTCGGGATTCATGTGGCTGCGGCAGGAGAGCGTTGCGTTCGGCAGGAGAGGGTTGCGCTGAGTGTTGCGCTCGGGCGGGATCAGGGTTCGGCGGTGGTGTCGCCCAAGCGTTGGATCAGGTCCCAGGGGCGTTCGATCCCACCGGGTGTCGACCAGACACCAAGCTTGCGGCGGCGGGCCTCAGCCTCAAGGGAGGCATAGGGGAGATCGTCGCAGAGGCCGAGATAGCCGTCAAAGACAAAGACAGCGCCACGCTGCACCTGGCGGGCTGCCACGTCCTGCCCCTGGTGGCGGACCACCGCCACCTCCCGGGCGAACACATCACGGGCGCGCAGTTCCAGGGTCACCGCGGTGCCGGCCGGCAGGCTGTTCAGCAGCTGCTGGCGTGACTGCCGCGCAAAGGGTTGCTGCTGCGGCCGTGGGGCCTGGATGCAGGCCAGCCGTACCCGTCGCTCCTGGCCCTTCACCGTGACCAGCAACTCCTGGCCCGTGGTCACGTTGATCACCGTGGCGTTGGTCTGCGCGGCGTTGCCGGGTGCCGTCGTCACCGCGGGTTGGGTAGGGATGACAGATTCGGCCAGGGCCCCACTGCCGGCGAGGCTCAGGGGCAGCAGGGCGGTCAGGCAGCCGAGCACCACGGTGGAGGTCGGTCGGATCGCAGCGGTTGCCCGAACTGAAGCAGATGCTGGCAATGGTGCCGATTGCAGCGGTGCCGATCGCAGTGGTGCCGAACGCAGTGGTTTTGATCGCAGTGATGCCGATCGAGGGCAGGGGGCAGGGGCGGAACCCAAGCGGCGGAGGCGGCTGGGCGGGACTTTAAGCAGAGCCGCCCAGCCAGGCTTGATGCGGCCGGCATCAGGCCGCCAGGGAGCGCCACTGATCGAGCAGGGCCGGCGGCACCCGCCGGGGGCGGTAGTCGCGGGGATCGTTGGGACCGTGGCGCAGCACCGCGTTGACCACCAGGGCCGGCGTGCGACCGCGGTTGATCGCGCCGTGGGGCACCCCAGGGGGAATGCGCACCAGCGAGGGCTCGTCCTCGCGCAGGGTGATGCGATGCAGGCGCTTCTGCTGCAACACCACCAGATCGATCGAGCCCCGCAGCACCATCAGCTGGTCGGTCTGGTTGCGGTGGCAGAAGAGCTCATCGATCCGATCGGTGCCCACCTCGGCGATCAGGGTTTCATCGCTGGCTTGGGGTTCGCTGAACAGCGTGCGTCCGGAGAACGATCGCTGAATCGGCAGGAGCTCAACGTATCGGGCCAGGCCCATGGTGAGGTTGCAAGTTGATGAAGACTTGCAACAGCTCCACGGGCTTCTGGTGTTGTTTGCTACGCGTTGATTCCTCGGTCAGGGTTCCACGGCATGGCTGTCTGGTGGCTGACTGTCTGCTTGCCGGGCTGTCTGTCTGCCAGTTCACGCTGTCGTCAGCTCAGCTCAGAGCTTGCGGTAACCGGGATCGACCCAGCAGAGAGGCAGGCCTTCGCCGGATGGGAACTTCAGCTCCGCCTTGCCGAAAGCCTCCGCCTCCTGCATCTCCTCGCCGGCGTGGAACCGCCCCAGCACCTGGGCCGCGAAGGGATCGAACAGTTGCTTCAGGTCCAGCACTTCAACGAGGGCCTCGTCCTCCTGGCGCAATTTCAGAAACATGGCGACCTCCAGCCCAGCAGGTTCAGGGTTTTCTCCAGTCTGTTCACAACCGCCAGGCTTCGGTATCGGTTGTCACGTTTTCTTGTCTGCCGTGCCGGGGCGGCGCCGGCTTTGGCGCACTCCCGTGACGGTTTCCTAGACGAAGGCGCTGGATCGGGGTAGATCAAGGCCAGCTTTGCTTTCGGCCGGCCCATGGCCCATCACCAGATCCTGATCATTGGCGGCGGCACCGCCGGCCTCACTGCGGCCAGTCAGCTGCGGCGGGCGCGGCCGGAGCTGGAGGTGGCCATCCTCGAGCCGTCGCGGGATCACTACTACCAGCCCGGCTGGACCCTGGTGGGCGGCGGTGTCTTCACCCTGGAGCAGACCCACCGGCTGGAAGTGGACCTGATCCCGGAGGGGGTGGTCTGGATTCACGATGCCGTGGCGAGCTTCGATCCCGATGCCAAGGCGGTGCGCACCGCCGCTGGCGCCACGATCAGCTACGACGTGCTGGTGGTGGCGACCGGCATCAAGCTCTGCTGGGACCGGATCAAGGGCCTGAGCGAGGCACTGGGCAGCAATGGTGTGACCAGCAACTATTCGCGGGAGCACGCGGCCTACACCTGGCAGACGATTCAGAACTTCCAGGGTGGCAATGCCGTGTTCACCTATCCGGAGACGCCGATCAAGTGCGCCGGAGCACCGCAGAAGATCATGTACATGGCCGACGACGTGTTCAAACGCTCGCCGGAGGTCGCTTCCCGCTCCAGCGTGATCTACGCCTCGGCAACTCCGGGTATCTTCGGGATTCCGGTCTACGCAGAGCCCCTCAAGAAGGTGGTGGCACGCCGCGGCATCACCACAAAATTTCTGCACACTCTCAAGGAGGTGCGTGCCGCCAGCAAGGAGGCCGTGTTTCACGTGAAAGACGGGGATACCACCCGCGAGGAGGTGATCTCCTACGAGATGCTGCACGTCACCCCGCCGATGGCAGCGCCTGATGTGGTGGCCGAGAGTCCCCTGGCGGTGTCCGGCCCGGGTGGTTGGGTGGAGGTGGATAAGTTCACCACCCAGCATGTGCGTTTCCCGAACGTCTTTTCACTGGGGGATGTGTCGTCTCTGCCGAACTCCAAGACAGCGGCGGCGGTGCGGGGTCAGGCGCCGGTACTGGTGGCCAACCTGCTCGCTTTCCTCGATCAACGCCCGCTCGAGGCCCGTTACGACGGCTATGCCTGCTGCCCGCTGATCACTGGCTATGGCAAAACGATCATGGCGGAGTTTGATTATGACGGCAATCCCAAGCCTTCTTTCCCCTGCGATCCCACCAAGGAGCGCTGGACCATGTGGGTCGTCAAGACCAAGCTGCTGCCCTGGCTCTACTGGAATCGCATGTTGAAGGGCTATGGACATGAACGTCAGTTCATGCCGGGTGTGTCGTGAGTTCCCCTAGCGGTGCTGCTGGATGTAACTGGCAGCCCGCTGGCGTTGCTCCAGGGCATAGAGAGGAATCTGCTGTCCGGGATGCTCAGGATCCGATACGGGCGTGCACCAGTGGCTGATCGTGCTCTGGTGGATCCGGCAGCTCTCGGGATGTTCTGTTTGTTCTGAGGTCTGTTCTGAGGTCTGAGCGGAGGCTTGAGCTGAGGGGTGGGAGGAGGCGTGGGTGTGTTTGGAACCGTGGGCGCGGTGCTGCTTGCCGGAGCTTGTGTCAGGTTTCACTGCTGGCTCCGGTGCAGGCTGGGAGGAACAGGCCCTGGTAGTCCCAGCGCTGCTCCCTGGCCTTGAGGCGACTGGCGAGCCTTTGCCAATCTTCCCAGGTGCGACCCAGCTGATGCTGGATAGCCCGCTCCAGCTCGGGCAGTTCAGCCAGCCGTGGCCGCAGGTCCTGTTCGGCGATCGCATCGGCCAGAACCTGCAGATCATGGAGCTCACCGAGGCTCTCCTGGGCGTGCTTCAACTGCTCGATCCAGTGGTGGCCGCAGCTCGGCAGAAAGGGCTCGAGATTTTCGAGCGAGTAGCGCGCCTCCTTGATCCGCTTTCTGAGCTCGTGTAACGACTTGGCGCGTGGATGGGCTTCTTGCCAACCGGCATGCAGAAACAACCCGCTGCTGAGGGATCCCTGCCACTCGACCAGCCAGTCGCCGATGGGCTGTTGACCCAGAATGGTGAAGTCTGGCTTTTTCAGCCACTTGCTCAGCCGCGCCAGCATTTTCAGATAGTGACCATCCTGCAGGGCCTTTTCCAACCCCTCAAACGCTTGACGGCGGTTGCGTGCGAGCTCTTTGAGCAGCCGCTTCAGGGCCTTTGTCCTGGCCTCAGGATCGGATCCGTTGCCACCGGATTCCTCACCATCGGCGCTGATCGGCAGAGCCGGAAACAGATCAATCTCCAGCCGCTGCCTGAGCACGTCCAGATCCCTGGTCAGACCGGTCTGACGCGTGACGCGGGCCAGGCGCTGCTCGCTGACGCCATCGGGAAGTTTCAAGGCTGGCCCGAATTGAGTCAGCACCGTGCGCAGACGGCGCAGTGTCACCCGTAGCTGGTGCAGGGCTTCGGGGTCCTGATCCGCCAGAACGTCGGGATGGAGTTTGCCAATCCGTCGGGTCTGCTTCTGAATCAGTTCGGCTACATAGTCGCCACAGCGGGGGGAGGTGGCCCTGGTCTGGATGTCTCCAAGGGTGATCAGTACGGTGATGTCGCTCATGGTTCAACCTGTCAGCACGTGGTCAATCAGACGTTCAGGCTTGGTTATGGCTTGGCTTGCCCCTCCACTGACCTTAGGGCTGGGGAGCTTGCCTGGCCTTCTGCGCTGCCTTGAGGGTTGCCCTGGCTGCCTGGTTCGTGCAACCCGGCTGATGCCGTGGTGCGATCACCGCCAGAAGACTCTGCTGGAAGGGGTTGAAGTTGTCGTCGCTCACCAGCACGTAGCTGGAGCGCCCATCCGCCAGGGACGGCCCCCGGGCCAGCCCTTCCCAGTTGTCGGCTGGAAGCCCGGTGCTGAGCAGGTTCCAGCGGGCCCTTTCGCGCCAGCCTCCCTGTTCGAGCACGGCAACGCTGAGTTCGGCGCGCCAGGAGCCTGAAGGGGTGAAGGATCGCCACAGGGCCAGGGTGGGGATCGTGTCCGGTGGACCCGACAAGGCCAGTAGATCGGTGAGCCCCCAGGCCTTGCCATCGCCTGGCGCCGGCAGGGCGGGCAGCGCCCGGCTGGTGATTCCAGCTGCCCCGGCCGGTACGGACCAGAGCAAGGTGCGTCGCTCGCGGGCTGAATCCTGCAGCAGCACCTGTTCTGTCGCCATCAGCAGCCGCAGGGTTGGATGCGGCGTTGCTGAGCCGGAAGGCAGCAGGGTGAGGGATTCCGGTCCGCCGTTTGGAGCCAGGCCCGATCGGGGCCGCAGTTGCCAGTCCAGAGGCAGTGGCAGGGCCTGCTTGAGCGCCCCGGAGTGGCGATCAAAGCGCAGCAACTGGGCCGGTCGTGCTGGGGTCAGGCGCCCTTCACTGGCCACCCAGGCGTCAGAGCCCTGCAGCACCAGCCCTTCGCCATCCATGGCGCTGCCCTGCAACGGGATCGTGGCAAACAGCTGCAGGGGCTGCGGTTCGTCCTTCTGGTTATTGCCAATCGGATTGGAGCGACTCAGGGTCTGGCGAAGGCCCCGCCAGCCGAGCAGCTGGCCGCGGGGTGTATCGCTGAGCAGCCAGAGTTGATCGGCTTCAGGTTCGTACACCGCCGCAGAAAAGCCTCCAAGCGGCTCTCCAGCAGCTCCACGACGGGGCATGGCCTGGGTATGAAGCAGTTGCCAGCCTGCGGAGAGCGGGCAGGGGAGATCGGCAGGTGGCGCGAGTGGCGCTGCCACTGGAGCCGCCAGAATCATGGATCTTTCGTATCCAGTAAGGCGTCTTTGCTGTAGCGCAGTTCTTTCCAGATCTCTCGGATTTCGGCATAGGCCTGCTCCTGGGAGATCTTGCCGTTGCCCTGCAGTCCCACGATCAGGCCAACCCTCTCGGCAAAGGATTCAAGATTCTGATGAAACACCAGCCTCTCCGGAGACCAGCCCAGCCCTCGATAGCCCCCATGGGCTTCCATCGGTGAGCGGGTTCCGTCCGAAGGCCGCCCTGGGCTGGAACGGGCCAGGTCAGAGCGTTCGTCGCCCAAGGTCATCCATCAAGAACCGATCCATCCAACGTAGTCAGGCGGGTTCAGCCGTGCTGGTTAAGCCTGGGTCAAGCTTTCTGGTGGGTCCGATGGTGGCGGTATGACGTGGTGATTCGCCGCGCCAGCTGGCTGTGATCCACGGCACCGCCCTATGGCTCCAGGGCCCCTGGAATGGGGCGAGTGAATCCGCTGTGAACGCCATGGCATTGCTGCAGCGACCCTGGCTAAAACCGGTGGGGATCTGTCTGCTTCTGCAGGCTGCCCTCCTTAGCGGGGGGATGGTGTTCCATGCCTGGCTCACTCCGGAGGAACGGTGCTGCGTCTCACGCCTGGAGCTCTGACCTCCCAGCGTCTCGAGGAGAGGCCGGCCAATCTGCCCAGCCATCTCTATGTGCATGGCGGTCAACGGCCCACCAGCTTTTCCGCCGTTGTCTTTCTGCCTGAGGGGCCGGTGCTCCGTCAGGTTCAGACAGGCGGCGACAGCTTGCTGGATGTGGCACGCCAGCGGCAGTTGCCGGTGTGGTTGCGGATCAGTGGGCTGAGGGATCGCCGTCGCATTGAAGCCTTTCTGGCGACCCTCGACGTGCCGGCGGAGCTGCTGCCTCCCCTGTTGGACGTGCCCCAGCGTCCCAGGGTCGATTCCTTTGGCGAGGCGGTGCTGGTGGTGCTGCACCGGCTGGGATTCGCCAGGGATCCAGCCCATCTGGTCAGTGAACAGGTGGGACTGCTGCTGTTGCCGGATCTGCTGGTCACGCTTGAAGAAGCCAGCAGCGGTGAACCCTTTACCGATCTCACCGATTGGTTGATCTCGCGTGCGGGCGCGGTAGAGCATCGCGATCTGGATGATCTGCTGCATTTTCTGATCGATGACCTGCTCGATGATCTGTTCCCGATGCTGGAAAGCATCGCCAACCGTCTCGATGATCTGGAGGCTGCGGCCCTGCGCCAACCCAAGCCGACGGTCTTGGGACGCACCACCCAGTTCCGCAGCGGCGTGCGCACGATTCGCAGCCAGATCTGGCCGTTGCGCCACCAGATCCGCTCCCTGCTGCGCCAGCGCCAGCAGCTGCTGGGCCCGGAAGCCCTGGGTGGATTTCAGGAGATGGCCGACCTGGTGGAGCTGTTGTTTGATCAGTGTGAATCGCTGCGGGCTCAGTGTGATGCGATCACGCAGGCCTATGCCGCCAGTATCGGGAATCGCATGAACCAGGTGATGAAAACGCTCACAATTCTTGCCAGTGTCTTTGCTCCGCTCACCTTTATTGCAGGAATCTATGGCATGAACTTTGATGTGATGCCAGAGCTTCACTGGCGCTATGGTTATCTTGCTGTGCTTCTTTTGATGGGGACAATTGCTGTGCTCCAGGTCTCGTGGCTATGGCGCCGTGGCTGGTTTGAAGACTGGACGACGCCGCGTCGGTGAATCCCTGGTCTGATGTCGCGCAAGTTGATGCGCAGGCTGTCGTGCAGACTACCGCGCTGCCATGTCTTAACCCTGCAATAACGACTGGGGTCACGGAGGGTTGCTAATCAGGATGGGCTCCACTCCATGGCTATTCAATGACCTTCGTCAAGAAGGCCCTGATCTTCGGAACCCTGGCAGCGCTCGGCGCCGGAGCCGCAGCATCCGCCCAGTCCGCCCTCAATGGGGCCGGTGCCACCTTCCCTGCTCCCTTCTACCTGCGTGCCTTTGACGGGCTGGCGAAGACCGGGACGCGCGTCAACTACCAAGCTGTGGGTTCAGGCGCGGGTGTGCGTCAGTTCGTTGCCGGCACCGTGGATTTTGGCGCCACCGATGAACCCATTCAAGCCGCTGAAGCCGCCAAGGTGTCGCGCGGGGTGGTTCAGTTCCCCACCGTGGGAGGCACGATCGCCATCGCCTACAACAAGCCTGATTGCGCGAATCTGAAGCTCACGCAGAAACAGGCTGCGGATATTTTCCTGGGTACCATCAAAACCTGGGATCAACTCAAGTGCGGTAAGGGCCCGATCAAAGTGGTGCACCGCTCCGACGGTTCCGGCACCACGTTTGCCTTCACCAATTCCCTTTCGGCCTTTTCCCCCACTTGGAAGAGCAAGGTTGGTGAAGGAAAGACCGTCAACTGGCCGGTCGGTGTTGGTGGCAAGGGGAATGAAGGTGTGGCTGGTGTGATCGGGAACACCAGTGGCTCGATCGGCTATCTGAATCAGGCCTTTGTCAAGGGCAAGATCAAGGCAGCGGCTCTGCAGAACAAGGCAGGCAAGTTTGTGATGCCTAATCTGGCCAGTGGCGCTGCTGCATTGAACAGCATCCGCCTGGACGGCAACCTGGCCGGTGAGGATCCCAACCCCGCCGGTGCCGCCAGCTACCCGATTTCGACACTCACCTGGATCCTTGCCTATCAGAAAGGGAACGGCGCCAAAGCCGCCTCGATCCAGAAGGCGATGAACTTCCTGCTCAGCCCCGCTGCCCAGGATCAGGCCGATAACCTCGGCTACGTTCCGCTCAAAGGCAACATCCTGGCGGCCTCCCGCAAGGCGGTGGCTCGTATCGGCAAGTGAAGCCCTGTGGCCTGAACCGGTGCCAGGCTTTGGTGCCCGTTTCAGGCCGCTCTTTTCTACATCCTTGGATCCGGCGCCATGGGAGCTTCCATGGTCCCGGGTCCATGGGGTTTCCGCCCTGAATGGTCGCTCCTGGGCAGCCTGTCTACGATCCAATTCTTACCACCTCTCCTGGTTGTCCATGGCTCTTCGCAACTTCCTCCTTCGCCCTCGCGCCATTGCGGCGGCGGCGACCCTCACGGCCATCGGTCTGACCGGCTGCGGCGGCGGAGGCAGCTCCACCATCAGTGGCGCAGGGGCGACGTTTCCTGCGGCGGCCTATCAACGCTGGAGCAGTGACTATGCGGCAGCAACCGGCAATCAGGTGAATTACCAGTCGGTGGGGTCAGGCGCTGGCGTGCGTCAGTTTGCCGCCGGTACGGTGGACTTTGGCGCCAGTGATGAGCAACTCAGCGATGAAGATTTCAAGGCAGGCTTAGCGGGACAGCGGGGTGCTGTGCAGATCCCGATGTTGGGCGGCACGGTGACGCCGGCTTACAACAATGCCGATTGTCCCGATCTGAAACTCACCCAGGCCCAACTCGCCGATATCTTTCTAGGCAAGATCAAAGACTGGAAGGACCTGGGATGTCCGTCCAAGCCGATCACGGTGGCCCATCGATCCGATGGCTCCGGCACCACCTATGCCTTCACCAATTCCCTGGCCTGTTTCTCGCCTGAGTGGAACAAGAGTGTGGGCAAGGGCAAGAGTGTGAATTGGCCCGTGGGCATTGGTGCCAAGGGCAACGAAGGAGTGGCGGGCCTGCTGTCGAACACCCCGGGTTCGATCGGCTATGTGAACCTTGCCTATGTGAAGGACCCGCTGCGTCCGGTGGCGCTGCAGAACAAAGACGGCAAGTTTGTGACCGCCACCGTCGCCAGTGGTGCCGCGGCGCTCAACAGTGTCGTCCTCAACGACAAGCTTGGTGGAGAAGACTGCAACCCCGCCGGGGCTGAGAGCTTCCCGATCGTGGCCTTCACCTGGATCCTGGCCTACGAGACTGGCTATGGCGACAAGAAGGCCGAGGCGGTGCGCAATTTCCTCGACTGGTCGCTGGGGGAGGCGCCGCAGAAGCAGGCGGCTGAGCTTGGCTATGTGCCGCTCACCGGTGAGGTGCTGACCAGGGCTCGCGCTGAAGTGGCCAAGATCCGCAGCTGAATGCTCCGGAGCGTCTGGCTGACCTGAAAGCTCTGGCTGGACGCTCTTAGGCTCGACTTAATCAAGGCACTACCTCATCTTGGTGCTGTGAGCGTGTCGTCCTCCATACAGTCGCGTGCAAACCGCCGTCTGGCACTCCCCATGGTGTTCACCCCTTCCCCGGAAGCAGGCCGCAGCGATGGCTTCCGGGCTGTGCTGGAGGAGTGCTATCAGAAACGCAGCCTGGTTCATCTCGCTGCCGGCAGCAGTGTGCCGCTGCTGCGTCACACCATCTGGCTCGTGGTGCGGGGCATGGTCAAACTCGGCGCGGTGTCGATTCACGGCGATGAGTTGTTGCTCGGTCTGGCCGGTCCGAATGAACCCTTCGGAGAGCCACTCACCGATGTGCAGGCCTTCCAGGCGATCACGCTGACGGACACGGATCTGCTCTGCTTCACCTGCCAGGACATCCAGAACGATCCGCAGTTGGCCACGGCCATGTTGCGGGCCGTGGCTGCTCGTCAGCGCCAGAGTGAATCCATGCTCGCCCTGCTGGGTCTGCGTCGGATCGAGGAGCGGCTGCGCGGCTTTCTTGAGCTGCTGGCTGAGCAGTATGGCCAGCCCTGTCCCCAGGGGCTGCGCCTCAACCTGCGCCTCACCCACCAGGATCTCGCCAGTGCCCTCAGCACCACCCGGGTCACGGTGACGCGCATCCTCGGTGTGCTGCGGGACGAAGGCTGGCTGCAGATCGACGAGGAGCGTCGTCTGGTGATCGGCTTCACCCCCTCCCGAAAGAGCCGTCCATGACAGCCACTCTGGCTGGGGTATTGCCAGGTGAGATCGAGCCGATCACTCTGCTGAACCAGGAGGCGATCACGGACACCATCACGGACAATGGAGGCATGCCTGCCTCTGTTCTTGTCGTCGAGGATGACGACACCATCCGCGAGACTGTCTGCGAGGCTCTGGCGCTGGAGGGTTACGCCGTGACGGGGTGCAGCAATGGCCGCAAGGCCCTTGATCTGCTCCATGGCCACGCGACGCAGCAGGGGAGTGATGGATTTGCCCTGGTGGTGCTGGACCTGATGCTGCCGGGCCTCGGCGGCCTCGATCTCTGCCGCAAGCTGCGCCAGGTGCAGAACCAGACCCCGATCCTGGTGGTGAGTGCGCGCGATTCGGAAACCGATCGGGTGCTCGGCCTGGAGGTGGGAGCCGACGACTACCTCGTCAAACCGTTTGGCATGCGCGAGCTGGTGGCCCGCTGCCGCGCCCTGCTGCGCCGCAGCACCCTGCAGCAACGGGAGGAGCGCCAGGTGCTGCAGCACGCCAATCTCTGCCTCTATCCGGAGGAATGCCGGGTTCTACGCGATGGGCTGGAGGTGAATCTCTCCCGCCGCGAATTTCGGTTGCTGGAGCTGTTCATGCAGCATCCACGCCGGGTCTGGAGCCGCGACAAACTGCTGGAGCGTCTCTGGGGATTCGATTATTTCGGTGATCCCAAGACCGTGGATGTCCACATCCGCTGGCTGCGCGAGAAGATCGAAGACGACCCGTCGGCGCCGCAGCATGTCCAGACGGTGCGTGGCTTCGGTTATCGCTTCGGCTGAGGGGTGCTGGGGCCGCTTGCGGCCGTGAGATGAAAGGTGTGGTGGGATTGGGGCTTGGAGTGGCGGCGGGTCTGCTCGCTGGCTTGTGGTTGGCGCGTTGGTCTCGGCGGCGGGGGCTGGGGCGACGGCGCGCCTTACCGCCGCAACACCCAGGCCGCCGCCAGTTGCTGCGTTGGATCGAGGCGGCACCCCTGGGCTGGATGCTGCTGGATGGGGATGGTGTGATCCGTACCATCAATCCGCGGGCGGTGCGCTTGCTGCAGTTGCCCCAGGGTGGTCTGCACCGGGGTGAGCCGCTCCAGGCTCTCTGCCGTGCTCCGCAGCTGCGCAGCGCCATCGACAGCGCCCGCAGCCAGCAGCGGCTTCAGCGGCTGGAATGGCAGCACGGTGAGGAGGATCTCGAAGTGCATGCCCTCCCCGGCGACGATGGCTGGGTGGCGGTGCTGCTGCAGACGCGCCGCTCCCTCGAGGCTCAGCTGGAGCAGCAGGAGCGCTGGGTCAGCGATGTGGCCCATGAGCTCAAGACCCCCCTCACGGCCCTTCTCCTGGTGGGGGACAGCCTCGCTTCCCAGGTGAACAGTCGCCATGCGGTGCTGGTGGAACGGCTGCAGCGGGAGCTGCTGCGCTTGCAGCAGTTGGTGGGAGATCTGCTGGAGCTGTCGCGGCTGGAAAATGCCCTGCCTGGAGATCCGGGTCGCAGTGATCCGGTCGATCTGGGTTCCCTGGTGGAGAAGGTGTGGGCAGGTCTGCGCCCCCTGGCTGAACAGCGGCGGATCGAGCTGGTCCTGCTCCGGGCGCCGCAACAGCAGCCGGGACCGGAAGCGGACGATCCGCCGCCGACGGTGGTGTGGGGCGATGGGTCGCGGTTGCATCGGGCCCTGCTCAACCTGCTCGATAACGCCATCCGCTATGCGCCTGACGGCACTGCCGTGCAGGTGGACCTGCTCAGCAGCGGCGGCTGGACGCTGCTGAGCGTTCGTGATCATGGCCCCGGCCTCAGCGAGCAGGATCTGACCCACCTGTTCGAGCGCTTCTATCGCGGCGATCCTTCCCGGGTGCGCAGCAAGCGGACCGGCAGTGGCCTGGGCCTGTCGATCGTGCAGCAGATCGCCGTGACCCAGGGCGGACGGGTGCAGGCCCGCAACCACCCCGAGGGGGGTGCCGTTCTGGAGTTGTGGTTGCCGGCGCGGGGCACCCGCCAGCTGGATCGTCCGTTCAGCGCCTGGCCATCAGGCCGTTAAGAGACCATCAGGCTGCAAAGACAATCGGGCTGCCGAGGGCATCAGTGGGCTCCAGCCAGGTCTTCGCCCCGTCCACCGGCCTCTGCCGCCATGTCGATGCTGACCCGGGCCAGGTGCTCGTGCACATCGACGCCCTGGCGGACATCGATGCTGCTCACGAAGAACAGCTGACCCCGCACGGTGTAGGCCCATGGCTGCAACCTATCAGCGTTGCCAGAGGAGGGGCGATGCTGGAGGAAGGCGCGCTTCCAGAGATGTCTCGATTCGGCGAACTGCTCAGGGCTGCCAACAACCTCAAATTGCTTGCGGCGATCGGCCGCAGTGGTGGCGATCTGGGTTCGGTGGCGGATCTGGTCGACAACATGCTCGACACGCCGCAGATGGAAGCCTGCATCGGCCGCTTTCGCGGCCTGCCTGGCGGCGCCGAGATGATGGATGGCCGTTACCCGCCCCTGCAGCCGGACCTGGATCAGCTGATCCAGCTGCCAGAGGGAAGCCTCGGCCGGAGCTACGCCCAGTTGATCCGCCAGCTCAACTACGACCCTGAATTCTTCCGCCCCAGGTCGATCGAGTCGCAGGCCCTCTGGTTGACCCAGCGGATCGCTACCACCCATGACATTCACCATGTGGTGAGCGGATTCGGCACAGCTCCCGAAGGGGAAAGTGGGGTGTTGACGATCACCGCCTGTCAGATCGGCTTTCCCGCCTACGTGCTGCTCACCACGGCCGGACAACTGGCGACCTTCCGCTTCCAGACCGAGCGCCTGCCGCGACTGAGCGCAGCTGTGGCGCACGGCATGGCGATGGCTCGGCAGGCCAGCTGCCTGGCCGTGGCCCGCTGGGAGCAGGGCTGGCACAGCTCAGTGGCCGATTGGCGGGAGGAGCTGGGGATCCTCGAACCCGCCGATGGCGAGGCCCATGGACTGAACCCTGCAGAACCCGGCTGAGCCAAGCCCTGCAGAACCAGACGGGGCTCAGACCAGGCTTGCACCCGCCCGCTCAGGCGCCTCATGGCGACTGATCTCGAGGTGATCAGCCGGCAGCTTGGCGTAGAGACCCAGGCTCTCAAGGCGCTTGCGGGTGGTGCCGTTGGCCCCCACCACCACGTACACCTGCCGGCCTTTCTCCAGGGCTTCCGCCGCCGCGTTCTCGACCGCAAGGGCCGCGGTGACCCCCAGATGGGACACATCGGTGAGGTCGAACATGATCGCCTGGCAGCTGCCGATGGCGTTGTGCTCCTCCGGTTGAACACTGCCGGCGGCGAGAACGCCGGCGCAGCGGGAGGCGACATGGAGTTGATGACAAGGGAAATGGTCCGAAGGCACTCCGCATGCACAGCGTCTGACGCTTGCCCGATACAGGCCGCCGTAGTGTCGGGAACCTTAGGGATCGGGCTCCGGTTGGTTCGCCTGATCGCATCGGTCTTTCGACCTGATCAAGGCATCTGAAATGGGGCTGCCTAGGGTGCCAGCGGATTTGGAACCGGCGGATGAGCCCGATCTATACCGACAACAGCCTCAGCATCGGCAACACCCCGATGGTGCAGCTCAACCGGGTCACGGCCGGTTGCGGGGCGAGGGTTCTCGCCAAGATTGAGGGGCGTAATCCCGCCTATTCGGTGAAGTGCCGCATCGGTGCGGCCATGATCTGGCAGGCCGAACAGGCCGGTCTGCTGGGTCAGGGCAAGGAGCTGATCGAACCCACCAGCGGCAACACCGGCATCGCCCTGGCTTTTGTGGCGGCCTCGCGTGGCATTCCCCTGACCCTCACCATGCCGGACACGATGAGCCTGGAGCGGCGCAAGCTGCTCACGGCCTATGGCGCCAAGTTGATGCTCACCGAGGGGCGGCTCGGCATGGGCGGGGCGATCGGTGCTGCCAAGGAGCTGGCCGAAACTGATCCGGATCGCTATGTGCTGCTGCAGCAGTTCAGCAATCCCGCCAATCCCCAGATTCACCACGACACCACCGGCCCCGAAATCTGGAACGACGCCGCTGGCCAGGTGGACGTTCTGGTGGCGGGGGTCGGCACCGGCGGCACGATCAGCGGCGTGAGCCGTTACATCAAGACAACCCTGGGCCAGCCCTTGGTCTCGGTGGCGGTGGAGCCGGTCAACAGTCCGGTGATCAGCCAGACCAAGGCCAACCTGCCGTTGCAGCCTGGATCCCACAAGATCCAGGGCATCGGGGCCGGTTTCCTTCCTGACAACCTGGATCTGGATCTGGTCGATCGCGTCGAAACGGTGAGCGACGACGATGCGATCGATATGGCGCGCCGTCTGATGAGCGAGGAAGGCATCCTGGCCGGCATTTCCTGCGGAGCGGCCACCGTTGCAGCCTTGCGGCTGGCGCGGGAGGAGGCGTTCGCCGGCAAGACGATCGTGGTGGTGCTTCCCGATTCCGGTGAGCGCTATCTCAGTTCGGCCCTGTTTGAAGGTGTGTTCAACGAGCGGGGCCTGGCGGTCTGACCTGGTCCCGTGTTGTCACCGATGAAGGGTGCACAGAGGCCCTGTATAAGAGGAGCATCCGTCGCAGCCGAAGGTCCGATGCCGGAGAACGAGTCCCCAGCTGGTGGTCCCGCCGAAGCGCAACTGGTTGAAGCCCAGCCCGCTGAAGCGCAGCCAGCCGCGTTTGAGCCGACTGCCGAGGCGGTCGAGCCAGCGCAGCCAGCTCCCCCTGAGCCCGAGATGTTGCAGCCATCAGTGGAGGCGCCAGGGGCTGCGGCTGAGCCGGTGCCTTCGGCTGAGCCGATGCCGGAGCCTGTCGCTGAGCTGGAGTCTGGTTCTGAGCCGAAGTCTCCGCCTATCGAGAATCCTGTTGCGGCGTCCGAACCAGTTGCCGCCACGGAATCCACCGTGACGTCGGAACCGGTCATCGCGTCAGCGCCCGAAGCTGCCAGAGCTGGCGACATCCACTTTGATGTCATGCCTGCGAAGGTTGTCTCGGTGGCGAGCCCCCCCGCAGCCCCCGTCCTGGAGGATCTCCGCGACAAACCCGTGCTGCAGGCCCTGAACCCTTTGATCCCGGTGGCCGAGCCTGCGCCCCTGGCCCCGCGCCCACCGCAGCCTGCCAGGGCAGCGGCCGAGACCTCTGCAGCAGAGGCCCTGCGGTTGCCGCTTCAGTTTCTCAATCAGCTGCTGCGCAAGCTCGGAGCAACCCAGCTGAAGTCCTTCGCGGATCTGCTGCCGGTGGCGCGGCTGCTGCTGCTGGCCGTGGCGGCAGGTGTGGCGCTCAAACTCACGGGCGCCACCTTGCAGGCGATCGACGAGTTGCCTTTGATCGGTGGCCTGCTGGAGCTGGTCGGTCTGGTGGCGTTGCTCAATTTTCTGGCCCGCAACGCCCTGCGTCAGCAGAAGCGCGCCGAGCTGCTCAGCCGCATCCACCAGATCCGCAAGGATCTGCTGGGTTAGGCCGGGTCGTGGGAGTCAGTCAGGAAGGGATGTCAGTCAGGACCGGCTTGAGTCGGTCACGGCTTCAGTAACGGCACGGCATCGGTTGGTTCGCTGGCCCGGCTGCTGCTCCTACCCTCCCAGCAATCCGATTGTTCCGTCTGCAGCCCAGGCATGAGCCATCTGCGCGAGATCATGCAGCGCCTCAACGCAAAGGCGCCCTCTCCAGCCACGCCGCCGGCCCAACTGGAGGGGCATCTGCGCGCCTATGAACGGCAACTGCAGGATTGCAGCGATTCGATGCTGCATTACGAGTGGGTCTGGTTGGAGGAGCATCTGCAGGGTCTCGATCTCTGTGCCAGCAAGCCAGAGATGCGCGCGGCGGCCGGCGGTGCCGCTCATGTGGCCGTGCTGCGCCAGGAGAGTGAACGCTTCATCAGCCTGCTGCACGCTGAGATGGAGCGTCGCGAGCTTCAGCCGGCTCGACATCGGGCCGCCGTGGTTCCCACCGAGCACGCCTGGGAACTCACCAATCCAGCGATCCGCCAGGCCTGGGGCATCGACGTCTCCTGAGCGTCTTCTTCTGCTGCGAGAGCGCTGTCCGTGATCGCTATCCGAGACAGCTTCCGCAACCGTTCGACAACGGTTCGGAGAATGAGCGGCCCGAACGCCCTGCCCGAAACCACTGACGCCGTGAGTCTGGCGATCCACTCTTGGATCACCCTCCCGCTCAGGCTTCGTGCTGCTCTCCGCCGCCCAGCCGATCTGGTCGCTCCCGCAGAACGAGGTGTGCGACGCGCTGCAGACCACCCCGACGGGGCTGAGCAGCGCTGAGGCCCTGCGGCGGCTGGAGCGTTTCGGGCCCAACAGCCTGCCTGCCCTGCATCGCCGCTCCCTCTGGCTGCGGTTCGTGGATCAGCTGGTGCATTTCATGGCCCTGTTGCTCTGGATCGCCGGAGGCCTGGCCTTTGTTGCGGGGACCCCGGCCCTCGGCTGGGCGATCTGGGCCGTGGTGCTGATCAACGGAGCGTTTTCCTTCTGGCAGGAATTCCAGGCTGAACGCACCCTGGCCGCCCTGACCCGTGCCCTGCCCCGCCAGGTGCAGGTGTGGCGCGATGGTCAGCTGCAGACCTGCCAGGCCGATCAGCTCGTTCCGGGCGATCGGGTCGCCCTGGAGGAAGGGGATCAGGTGCCGGCGGATGGGCGCCTGCTCGAATCGATCCGGCTCTACCTGGATGTGTCGGTTCTGACCGGCGAATCCCTGCCGGTGGCCCGTCAGGCCGAAACGCTGCCGCCGGAGCGCAGTGACCATCCGATCCCCACGCGCGAGCGCTCCAATCTGGTGCTGGCCGGCACCACCGTGACCGCCGGCCGTGGCATCGCCGTGGTCTATGCCACCGGCGCCGAGACCGAGTTTGGACAGGTGGCCCACCTCACGGCCAGCACCGAACGCAGCCCCAGCACTCTCGAACGGCAGGTGGCCCGCATCGTTCGGGTGATCACCACGATCGCAGTCTCGATGGGGCTGATCGTGTTCGGTCTCAGCCTGGTGTTTGTCGGTATGGGGCCGTTGGAGGGTCTGGTGTTCGCCGTGGGGATCCTGGTGGCGAATGTGCCGGAGGGACTGCTCCCCAGCGTCACCCTCGCCCTGGCCCTGAACGTGCGCCGCATGGCCCAGCGCAACGCGTTGGTGCGGCGTCTGTCGGCGATCGAAACGCTCGGCTCGGTGAGCGTGATCTGCAGCGACAAGACCGGCACCCTCACCTGCAATCGCATGGCGGTGCAGGACACCTGGCTGCCCGACCCGGATCCGCTGCTGCACAACTGGCTTCTGGTCTGGTCGTGCCTGTGTTCCAACGCCCATCTCGAGCTGGCCCCGGCCCGACATGTGGTGGGCGATCCCACCGAGGCGGCCCTGCTGGTGGCGGCCGATGCGGCCGGACTGAACCCCGAGCAGTTGCCCCAGCGCCATCCCCGCCGCCAGGAGATTCCGTTTGATTCGCACCGCCGTCGCATGAGCGTGGTGGTCGAGGCGGGCCCGGGCTGGCAGTCCAGTGGAGAGGGCTGGGGCTGGCTGGAGTCTCAGGCTCTGGTCATCACCAAGGGGGCGCCGCTGGAAGTGCTGGACCACTGCGTGTCGGGCATGGCCGCGGCGGGTCCGACCCCCTTGCTGGAGCCTGATCGGCGCCGCATCCGTGAGGCCAATGACCTGCTGGCGAGCCAGGGTTACCGGGTGATCGCCGTGGCGATACGGCTGCTGCCGGAAGGCGTCGAGTCCGGCACGGAGGCCAGTGAGGCGCTGGAGCAGCAGCAGGTGTTCGTGGGGTTGCTGGGGTTGTACGACCCCCCACGGCCGGAGGTTCCCGAGGCCATCCGGCGCTGCCGCGAGGCCGGCATCAAGGTCACCATGGTGACGGGCGACTACGGCGTGACCGCCCAGGCCATCGCCCAGCAGATCGGCCTGCTCGAGCCCAGTGCCGTCAGTCAGGCGGATCCGGTGCGGGTGATCGAGGGTGACGCGCTGGCCCGGATCAGTGATGTGCAGCTGCGCCAGCTGCTCAAATACCGCACCCGTCTGGTGTTTGCCCGGATGGCTCCGGAGCAGAAGCTACGGCTGGTGCAGGCCTATCGCGCCCTCGGCGAGGTGGTGGCCGTGACCGGCGATGGTGTCAACGATGCCCCGGCCCTGCGGGCCGCCGATGTGGGCCTGGCGATGGGATGCAATGGCACCGATGTCGCCCGGGAAGCGGCGGACATCGTGCTGCTGGACGACAACTTCGCCACGATCATCGAGGCGATCCGCTACGGGCGGGCCGTGGTGAGCAACATCGGCAAGTTTCTCACCTACATCCTTGCCTCCAACGTGCCGGAGATCCTGCCGTTCCTGGCGATGGTGGCGCTGCGCATCCCCGCGGCCCTCACGGTGCTGCAGATCCTGGCGGTGGATCTGGGCACCGATCTGCTGCCGGCCCTGGGTCTGGGGGCGGAGCCACCGGAAGCCGGTGGCATGCGCCGACCACCCCGGAAGCGGGATACGCCGTTGCTGAGCCGAGCCCTGTTGCTGCGGGCCTACCTGTTTCTCGGCTTGATCGAAGCCTTGCTGGCCATGGGGGGCTATCTGCTGGTGTGGCAAGGGGCGGGCTTTGATCTGGCGGCGCTGCGGCAGCTGGCGCCGGCCCTGTTGCATCACAGCGCCCCGGCCGACCTGCTCTGGTTGCAGCGGCAGGCCTCCGCCGTGACCTTCTGCCTGATCGTGTTCTCCCAGGTGGGCGTGTTGCTGGCCTGCCGCAGAGAACGGAGCAGCGGCTGGTCGCTGCCGGCCTGGCGGGACAATCCCCTGCTCTGGATTGGGGTGATGGCAGAGCTGGCCCTCACCGCCGCCTTGATCCTGACGCCGCCCCTGGCGGAGTTGTTCGCCATGGCCCCCTTCCCTGCCGCCTGGCTGCCCTGGATGCTGGTCGCGCCGGTGACCATCCTGCTGGCGGATGATCTGCGTAAAGGCCTGCTGCGCTATCAAGATTCGGGCCAACAGTTTCGGCCCTGGGAGATGTTGAAGGCTCTGGGGCAGCGTTAAACCGAACGGTCTCAATCAGAACGCTCGGAGTCAGCTGGCCATGGTCACGAATTCTTCGGACACGCTGGGGTGCAGGGCCATGGTGCGGTCGAAGTCCGCCTTGGTGGCTCCCATGCCGATCGCAATGGCGGCCATCTGGATGATCTCGGCGGCGTGCTCACCCACCATCTGAACCCCCAGGACCTTGTCGGTGGCCGCCTCCACCACCAGCTTGAGCAGCACCCGCGGGCCGCGAGCGGGCAGGGCCTGGGCCATGGGGCGGAACCGGGCCCGATGCACCCGCAGGCCCTCAGGGCCGCAGCGGGCGATCGCCTCCTCTTCGCTCAGGCCCACCGTGGCCAGTTCCGGCTGACTGAACACGGCACTGGCAACCAGGTCGTGGTTCACCTGCCTGGGCTTGCCGCCATACACCGAGTCGGCGAAGGCGCGCCCCTCATCCACCGCCACCGGGGTGAGGTTGATCACGTCGGTGGCATCTCCCACTGCGTAGATATGGGGCACGTTGGTGGTCTGGTTTCTGTCCACTGGAATGCGCCGGCCGTTGTCTGTGGCCACGCCGGCCGCATCCAGGTGGAGAGGCTCGAGATAGGGATGGCGGCCGGTGGCCAGCAACACCCCACCACAGGCCATTTGTTCACCGCTCTGGGTGGTCACCACCAGGGCCCCCGGCTCTCCTGCGATCTGGGCAGGGCTGTGGGCGAAGCGGATGTCGATGCCGCCCGCCTCCATGCCCTCCTGCACGGCGTGGGCGGCCTCCAGATCAAAGCCGCGCAGCAGGTGATCACCGCGCACCAGTTGGGTCACCTGGACGCCCAGCCCATTGAGGATGCAGGCGAATTCGCAGGCGATGAAGCCCGCACCCACGATCACGACCCGCTCCGGCAACCATTCGAGCAGGAACAGGTCGTCGCTCACCCAGCAGTGCTCGGCCCCCTGGATCAACGGGCGGGTGGGGCGGCCCCCCACGGCGATCAGGATCCGTTCACCGCGCAGGATCCGGGGCGGGCTGCCGGGGGCCGACTCCGCTTCCATGGTCTGCTCATGGAATGTGGCTGGTGTTGCCGTCACCGCCACGCCGTGGGCATCGAGGAAGTGGCCCCAGCCGCGCACCAGCTCCACCCCCGCCTTCTCGAGCAGGCCGATGTGCAACTGGTTGAGCCGATCCACTTCGGCGCGCACGTTGGCGAGCAGGGTGCCGGCGTCGTGGCGCACCTCTCCCGTCGACCAGCCGTAGCTGGCCGCATCGGCCAGCAGGTGCCGGTAGGCGGAGCCGTAGACCAGCAGTTTCTTGGGCACGCAGCCGCGGATCACGCAGGTGCCGCCCACCCGATCCCCTTCCACGATCGCCACGCGGGCGCCGTAGGACGCGGCCCGTTTGGCGGCGGCCAGGCCGCCGGAGCCGGCACCGAGCACGATCAGATCGAAGTGGTCGCTCATGGCAGGGGAGCTCTCGATGCCCATCGCTGCGGCTCAAGCTATGTCAATCGGGTGAGCTCACTCCGGCGAGGTCTACTGAGGTGAGGGGATCAGGGGGCGCTCAGTCGGGCAGCAGGGTGCCTCTGAGGACGGCCTTGTCGAGGCGTGCGCTGGCCATGGATGTGTCGCGCAGGTCGCAGCCGCTCAGATCGGCTTCGCTCAGATCGGCGCCTGAGAGGTTGGCGCCGTAGAGGCAGGCGCTGCGCAGGTCGGCGCCGTGCAGCTGGGCGCCCTGCAGCTGGGCATAGCTGAGATCGGCGCCCCGCAGATCGGCGCGGCCCAGATCGGTGAGCTGGTCGAGGCCGCTGCGGAAATCCGCCTCCACAAGGCGCGTGTCGCGCCAGTGGCTGGCGGCCGCCACCACCCCCCGCAGGCAGCAGCGGTGCATCAGGGCCCCGGAGAAGTCGGCGTTCTGGAGCCGGGCACCGGAGAGATCCGCATCGTGCCAGAAGGACCCCGCGGCCTGTAGTCCGGAGAGATCCGCTCCCCACAGCAGGGCCCCCTGGAAACGGCAGCGGGCCACCTTGGCCCGTTGCCAGCGGCTGCGGCCGAAGCGGGCTTCCTGGAAGGTGCCGCCGCTGAGGTCACAGTCGCTGAGGTCGAGATCGACACCATCGAGATCGCTGAGCTGCAGGCCCGGGAACTGCCGATCTCCAGCGGCGAGGGCCTGGCGCAGGCTCTCGAGATCGGTGGGCAGACCTGGCGAGGCAGGTAAGTCTGCAGAGGAGGGAGACGACACAGCAGCTCGGCAGCCCGTCAGAGAATGGCCGCGAGGGCGTCGAGCTGCTGGCGCTTCGCCGTGAGCATCAACTTCTCGGCGCGGGCCAGCAACTTGAACACGCTTTTATCGATCACCTCGTAGAAGACCAGGCTGCCCTCCGGCCGTCGCCGCACCACGCCGGCGATCGTGAGCAGCTTGAGGTGCTTGGACACCAGGGCCTGGCTGTGGCCTGTCTTCTCCACCACGGCCGTCACATTGAGAGGTCCGGCGCGCAGGGCGTCGAGCACGGAGAGCCGGTTGGGTTCGGAGAAGACCTTGAAGTATTCGGCGAGGGCGTCCATCGCGGAGGGGGCCGCAACAGGCGGCGATGGCTGGGCCCGAAGCTTAGCGCGGATCTCCATCATCTGCTCAACGCGCTCTGCTGTTGCCATGAAACTGGGAAGACGTAGCATCATGATGCTGTTGTTTTAATTCGTCCCAGCCCAGCCCAGCCCGTCCTGTCCTTCCCGTCTCTCTCTCGCCCCGTCTCGCCCTCGTCTCGTCTCCCCTTCTCCCCTTTCGCCCGGCTGATCCCCCTGGCTGCGCGCCTGAGTTGGCGCCTCTGTTTCTTCCGATCTGCTCCTGCCGAACCCTGACCCGCTCCTGCTAAACAGATGACCACCACTGCCCCTGCCATCCCCCCGGCTCCCCATCTGCGTGAAGACCTGCTGACACCGCGCTTCTACACCACGGAAATCGACAAGGCGGCCCGCACCGATCTCACCATCCAGAGCGCCGGCTTCGAGGCCATGCTCGGCGAGATGGAGGCCGACTACAACCGCGAGCACTTTGATCGCAAGGCCCCGCTGAACCGGCTGGGCCACCTTTCAGCAGCGGAGAAGGAGGCCTATGAGAGCTATCTGGTGCGCTCCTGCGTATCGGAGTTTTCCGGCTTTCTGCTGTTCAAGGAGCTCTCCCGCCGATTGCAGAAGGCCGGCCGTCCTGAGCTCAGCCGCCTGTTCAGCCTGATGGCCCGCGACGAGGCGCGCCACGCCGGCTTCCTCAACCGTGCTCTTGTGGCCGAAGACATCGAGATCGATCTGCCCAGCCTCAGCACCAAGCGGCCGATCACCTGGTTTCCGCTCAGCTGGGTGCTGTATTCGGTCTATCTCTCGGAAAAAATCGGCTACTGGCGTTACATCCTCATCGACCGCCATCTCAAGGCCCATCCTGACCATGCCTTCGCGCCGTTGTTCGATTTTTTCGAGCCCTGGTGTCAGGACGAGAACCGTCACGGCGACATCTTCAACCTCTTGATCCGTTGCTGGCCTGGCCTGCGCCAGGGGCTTCAAGGGCGGCTGCTGAGTCGATTCTTCCTCTGGTCGGTTTTTCTTACCCACAGCCTCACGGTGTGTGAGCGGGGTGATTTCTACCGGCTGTTGGGCATGGATCCGGCCGCCTTCGATGCCGAGGTGATGCGAAAGACCAATCGCACCGCCCGGCGGGCCTTTCCGGTGGTCTTCGATCTTAAGGGCAGCGCCTACCTGTCACTGCGCGATCAACTGGTCTCCACCTATCGCGAGCTGCGCCGTGATCAGTCGGCTGGCGTCCTGCGTCGCCTCGGCCTGCGGCTGCGCTTCGCCGGCCTTCTCTGGCGCCAGTTCTGGCAGCCGATGGAACGCAGCGATGCCGGCCTGAACCGCCCCGTCGCCTCCGGGGTGCCCGCTGTGGCCTGAGTTGAGGGGGCTCCCGCCATCGGGGAGCCCGTGCTGCTCAGGTGTCGCTTGTGACCCTGAGCAGCGGCCCTCAGCTCACCACCACATCCACGACCCGGCCGCCGAGGCGATTGACCCGTCGCAGGGCCTCGTTCATGCGGCTGAAGGGAATCCGCAGCACGTAGGCACCACTGCGTACATAGGAATTGTCGGCGATGCCGGTGGCGGTGATCGTCACCACCCGACCGGAGGCGTCGCTGCTGCGGCTGCCTGCATCCACCCGCAGGGCTTCGCGGCGATGGCTCTGGGTGGGGGTGCTGCGGAACTCGCCGGACTGGAACGACTCGCCCAGATCGTGGGTTGTGCTCACCAGGGCCTGGAACGGTCCATCGGTGGACACAATCACCACCCGGGCTGCCGAACCCTGAATGGGCAGGGCCCGATCCTGATGGAGGGCTTTTCCAAGCCGGAACTGGTTGCCGGAGGCGTCGCCCTTGGCTGAGGCGGCGGCGCCACGGGCCAGTTGCATCAGCCAGGAGAACTGGCGGCCCTCATGGCCCTTGGAATAATCCCAGCCGTGCAGATAGGGAACGGTATCCTGACCAAAGCGTTCCTGATATTCGACGCTATCGATGTAGGAATCAATCTCTGCCTCGTAACCCTGCTCCTGCAGGATCGTGAAGTGATGCAGCATCTCCGCCTTGTTCTGGGGAGCCCGGCCCAGCAGATGCTTGTGGTTGAGCTCAATGAAGCGGTAGGGATTGCTGTTCTCGAAGAAGCGGCTGCGGTAGAGGCCGCTCTTGGCGACGGCCCGCACCAGCTCACGGACGTTGAGGTAATCGTTGCGGAACAGGGATTCCACGGCGCTCAGCCGTTCGCTGGCCATCACGTATTGATAGCCGAGAACCTGCCGATAGACCGCCCGGATGATGGTGCTTCGGTCTTCGGAGGAGGCGTGCGACCAGCTTTCCTTGTCGCGATCATTGGCGAAGCGATCAATGCCCAGCTGGGGCGCTCTGACCAGGGTCATGCGAGGTATGGCAAAAGGGCTAGGGGAGGGCACACGACAACAGTCATGGCCGGCGCGATGCTAGGTGTAACCGGCTGAGGGAATCATGCGGAAGTGTTGTTGTATGGATTCTCTACGGGTCCGCTATTCAAATGATGCGTTTCCTTGCGATATGTGTAGCCATGTGGTAAATTTCTCTTGGCATTCGCCAGTGTCAGCAGCGACCTCAGTGCCTGTGACTGCTTTCGCGTCACTGAGCTCTTGTCGCTTTTCACTGAGCGCTCATCCCTGAGCTGTCGCCCTTGATGCCGCGTCAGGCCCGCAGGCGGCTGGCTGGCTGGGTGTCCAGTCGGATCAGATCGGCTGTGCCACCGCTCTGGCGGCGGCGGGCCCGCAGGGCCTGGTCAGAGGGGAGACGCAGCTGGCTGGCCAGGCCGAGCTGCTTCAGCAGCAGGATGAAGCGATAGGTGGGATCGGGCAGCACAACCGGTTCGCCATGGCGCAGGCCCAGGCCCTGGCGGGCTGAGGAGGGGAAGGCATGGTGCAGGTTGTGCCAACCCTCACCCAGGGTGATCAGGGCGACCCAGCGGTTGTTGCGGCTGGCATCGCCGCTCTCGAACGGCTGCTCCCCCCAGAGGTGGGCCGCGGAGTTCACCGTCGCCACCCCGTGGAACAGGACCGTGGTGCTGAGGCAGAAGGCCGCCAGCCAGGGCAGGCCGCCCAGGGCGTAGGAGAGGCCCGCCAGGGCCAGCACCGGCAGCATGTGCAAGCGGTCGATCGCCCGCAGCACCGGATCGGCTTCCACATCCGCAGGCAGCTGTTCCGGGAAGAAGCTGCTGCTCAGCAGCCAGCCCGCCTGGGAACGCCAGAGGCCATGCCACCAGCCCGGCGCCGGCTGCAGTGGGCTGTGTGGGTCGCCGGGGGTGTCCACATGGCGATGGTGCTGCTGGTGATGGGCCTTCCACCAGCTCGGTCCCATCTGTCCGGAGGAGGCCGCCACCAGGGAGCCAAGCCACCAGATCGGCCGCGGTGCCCGGTAACTGCCGTGGGTGATCAGCCGGTGGTAGATCGCCGTGGTGGCCAGCATCCGTGCCAGATAGAGCCCAACGGCCCACAGCGCTGCTCCCAGCTCCAGACCCGTGCTCAGCAGCAGCAGGCAGCCCAGATGGTTGAGGATGATCAGAACGGGGCCACATCCGTAGGCCAGCCGGCGGCGAAGAGGGATCAGAAATCAGCTCATAGCTAGAGTGATCCTAGGCAGCTGACAGGGCTCTACTGAGCCGATGACGCCGGGAATCCCTCATGGAGACTGTCTGGACTGGCAGGTTTCGGGTCTGGAGGTCAGCTCCTGTCAGCCAGTTGCTCCACGGGGTCTGGCATCGGGCAGGCACGCGTCTGGTTGAACCGGGAGAAGTCGATCACCGCGCGGGGACCGTCGGTTTCCACCATGTCCACGAAGCAGCGCCCGTAGGCGATGCAGTCCACCGGATAGCTGGCGTGGGCGTGGATCGGACGCTCCAGGATCCCGTCGGTGCCGCTGAAGGACACCACCACTTCGGCATGGCCCACCGCCAGCTGGTCGGGACCCAGTCCCCACAGGGGGCTGTCGCGGTTGATCGGATGCATCGCCGTCCAGGCCAGGGTGAAGGCGATGCCGTCCTCCCGGCTGAGGCGCAGGGGATGCAGTCGGCGCATCCGGTGGCCTTCGCTGCTGCGCTCGTCGATGCTGAGGTAGGCCTTCAGGTTGGCTCCCAGAATGGTGTTGCGGCGCTCATTGGCCACCCGGAAGGTGAGGGTGGGAACGCCGTTGTAGGGATGCACCGCCGCCAGTCTGGAAAAACGGATCCGGGCCGAGCTGCGGGAAAAGCGGGCAAAGGCCAGGCCGGTGGTGAGGGCGATGAAGATCAGCCCCGTCAGCGCCTCGGCGGTCACGATCAGGTGGGCGGCGAGGCTGCTGGGGTGGAGCACGCCGTAGCCGATCGAGCCCAGGGTCTGGACGCTGAAGAAGAAGGCGTCCGCGAAACTGGCCGCGCCTCCGCCTGAAACCCCGCCGATGCCGGCCGGATCCAGCCGGTACAGCGCGGCGAAGAGCAGGTTGATCAGCAGGTACAGCGTCGTGATCAGCCCCAGGAACAGGGGCCACGACACGGACAGCATCAGCAGGTAGGGCTCTCGCCAGTGGCGGAACCCGCTCTGTGCCTCGGTCATTGTCAACAGGCCCCTCAGGCGTCTGGCCTGCTCCCGTTGCTCGGGTGGTCGGCGCTGTGGCCGCCGCTGGCTCACTCCTCCCCGCCCTCGCCGCCCTCGCCGCCTTCATCTGAACCGTGCATCTCCTGATCCTTGGGCTTGCCCTGCATCGCCCCCTCGCCCTTCGGTTCTTTCTGCATCATCGGTGCCGTCTTCGGAGCCGGCGCGCTCATGTCGGACGACTCTTCACCGCCACTGTCGGAGTCAGGTGCCTTGCCGCAGCCCACGGCTCCGGCCATCAGGCCAGCGGTGGCAAGAAACAGAGCGATGCTGGGGCGGGCCATGGAGGTGGTGCGGCTGGCCACCATTCTTGAGGCCTGCGCGCCCAGTGGTGGCTGCTTTGTTCAGCAGGCCGTTATCAAAAGCACGGTGCGGCGTGATCCAACGGCAAAGCATGGTGGGACCCACGATTTCCTCCGTTCATGCGCTTCGTTGTCGAGCCCCTGTTCAGCCCCGAGGCGACCAGCGCCCTGGCTGAGGCGCTGCGGGCGGACGACGCTCCCTGGCGGCCCGGTGCCGAGACCGCCGGTTGGCACGCCCGCGGGGTGAAACGCAACCGGCAGCTGGAGCGGAGCTCCGACCTGCATCACCAGCTGGAGGCTCAGGTGCGGGAGGCCCTGCTGGCCCATCCGCTGGTGCGTTCGGCGGCCCTGCCGCTGCAGGTCCACGGGGTGCTGTTCAGCCTCACCGGCCCGGGCGAGGGTTATGGGCGCCATGTCGATAACGCCTTCATGGCCGGTGGTCGCTCCGACCTGTCCTTCACGGTGGCCCTCACCGATCCAGCGACCTACGAGGGTGGTGATCTGGTGCTGGAGTCGCCTGATCGGGAGGAGCGCGTGCGTCTCGGCTCAGGCCAGGCGATCGTGTATCCCAGCACCCTGCTGCATCGGGTCGAGCCGGTCACCGCCGGTGAGCGTCTGGTGGCGGTGGGCTGGATCCAGAGCCGCATCCGCAGCAGCGAACAGCGGGAACTGCTGTTCGAGCTGGATGCGGCGCGGCGGGCTCTGTTTCAACAGCAGGGCAAGGGGGAGATCTTCGATCTGCTCTGCCGCAGCTACACCAACCTGCTGCGGATGTGGGGCGAGTGAGGCCGGAGCCCCCGGAAGCCATGTAACAGTCTTTCTGCATAACAACAGTAGCGCTATACAGTTTGACTGTTGCTTTGCCGCTTCCGGCGTGTCCGCCCATGACTGCTGCCATCCCCGGGTCCATCTCGGACCATGCCCGGCCTGCTGATGCCGTGATGCGCAACGGCTTCGGGCCACGCGTCCGGCGGTTGCATGGCCGCATCGGCGCCGCGCACCACAAAGCGGAAGGCATGGCCTTCTCCCGCTCGCTGCTGGCCGGAGAAGCCAGTCCGCTGCAGCTGGCCGCCCTGCTGCGGGCCCTGGCACCCGCCTACGCCCTGATCGAGCGGCGGGGACCGGCCCTGGCTGAGGCTTTCGGAGCCACACTGCCCTGGGCTGATCTGGCTCGCAGCGCCGCTCTCGGCCATGACCTGGCCCAGCTGGAGGCCGCGGCCGTTCCCGCCACGCCACCGTCTGTCGCCGCCAGCGCCTGGCTTGAGCAGCTTTCAACTCTCGCCGAGACCGCACCTCACCGCTTCCTCGCCCATGTGTATGTGCGCTACGGCGGCGATCTCTCCGGCGGGCAGCAGCTCAGTGAGCAGGCCAACGCCATCCTGCGCCGCCACGGCCTGCCCGCCGTGGAGTTCTGGCAATTTGACCGGCCGCTGAGTGAGCTCAAGCAGGGTCTCCACGATGGCTTCGAGCAGCTGCGGCTCAGCGAGTCCCAGGAGCAGGAGCTGCTGCAGGAAGCGGAGGACGCCTTCCTCGCCACCCAGCGCCTGCTGGCCGAACTGGGCGAGCTGGCCTGAGCGGAGCGCCGCCGTCCAGCCGTTTGCCATCCACTCTCGCCGCGCCCTTCGCCCCCCTAGCCCCCGATCTGATGACCGTCGCGCCGTCCCGTTCCGTTTCTGCCGCCACGCCCGGGGCCGTCATGCCCTCGGTTTCCACACCGATCGCGCTGCTGCTCAAGTACGACAAGCCGGTGCCGCGTTACACCAGCTACCCCACCGCCGCCGCCTTCTCGGAGGCGGTGGGCGCCGCCGATCTGGCGGCCCAGCTGGCCAGGCCCGCCGCTGAGCCCCTGTCGCTGTACGTCCATGTGCCCTTCTGCCGCCATGCCTGCTGGTATTGCGGTTGCAACCGGGTCACCACCCAGGCCGGCTCCCGGGTGGTGGCCCCCTACCTGCAGGCGCTGGAGCGGGAGCTGCAGCTGATCGGGGCCGCCGCGGGCCAGCGGCGGCGGGTGGAGCAGCTGCACTGGGGCGGCGGCACCCCCAACTACCTCACGCCGGCGGAACAGGGGCAGCTGTGGGAGCTGCTGGATCAGCACTTCGATCTCGCCACCGATCTGGAGGCCTCGATCGAGGTGAATCCCGAGTTCCTCAGCCGTGACGAGCTGCTCGGCCTGCGCCGGCTCGGCTTCAATCGCATCAGCTTCGGCATCCAGGATGCCGATCCTGAGGTGCAGAAGGCGGTCAATCGGGTGGTGCCCGTCGAGCAGCTCCGCCGGGCGATGGCCTGGATGCGGGAGGCGTCGTTCGAGAGCGTCAACGTGGATCTGATCTGCGGCCTGCCGCTGCAGACACCGGAGCGCTTCCGCACCACCCTGGAGCTGGTGCGGGAGCTGCGGCCCGATCGGATCTCCCTGTTCTCCTTCGCCTATCTGCCGCAGCAACTGCCCCTGCAGCGCAAGATCGCGGCCGAGGACCTGCCCAGCCAGCACCAGCGGCTGGCCATGCTCGAGGCCGCCAGCCAGTTGCTGGCCGCCGCCGGCTACGACGCCATCGGCATGGATCACTACGCCCTGGCGGGCGACAGCCTGGCGGTCGCGGCCCGCGAGGGCCGGCTGCACCGCAACTTCCAGGGCTACACCACCGGTGGTGAGCTCGATCTGCTGGGGGTGGGCCCCACGGCGATCAGCCAGTTCCCCCATCTGTTCAGCCAGAATCTCCGCGATCTGCGCGCTTACTACGCCGCGCTCGAGGCCGGTCGTCTACCGGTGGAACGGGGGCTGGTGGTGCGCGATCCGGCGGTGCTGGAACGGCGCCGGCTGATTCAGGAGGTGATGTGCCGCTTCCGGGTTGCGGTGCCCGTGGAGGGTTTTGGGCAGGAGTGGCACGACCTTCAGGCCCTGGCCGCGGATGGCCTGGTGCGGCTGCAGCGCCAGGGCGATCAGGGCCTGGTGGAGGTCACGCCCCAGGGCCGCTGGCTGATCCGCTCGATCGCCGCGGTGTTCGATCCGGAGCAGCGCCGGCGGGCCAGCGGTTCCCGGCTGGTCTGACACCCGCGCGGCGGTCCGCCGTCAGGATGGCCTGGTCTGGCTGCCTGTGCGATGGCCCCTGCCTCCCCGTCAGCGCTGCCGGCCCCGCCAGCGCTGCTCTCCCTGGCGGATCTGGAACGCCGGGCCGCCTCCTGCGGCCTGCTCCTGCGCCTGCAGGTGTCTGACCGTCTGGGGATCCGGGGCCTGCGGGTGGTGGTGGCCCGGCCCCGACCGCAGCAGCCTCCCCTGCTGCTGGGGGAGCTCAAGGGCTGGGCGCTCCCCACGACCGCGGGCCTGCAGCTCGACACCATGCGGGTCCAGGGACAGGACACCGCCGCGGTGGGCCCCTTGATCTGGGCCGCCACCTGTGCCTGGGCCCTGGAGTGCACGTCCTGCCGCCAGGCGCGCCTGCTCGCCATCCGCGACGATCCGCGTCAGCACCGCCGCTTGGTGCGCTATTTCGAGCGGCTTGGCTTCACGCCGCTGCGCGACCTCGGCGCCGGTCCGCTCGATCTTGCCCTGCGGTTGGTGTGGGGCGGGACGGGGTTGCTGATGCGCGGTGAGCTGGTGGAGGTGTTGCGCCGCAGCGTGCGGCGGCTGGAATCGATCTCCCCAGGGTCGTGAGGGCCATCGCCCGCGCGCCAGGATCTCTGGCCTGCACGGACGGAGCGGCATGCAGGGCTTGCGCGGGGTGGATGGCTGCCGGGCCGGCTGGCTGGCGGTGTCCTGCGAGGCGCCGGGGGAACCCGTCACCGCCCGGCTGTTCCCCTCCGTCCTTGAATTGCTGGATGGGCCGGGCTGGCACCTCACCGCCATCGACATCCCCATCGGTCTGCCCGAGGCCGGGCCCCGCCGCTGCGATCGCGACGCCCGCCGCTTGCTGGGCCCCCGCCGCAGCAGTGTCTTTTCGGCGCCCCTGCGCGGCGTGCTGGCCGCCACCAGCTACCCGGAGGCCTGTGCGTTGTCCCAGGCGGCCCAGGGTCTGAAGCTCAGCAAGCAGGCGTTCCACATCCTCGCCAAGGTGCGCCAGGTGGACGCCTGGTTGCAGCGCGATCCAGGCCAGGCCCGCTGTCTGGTGGAGGTGCACCCGGAGCTCTGTTTCCGCGAGTGGAACGGTGGTGTGCCGATGCCGCACCCCAAGAAGAGCGCCGCCGGCGCCGCCGATCGCCTGGCCCTGGTGGAGCGGATCTTCCCAGGGGCGGCGGCCGCGATCCGCGCCCGTTTCCTGCGCCGCCAGGTGGCTGATGACGACATTCTCGACGCGCTTGCCGCTTTATGGAGCGCCGCGCGCATCGAGGCCGGCACCGCCCTGCGCCTCGGCGGCGACCTCGACGGCACGGGCCTGCCGATGCAGATCCTGGCCTGAAATCTGGTACGGATGAACTACTGTGGGCGGGTTCGGCTGGTTGCCGTGTCCGGATCCCGTCCCAGTTCCTCTTTGCCCGCGCCGCTGACCGTGCTGCCGACCGCGCCGCCACTCGCTCCGCCGACCGTGTCGCCGGAGCCGGCCGTTGCCGGGCCCTGGCGGCTGGAGCCGCAGTGCCCGCCGATGGCCCTGCCCCTCGCGGCCGAGGCGGTGGCGGCTGGCTTCCCCAGCCCCGCGGACGACTACATGGAGGCGGCCATCGATCTCAATGAGGTGCTGATCCGCCATCCCAGCAGCACCTTTTTCCTGCGGGTCAGTGGTGATTCGATGATCGGGGCCGGCATTCACCACGGCGATCTGCTGATCGTGGATCGCAGCCTGGAGCCGCGCCCCGGGCGGATCGTGGTGGCGGTGCTGGAGGGGGCTTTCACTCTCAAGCGCCTGGTGTGCCAGCAGGGACGCTGGCTGCTGGAGGCGGCCCATCCGGCCTATCCGTTGCTGGAGCTGGGAGCGGCGGACGATGACCGTCTCTGGGGCGTGGCCATTCACGTGATCCACCCGCTCTGAGCCTGCGTCCATGGCCCTGGCCACGGTGCTGATCGACGCCAACAATTTCTACGCCTCTTGCGAGGCGGCCCTCGATCCCGCCGTGGCCGGCCGGCCGCTGGTGGTGCTCTCCAACAACGACGGCTGCATCGTGGCCCGCAGTGCCGCAGCGCGGCGCCTGGGCATTCCCATGGGCCAGCCCTATTTCCAGGTGCGTCGTGAGCTGGAGCGGCTGGGGGTGATCGTGCGCAGCTCCAATTACGCCCTCTACGCCGACATGAGCCAGCGGCTGATGGCCACGATCGAGCCCTGGGTGGAGGAGCTGGAGGTCTATTCGATCGACGAGGCCTTTGGTCGCCTGCATCGGCCCGCGGCCAGCGATCCCAGCGGCGCTGATCTCAGGCATGGCGGTGATGCCATGCGCGGCGGTGATCTCACGAGCTGGGGGCTGCGGCTGCGGGCTCAGGTGCAGCGCCATCTGGGTCTGCCGGTGGCGGTGGGCATCGCGCCCACCAAGGTGCTGGCCAAGCTCGCCAACCGCCTGGCCAAGGGCGATCCCCACCACGGTGGGGTGTTCGATCTGGGGGCGGTGGCGGATCCTGACCCCTGGCTGGAGGCCGTCGCCATCGAGGACGTCTGGGGCATCGGTCGCCAGCTGGCGCGCTGGTGCCGCCTGCGCGGCGTCGCCGATGCCCGCCAGCTGCGCGATCTGGCCAGCGGTGAGCTGCGCCGCAGATGCGGTGTGGTGGGTCTGCGGCTGCAGGAGGAACTGCGCGGCCGGAGCTGCCTGCCCCTGGTGAGCCTGCCGCCGGCCAAGCAGGAAACCTGCGTCAGCCGCAGCTTCAGCCAGCCCGTCACCACGCTGACGGATCTGCGCGAGGCGATCGCCACCTATCTCAGCCGCGCCGCCGAGAAGCTGCGGCGCCAGCGCCAGCGGGCCGGGGCGATCACCGTGTTCGTGCGCAGCAGCCCCTTCGATGGCAGCCGCTTCTACAGCAATGCCGCCACGGTGCAGCTTCCCCTGGCCAGCAACGACACCGCCGTGCTGCTGGCCGCCGCCCTTCCCCTGGCCGAGCGTCTGTTCCGGCCCCACAAGCCGTTGCAGAAGGCCGGTGTGCTGCTGCAGCAGCTCCAGCCCCTCGAACAGCTGCAGCACCATCTGCTGGCACCTTTGCCGCTGGAGAAGCAGCAGCGCCGTGAGGCCCTGCTGGCCACGATCGATGCCCTGAACCGCCGCTACGGCCGTGGCACGGTGCAGTGGGCGGCCTGTGGTCTGCGGCCCGCCTGGATGATGCGCCGTTCCCGGCTCTCCCGTGCCGCCACCACGCGTCTGAGCGATCTGCCCTGGGTGCAGACCGGCTGAGAATCCAACGCTGAAGATCCAACGCTGCAGATCAGAAGCGGGCATCTCACCTCTGGTGAGATCAGCAACCCTTGCTGCCGTTGTTTGAATCTGGATGTTGAGCTCCGAATCGCCGTCTACGCCTCCTCCAGCTCGCCGGCCTCCACCCGCTGCTCCAGATCGCCAAGCACATCTTCGATCTGAGCCAAGGCCGAGCGCAGGTCGTCGGCGATCTCCTCGGCGAGCAGGTGCGGCTCCCGCAGATTGGCGGAATCTTCGAGGCTCTTGTCGCGGAGCCAGAAGAGATCGAGGCTCACCTTGTCGCGGGCGAGAATCTCCTCGTCGCTGAAGGAACGCCAGCGGCCCTCGGGATTGGCTTCACTCCAGGTGGCTTCACGGTTGTGGCGGTCGCCGGGTCGGTAGCAGGCCACGAACGCATCGAGATCGGCGCGGGTCATGCGCTGGGTCTTGAGGGTGAAATGCTTGTTGGTGCGGAGGTCATACACCCAGAGCGTCTTCGTCCACGGGGCTTCCGCGCCGGGCCGGCGATCGAAGAACAGCACGTTGGCCTTCACGCCCTGGGCGTAGACGATGCCGGTGGGCAGGCGCAGCAGGGAGTGGACCTCACACTCCTTGAGCATGTTGCGGCGGATAGTTTTTCGCCCTCGTCGTTCACGATCGTGATCGACGACTTCTTGCCGAAGGGTGGATTGGTGATCACCATTCGGGTGCCAGGTTCATGGGGAGCCACCCTCGGCCAGGAAGTATTTTCGCTGCGGATCCTTGGCGCTGGTGCCGATCTCGCGCACCAGTCCACGATCGATCAGACGGGACAGCCGCGTGCGCGTGGCCCGGGCCGACAGGCCGATGATGGCAGCAATCTCACGGGTGGCCAACCCCTTGCCTTCCTTCAGGCTGGCGAGGATTGCCTGCTCAGTGGCGTCGACCACCGTTGGCCCCACGGGGACGGTGGGAATGGTGACACGAAAGCGGGTGGCGATCTCCTCGAAAATCGGTGGCGGCAGGCCGGCGTCTCGGCAGACGGCCGTCATCCGCTGGATGCCGCTGCCCCATTGCTCGATCAGCACCAGCTCCTGGAAGATGCGGCCGATCACGCGGTTGCGCAGCTTGGACACGCCATGCGGCAGGTCTTCCACTGTGAGCCCAAAGGGCAGCAGGCCTGGGTTCTCGATCTCCAGCCGATCATCGAAGATCGACAGCCGGATCGGTGCACCCCGCTGGGAATAGTCGGTGTGGACCACCGCATTGATCAGGGCCTCGCGCACGGCCTCGGGCGGCAAACTCCAGCGGTCGGTGCGGCGCACCGCGCCGATGGTGGCGCCATGCCAGGAATGCTTCTGCACGAAGGCGATGGCTTCCTCCACGGCCTGCACGGGGAAGGAGTGGATCTCGATCCGATCCAGGATGCGGCTCTTGTCGCTGCCGGCGAAGCGTCCGGCCTGGATCCAGGCATCGGGAAAGTGCCGCCCGCGGTCGTGGCCGAAGAGGATCATGCCGGCCACGGTCGGCACGCTCTTTCCCTGGTGGTCGCTCAGGAGACGCAGGGTCTCCAGATCGCGGCGGCTGAGGGCTCGGATGGGTGCGAACGACTCGGAAGCTGCTCGGAAGTCAATCGCTTCCGAGCTGAGTCCCGGCATGGGCTGCTCATCGAAACCTTCGCCGCGGGAGAAACGCCGCAGCTCATCGATCAGCTCGGCATCGGCGCGGCGGTTGGTGGAGCCCACCCGCACATACACGCCAGCGGCAGGCCCTTCTCCGGCACGATCCGTGGACTGATCCGGTCGCTGATCAGGCTCGCGAGACGCTCCTCCTCATCCAGCGGATCGGCAACGCCGCGCACGTTTCGGCTGCGATCCTCCACGCCGATCAACAACGTGCCGCCGGCTGTGTTGGCGAAGGCCACAATCGTTTTCAGCGCCCCATCCGGCGACGACAGGTCACGCTTGAACTCCAGTGTTTTGCCCTCAAGGCGCTTGAGCAGGTCGAGCAGATCCATTCTGCTCGGAAGTGTACTCGGAAACAGTCAGCCTCGCTGAGGTTCCGAGTCTCCTGCTGAGTGCGGCGAATGATGGTGAAGCCAACTGAATCGTGACTGGCGGCCGCTGAGATCTGACCGGATACAACTGGCGCTGGACTGGCGTGATCAGGCCGATAGGGTCGATGTCATCCGGAGCTTCTGGGTTAGATCCGCTCCGCTTGAAATCCTTCTGGGAGGTTGTCATGAGCATGCAGAATCTTCACCGCCTGGTGGTGGATGCCGAGAGCGACGGGCGGATGCGGGCCCGTCTGCGCCGCTGCCGTAACACCGACGATCTGATTCGTACGGCCCGGCGTCTCGGCTACGGGATCAGCGCTGTCGATCTGAGCCGTGCCCGCCAGGACGATCAACGCAGTCGGCAGGTGGTGGCGCGGCTGGTGGCGACCGGTTCAGTCGGCTCCCATCAGGCGTGAAATCTGGTCGCGGCCGTTGGTTTTGGCCAGCCTCAGGGCGCGTTCGGCGCGGTGCAGCAGGTCGCTGAAGCTGCCATCGCCGGCGGTGCGGCTGGTGAGTCCAGCGCTGATCTGCAGCTGGTAGTCCGAATGGGTGAACACACCAGGTAGGTGCCGAACGCCCTCGCGCAGCTGTTCGGTCAGCTCAAGGGCGGACTCACTGTCGCGCTCCAGCATCAGCAGCGCGAACTCGCTGTTCCCCATGCGCACCACCAGATCGTGCTCCGGCAGCAGGCTGTGGCAGAGCTGGCTCACGTCGCGCAGCACCTGATCACCGGCCTCGTGCCCCCAGCGGTTGTTGATCAGGCCGAAGTTGTCGAGGTCGATGCAGAGCAGCGACAGGGGCAGGTCCTGCTGCACGGACCGCTCGAATTCCTTGCTGCCGATCGTGTGCAGCAGGGTGCGCTGCGGCAGTCCGGTCACCGGGCACTGGTGGCTCATCCGCCGGAGTTCGATCTCCCGCATCACCAGTTCAGCCAGCAGCTTCAGTTGATCGATCTGCTCGGGGCTGGGCTGGCGTGGTTCCCGGTCGATCACGCAGAGGGAGCCGAGCCTGTGCCCATCGGGCGTGCGCAGCGGCGCTCCGGCGTAGAAGCGGATATGGGGATCGCCCGTGACCAGGGGATTGGCACAGAAGCGCTCGTCGGCCTGGGCATCGGGCACCACCAGCACCTCGTCGCCGAGAATGGTGTGGCTGCAGAAGGCCTGCTCCCGCGGTGTTTCCCGCACCGTCAGCCCCTGGCGGGAGAGAAACCACTGCCGGTCGGCTTCCACCAGGGAGATCACGGCGATCGGGGTCTGGTAGAGGCTCCGGGCCAGGGTCAGGATCCGATCGAAGTGGGGATCATCGGCATGGCCCTCGAGATCGTGCCGCTCCAGATCACGCAGGCGCTCCTGTTCATCGGCGGGAATCGGAAAGCTGGCCATGGCGGTGCGGGTGCAAACAGGGAGTGCCGGTGAGGCCGGAGGACGGCGATCAGAGCAGGTGGCCGTCCGGCGGCGTATCGCCAAGGGCTTCTCTGATCATGGCGGCGGTCACCGACAGCGTCTCAAGTTCATCGGCGTTGTCGAGAAAGGCGTCGAAGGAGGCATAGCGGCGCACCATCGGATCGGCGCCCGGCGCGGCGCAGGCCTGCTCCCAGTCCTGATCATCCGGCCGAACGGCGGCGAAGCATTCCAGGGCCTCGGCCAGATCGCCGCCGTCGCCGATCTGCTCGCCATGCCAGAGAACCTCGTAGAAGGCCAAGGCGACACCATGCACGCACGATGCCCTCATTTTGTACGGCAGCCAGCTGTCGGGCGGCCAGATGGACGGCAGCCAGCCTCAGGCCGGGCCCGAGCTCAGCTCCGATCTGGCTTCCCGCACCAGCTCCTCATAGCCGGCGCGGCGGCGGGCATCGAGCTGCTCGAGGTAGCGACGCTCGTTGTAATAGTGGTCCTGGAAGCGCAGGGCGTCGGCGTTGAGCTCCGCGAACATGGCCTCGATGCGGCTCTCCATGTCCAGGGCGGCTTCAGCCGGTGCCGTGGGTGGTGTCGGGGCATGGGCTTGTGCCGGGGCATGGGTGGCCGTGGGGGTGTCGATCGTGTTCAGCAGGCGGGCGAGGCAGCGTTCCAGCGTTTCCAGGTTCTGGGACCTCCAGGCATCGAGCAGGTGCCGGCAGCGCTTCAGGGCCCGCTGCCGCTCGAGCACGGCCGTGGTGCCCCGCAGCTGCAGCTCGGGCTGGGCCAGGGCCATGCGATGCAGTTCGCTGGGTTCCAGCAGCGGCGTCAGCCGGCTGAGCAGGGCGCTCTGCTCCACCACCAGCTGATCGCTCAGCAACCGTGGCAGATCCAGATCGGCCAGATCCTCTCCGCCATCACTGCCGCGGTTGATCGCCTCCAGCCGGCCGGCCCCGAGGTTGTCTTCCTCGAGGGCGCTGATTGCGGCCCAGAGCAGGCGATGGTGCTGCAGGGCGAAATCTTCCAGGTCCCGTTGGCGCAGCTCCCGCCGGATCAGGGGCCGGTGCAGCGGGCAGTGGAGGTAGAGCCGCAGCACCTCCGCCTCGGCCCGTTCCCGCAGTCCCGCTTCGCCGGGCTGCTCCCACTTCTGGGAGCGCCCGTGCCAGCGCTGGCCCTTCACCTGCTGGCGCAGGTCTTCCTCCAGCTGCAGGGCCAACCGGGCCTGGCCGCCGCTGAGCCGCTCCGCCACCTGCTGCAGGTAGTGGCTGCGCACGGCGCTCTGGGGGAGTTTGCCGAGCAGTTCGACCAGGCCAGCCACCGCCTGCTGGAACTGGTCGGCCCGGGCGAGATCGCGGTCGGCCAGCACCTGCTCGATCTGCCAGTCGAGCCAGAGGGGCGCGGCTTCCAGCAGGGCGCGGTACTCGCCGGGGCCGTGCTGCTTGAGGAACTCGTCGGGATCCTTGCCGGCGGGCAGCTGCAGCACCCGCAGCTCCAGCTGCCCCTGCAGGGCCAGTTGCTCCACTTCGCCGATCGCCCGCTGGGCGGCCCGCACGCCGGCGCCGTCGCTGTCGAAATTAAGGATCAGCCGCTTGCTGTCGCAGCCGCGGCAGATCTGGGTGATCTGCTGGCTGCTCAACGCTGTCCCCAGGGCCGCCACCGCATTGGTGATGCCGGCGGCATGGAGGGCGATTACATCGAAATAGCCCTCCACCACCACCGCCTGGTCGTCCTTGCGGATCGCGGCGGTGGCCCGGTCGAGGCCGAACAGATGCTTGCCCTTCTCGAACACCTCCGTTTCCGGAGAGTTGAGGTACTTCGGTTCGCCGCCATCGAGGCTGCGGCCGCCGAAGCCGATCACCCGGCCCTGGCGGTCCTTGATCGGCACCATCACCCGATGGCGGAAGCGGTCGTAGAAGCCCTCACCGCCCTTGCGGGCCACCACCATCCCGGCGGCCTCCAGCAGATCGACCCCGAGGCCCTCCACCTGCTGCAGGTGGGTGAGCAGACCGTCCCAACGGTCCGGGGCGTAGCCCAGCTCGAAGGTCTCGAGGGTGCCTTCGCTGAGGCCGCGGTTGTCCTTGAGGTAGGCGAGGGCCGCGGCGCCCTCGGGGCTGCGCAGCTGGCTGCGGAACCAGCCTGCCGCCAGGGTGAGCACCCGATGCAGCTGTTCACGGCGGGACAGCTGCTTGCGCAGCCGCTCCTGCTGCGGTCCGTCGACGGTCTCGATCGGCAGCTGATACTTGCGCGCCAGCTCCAGCACCACATCGCCGAAGCTCTGGCGCTGCAGCTCCATCAGGAACTTGATGGCGTTGCCGCCGGCACCGCAGGAGAAGCAGTAATAGAACTGCTTGGCCGGCGACACCGTCATCGACGGCGATTTGTCGTCGTGGAAGGGGCAGATCCCCACGAACTCGCGGCCCTTCTTCTTGAGCACCACGTGCTCGCCCACCACATCGACGATGTCGGCCCGTTCCTTGACGGCCTCGATCGTGCGGGGGTGGAGGCGGGGCAGGCTCAAGGGAAGGGCGGAGGGGGAAAGGAGAAAAGAAAGGAGAGGAGAAAGCAGAAGGGATCGACAGGCCGGCGAAGCCGGCGGCAGCCGCATCGATGGAGCGCTTCTGGCACCGATGCGGAGCCCAGGCGTGCAGCAGAGGGCCTGACGGCGATTCTGCAGGGATCAGGAGGCGGCCGCTGCCGTTTCGATGGCACTGCGGGCTGATGTCCCGCGCCGATCTGTGATGACAAGGCCGGAGTCGCGATGGCAAGGCCTGAGGTGCACCAGCGAGCCGGAGGGCCTGGTCGCAGAGTGCGATCCTGAGCAGCCCGCCAGGGACACTCGTGCGCGTTCTGCCGCTGGGGTCAACCCCGATCGAGGCCGCCGCCGTGCGGGCGATGCTGCTCAGCGCCCTGAGCTTCAGCCTGATGGGGGTGTGCGTCAAGCAGGTGGGCGCCCGCATTCCCGCCGCTGAGGTGGTGCTGGCCCGGGCGCTGCTGAGCGTGGCCCTGAGCTGGTGGTTGCTGCGCCGCGCCGACATCGATCCCTGGGGCCGCCGGCGTGGCCTGCTGATCGTGCGGGGGGCCATCGGCACCCTGGCGCTGCTGTGCGTCTACGTGGCCCTGGCGGCGCTGCCGCTCGCGTCAGCCACGGTGCTGCAGTACCTCTACCCCACCTTCACCGCCCTGCTGGCCTGGCTGGCCCTGGGGGAGCGGATCGGCCGGCGCGTTCTGGCGGCCATGGCGGTGGGCTGGCTGGGGGTGCTGCTGGTGGCCCAGCCGGCGTTGCTGCTGGGCGGAATCGGCCGCGCCGCCCCCTCCCTGCCGCTGATCCCGGTGCTGATCGCCCTGGCCGGAGCCCTGTGCACCGCCCTGGCTTACGTGAGCGTGCGCCAGCTGGGCCGTAGTGAGCATCCCCTGGTGATCGTGTTCTATTTCCCCCTGGTGGCCGTGCCCCTGAGCCTGCCGCTGGTGGCGCTCGATCCGGTGATGCCCACGCCGGTGGAGCTGCTCTGGCTGGTGGGGGTTGGACTGTTCACCCAGCTGGGCCAGGTGTGGCTCACCCGGGGCCTCACCGCCCTGCCGGCGGCCACGGCCACGGCGATCAGCTACGCCCAGGTGGTGTTCGCCGGGCTCTGGGGCTGGCTCATCTTCCAGGAAGGGATCGACGGCTGGACGCTGCTGGGCGCGGCCCTGGTGCTGCTGGCCACCCTGCTCAGCCTGAGCGGCCGTTCAGGGGCAGGGGGTAGGTCAGCCAGTCCTGGTTGAGACCGTCGCTGCTGCCGGTCGGTTGGGCCAGCCGCCAGCTCTGGCCCCGCTCGCCCCGCTGCAGATAGAGATCGAAGGGGGTATCGACCCGGATGGGATCGCCGGCCAGGCGCCAGTCGAAACGGCCATTGAGGTGCAGGCCCTTGGCCTCACCGATGGCCAGGCTCTCCTGGTGCTCCAGCCGCACCCGGCTCACCTCGGGCGGGCCGGCCGGCTCCAGGGCCAGGGCCTGGGCAATGGCCCCCTGGGTGAGGTCGATCTGCAGGCCCAGGGCGCTGAGCAGCACAGACCGCGGCGGCTGCCCCACGCCGCCACATCCCCCCAGGCTCAGCGGCAGCAGCAGCGCCAGCAGGATCAGGCTGCCTGTGAGCAGCCGGCGCAACTGCGAAGGGGGTGGCAGGGCGGGCAGCATGGGGGCGACGAAGCGAGCTTCCCCATGATCGGTTGGCTGCAAGGGCAGGTGAGCGATCCCTGGCAGCAGGGGGCGCGCTGCGGACTGCTGCTGCTCTGCCAGGGTGTGGGCTATGAGGTGCAACTGAGCCAGCGGCACTGGCGGGAGCTGCCGTCGGCTGGGTCGAGGCTCAGCCTGCACATCCATCACGCCATCCGGGACGATGCTTGGACGCTCTACGGCTTCCCCCAACGGCAGGAGCGCGACCTGTTCCGCGAGCTGGTGGCCGTGAGTGGCGTGGGCCCGCAGATGGCCCTGGGGTTGCTGGGTGCCATGGCGGCCGAGGAGCTGGCCCGCGCCATCGTGCAGGCGGATCTGCGCCAGCTCAGCAGTGCCCCCGGGGTGGGCAAGCGCACGGCGGAGCGGTTGTCGGTGGAACTGCGGGGCCGTCTGCAGGAGCGCTTCGCCGACCTGCTGGACGGCGTGGTGGATGGCTTCGACGACTGGGCGGAGAGTCCGGCCGCTGGAGCGGAGGGCGCGGCGACGGCCTTGGTCGCGTCCACCCGCAGTGAGGTGGAGCAGACCCTGGAAGCCCTCGGCTATGAGGTGCTGGAGATTCACCGGGCTCTGCGGGCCGTGGCGGCCAGTGATGCCGCCGCTGTTGCCCAGGGTGAGCTCGGCCTCTGCGGCGACGCCGAGACCTGGCTGGCGGCCTGCCTGCGCTGGCTGTCGCGGCCAGCGGCCTGATCTCAACAGGAAAGGATTGGCCTGCCAGAGGGTTGCTCTGCCAGAAGGCCGTTCGGCTGGGAGGTTGTTCAGCTGGAAGGTAGGGTGGATGATTGTTCGTTACGGGCCAGACGCCGCCCCCATGCCGCTCAACACCATCCAGAAGCAGGAACTGATCAACAGCCATCAGACCCACGGCACCGACACGGGTTCGGTCGAAGTGCAGGTGGCGATGCTGAGCGAGCGCATCAGTCAGCTCAGCGGACACCTGCAGAAGAACATCCATGATTTCTCCTCCCGCCAGGGTCTGCTGAAGATGATTGGTCGCCGCAAGCGGCTGCTCTCCTACCTGCGCAGCAACAGTGAGGATCGCTACACCTCCCTGATCGCCACCCTCGGCATCCGCGGCTGAGGTCTCGCCATGGCCCGCCAGGGACAGCCCAAGCCGTTTGAACCCCGCGGGTCCACGAAGACTTCAAAGGGCAGCAGTAGATCCACGGGAAGCGCCAAAGACTCAGGCAGCGCCAAAGCGTCGGGCTGCGCCAAAGCGTCGGGCGGCGCCAAAGCCACCCGTGGCAAGCAGGCCATCCCTGAGGCGGTGGCCAACCGTATGGCCCGTCGTATTGCCATTGCCACGGGCATTCCCTCCGCTCTTGGCATGGGGGTGTTCGTGGCTAGTTATTTCCTGGTCAGCCGAGGGGTGGTGGACATTGCTCCCGCCCTCACCCTGGTGACCTCCGGTGGCTTTTTCCTGCTGGGCCTGGTCGGTCTGAGCTACGGCGTGCTGTCTTCCAGTTGGGAGGATGCGCCGGGCAGCCTGCTGGGCTTCGAGCAGATCCGCGTCAATCTCGGACGACTGCGTCAGTCCGTGCGGGCCATGCGCCAGGGCAGCCCGGCTGAGTGAGGTACTACCCCGCCTTGAGGGGAGAGCGCAGGGAGGCCCTGAAGTCTGCTGAGCCCAGAGTGGCGACGGCAGCTTCGGCATCGGCCACACAGAACTGGTGGCCCAGGCGCACATAGACGGTCTTCTCGGCCTGTCGCACCATGGCCACCACCGGCACCCGCAGCCCCGCTTCGTCCTGGGGCGGACGGTGGCGCTGCAGACATTCGCGCAGTCGATGCTGCACACCGATGTCGGCAGCGGCCTCGGCGGGTAGCTCCACCAGCAGCAGTTGCAGGTCTTCGATGCTGCGGCAGTCGTCCACGATCAGCTGAACCCGGTCGTCGCGCCGGTCGACCGAGCCCCAGATCAGCAGCCGTGCATCCACCATCAGGTGATCCGCCAGCCGGGCATAGCTCTTGGGGAACACCACAGCTTCGCAACTGCCGGTGAGATCCTCCAGCTGCAGGACCGCCATTCGGTCGCCCTTGCGGGTGGTGACCTGGCGTATCTCCGGCACCATCACCACCGCACTCACCTTGGCCTTGTCCGCCTGTTCTTCCAGGGCTGCCAGGCTCACCGGCGACAGCAATTTCACCTGCTGGGCCAGCTGCTTGAGCGGATGGTCGGAGAGGTAGAACCCCACCAGATCCTTCTCCAGCCGCAGCTTCTCGGTGGGGGGATAGTCCTTCACCGAGGCCGCCTTGGGGGCGGTGCTGAGGTCGCCGCTTGCCGAACCGCCGGCTGCGGTGCTGTCTTCCGCGGCACCACCACTGGCCATGCCACCACCAAGCAGGTCGAACAGATTGCCCTGGCCGCTGGCCCGGTCCTTGGCGCGGGAACTGGCCCAGTCGAGCACAAGATCCAGATCCGCCATCAGCTGGGCCCGGTTGGCGCTGGGCTCGAGCGCATCGAGGGCACCGCAGTGGATCAGGGCCTCCAGGGCGCGGCGGTTGAGCTGCTGGGAGGGAATCCGGTCGCAGAGATCGGCCAGGGAGCGGAAGGCACCATCGCCAGCACGGGCCTCCAGCAACTGGCGGATGGCGCCATCGCCGAGGTTGCGCACGGCCGACAGGCCGAAGAGGATACGTTCGCCCACGGGGGTGAAATCGATGCCGGAGGCATTCACATCCGGCGGCATCACTTCGATGCCCATGGCGTTGCAGTTGGCGATGTAGCGCTGCACCTTGCTGCTGTCACCGGCATTCACCGTCAGCAGCGCCGCCATATAGGCCACCGGATAGTGGGCCTTGAGGTAGGCGGTCTGGTAAGTCACCGCGCCGTAGGCGGTGGAGTGGCTCTTGTTGAAGCAGTATTCGGCGAACAGCACCATCTGCTCGAACAGGGCTTCGGCGAGTTTGGGATCGACGCCGCGTTCGGTGGCGCCCTGCACGAACAGGCCCTGGTGTTTCTCCATCTCGCTCTTTTTCTTCTTGCCCATCGCCCGCCGCAGCAGATCGGCTTCACCGAGCGAGTAGCCGGCCAGGTCCTGGGCGATCTTCATGATCTGCTCCTGGTAGACCATGATCCCGTAGGTTTCGTTCAGGATCGGCTTGAGGGTCTCGTGGGCGAACTCGATCGCTTCGCGGCCATGTTTGCGGTTGATGAATTTGGGGATCAGCCCTGCATCCAGGGGCCCCGGCCGGTACAGGGCCAGGATCGAGGAGATGTCCTCGAGGGATGAGGGTTTGAGATCCCGCACGATCTGCCGCATGCCGCTCGATTCCAGCTGGAAGATGCCCTCCAGATCCCCGCGGGCCAGCAGCGCGAAGGTGCCTTCATCGGCGGGCGGCAGGTCGTCGGGATCGATGCGTTCGCCACAGCTCTGTTGCACCAGATCGAGCGTCTTTTCGATCATGGTGAGGTTCTTGAGGCCGAGGAAGTCCATCTTCAGCAGCCCCATCGACTCCACATCCTCCATGAAGTACTGGGTGATCACCTGACCATCGTTGTTGCGCTGCAGTGGCACCAGCTCATCGAGGGGATCGGCGGCGATCACCACGCCGGCGGCATGGACGCCGAAGGTCTTGTTGGTGCCTTCGATCCGGCGGGACAGATCCACCCAGTGCTTCACCTTCGGGTCGTTCTCGTACTTCTCGCGAAACTCCGGCGCCGGTGATTCGGGGCCGATCATTTCCTTCAGCTTGGCGGGTTTGCCCCGTACCACCGGGATCAGCTTCGCCAGGCGGTCGGCTTCGCCATAGGGAATGTCGAGCACGCGGGCCACATCCTTGAGCACCGCCTTCGAGGTCATGCGGTTGAAGGTGATGATCTGCGCCACCTTCTCCTCGCCGTAGCGGCGGGTCACATACTCGATCACCTCACCGCGGCGCTCGATGCAGAAGTCGGTGTCAATATCCGGCATCGACTTGCGTTCCGGGTTGAGAAACCGCTCGAACAGCAGGCCATTGGTGACCGGGTCGATGTTGGTGATCCCCAGGGCGTAGGCCACCAGTGATCCGGCGGCCGATCCACGCCCCGGACCCACCGGAATGCCGTTGTCGCGGGCGAAGCGGATGTAGTCCCAGACCACCAGGAAGTAGGTGGGGAAGCCCATCTGCTCCATCACCTGCAGTTCGAAGCTCAGACGTTCGCCATAGGTGGGATCAAACGCCTCCCCCTCCGCCAGCTTCAGTCTTGCCCGCAGGCCCTGCTCGGCCACGGCGGTGAGATAGCTCACGGCCGTGTGGCCCTCCGGGATCGGAAAGCGGGGCATCTGGTAGCGGCCGAGGATGTCGTAGTCCTCCACTTTGTCGGCCACTTTGGCGGTGTTGGCGATCGCCGCCTCGATCACCGCCGGCTCGAGGTGATCGCTGAAGAGCTGGCGCATTTCCGCCTCGCTCTTGATGTATTCGGTACCGGTGTAGCGCAGCCGCTTCTCGTCGGTGATCAGCTTGCCGGTGAGCACGCAGAGCAGGGCATCGTGCGCTTCCACATCACCGACGCTGAGGTAGTGGGCATCGTTGGTGGCCACCAGCGGAATTCCCAGCTCGGCGCCGATCGCGGCGATGCCGGTGTTGACGATCCGGTCTTCGATGCCGCCGTGGTCCTGGATCTCGAGGTAGAAATCGTCTGCGAAGACGCTCTGGTACCAGCTCGCCACCTCCCGCGCCACATCGGGCCGGCCTCGCAGGATCGCCTGGGGAATCTCACCGCCGAGGCAGGCGGTGGCCACGATCAGTCCCTCGCTGTATTGCTGCAACAGCTGTTTGTCGATGCAGGCGCGTGAAAAAATGCCGCGGCCGCGCATGCCGCGCAGGTGGCTGATGCTGGTGAGCTTCACCAGGTTGCGGTAGCCGGTGGCGTTCTTGGCCAGCACCACCAGGTGGTAGCGGCGCTCCTTCTTCGGCTGCGGATCCTCGATCGAGCCGTTGATCACATACATCTCATTGCCGATGATCGGCTTGATGCCGGCGCCCTTGCAGAGCTTCAGCAGCTCGATCGCGCCGTACATCACACCGTGATCGGTGAGGGCCAGGGCGGGCATGCCCAGCTCGACGGCCCGCTGCACCATCGCCGGCAGCTGGCTGGCCCCGTCCAGCAGGCTGTAGTCGCTGTGGTTGTGGAGCGGGACGAAGGCCAAGGTGATGCCTGGGGTGAAACGGGCTGGGGACGGCAGGCCACCGCAGACAACGGAGCCCCGTGCACCCTAGGCCCGCTGGACCTGATTCACCCTAGATACGGGGTGTCAGAGCAGCTGTATCGCTCTGAAACACCGGATCTGGTGCTCCTGGTGCCGCCTGCGATTCCGGGCCAGGGCAGCGGTATGGCTCAGGGCACCAGGGCGGCTTCCGGGCGGCTGGCCATCACAGCGGCGGCTTGCTCGTAGTGATGCGCCACCTGCAGCAGGCGCTCTTCTTCCAGCACGCCCGTGATCAGCTGCAGGCCGATCGGCAGGCCTTTTGAATCGAAGCCGCAGGGAACGCTGATCGCCGGCAACCCCGCCATGTTGGCCGGGATGGTCAGCAGGTCGGCCAGGTACATGGCCAGGGGGTCGTCGCTGTGGGCGCCGAAGCGGAAGGCGGTGGTGGGGGAGGTGGGGGTGAGCAGCACGTCCACCGTCTCGAAGGCGCGATTGAAATCGCGGCGGATGAGGGTGCGCACCTGCTGGGCCTTCTTGTAGAAGGCATCCACATAGCCGGCCGAGAGCGCGTAGGTGCCGATCAGGATGCGGCGCTGCACCTCGTCGCCGAAGCCCTCGGCGCGGCTGCGGGAGGTCATCTCGGCCAGGCCGCCGGCACCTTCGGCCCGGTAGCCGTACTTGACGCCGTCGTAGCGGGCAAGGTTGGCGCTGGCCTCCGAGGGTGCGATCACGTAGTAGGTGGCGATGCCGTCGTTGAAACGCGGGCAGCTCACATCCACCAGGTCGCAGCCGAGGGCTTCGAGCTGGGCTGCGGCGGCCAGCACCGAGGCCTTCACTTCCGGGTCGAGCCCTTCGGCTTCGAAGCACTCGCGCACCAGGCCGACCCGCAGGCCCGCCACCGGCTGGCGCAGCGCGGCCACGTAATCGGGAACGGGTGCCTTGAGGCAGGTGGCATCGCGGGGGTCGGCGCCGGCGATCACCTGCAGAATCTCGGCCGCATCGGCCACGCTGGTGGCGAAGGGTCCCACCTGATCGAGGGAACTGGCGAAGGCCACCAGCCCCCAGCGGCTCACCCGGCCGTAGGTGGGTTTGAGGCCCACCACCCCGCAGAAGGAGGCGGGCTGGCGGATCGATCCACCCGTGTCTGAGCCGAGGGCGGCGAGGCCTTCGCCGGCTGCCACAGCGGCGGAGCTGCCGCCGGAGCTGCCGCCCGGCACGCAGTCGGGGTCCCAGGGATTGCGGCTGGGTCCGAAGGCTGAGGTCTCGGTGGAGCTGCCCATGGCGAACTCATCGAGGTTGGTCTTGCCCAGCAGCACACCGCCGGCGTTCCAGAGCCGCTCGGTGACGGTGGATTCGTAGGGCGGAACGAAGCTCTCCAGCATGCGGCTGGAGCAGGTGGTGCGGATGCCCTTGGTGCAGAGGTTGTCCTTGATCGCCAGGGGAACGCCGGCCAGGGGGGGGAGCTCTTCACCGGCGGCACGGGCGGCATCGATGCGGTCGGCGTCGGCGCGGGCGCGATCGGCAGTCACCTCGAGGAAGGCGTGGATGGTGGGATCCACGGCCTCGATGCGGGCCAGATGGTGATCGGTGAGCTCGCGGGCGGACACCTCGCCGCTGTTCAGCTGCTCACGCCATGCGGCGATCCCCATCCACCCTGATCACGACTGCGATGGACGCTATCAGTCAGCACCCTCGCCAGTGGGCATGGTCCTCAGCCGGCAGCCTCGCCGTCGTCTGGGAATTCGGTCAGCGGTTCGCTCTTGTGGGTGCGCACCAGCTCGTGCTCGATCGAGCCGGGCTTCTCTTCGGAGAGATCGGCGAGGAAGGCCGGCAGGGCGGCCTCCAACGAACGGCGCCGCAGGAAGGGGCCGAACCAGTACACGGCTTCGGGGTCGTGGGTTTCGATCCGGGCCCACCAGGCCAGTCCCAGCCCATTCACAACACTCCGCGTGGGCCAGAGCAGGGGATTCATCAAAAGGGCGCCAGTCCCTTCCATTCTGCCCAGATCACCGGCCCCTGAATCGCCATGCCGTCAGAGGCGGATATCTCCGTCAAAGGCGGAAGCGCCGCCATAGGCGGCCTCAGCCTCAGAGGCGGCGAAGCCGTCGCTGGCCTCAGCATCAGCTGCGCTGCTGTCATCAGAATGGATCTGGGCAGCACTGGCGCCGGCCAGGGGGAGATCGGCAGCGTCGTGATCGGTAGGGTTGGGTTCGACGGTGTCCAGGAGGGGAGTGTCGAGCTGGACAGCCTCTGGAGGGGCAGTCTCTAGATCGGCAGTCTCTAGATCAACGGTCTCGAGATCGGTCGTCTCTGGATGGGCAATGCCGAGATCGGCAGGGCCGTCCTCGAAGGTGTCGAGCTCGTCGTCGGCTTCCTGGATCTGCCCGTGGCTGTGGACGGCTTCCTTGGGCGCGGTGGCCTCGGGCGCGTCTTCGTCGTCCAGTTCGGGTTCGCTGGACATCGCCGGCATCGGGACGGCCGCGGCACTGGGCATGGCCGGACGCACGATCCGCGGAGCCGGAGCGGAGCCAAGCACCGTCTTCATCCAGCCGCGGCGGGCCACCTCGTAGAGCATCAGGGCCGTGGCCACCGAGGCATTGAGGCTGGGGGTGGCGCCCCGTAGGGGAATCCGCACCAGTTGGTCGCAGGAGCGGCGGGTGAGCATCGAGAGTCCGTCACCTTCTGAACCGGTGACGATCACCAGCGGACCATCCAGGTCAGCCTCTTCGAGGGTGACGCTGCCTTCGCTGGCCAGCCCCACGACGCGATAGCCCTCCTTCTTGAGGGTGTCCAGGGCGCGGTTGAGGTTCACCACCCGGGCCACCGGCAGATGTTCGAGGGCTCCGGCGGCCACCTTGGCCACCGAGCCGGTGAGGCCGGCACTGCGGCGTTGGGGCAGGACCAGGCCATGGGCCCCGAGGGCTTCGGCGCTGCGGGCGATCGCGCCCAGGTTGTGGGGGTCGGTGACGCTGTCGAGGGCCATCAGCAGGGGCGGTTCGCCGATCTCCCGACAGCCTTCGATCAGGCTGGGCAGATCGAGGGTTTCGGCCGCGGCGGTCTGCAGCACGATCCCTTGATGCACGGCCCCGCTGGTGAGCTGGCCGAGGCGGGCCCAGGTGACCTCCTCCACGAGCACGCCGCTGGCCTTGGCCTCCCGCAGCAGCTGCAGGAATTTGGGGCTGAAGCGCATCTCCGGCGTGCACCAGACCCGGTGAATCGGCCGGCCGCTTTCCAGAGCCGCCTGGGCGGCATGACGGCCCCAGAGCAGATCCGGCGGGGTGTCGCTGCTGAAGCTTTCCGATTCGCCGCTGGGTTCGGGCTCCTGGCGGCTGGCCGGCGGGCGTTCGTCGCTTCGGCCCGGCCGGCTGAACCGGCTGCCATCGCGGCTGCTGCTGCCGGCAAAACGGGAGCCACCGGCGGCGAAGCGGGAGCCGCCGCCGGCGAAACGGGAGCTACCGCCGGCAGATCGAGAACCACCAGCTGCGAAGCGGGAACCCCCGGCGGCGAAACGGCTGCTGCCGGCTCCACGCCCCTCGTAGCGGCGCGGTTCGCCCCGTTCCATCCCACCCCGACGCAGTTCACCCGTGCTGTCGTCGCCGCGGGCTTCAAAGGGCCGTCGTTCGAAGCTGCGCCCTTCCGGTCGCCGCTCCGGCCGATCACCGCGCTCGTCGCGGGCATCGCTGCGGCCGGCGAAGCGCTGGGGCGGCTTGCCGAAGGGCCGATCGCCGCCGCGATCACGCATCTGGCCGCGGGGCTCGAAACGTCCCCCCTGGCCGGCGGGGCGTCGCCCCTCGCTGCGGCTGCCTTCCGGCCGGGTCCGTTCGATTCGGCGCGCCTCCGGTCGCTGCCCATCAGGACGACCGGCCCCCCCCTCGGCGCGGGCATCGGGGCGTCCTCCTCCCCAGCTGCCCCGACCGATGGTGCCTCCCGGGCGCGGCCGGCCGAAGCGGGGATGTCGCTCCCCGTCCCGTCCACCGTCCCGTCCTGCGTCACGGCCGCCATCGCGGGCTCCGTCCCGTCGACCCTCGCGCCCGCCATCACGTGCTCCGTCCCGTCCTCCCCGGCCGATGGACTTGTCCGGTTGGCGATCGAACCTTGGGCTCATGGTGATGTCGGCGGATGGAACGGGGTTATGGGTCGGTCTCCTCCAGGTGATCGAGCAGCTTGGCGAGCCGCTGCGGATTCTGCAAAAAGAGCCAGCCCACCATTGTCTCAAATCCCGTCGCCTGTCCGTAGATGGCCGGATCACCCCGCCGCGGTCCTCGACCGGCCCGATTGCGACCCCGCCGCACCAGGTCGCGTTCCTGCTCGTCCAGCAGCGGCTCAAGCCGCAGCAGGGCGATGGCCTGGGCCTCCGCCTTCACGGCCCCCACCACGGCCCGGTGCAGGGTGACGGAGCGCTCGGCCCGATCGCAGTGACGCCGCCGCTGATGCAGCTCCCAGACGGCATCCCCAAGCCAGGCCAGCTGCAGAGGGCCCAGAGCCATGCCTGGTGGCAGGGCAGGAATGGCCGCCAGCCAGGCTGTGGAGGAAGCCGCTGCTGAGCTGGCCCTGGCTGCCGTCTCAGGCGGTGGCAAGGCTGGCCAGGGCCGTGGGCAGGTCAGGCTGCAGGTGGAGGAAGGCTTCGAGCCGCACCAGCTTCACGGTCTGCACCACGCGGGCATTGCCCACCACCACGAAGCCGGTGCCATCGGTGGTGCACTGCTTGGCGAGCTGTACCAGGGCGCCGAGACCGGAGGAATCGATGAAATCGATCCGGCTGAGGTCGATCACCACAGGCAGGGCCGCGCCGGTGCGCTGGGCACCAACGAATTCGTTGAACTGCTTGTCCGAATAGGCGTCAAGCTGGCCGGTGAAATGAAACAGCAGACAATCGCTGCGACGCTCGCAACCGCCGCGCAGGGACACCGTGAGTCGTTGCAGGTCGTTGATCGCTCCAGCTCCCGTCACAGGACGAATGCGCGCAGTGTAGGGATATCGCCGCAAACGTCCTGGAGCTGACACAGACTGCAGATGAGACAGGCTGGTCGCAGCCATTTCAGTGCGCCCTCTCCAGACGCCGCTCCGCCATCAGCGCCGCGAAGCGGCCGAAATGGTGATCGGCGTCGTGGGGGCCGGGGCTGGCTTCCGGGTGGTACTGCACACCGAACACCGGTTGGTGCCGCAGGGCCAGGGCCGCCACCGTGCCGTCGTTGAGGTTGAGATGGGTCACCGCCACCCGCTCTTCGGGCAGGGAGGTGGCATCGATCGCGAAGCCATGGTTCTGGCTGGTGATCTCCACCGAACCCGGTGAGCCGCAGGGATGGTTGAGGCCGCGGTGGCCGTAACCGAGCTTGAAGGTGCGGCCGCCCAGGGCAAGGCCGAGGATCTGGTGACCGAGGCAGATGCCGAACACCGGCAGATCGGGCTGCTCCAGCAGACCCTCGGCCAGCCGGATGCCGCTGCTCACCGCCGACGGATCGCCGGGGCCGTTGGAGAGGAACACCCCCTCCGGCTGCAGCGCCAGCACCTGCTTCAGGCTGGCATCGGATGGCAGCACCGTGACCGTGCAGCCGTGGGCCACGAGCCGATCGAGGATGGCCCGCTTGATGCCGAAATCGATCGCCACCACCCGGAAGGGCTGCTCCGGCCCCGGCTGCAGGCGCGTATCGAAGCCGGCCGCGCAGGGACGATCCCAGTCGTAGGGCTGGCGGGTGCTCACCTGTTCGGCCAGGTTCAGGCCAGTCATCGCCGGGGCCTCACGCACCTGATCCAGCAGGGCCTGGGGGGTGGTGCCGTCGCTGCTGATCGCCCCGTTGATGGCGCCGCCCTCGCGCAGATGGCGCACCAGAGCACGGGTGTCGATGCCGCGGATGCCCACGACCCCATGCTGCTGCAGCCAGCCATCGAGATCGCACTCGGACCGCCAGCTGCTGGCCACCGGTGACAGCTGGCGGGCGATCACGCCACGCACGTGGGGCGCTTCCGCCTCCTGATCGGCGGCGTTGACTCCGGTGTTGCCCAGCTCCGGATAGGTGAAGGTGACCAGTTGCCCCGTGTAGCTCGGGTCGGTCATCACTTCCTGGTACCCGCTCATGCCGGTGTTGAACACCACCTCACCCAGGGCGGTGCCGATCGCCCCGAAGGCCGTGCCGCGCAGCAGGGTGCCATCGGCGAGCACCAGCAGGGCGGCGGAGGTGGGCTCAGGCACGGCGCTCAGGTGCGACATCGTCTCGATCATCCCTGAAGACCCTGGCGGGGAGTGTTCGCTGCCAAGCCTCAGGCTTCGGCCAGCTGGTGCCGCAGGGCCAGCAGACGCTGCCAGGCCCCGTCGCCGTTCAGCACCCCCAGTGCCTGCTCGAGACCCGTCGGGATCGAGGCTGCCCGGCCGGCGGCCCAGAGCACCAGGGCGGCGTTGAGGGCCACCACATCGCGCTGGGCGGTGGTGCCGCGGCCCTGCAGCACGGCTTCGAGGATCGCCGCATTGGTGGCGACATCACCGCCGGCCAGGGCCGCCAGTGGGGCCGGGCTAAGGCCAAGCTCGGCGGGGTCGAGCGTCTCCTGGCGAAGCGTGCCGTTCTCCAGCAACCGCAGCGCATTGGGGCCCGACAGGGAGGCCTCATCGAGGCCGCCATGGCCGTACACCACCACGGCCCGCCCCAGGCCGAGGCGTTGCAGGGCCTCGGCCATCGGATCCAGCAGATCGGCACGGGCCACGCCGAGCACCTGGGCATCGGGCCGCAGCGGGTTCACCAGCGGTCCGAGCAGGTTGAACACGGTGCGCACTCCGAGGCTGCGCCGCAGGGGGGCCAGTCCCACCAGGGCCGGATGCCAGCCCGGCGCGAACAGGAAGGTGAGCCCCGTTTCTTCCAGGGCCGCCACCACCTGGGGCTGGGGAGCCTGCAGCCGCAGGCCGAGGGCTTCGAGCACGTCGGCCGAGCCCACCCGCCCGCTGGCACTGCGGTTGCCGTGCTTGGCCACGTGGGCGCCGGCAGCGGCCGCCACGAAGGCCACGGCGGTGGAGATGTTGAAGCTGTCAGCCCCATCCCCACCGGTGCCGCAGGTATCCACCAGGAACAGGGGCGGCCGGGGCCCGGGCAACGGACAGGCCTGGCGTAGCACCATCGCCAGGGCGGCCAGTTCCTCGCCGCTGACGCCCTTGGCCCGCAGGCTGGCCAGCAGGGCCCCGGTCTGCACCGGCTCCAGCTGTTCCTCCAGCCAGGCCCGCATCAGGGCGCTGGCCTGCTCGCCGCTGAGGTCGCGCCCCTGCAGCAACTGCTCCAGCAGCGCCGGCGGCGACAGGGGATGGGCCATCGGAGGGCTACAGCTGACGGCAGGCTAGAGATCGGGGCCGTCAGGTCTCCTGATCGGCCGTATCGAAGCCCGACCCCACCGGTTCGTTGGCGGCGGCGGCGGCTCCAGGCCGGAAGCCCGCCGCCCAGATGGCGCGGCTGCGCTGATGCAACGCCTGCCGCTCCAGCCCCCAGAGGCGCAGCACCTTCTCCAGATCGTCCTGCACATCGCGGGCGCCGGGGAAGCCCTGGTAGCGCATCAGCAGGCGGGCCGCATCGACCAGATCCGCGTCGGTGGGCGTGGCGGCGGCGAGCAGGCGGTCGACCGTGTCACGGTCGCTGGCGTGGAGCGGATGGCTCTGCTCGTTCTGGTTGGGGGCCGTCGAATCGGAGGCCATGGGCTGCGCGGGCAGGGCAGCGTTCCAGCCTGGGGCATGGCGCCGACGCGGCGCTGGAGCACCCTCCGTAAGTTGGACCTTCGCTTTGCCGCACGGCCCTGCCATGAGCGCCCCACGGCTCGCCCTGATCCTTCGCTATCTGCGCCCGCATCGCCGCACGGTGCTGCTCGGGGCGGCTGCGCTGGTGGTGGTGAACCTGTTGAGCGTGTCGATTCCCCTGCTGGTGCGAGGGGTGATCGACGATCTGCAGGATGGCTTCTCCATGCAGGACGTGCTGCGCCAGGCGGCGCTGATCCTGGCGCTGGCCACCGTGATGGGGGCGGCTCGGCTGTGGTCACGGATGCTGGTGTTCGGCGTGGGCCGCCAGGTGGAGGCGACCCTCAAGGAGCGCATCTTCAGCCACTTGCTGCGCCAGGAACCGGGCTGGGTGCAAGCCACCGGCAGCGGTGATCTGATCAGCCGCGCCACCAGCGATGTCGAGAACGTGCGCCGGCTGCTGGGCTTCGCCGTGCTCAGCCTCACCAACACGGCCCTCGCCTATGCCCTGACCCTGCCGGCGATGCTGATGATCGACCCCTGGCTCAGCCTGGCGGCGGTGGGGTTGTATCCGCTGATGCTGATGGTGGTGCGCCTGTTCGGTGGCCGCATGATGCGCCAGCAGCGCCGCCAGCAGGAAAGCCTGGCGGGCCTCAGCGACCTGATCCAGGAAGACCTCTCCGGCATCAGCGCCATCAAGATCTACGGCCAGGAGCGCACCGAGCAGGGGGCCTTCGCGGCCCGTAACCGCGTCTATCGCGATGCCGCCCTGGGGCTGGCCCGGACCCGCAGCACCCTGTTCCCCCTGCTGGAGGGCATTTCCTCGATCAGCCTGCTGCTGCTGCTGGCCCTGGGCAGCGGCCAGCTGGAGAGCGGTCGGCTCACGATCGGCGATCTGGTGGCCCTGATCCTCTTTGTGGAGCGGCTGGTGTTCCCCACCGCCCTGCTCGGCTTCACGCTCAACACCTTCCAGACGGGTCAGGTGAGCCTGGAGCGGGTGGAAGAGCTGCTGCAGCGTCAGCCGCAGATCGTGTCGCCCGTGCAGCCGGTGCCCGCGACCCAGCCGTCCCGGGGGGCGCTGGAGGCCCGCGGCCTCTGTGTGCGGTACCCCGATGCTCCCCGACCGGCCCTGGTGGATGTGTGCTTCCGGCTCGAGCCCGGCGAGCTGGTGGCGGTGGTGGGGCCGGTGGGCTGCGGCAAGACCACCCTGGTGCGGGCCCTGGGGCGGATGGTGACCGTGGAGTCCGGTCAGCTGTTCCTCGATGGCGTCGACGTGACCGATCTGTCGCTGCCGGATCTGCGTGAGCGGGTGGCGGTGGTGCCCCAGGAGGGCTATCTGTTCACCGCCACCCTGGCCGACAACATCCGCTACGGAGTCCCGGAGGCACCGCTGCAGCGGGTCGAGCAGGCGGCCCGGCAGGCCCGCCTCGAAGGCGATGTGAAGGGCTTCCCTGATGGCTACGCCACCCTGGTGGGTGAGCGGGGCATCACGCTCAGCGGGGGTCAGCGCCAGCGCGCCGCCCTGGGCCGGGCCCTGCTGGTGGAGGCGCCCCTGCTGGTGCTCGACGATGCTCTTGCCAGTGTGGACAACACCACCGCCGCTGAAATCCTGGCCTCGGTGCGCCAGCAGCAGGGCCGCACGATCCTGATGGTGAGCCACCAGCTCTCGGCCGCCGCCGCCTGCGACCGCGTGCTGGTGCTGGAGGATGGCCGCCTGGTGCAACAGGGGCACCACCGCGATCTGATCAGCCAGAGCGGCACCTATCGGCGCCTCTGGGAGCGTCAGCAGGCCGAGGAGCGGCTGCAGGTGGTGGAGGCCTGAACCCCACCCTTGCTGGACAGCCCTGCCGCTGGAGAACCTTTTGGCTGGACCCCGCGCCTGAAGTGATGTTGAGGGGTGCGGACAACTCCGCTCTGGCCCGCTTAGGTGAGAGCACCCATCTTCTCTGCCGGGACCCCGTCCACATGGATCCCTCCAAGGGCTACAACCTGCGCTGCACGCTCACCTTCGGTGACATCTACGGCCAGATCCTGATCTGGATGCTGGTGATCTTCGCCAGCCTGGCGGCTGGCATGGCGCTGATGGGAGCCAGCAAGCCGATCTTCGCCCTGGTGGGAGTGGGCGTGATCCTGGTGCTGTCGCTGCCGTTCCTGTTGTTCGCCTTCACCACCACCCTGCTGAACCACATCGCCCTGGAGCCCAGCGCGAGTGGCGGTGGCCCTTCCTAGGCTCGCCTCCACTCTTTTCTAAATCTCTGTGTTCGGGCTCTTTGCCACCTCCCCCTCCGGCTCGTCGACCCGTGATCTCACCCCTGCAGGCGACGTTCTGCACGCCGTGCTGAAAACGCCCCTGGCGGCGCCGCTGGTGGAGGGGCAGGCCGAGGCCCTGTTCGGTTGCGGTTGCTTCTGGGGCGCCGAGAAGGGCTTCTGGCGCCTGCCCGGGGTCGTCACCACGGCGGTGGGCTATGCCGGCGGTGACCCGCCCCATCCCAGCTACGACCAGGTCTGCTCCGGCCGCAGCGGCCACGCCGAGGTGGTGCGGGTGGTGTGGGACACGGCGGTGGTGGATGCCAGCGATGTGTTCAAGCTGTTCTGGGAGTGCCACGACCCCACCCAGGGCAACCGCCAGGGCAACGATCGCGGTAGCCAGTACCGCTCCGCCATCTATGCCAACGATCCGGCCCTGCTGAGCCTGGCCCGGGCCAGTGGTACCGCCTATCAGGAGCAACTGCAGCAGGCTGGTCTGGGCACGATCACCACCGAGATCGCGGCAGATCGGCCCTTCTTCTACGCCGAGGCCTACCACCAGCAGTACCTGGCCAAGCCCGGCAGCCGGCCCTACTGCTCCGCCCAGCCCACGGGTGTGCGCCTCGGTGCCTTCCCCGCCGCCGCCTACCGGCTTGGAGATGCGGTCTGGAAGCAATACGACTGGAGCATCGCCCACTGTGTGCTGCGCAGCGACAACGCACCGATCCAGGCCTCGTAATCCAGTCCTCGTAAGGTCGCTCTTTTCGCCCCGTGCCCCGCTCCACCTTTGCCTACGACTGGGAGCGCCAGGCCTGTTTCTGCCGGGTGGAGGGCGATCTGGAGGCAGAACGCGCCGATCCGATCCTCACCCTTCACCCGATCGGTGTGGGGCTGTCCGGGGCCTTCTGGCAGCGGTTCAGCCGCGAATGGATTGCCCGCGACCTGCCGCAATCTCTGATCCATCCCGATCTGATCGGTTGCGGCCGTTCCGCCATGCCGGATCGGATCCTGCGCCCCGAGCACTGGGCGGCCCAGCTTGCGGTGCTGCTCGATCAGCGGGTGCGCCGGCCGGTGTGGCTGCTGGTGCAGGGCGCGTCCCTGCCGGTGGCCCTGGAATTGCAGGCCCTGCGGCCGCAGGCGATTCGTGGCCTGGTGCTGTTCGGCCCGCCGTCCTGGAAGGTGATGACGGGGCCGGCTGATGAGCGGCTGGCCAACGCCCTCTGGCGTGGCTTCTTTCACACCCCCTTGGGCGACCTCTTCTACCGCTACGCCCGCAGCGAACGGTTCCTGCGCTCCTTCTCGGAAAAGGAATTGTTCGCCCGCGCTGCGGATGTGGATGCCGAGTGGCTGTCGATGCTGCGGGACGGGTCCCGCGATCTGGCCAGTCGCCATGCGGTGTTCTCGTTTCTGGCCGGGTTCTGGCGCCGCGATTACAGCGCTCGCTTCTGCCAGTTGGATGTGCCGGTGCTGGCCCTGTTCGGCGATCAGGCCACCGGCATCAGCCGCCGTGGCAAACGCGACAGCCCCCAGACCAAGGCGGCGGACTATGCGGGCCGCCTGCCCAGAGCCTCCGCCCGTCTGCTGGGAGGCCGCAACGTGATCCCCTGGGAAGCACCGGGCCTGGCGGTCGAGGCGGTGCACACCTGGATGGCCCAGCAGGCCTGAGGACCGGATCTGAGCCATTCTCGCTGGAGCCCCATGGGCTGGAGTCCTTCACGCTGCAGCTGGATGCGGCCATACATTGAGTTCCGGTCGTCGCCAGTCCCCTGAACCGCTCGCCCGATCCCGATCCCCATCCAGGCAGGCAGCGGGATCCCGATCTGATCCGGCGGCTGATGCCACTGTGGGGCTGGTTCTACCGGTATTACTTCCGGGTGCAGACCAGCGGTTGGGAGCACGTGCCGGCCTCGGGCCAGCTGATGTTCGTGGGCTCCCACAACGGCGGTCTGGCGACACCGGATCTGCCGATGTTTCTCTACGACTGGTTCCGCCGCTATGGCACGGACCGGCGGGTCTACGGGCTGACCCACGCCAAGGCTTGGCAGGCCTATCCGTCTCTGGCGGATCTGGCGGCCCGGGTGGGCGCGATTCCCTTCTATCCGCGCCAGGCCCTGGCGGTGCTGCGGCAGGGCGACAGCCTGTTGGTTTACCCCGGTGGTGGTCAGGACGCCTTCCGGCCCCATCGGCTGCGGGGTCGCATTCACTTCGGTGGCCGCACCGGTTTTCTGCGGCTGGCCATCTGGCACGGCCTTCCGTTGGTGCCCCTGATCTCCTGGGGCAGCCATGACAGTCTCTATGTGATCGACGACTGCTACCCCGCCGCCCGGCGCCTGCATGACCACGGCATGCCCTGGCTGCTGGGCCTCGATCCGGAGGTGATGCCGCTCTACCTGGGGCTTCCCTGGGGCTTGGCGGTGGGTCCCCTGCCCAATCTCCCCCTGCCCACGGCGATCCATACGCGGGTCTGCCAGCCGATTCAGCTGCCCCGCAGCGGCTATGCCGCCAGCCGTGATCGCGCTTACGTGCAGGCCTGCTACGACCGGGTGGTGGGGTGCATGCAGACCGAACTCGACCAGTTGCGTGCTGAGGTGACCGGCAGCCGGCGGGGGTCATGGTTCAAGCCATGATCGGCCGCAGAGGATTCCCTGCAGGGCCTGGCTATGGTGCTTTTCGCACGGGCCGGTGCCGGAGTGCCGTGGCTGGGTTATGAACGCTGTTCATCAGCCAGCCAAAACTCTGCGGAGGATGCCTGTCCCCCTGTTCGGCCTGCTTTTTGGACCCCTGATCGCCATGTCCTCCCCTTGGTGGGAGGACTACGGCATCAAGGAGAAGTTTCTCTGCGCTGACAAAGCCCAGCTCGTGCTGGAACGCAACGACGCCCAGGCTTCTCTGATCGCCGGCCGCTTCCGTTCCACCCTGTTCCGCGAGGATTCCACCGAACCCGGGATTCGCTACCGCAACGACGGCATGCTGGTGATCCTGCGCGGCGATGAGCTCACCTTGGAGAAGCTGCCGATGCGGTTGCAGTGCATCCGCACGGAACAGGTATGACGCCGCTTCCCGATCGGATTGTGATCGTGGGCCTGATTGCCACGGTGGGCCTCTGTTTCGCCCTGGTGTTCTGGACCGTGCGCCTCAACCCCGGCGGAGAACCCCCGATGCAGTGGCGCGATTCCGCCCCATCTGCCCCCATCGGCCGCCCGCCGTCTGGAGCAGCGGAGCGGGGTCTGTTGTGACCCCTTCCAGGCCCCCTGGCGGCCGCCGCCAACTGCATCCCCTGCCCCGTGGGCTGGTGGAGCTTTACGGCCTGCTGGCGGTGCTGTTCGTGCTGGTGCCTGAGTGGATGGCTGGCAGTGCCCTGGTCGGATTCCGGGAGGGGCGCGGCGGCGCTGATCTGCCGGTCACCAGCCAGGCCTGGGAGCGGTTGCCGGAGTTGCGGCTCGCCACCATGACCCTGGCCCAGCTGCGCCTGCTGGCCCGTCAGCTGCGGGTGTGCGGCTACGCCGGTCTGAGCCGCGACAAGCTCACGGCCCGGCTGCTGCGTCGCCTGAAGCGCCGGCAGAAGCAGGGCCGGGGCCGGCAGACGCTGTGATAATTTTCATTCGCCGGGGCGTAGCGCAGCTTGGTAGCGCACCACTTTGGGGTAGTGGGGGTCGTGGGTTCAAATCCCGCCGCTCCGATTCAATCAACGGCATCAATTGAGTGGTTCTATTCAGCCGCTTTTTTACCCCATACACCGTCCTGAAAAGGGCGGTTTCTTTATGCCTACTGTTTTGAGTCAGATCTGAGATCTCTGATTCTGAACCCTGAACCCTGAACCCTGAGCCCTGAGCCCTGAGCCCTGAGCCCTGAGCCCTGAGTCCAGAGCTCAGAACTCCAAACTCTGACTCTGAACTCTTGCGCTGTCCAGGCAGCCAATGGGCACCTCGAAAAATTGGCCCTGGCGTGGCCTTAGACTCCATTCACTTCCGTTGCCGCAGTGGGTCTCGTTGGTCGGCCCGCGCGGAACCCGAATTTTTCGAGGTGCCGCAATGTCAGAACTCTGGCTCTGAACCCTGAATTCTGAACTCTGAGATCTCAATTTCAATCTCATTTTCAATCTCAATCTCAATTCTTACGCTGCATTGGCAGCCAGTCGATTCCTTCTCGTCCTTTTGCTTCTTCCCCTTGTCCTACCCTTACCAGTGCTTCTCTTCAGTGCCTGGTTCTGGTTGACAAGTGCGCCCTGGATGGATAGAGGCTCATCTCCCCAGGCAGGCCTCCAGGGCACTCAGCAGGTTCTCGATCAGCCGCGTTGCGCTGAGCTCGGTGCTGGCCTGCCAGTGCCGCCCGTCGTGGCGGATGCGCTCGACGCCATCTGCCCCGAGGGCTTCGATCACATAGCCCTGATCCTCCAGCAGCCAGGGCTCCAGCAGCTCCGGTGTGACCTCGAGATGAAACTGCAGGCCCCAGGCGTGCCGGCCGATCCGGAACATCTGCTCGACGCAGTGAAGGCTGGATGCCAACAGGGTGGCGCCTTGTGGCAACGCAATCCGATCGCCGTGCCAGTGCAGCACCAGTTCACTGGCAGCCAGCCCCTGCAGCACCGGTTCCTGCTTGGCCGTCTCGGTAAAGGTCACGGCGCCCCAGCCCACTTCCCGCAGAGGCCTTGGCGGCTCCCCCATCTGCAGGGGCAGGGCATCGCCCCCCATGGCCCGCGCCAGCAACTGGGCGCCCAGGCAGATTCCCAGCACCGGCTGCTGCGCCTCCACCCGCTGGCGAATCAGCTCCAGCTCCGCCTCCAGCCAGGGAAAGGCGTCGTTGCCGAGATCGGCCACGCCCATCGGGCCTCCCAGCACCAGCAGCACCTGATCAGTGGCAGTGGCAGTGGCGGCGGAGTTGGAGGACGAGGTGGTGGCTGCCGGCAGAGCCTCGCCCCGATCCGGCCGGCAGACGCTCACCTGCCAGCCCCGGGCGCGGGCAGCGTCGGCGAAGCGGCCAGGCCCTTCCCGCTCGAGGTGCTGGATCACGAGAAGTTCGGTCATCGCCCTGGGTGGCTCATCCCAGCCGTGTCACCACGCCCATCCTGCGCAGCCAACGATTGACACGTCGCCGCAGGCGCGGCGGCACCTCCTGCAGCAGCTGGCCCAGTTCGAGGGCCGCCAGCCGGTGCAGGGCCCGCACGTCCACGCGCCAGAGCGCTTCGGCTTCCCGGATCAGCCGCGCCCAGGTGCGCACGTTCTTCCACCGGCGGATGCGCTGCTGCGGCACATCGACCAGAGACCAGTGGGGGCTGGGCTCGATTCCGCTGGTCATCACTGCAGCCCGGCACGTGGCTTCTCCAGCCTGTTGAGTCCTGGCTGTTTTGTCTTCCACTCAGTCGCAGGAGTTCGAAGTTGGACGGCTGCTCGAGTCAGGCTGAGCGAGGTAGCTTCCGCCGCGTGGACTGCCCGCTGCCGGCGATGGCTCCAGAGCCTGCCGGGCCCTCCTCGCCTTCGAGCTCCACCTGCTGGACGGGAAAGCCCAGGGCCTGCACCTCGGACTCGCTCAGCCGGCGGCTCCAGGCTCCTGGCACGGGGTCGTTCCAGCGGAAACCCGCCTCCTTGGCGCGGTGGCGTTCCGCATAGCTGAGGTTGGCGCGGTAGAGATGGCGCGGTTCCTGGGCCGCGGCCAGCAGCGTGTCCAGATCGCTGCAGCGCTCGAACACCTGGGCCAGATAGATGCAGTCGGTGAGGGCGCGATGGGCAGCCCAGACGGGGATCCCGTAGGCCAGGGCCAGATCCCGCACGGAGGGGTTGGAGCGCAGGTGCTTCTCGGCCGGCCAGCGAATGTCTTCCATCGAACAGATCCAGGGCTGCTCCAGGGCCGGCAGCTCCCCATGGCCGAACCACTGGCGATCGAAGGCCGCGTTGTGGGCCAGCACCGCATCGGCGGCGGCGGCCATCGCCAGGAAGCACTGCAGCCCGGCCTGCCAGGGCTGCTCCAGGCGTGTCCACTCGGCGGCGATGCCGTTCACATGCTCTGCCGGATTGATGTTGCACGGCAGCAGGAACGACACCTGGCTGAGCACGGCGCGGCTGGGGACATGGAACAGCACCGCCCCCACCTCAATGCAGCTGCCATCGGCAGGGGAGAGTGCCGTGGTTTCGGTGTCCAGGATCAGGAGGCGCTGCGGCATTGCTGATCGCGCTGCTGAAGGCACCGCTGGTGGCGCCTCAGGTGACGCAGCCAGCGGCGCGGCAGGTTGCACAAAAGGTTGCTCAGCAGGTTGCGAAGCGGGTTCTGAAGCCGGTTGTGACGCAGTGGTGGATGGGGTCTGGGACTCGGTGTTGGAGATGGCCACGGTTCTGGAGATCTCAACCGGCATTGGTGCTGGCGTAGGCGCCGGGTTCTGCGGCTCCGGCGCAGGCTCTGTCGCCTCGGGAGCAGGACCGTCCGCCTCCCCAGTCCCACCCAGCAGGCTGAGCAGGTCGTTCTGGTGCCACTGACCGGGGTGCGACTGACTGGAGTGCGACGCCATCACCGCCCTGCTTGCCGCCCCATGCTCTCAGCCCCCGGGGCTCTGCGCAGCAGCAACGCATCGCACCAGTGGGATCCGCAGCGCCCGGCCGGCCAGCCTGTCTAGGGTTTGAACTCTCTCCACAGGCCCTTGGCACGCCCACTTGCCCCCGGTGATCGGGCCCCCCTGGTGGCCCTGCCTGATCAGAACGGCGTTGAGCGGCGCAGCGATCAGCTGGGCGGCAAGGCCCTGGTGCTGTTCTTTTACCCGAAAGACGACACCCCCGGCTGCACCATGGAGGCCTGCGCCTTTCGTGACAGCTACGCCGACCTGCAGGGCCTCGGCGCTGAGGTGTGGGGCGTCAGCGGCGATGACACCGCCAGCCATCAGCGCTTCGCCACCCGCCACCAGCTCCCCTATCCGCTGTTGGTGGATCGGGGCAATGGCCTGCGCAAGGCCTTCGGGGTGCCGGGGGTGCTGGGCCTCCTGCCGGGGCGCGTCACCTATGTGATCGATGGGCAGGGCATGGTGCGGCATGTGTTCAACAACCTTCTCGATGGGCCCGCCCACCGGCGTGAGGCGATCCAGGCGCTGCACCAGCTTCAGGACACCTGAGGCAAGGGTTGTCGGTCATCAACAGGAGCAGCCGGGATGGCTCGATGGAAGCAGCAGGGAGAGCTCTGGCAGCTGGAGCCGGCCGGTCGGCCCAGGGGGCTGATCGAGTTCATCGGCGGCAGTTATCTGGCGGCTACCCCCCAGCTCAGCTATCGGCGCTTTCTCGAGGCCCTGGCAGCCCGCAACTGGCGTGTGCATGCCTGGAGCTATGTGCCGGGGTTTGACCATCAGGCTCAGGCCAGTGCCGCCTGGCGGTTATTCCGTCAGGCCCGATGCGGCGATGACACCCCTGCAGCCGCTTCTTCTACCCCGGGTTCGGCTGCCAGTCCCTTGCTGCGGCTGGGTCACAGCCTCGGCTGCAAGCTGCATCTGCTCGCCCCGGATGGTGGCCGTCGCTGTGACGCTCTGGTGGCCCTGAGCTTCAACAACTTCTCGGCGGAGCGTTCGGTGCCTTTGCTGGCGGAACTGGGGCAACAATTCAAGTTCCGCAGTGAATTCAGTCCCTCGCCGGAGGAAACCCTGCTCCAGGTTGGGGCCACGTACCGCCAGCCGCGCAACCTGCTGGTCCGGTTTAACCGCGACGGCATTGATCAGAGCAACCGCTTGCTGGGGGTGCTGCAGGCGCGGCCGGGGGATGCCTCCGAGCTGCTGGAGCTGCCCGGCGACCACCTCACCCCCGCCAGCGGCGGCCTGCGCAAGCAACTGCTGGGCGCCTGGGCCGACGATCCTGCCCGGCAACGGGCGATGGAACGGCTGGTGGATCAGATCACCGTCTGGTCTGTGGCGGAGTAGCTGTGCTTTCTCACCATTTAGTTCAGCGTTCAGCACCCACCTCAGTAGTGCTTCTGCCAGTGCGGCTGCCCTGAGAAGATCTGCAGCCACCGGGGCACTGTTAGGGTCTCAGTACCCGGTTGATCACCACGGTCACCTTGTCGCCCTCATAGGTGCGAGGCCGGCCGGGACGGAGCTCGTCATGCAGCCCTTCCAGCGGCCCAGCTCCCGATCACGCTTGCGCCACTTGCCGACTGTCATCCCTGCCAGCCCCATGCGCTTGGCGATAGCGGTGTTGGTTTCGCCGGATCCGCAGGCCAAGACGATCTGGGCGCGCTGCACGATCGAATGCGGCAGCGAGGAGGGCCTGCAACTGTTGAACCTAGTCCTCGCTGAAGACCAGTGGAGGCATCGGACGACCAAGCGCCACGCAGCATCTCAAAAGACACTTCTTATTCTGGTTGCTATTCCGGGACCACACACTAGCGTCGCAGGCTGGTAATCATGGCTTCTTTGTGGTATGTATGCATTGCTGGTCAGCCTGTTCTGGGACTGTTTGAGGTGGCTTGCCACGCGGTCATTGATTACTGCAAATGCAAACGTCTTTATAACCTTGCGTTTGGCCAAGTGCTACATATATTCCACAAGCCGCTGTGGGCGGTAGCTTTAATGTTGAATCTTCGCACTTAACGCTAACATTTCTTTAATCATTCCATCTTGACTGATGAGCAAGCTCAACCATCCCTCTGCAAGTGACTTTGCCTTGCTTTTTGCGCTCGCTGGTCAAATCGTAAGGGAACCGAATCTAGATGGACTGCTACAGCGTATTCTGGTTGAAAGTAGACCATGGATGAACTGTGAAGCTTGTTCGATATTTCTACCAGAGCCGGTAACCGGAGACCTGATGATTCACTCCGCGCAGGGAGGTGCGGCCGCCAAGATGAGTTCGTTCAGGATTCCTGAGGGGCAAGGTGTTGTTGGAAGCGCGATGACAGACAAAACGATAGTACGTGTTGATGATGTGTCAAAAGACAGTAGATTCTTTGGCGGGGCCGATGAGAAAACGGGTTGGACAACTCGTGCTTTAATTGCGGCTCCCTTGCTAGATGGTGATAACTGTATAGGGGCAATTGAATTTCTAAATCCAGTTGGTCGTGCTTCATTCTCCGATCGTGATGAACTTCTTATTGAGTACTTTGCACTTATGGTCTCGTCTGCCCTCGTCCGTATTCAGTCACATCAAGCGGCACTTGATCGCGCCTTGGTTCAAAGAGATCTTGATTTAGCAAGGGAACTACAGGAGGGACTTCTGCCTACCAACTTTCCCATCTGTAGGAGGCCGGGTGACTTGGATCTCTTTGCCACAATCAAGCCAGCACTTGAAGTGAGTGGCGATCTCTATGACTTCTTCGAGTCAGCTGACGGACGCATCTTTTTCCTTGTTGGCGATGTTTCAGGGAAGGGTGTAGCAGCTGGCCTTTTTATGGCTGTAACAAAGACCTTGATCCGCGGTATCTCAAAGACCACCTCTGATCCTGCAGAGATCCTGAAATTAGTTAATCAAGAACTTGTCAACCAGAATGCTGCTTATCTCTTCGTTACTATTATCCTCGGCATCTATGACCCCCAGACAGGCCTTGTGTCATATGCTCAAGGAGGTCACAGCCAGCCAATAGCTGTTAATTCTGCTGGTTTTGCCTCGTACCAGCCACCTGGAGGGCAGCCTCTCGGCGTTTTCGACAACGCTTTCTTCAGTCCTTTATCCATTATACTCGATCAAGGTGAGACACTGATTCTCTATTCTGACGGGGTTACGGAGGCCATGAACCAACTCAGTGAGTTATATGGAGATGAAAGACTTCTGAATCTTATCAATGGTCACACATGTGAGACAGCAAATGAAATAGCCGCAAAAATACTAGACGACGTTCATGCTTTTGTTGATGGAGCTGAGCGGTCCGATGATATCACCATCCTTGTTGTCAATCGGCGCAAATAAAAACAGGCATTTAGTGTCCCGTCCCAGAGATTTGTGAGCAAAGTCGCTTGAGCTTCTCCAGGATAGATTCCCCGTCGCGATCCAGTTGAAGGGGGCCTTGCTCTTGTTGTAGGCCGCCACAACGGTGACGAGCGGCATCGAGACGGCTTTGGCGATTCGACGAAGGGTGCAGCGCTGATGCCACCAGTGCCGCTGAACCACCGTGACGGAACCGCACCAGCCACTTGTAAGCCGTACGCAGACTGATACCAGCCTCACCTGCATGGGTCTTCAGGGGCAACCCTTATTGAGTTGTCGGCGGATCAGCCGCGTTCTCGGCTCAAGGGTGTGAGTCGAGCATTGGGGTGGCGATGCATGAGGGGTTAGGTCTTGGGACGGGCGGTGACACCCCGACCCTGACGACCTCACACCTCCTTAGATCAGGGCTCCCACGTCTGGGAGCCCAGGTAGGTCAGCTCCACGAAGTCGCTGGCTTGCCGATCGGTGGGGCTCAGTTCCAGGGAAAAGCCGCCCAGGTCCACGCGCCCCATCGATTCCAGGGCCTGGGCCAGCCCCTTGCGACTCGGGTTGGGCCCGGCCCGCTGCAGACCTTCGCTGATCAGGCGGGCGGCGAGGAACCCCTCCAGGCTCGTGAAGCCGTATTGGGGCTCGGTGGCCTGCCGCTGCATCAGCCTCTGGTACTCCGCCACCACCGGGATTCGGCGGTTCCAGGGGAAGGGCACCACCTGGCTGATGCCGATTCCACTGGACTGGCCATCGGGCAGGGCCTGCTGCAGGGCCCGGGTGCCCACGAAGGAGACCGTCATCAGCTGCGCCTTGCTGCCCAGGTTCAACAGGTCGCGGCTGATGGCCGCCGCACCGGGGTAGGAGCTGATGATCACCACCCCGCTGGGATTGGCCGCCTGCAGGATGCGGGCCGCTGCCTTGGTGGCGCTGGAGTTGCGCTCCACGCCGGCCGTGGCCAGCGGCTGGAGTCCATGGCGCTGCAGGGCCCGCCGCGTGGCGGCCAGTCCGTCGTCGCCGAAGGCATCGTTCTGGTGCAGCACGGCGATCCGGTGCCGGCCGGCCCGTACCAGGGCATCGACGATCAGGTCGAGTTCTGCCTGGTAGCTGGCCCGCAGGTTGAACACCAGCGGCTGCCGAGGCTCCCGCAGCAGCATCGCCCCGGTCAGGGGGGCGACCAGGGGGATGTGGTCGCGCTCCAGCATCGGCAACACGGCCTTCACGGTGGGGGTGCCGACGTAGCCGAACAGGGCCAGGACCTTGTCCTGCTGGATCAGCCTGTCGGTGTTGCGGCGGGTCAGTTCCGGTTCGTAGCGGTCGTCGTGGCTCACCAGGCGGATCCGGCGTCCATGGATCCCACCGCGGCGGTTGACCTCCGCGAACCAGGCCTGGGCGCCGAGCCGGTACTCCTGGCCCAGCTGGGCTGAGGGTCCACTGAAGGGCGCTGACTGACCCAGCACCAGCTCCGGTCCGCTTGCTGCCGATCCCGAAGCACCGGAGATTGTTGCTGGCACTGCGGTCGCCATCGAGGGCAGGCGCAGCAAGTTCGGCAGCAGGGCAGCCAGGGGAAGGACGAGCAGGGCCAGGGCTGCCTTGCCGGCAGTGCTGCCGGTCATCCCTAGGGTCAGGCGTGGTGGGAAGGCGCCAATGCACTCCGATGAGCCCTTGCCCGAGTCCGATCTTCCGGAACCGCCAGGTCCAGAACTGCGAGGTCCAGAACCGCGAGGTTCCGAAGGCAGGGCACTCGGTCGACGGCGAAAGCGTTGGAATGGTCTGGCCATTGGGTCCGTTGTTCTCGCCATCGCCCTGGTGATTCTGGGCCTGATGCGGATCGATGTCGCCCAGGTGCGCAACCGTGATTCGCTGCGGCTGTCCTCGGCCTCCCGGGCCCTCAGCACCGATCCGGCCCTGCTGGCCAAGGCTGGGTGGACTTCCCTGCGCGGTGAGCGGTTGAACGCGACGGAAGCCCGCGAGGACCAGGTGGCTCTGGAACGGGCCGCGAACCATGTGCAGGTGGGGGTGTATGCCAACAGCACCTACGACCTCGAACTGAACATCCCCAGCTATTCGTCCAATGGCTACGTGTGGCTGCGCTGGGACGAGCCGTTACAGCGCTATTTCGATGCGCAGAACACCAGCATCGACCGCCGCTTCACCCTGCTCAACGGCCTGCTGTCCAATGCCGATCCGGTGCTGCGTCCCCTGGTCGAACGTCCGGTACGCCTTGCTGATGGCAGCTTTTACCAGTTGTTCAACTACCTCGGGCGCTTTTACATCGACCGTGCCAGCTTCCGCCACTTTCCGTTCATGACCGTGAGTCTGCCCCTGGTGCTGGAGGTCGAGGATGTTGATGGCGGCCTCGACTACACCAGCCTCCGGCTCGAACCGGATCTTCAGAACAGTGGGATGGGGCTCTATGCCGGCATCATCGGCTGGCTCAACCGGGGCTGGTCGATCGCGGAATACCGGCACCACTACGCCACCAACTTCGGCCTGGGCGGTGCCGAGAATGATTACAGCCAGGTGGTGTTCGACATCTCCTTCGGCATCTCCGCCTGGGCCGCCTTCTGGCGCCTGCTGTTGCCCCTGGCGGTGCTTATGGTGATGGTGCTCCTTGTATTCAAAGTGCGGCCCGATGAACAGGATGCCCGCGCCAGTATCCCGGTCACGGTGCTGCTGACCCTGGTGTTTCTGCAGCAGACCTACCGCGCGGAGTTGCCCCAGCTGCCGTTCCTCACCTTTCTTGACCAGGTGTACGTCGTGGCCTACGTGATCACTCTGATGGCCTTTGTGCTGGTGATCTGGATCGGCCGCCGCTACGCCGACATGGAGGCCATGCCCGATGGGGAAGGCAAGGAGATCCTGCAGCAGCGGCTGCATCGCCTCGATGACATCTGGCCCCTGGCCATGGTGTTGATCAGTGGCCTGAGCATCTGGCTCTGTTGGGTGAGCTTGCCGCCAGGCGGATGACAACTCCTTTGTTGACAGTGATGGCCCAAGCACCCGCCCCCTACAGGGTTGATGAACACAGGCGGAGCAGCAGCTCCTGCCGGAGCAGGACTCTCGGGGCCCTGGCCGTTCTGGCCGGGTTGGTGACGCTGCTTCTGCCCCTGCCGGCCTTCAGCCAGATCAAGGCGCCCGCACCCCACAGCGGGGCCTCCCCGGCGACCTCGGCCGATCAGGCCATGGTTCGAAGCACCGAGGCACGAACCCAGGCCTTCCTTGAGGATCTGCGCAGCCTGGTGGCGATCGACAGCGGCAGCGGCCAGCAGGACGGGCTTGATCGGGTGGCGACCCTGCTGGCGAACCGACTGCGCCGCCTCGGTGCGGAGGTGGAGCGTCTGCCGGCCAAGCCGTCCGTGGGAGACATCGTGGTGGGCCGCATCCGAGGCACCGGCAGCCGCCGGATCCTGCTGATGGTCCACTACGACACCGTGTTCCCGGAGGGGGAGGCGAGCCGGCGCCCCTTTCGGCTGGAGGGGAATCGCGCTTACGGCCCCGGTGTGGTAGATGCCAAGGGCGGGGCCGTGATCATCCTGCAGGCCCTGGAGCTGGCGGCCGAACGGAACGTCCGCGATTTCGCCACGATCACGGTGCTGTTCAACCCCGACGAGGAGATCGGCTCGCGGGGATCGGCGGATCTGATCGCCCGCCTGGCCCGCCAACAGGATGTGGTGCTGTCGTTCGAGCCCAGCCCCATGGATGCGGTGATCGAGGCCACCAAGGGCATTGCCTACCTGACTCTGGCGGTGCAGGGCCGCGCGGCCCATGCCGGCGCTGCACCCGAGAGTGGCCGCAATGCCGCCGTGGAGCTGGCCCACCAGATCCTGGCTCTGCAGACCCTGGGCGATTCAGCCAAGGGCACCACGGTCCACTGGACCCGCATCCGCGCCGGCGAGCGCCCCAACGTGATCCCCGACCAGGCGAGCGCCACTGCCGACCTGCGCTTCAGTGATCCCGCGGAACCTGCGCGGGTGCAAGCGGAGATCAACCGGATCATCCAGACGCCTCTGGTTCCAGACACCACGGCGACGCTGGCCGTGCAGCTGCAGCGGCCCCCGTTTCCCCGCAACCCTGCCACGGAGCAGCTGGTGCGCCAGGCCCAGACGATCGCTGGGGAACTCGATCGCCCCCTGGAGGCGGTGGCGATGGGATTCGGCACCGATGCCGGCCATGCCTTCCAACCTGGCAACCCCAGGCCCGCCGTGCTCGAAGGGCTGGGTGTGATCGGCGGCGGGCTGCACTCCCCCAAGGAGTGGGCCGATCTGGAGAGCCTGCCGGCCAGGCTCTACCTGGTGGTGCGCCTGCTCGAGACCCTGCCCTGAGCCCTGTCTGGTCCTGATCCATGACGCGCGTGAAGATCTGCGGCATCCGCCGCCTCAGCGATGCCCTGCTGGCGGTGCACGGCGGCGCCAATGCGGTGGGCGTGCTGGTGGGTCAGAAGCACGCCAGCAGTGATTTCATCGCGGCGGATCTGGCGGCGCAGATCCTCGCTGCCCTGCCCCCGTTCGTGAGTGGGGTGTTGGTGTCACACCTGGAGGATCCCGCCGCCCTGATCGAGCTGATCGAGCAGACCGGAGCGCGGGTTGTGCAGGTGCATGGCGCGATGTCGCCGCAGGGGCTGCGCGAGCTGCGCCGCCGCATCGACGGCCTGACGCTGCTCAAGGCCATTCACATCCAGGGTCCCGAGGCGCTTGAGGCCGCGGCAGCCTTCGCGCCCTGCGTGGATGCCCTGCTGGCGGATAGCGCCAATCCCCGCACCGGCCAGGTGGGAGGCACTGGTCTGACGCATGACTGGCATCTCACGGCCCGCATCCGGGCGAGCTTGCCGGTGCCGCTCATCCTGGCCGGCGGCCTCGATGCCTCGAACGTGGGCCAGGCGATCGAGCAGGTTCAGCCCTTCGGTGTGGATGTGAATAGCGGTGTCAAGGGATCCGATGGCTTCAAGGATCCGGCCAGCTTGCACGCATTTTTGGCGGCCGTGCGGCACAAGGATTTCAGGCACTGATCGGAGCCATCAGAACATGCGGTAGGAAGGCTGCGCGGGAATTCGATGAATGGAGCCCAAGAAGGCTCCTCTGTTGGTATTAAGCTCTGCGGCTTTCAGCGCTTCTGCAGCCTCAAAGACCTTGGCATTCATCCAGCTGTTGTAGTCTGCCAGCAAAAAGATGTGGTACCCGTTTAGGGGCCGTGACGCCGCAGCGCAGCAGTCCACCCCTGATCACTGATCAACGAGCGGCCACAAACACCACGATCGATGACAGCCGATTCAGGGATTCGGCAACAGCGATGGCATCTTGCCGCCGCGATGATGGGCGATCAAGGCCTGCTCCAGGAACTGCCAGATCTCACGGCCCTGTTGCCGCAGGCTGGTGGTGACCGTGAGCAGCCTGCTGCGGCAGATCGCACCCTGGCGGGATTGGACGCCATGGCTGATCTTGCGCTGAATCACCGAATGGCGCAGGGCACGTACTCCTGCGGAGAAGACTTCGTCTACTTGTGCCACGAGTCAAACGTTCTCTATGAACACTGACGCAACTGTATCGAGGATGGGAGTTTGGCCTCCCGGAGCCGGCCTGCAGGGGCAGGCTCCAAACCGCCCCATGCTGCTGCGTTTAAGAGGCGTGG
>NZ_JAHLYT010000006.1 GCF_025128095.1 Synechococcus sp. CS-1328 | reverse complement strand
CTCTCCGTTGCCGTTCCCCCCGCAGACTCCAGCGTGAACGTCACGCTCTGGCCCGCTCCCAGCCCCACGCCACTGCCCAGCGACACCGTGTAAGCACCGCTATCTCCCTCACTCACCGTGGCCGGACCACTCAGGCGCACCACACGCGCGTCGTCGTCATTGATCGTGGTGCTAATCGTTTGCGGATCAGCAAATCCTTCCAGGGTGACCGAGAAGGTCTCATCACCTTCGACCAAGGTATCCTGCAATGCCGACACCGAAAGGGTTGCAATCGTCTGACCAGTGGAAACCGTGCCATTAGCGGTTGCCACAGCAGAAATTAATCCACTGGCAGCATCTACACTCAGAACCTGAACAGTGACGCCACTGCCGGCTACGAGGGATGAAGCAGCCAAGGTGGCAAAATCAGAACTCTGCAGTGCCGTGCCGGAAGAGAGCTGGAGCTTGAAAGCAACGCTCTGCCCTGCCACAAGGCCATTACCACCGAGAGCGATGGTATAGGGCGCCACCGATCCTTCCGCCACAGCGCCCGAGGCTGGCCCGCTGAGAGTGAGCGCCTCCCGCACATCCAGGAGGATGTCGTTGAACTGGATAAATTCAAAGCCCCTGACAACATTCTGCCGGGCCGTGCTGCTGATATTCTCGCCTACCGTCCAGAGCGAATAATCAACGGCATCATCGGAAATAGTGATATCCAGCCCACCGCCATCGGCATCAACCAGCTCAAAAGACCAATCCGCAAAAGTTCCGTAGAAGAAGATGGTATCTACGTCAGAGCCGCCACGGAACTCACTCTGAAAAGGCAGAAAAGCGTAGACATAATCGTTGCCGGCGCCAGCATCGACTAGCGATTGATAGTAATCGGGCGTATCGTAGCTTGGGATAGCAAGCGGACTACTCCTGACAAAAGCAATATTAGCCGACGACTGCACATTGACAATATCGTCTCCGTCGCCTGTGAGGATAGAAGCAAAGTAGGCGCCATGGCCAAATTGAACAAAAGGGAAGTCCCTTGCTGGCTCAACAAGGATCGTGACGTTGTCACTGCCACCCTCTGTATTCAGCGTGGCAAAGGCGATGGCATCACTCAAGCTGACGTTATTCACGCCGTCGCCAGTATCGACCTGAATGCGACTAACCTCTGTTCCCGCAATGCCCGCGAAGGTAGTGGAATCACCACTGATCGCCGCCCATTGGGCAGAAGTCCTGTCAGACGTGATCAGATTGAGAATCGATGTCGTTATCTGCCCGTTAACAACGCCCGCCGCCGAGGTCAACTGCACAAAAAAAGACTCGCTAGAGCTGGCTATAGCGCCAGCCGTAGACTGGATTTGAAAAGAAACCAGGGAAGATCCCGCAACGAAATCAACAGCTCCACTATTTGTAGCCGTTACCGTGATTGCCCCAGTGAGGGGGTCAACGAAAAACCCGCCAAGTGTGATATCTGTAGCAGCCGATAGATTTCCTATCAGTAGCGCTGCGAAGTCAACACCCTCCGTGGCCGCATCAGAGACCGAATCCAGAACAAACGTGACACTGCTACCCACCGCCAGAGTGGTTACAGAGTCAAGGGCCACCTGATAAGGGCTTGTGATCGATCCTGCAACAACCGACGCAGGACCAAGAAGGGTGATGGCCATATCTAAATAAAAACGGAACAAAATCGGAGCGGAATCCCCACCAGCCTCGAAAGACTCGTTGAGCCGATGGACCAACCCCTGTGTTGAGGCATTCTAATCCGGCAGTTCAGGGCGACCAGTAGGTTTCCTCTACTGCCACAGACGGATCTGACGCTTGACGTTCTGACCCCGGTTGGGCCCACTCGGTGGAGAAAGCTTCCACACTTCAGGCAAACAGTGGGGCATGGCATGGCTGGTCAGCGGCTTCTCTGGCTGGGGGGTCTTCTCGGCCTCAGCGTGCAGGCTGCGGCGCTGCTGCCTGCCCGGGCTGGCTCCATGGAGGATGTGATGCGGCTGATGGACAGCCGCGCCTGCCCCTCCTGCAAGCTGCAGGATGCCGATCTGGTGCATGCCGATCTGCGCGACGCGGCGCTGCAGAAGGCCCAGCTGCAGCGGGCCAACCTCAGCCGCGCCCAGCTCGATGGTGCCGATCTGCGCGGCGCCAACCTCAACTTCGCCTCCCTGCAGGGGGCCTCGCTGCGCGGGGCCGATCTGCGCGGCGCCCAGCTGGAGGGCACCGACCTGCGCCAGGCTGATCTCAGCGGTGCCCAGTTCGACGCCAATGGCCTCGCCCTCAGCCACTGGAAGGGGGCTACCGGCGTCACGGCTGAAGCCAGCAGCTATGCCTCGATGCACAACGCCGGTGTGGAGGCCGCACTGCAGGGGCGGTTCCCAGAAGCGGAGGAGTATTTCAACAAGGCCCTGCTCAAGCAGCCTGATGCGCCGATCACCTGGCTGGCCCGCGGCATCACCCGCGCCGAACAGGCCAAGCGCGACCTGGCCGCCATGGACTTCAACTACGCGGCAACCCTCTACGAGCAGCAGGGTCAGCCCGAAACTGCCGAAAAACTGCGCAAAGGCGCCGAGCAGGTGGCCAAGGATCCCAGCAAACAGAACGGCAACGGCTTCGGGTCGGGCGTGCTACAGGGGGCTATCGGCATTTTCCAGCAGCTCGCTCCCTTAGCGGTGAAGTATCTGGCACCGATGGCCTTCTGATCAGCTGGCTTTCTGATCAGCTGGCCTGATTCAACCCCCACCAGCCCCGTAGAGCAGCCGCCGAGCATCCTGGGTAGAGGGGGTATAGCCATAGCCGTAGGTGCCGCCCTGTTCATCATCGATGATGCGGGGGGTGACCAGAATCACCAGCTCATTGCGGCGCTTCGAGCCGGAAGTGCTGCGGAAGAACTGACCCACAATCGGCAGATCACCCAGGATTGGCCATTTGGACACAATCTGACGATCCTCGTCCGAGATCACACCCGTGAGGATCAGAGTCTGCCCATCCCGCACCCGCAGGCTGCCGGTATCCAGCCGACGTAGGGACAGAATCGCCAGGTCTGAAGAACAGGACGATGGGCCAGGAATTTCGTCCACAACAGCGGAGATCGTGGGCGAAAGCGCAAACGTTACAAAACCATTATCATCAATTTTTGAGATCCTGGCCCCAAAGGTGAGACCTGCAGTTGCGAACTCCAGTTCGCATGTCACGTTGCTGGAACCTTCAACCTGGGTCACATTGACCGAAGCTGGAACCTGAGTACCCACGGTCACGAAAGACTCGTTGGATCGCGAGCGGCCGATTGTCTGCTGGCCCAGCAAATTAAAGCCACCCGTATCACTCGACGTGGAGCCCCCAGACGTGGCATCCAAGCCCCCGACAATCGCCTCAGGATTTTCGCTCAGGATCAGCGTGGGGGCTGCCAGCACCTTGGTGTTATTCGACACCACCTGAGCACGCAGGAAATCAAAGAATTGCTGATCGGGATAATTCAGGCCAGGATTTCTGTCGCGGCCAGTCGAAAAGCCTCTGTCACGGCTGCTGCTAGAGGAACTGTTGGAATCACTGAAGTCAGAGGAGGAGCTGGAGGCAGTGACATTGCTACCAGTGACACGTGAGATCAGATTGGAGATATTGCGGGTGATGGAATTATCAAGAGTAGAGGCATTCCTGCCTCTTGTTTGATCACCGGGACTACCCAAGCCTAGGTCATCTACATTTCGTCGCACTCCGATCGTAAAGGTTTGCCCATTCTGCGTTGTTTGCTGCTCAAGCGAAACAACTTGGCTGCCAACTGATTCAATCTCATTGACCAATTGACGAACATCGCTCGAGCTAAGGTTGTCACTCGAGTCAAACGTAAAGTTCGTAACATTTGAATTGCTTGAATTGCTGCTGTTCTGGGAATTGGAGCCACTGTTCGAGTCCGAGGACGAACCACTTGACTTATTGATCCCAACCCGGGTGTTGCCCGGCCCAAAATCGCCATCTCGATTATCTGTCGGGCTTGCCCCACCACTGCTGGCCGGCAGATTGCGCCCAAAAGCAGCCAGCAGCTGACCACCATCATTCACGATGAAATTGTTGCCGAAGCGAAAAGCAAAGCTGTTATCGATTTCCGTATCGTTGTTCAGAGTCACATCCAGGATCTTCACCGAAAGCGCCACCTGCCGCTGCCGCAGATCCAGCTGCTTGAGATACTGCTCCGCCACGGCCACCAGGGCGGATTCACCCACCAGCGTGATCGTGCTCAGGCGTGGGTCGGTGGTGGCCTGCAGACCCACCAGCGGACCGGTGGTCGCCCCGAACGCTTCCACCTGCTGCTGGGTGGAAGTGGTGGTTTGATTCGTGGCATTGGCCCCGGCCACCTGGGTGTTCTGATTCAGGCCCTGGGATACGGCTGTGGTGATCGACGTCACCTTGGTGACCTGGGCGCCGAGGTTGGCCAGGTAGTCGGCGGCTGAGTTGGCGGACACCTGATTGAGGCGATACACCTTCGACAATTGGGGGCCGATCGTCTTGCTGAGCACCGAGGGGCCGGCGATCACCGTGTTGCCCTCGCGTCGGGCCTGCAGGCCACTGCTGAGCAGCACGAAGTTGAAGGCACGCTCGAACGGCTCATTGCGGAACGCCACCGTGACCGGATTCACCGGCGGCGGTGCATTGCCGCCGGTGGCCTGGGTGGGATCCACATCCGCGTAGGCGAAGCCATAGCCGCCGATCTGGGAGAGCACCATCAGCACATCGCGGGCATTGGCCCCGCGGGTGGTGAGGGTCACCGGCGGCCCGCTGAGGTTCACGTAACCCCGGTTGCGGATCGTCATCGTGCCCACCGCCATGTCCCCCAGCGGCGGCGCCACGGCCCTCGCCCGCAACGGCGGCACGTAGGCCGGCGTGGGAATCGGGGTCGGGCGGCTCAGGTTCGGGCTCACGGTCTGGCTCACCGGCAGCTGCGGGGCCGGGAAGCGCACGATCATGTCGCTGCCATCACTGCTGATGATCGGTGGCGAGAGGCTCTGGCCCGGCAGCGGCGTGACCCGCAGGTTGAACTCGCGGCCGGTGCCATCGAAGCTGATCCGCTCCATGCCGGCATCCGGCATCGCCAGGGTCTGCGGGCCGGCCTTGAGGCCGCGGTTGCGATCCGTGCGCAGCGACCCACTCCACACCGCCCCATCCAGGCGCTGATCCATCGCCGTGCCGGGGCCGGCACCCTGCACCACCAGCTCGATCGAATCGGGCAGCCGCCGCACCTTGAGCTGCAGCCCATCGGCGGTGATCGGTGCCTGGGCCAGCACCGGTCGCGTCTCCAGGAGGGGACCCACCCCAAGGGACACGGCGAGCATCCAGGCCCCACCCACCGTTCCCAGGCGCCGCAACGACAAGTGACTGACCGAAACTGGCGCCGATGGTATCGGCGACCAACGGTGGCGACCAGCGTTGAGGGCCTGTTCGGATCTTGGCTGAGGATTTGCGGTCAAGGGGTGGCGGGTTTTGCCGCCGCTCCGGGCTTGGCAGCCTCTGCCGGCTTCGCCACCGCTTCAGGCTTCTTACCCTGATCGCCGGCGCCACCGCTGTAGAGGGTGACGGCCAGCTTCATCACCGTGGGGGGTGTCTGAAGAGCCGCCAGCAGCAGCTCGGCCGGCGTGTTGCCGCTGGGCTTGGTCTCCGTTCCCGGCGCCAGGTTGAGATCGCTCTGCACCACCAGCAGGCTGAGGGCCTCGAGGCTGCGCAGGAAGGCCAGCAGATCGGGGTAACGGCCCCTGGCGGTGAGCAGCAGCCGGTTGGCCTGCAGGCCGGAGGCTTCCAGCGCCGGCGGCGGCGGCGGCGGTGCCTCCTTGCCGTCCTTGGTTTCGGCCAGGCCACCCGTGGTTTTCTTCACCTCCGGGGTGGCCGACACGGGCTCCAGCACATCGAGCTGCACCCGGTGGCGCGCCGCCTCCAGATCCACCTGGGCCATGAAGGTGTTGATCTCGCCGCTGCCGGCAATCAGGCTCAGCACCTGGCGCTGCTGCCGCTGGGCCTTGGTGTCGTTGTCGTCAAGCTGGCGCAACTGCCCTTGCAGCAGGGGGATGCGCTGCTGCAGCCCCGCCAGGGCCGCCACCCGATCCTCATCGCTGCGCAGCCGCAACCACTGCGGCAGCACCAGGGCCAGAAACAGCAGCAGCGCCACCAACCCGCCCGCCGCGATCGGCAGGCCCATCAACAGGCGCTCGCGCAGTTGCGGCGAAAACGGCTGGGAACCCTCCTGAAGATTGGTCATGGCAGCAGGCCCTCCTTCTGCAGCAGTTGAAAACGGCGAGCCATGCCCTCAGCCCCGAGCTGCTTCAACAGCGCCATCTCGCGGGCAGGCGGCAGCTCCACAAAGGGGGCACTCATCTCGAAACTCACCACCGAGGGCAGGGATGACTTGGCATGCTTCTCTTCCCGGAAGGCGCGGCTCAGCACCACCCCCGCAGGCTGGAACATCGGGGAGCGCTTCAGCTCCAGCTGCAGCACATTGATGCGGGCAAACGCCTGGGGATCGCGCGCCTGGCCTTTGAGCTTGAGGGTGTCGCCCTCCACCTGGATCTGGCTGATCTGCACGCCCTCGGGTGTACGCAGTTGCAGGTCGCGCAACACGGTGGAACCCGAGCGCACTCCCACCAGCCCCTTGGCCAGTTCACGGTTCAGCTCCGTCACCTTGTCCACCTCCCCTGTCCTGGCCTTGACCTGCCCTTCCAGCACCTGCACCTCAGCCTGAATCGCCGTGAGGCGATCGAGTTCGGAGCGCACCATCTGCTGGCGCACAAACAGAAAGCCCGCCACCGCCACCACCAGCAACAACAGGCCACCGCCGATCAGGGCACCGCGGAACAGCAGCTGCTCAGTGGCGATGATCCGCTCCGGCAGCTCGGGGATGCCGAGCTCCTGCCGGCGTTCCCGCAGCAGATCGGGCGGCCGGCTGGTCTGCACCGTCATGGCCGCACCCCCGCAGCCAGCAGACCGCTCAGGGCCAGGGAACCGAACTCACCGCCATCCAGCCGCTCCGCCGGCACCCCCAGGGCCTGCTCCAGTTGCTCCAACCCGGGCAGATCGCCCGTGAGCAGCAGCCGCAGGGAGCGGGCTGCAGGATCCCGGTAGCGGTAATAGGCCAGGCTTCTCTGCAGGGGGTTCAGCAAGCCTGGCAGGCGCGGATCCAACTCCCGTTCATACACCGGTTCGCCGTTGCGCAGCAGCAGCAGGGAGCAGAGGTGAGGCTCGGGCTGCAGCAACACGATCAGCTCATCGCTCTCGGCCTCGCGCAGCTGGGGAGCAAGGGCCGACAACACACAGGCCTGCTGGGGTTCGAGCCGGTCCAGCGCCACTCCGGCGATTGAAAACACCTCCACCCAACCATCCACCACCGCCTTGGGGGCCGCCACCAGCAGGGCAAGCTCCGGCCGGCCCGGCAGCGGCTGCAGATCGAGGTAGGAGTCGTCGAGAAGTAGCCGCACACCCAGGTCAGGATTCAGCTGGCGCAGGCTGGTCACCGGATCCTCCGGCCAGACGCCACCGGGCCACTCCAGCACCCGCCAGGTGGAGGCGATGCGGGGCAACACCGCCAGCACATGCGCATCGATCCAGCCATTCTCGAGCAGCAGATCGCCGATGAAATCTCCCAGGGCCGGCACCTGCAGAGGCCGGCCCTTGCGGCAGGTGGCCGCCGGGATCGGTGCCTCGATCGACAGTGGCAGGGGCCGGCCACCCTTGAGGCCCTGGCCCAGGATTATGGCGTCAGTGATCTCCAGCAGCACCTGCTGGGGAAACAGGCGTGCCTGATACGGGCGCCAGCGCTCCTGAAGTCCCGCCAGTACCAAAGGTCGAGCCGCCGTGGATGGCGAAACGGTACCGAATCTTCAGCGCCAGGGCAGCCCCGAGCCCACCGCTTCTCCGATAGTCCTCAGTCCGTGGCGGTCGAGCTGCTGCAGCAGGCCCTCAAGGATCGCCGGCACCAGTTGGGGCCCTTCGTAGATCCAGCCGGTATAGAGCTGCACCAGCGACGCTCCGGCACTGATCCGCTCCCAGGCGGCCTCAGGAGAATCGATGCCACCCACGCCCACCAGCGGCAGGGCCGGGCCGGCGGCGGCCCGCAACCGCCGCACCACCTCCAGGGCTCGCCGCCGCAGCGGCCGCCCGCTGAGCCCCCCCATCTCCTGCGCCAGGGTCTGGCCGGTCTGGGGCAGGATCCGGCCGACCAGGCCGAGCCGATCGATGCTGGTGTTCACCGCGATCACCCCGGCCAGGCCCTCCTCGTAGGCGAGGCGAGCGATCGCATCAATGGCGTCGTCCTCCAGGTCTGGGGCGATCTTCACCAGCAGCGGCGGGCAGGCGGGCAGGCGCCGCAGACGCTCCACCAGGCGACGCAACAGAACCTCGTCCTGGAGTTCCCGCAACCCGGGGGTGTTGGGAGAACTCACATTGATCACGGCGTAATCGGCCAGGGGGGCCAGCAGCTCCAGGGAGGAGGCGTAGTCGTCTGGCGCCAGCTCCAGGGGGGTGATCTTCGATTTGCCGAGATTGATGCCCAGCACGGCCGGTCGCTGACCGGGAGGCTGCAGCTGCTGGCGCTCCAGGGTGCGGCGCAGGGCCTGGGCGCCATCGTTGTTGAAGCCCATGCGATTCAGGGCCGCCCGCTCCGCCGCCAGCCGGAACAGACGCGGCCGCGGATTGCCGGGCTGGCCATGCCAGGTCACGGTGCCCAGCTCGGCGAAGCCGAAGCCGAAGCAATCCCAGATCGCGGCGGCCACGCCGTTCTTGTCGAAACCGGCCGCCAGTCCGACCGGATTGGCGAAGCGGCAGCCGAACAGGGTCTGCTCGAGCCGCGCATCGCGATGCTGCAACTCACCGGCCAGCCCGGCCAGGCTGCCGCTCACCAGCGGCCAGCGGCGCCGCAGAGCGGCCTGGCCCAGAGCCAGCAGGGTGAGGCGGCTGAGCTGTTCCGCATCTGCGCCCACATCGCTCTGCAGCAGGGGTCCCACGAAGCGTTGGTACAGAGCACCCGTTGCTGGACCGCTGCCGGTGCCCCCATTGGTTTCCGCCATCAGCTCTCCACCGCCGTCGCGTCCCGCTGGGGCGATCCTGCCGCGCCACGCTCCAGCCGCCAGCGCCCATCCGCCAGGGGCAGCACCTGCCAGTCGCGCCATTGCCAGGCCTGCTGCCGCCGTTGCAGCGTCGACAGCGGCATCTCCACCAGCTGGGCCAGCTCCACCAGGCTGAGGCCATAGCCCCCTGCCGCCAGCCGATCAGCCAGCTCCAGTCGGCCCAGCAGCTGTTGCAGGGCCGGCGGGGCGGGATCATCCAGAAGGCCAGGATCCGCAGACGCCAGAGGATCCGATACCACCGAGGACTCCTTGGCCCCGGTTGGCGTCTTGCCTTTGACCACAGGCACTGCTGCGCGCCCCGCAGGCACCGGTGCGCTCCCCGCAGGAACCGTGGCGCTCATCATGAGCTCCTGCACCTGCTCGCCCTTGAGCGGCGGCGGCGTTCGGCCCTTGGAAAAAGCCACGGCGATGGCATCGCAGCGCTCGTTGTCGGGATCGCCGCTGTGGCCGCGCACATGGGCCAGCCGCACCCCCGGCAGCCGGGCCCGATCCAGCGCTTCCCAGAGATCACGGTTGAGCACGGGATTGCCGGAGGCGGTGCGCCAGCCCTTGCGCTTCCAGCCAGCCATCCACTTATCGAGACCGTCGATCAGATAGCGGCTGTCGGTGCGGATCGCCATGCCCTCCTGATGGGGCAGCTCCGCCAGGGCCTCGAGCAGGGCCAGGGCCGCCGTGAGTTCCATGCGGTTGTTGGTGGTGGCGCGGTCGGCTCCACCCAGTTCCCGCACCGACCCATCCGAAAAACGCAGCAGGGCACCCCAGCCGCCGGGACCCGGATTGCCGCTGCAGGCCCCATCACAGGCAGCAGCCACCACACGCACCGTCTCAGCCGCCACTGTTCACGCAGGCGATTGTCCGGTAAAACGCACGTTCAAGCCTGGCGTCATGCCAGGGCAGCGGAGTTTGCACCATGAAGCGAACCTACCTGGCCCTGGCGGGCCTGGCGGTGGCGGGCTCGGTCCTACCGGCGGTGGCCCCCCCGCTGGCCCGAGCTGCGGGCCTGTTCAGCAGCCAACCCCTCGAAGCCTCCCGTTTCGCCGTGCTGGGCCGGCCTGTCGGCAGCAACGGCTGGAACCTGCTGGTGCTGGAGCAGATCAAAGCCCAGCCCCTCTGCTGGGAGAAGCAGAGCGACGGACTGGTCGATCCCGCCCTGAACCGTTTCGACTTCACCGGCATCTGCAGCCGCTACCTCGACAGCAACGGTTATTCCCTGCGCGTCGGCGACCAGGACCTGGTGAGCCGCTACCGGCTGCGGCTTCAGCAGGAGGGCAGCGAGCTGCAACTGCAGGCCATGTCGGGTGACGATCCCACCGTGCTGGTGGTCGGCCGGGGCGCCGTGCCGCGACGCGACCGGAACGGCTTTGTGGCTATTGAGCTGGATCCGGGCTGGCAGCTGCAGCGCCGCACCTTCAACGAGCAGACGCTCAGCCACATCTATTTCGCCAACGGCACCCCCCTGGCCGAGCTGATCGCCAAAGCCTCCGGTGGCAGCAAGACCCAACCCGATGGCAATGCCCTGGCCCTGGCCACCGGCAGCGTGCGCCCGGCCCAGCTGAGCGATCCCACCGCCTCCTCGGGAACCTCCTCAGACGACACCCTGCAGGCCTCTGCCCTGTCCTCCTCCCAGCCCGGCCAGACCGTGAGCCTGCCGGTGATCCCCTTCCAGGAGTGAGCCCAGGGAGTGAGGTCAGGACAGTTGCCGCACCGCCCCTCGCCCCCTCGCCACCCCTGAACAGAGTCGTTATGGTGACGGCGTGTGAGGGGTGCGGAACCCACTTCCAGGGTCGAAACGAGGACAGACTCCCGGAAACGTTCCACCTCTTAGCCCTGCCTTTGGCGGGGCTTTTTTTTGGCTTGCTTCCGGGCAGGCCTCCATAAAAAACCGGCTTCCCGAAGGAAGCCGGCTGTAGAGGTGATGTGGGATGAGCCGAAGCCCACCCCAGGGAGATCACTTGACGGTGACCTTGCCGCCAACTTCTTCGATCGACTTCTTGAGAGCCTCGGCTTCGTCTTTGGAAATGCCTTCCTTGACGGCCTTGGGGGCAGCTTCCACAAGGGCTTTGGCTTCGCCGAGGCCGAGGCCGGTGGCCTCGCGGACGGCCTTGAGCACCTTGATCTTGGAAGCGGCGTCGAAGCTCTCGAGCACGACGTCGAACTCGGTCTGTTCTTCAACGGGCTCAGCGGCGGCGGCGGGAGCCGCAGCCATCATGACGCCGGCGGAAGCGGCGGCGGACACACCGAAGGCCTCTTCGATCTGCTTGACAAGCTCAGAGGCTTCCAGCAGGGAGAGGGTCTTCAGCTGTTCGAGAATCTGGTCGGTAGCAGTAGACATGGTTGGGAATCAGCAACAGATCTGTGGGAGACAGTCGGATCGGGTGAGCTCCGCAGCGGAACAACGCCTCAGGCGGCGCTGCCCTCGCCATCGGCGTGCTGCTGGAGCGCCCGGGCGAGACCGGAGGGAACTTCGTTGATGCCCACCGCAACCTGGGTGGCCACGGCATTGATCGCACCGGCGATCTGGGCCATGAGCACCTCTTTGGAGGGCAGATCCCCGATGGCCTTGATGTCGTTCTGGGAGAGGAGCTGGCCTTCGAACAGGCCGCCCTTCACCTCCGACTTCTTCGTGTCCTTCTGGAAGGACTGCACGGCCTTCACCGCACCACCCACATCGCCCTTGACCAGGACGAAGGCGTTGGTGCCGGTGAGCAGGGAATCGAGTTCCGACCAGGCGCTGTTGCCATCAATGGCACGGCGCATCAAGGTGTTTTTGGTCACCTTGCACACGCCGTTGCTGGCCTGCAGACGGGTCCGCAGATCAGTCATCTCCTTGATGGACAGACCCTGGTAATCCAGGACCAGCGCCATTTCGGCTTCACCGAGGAGCCCCTTGAGCTCTTCGACGATCTGTTGCTTGTTCTCCAGCGTGCGGCCCATAGGAAAGGATCGGATCGGGGGAACAAGCCGGGTACGCAGCCCCAGGGACCTCACAAAAGGCACCTCGAGGGCTGCGGCCTGTTCAGACGATCCGGAAGAATCCGGACGCGCAGAAACCAGTCGCGTGCACCTCGGCAGGATTTACGGATCAGGATCACCGGCGAACCGGGCACCTGAATCGACCTGCTGTCTTGGGTAGGGCGCGTGCCCTTCTGGCCGAAGCCAGCTCTCAACCCTACAGGACAGGGATCCGCACCAGTACCACAGAAATCGCTCTGCTGGCGCCGCTGTCCCGCAGATGCCGCTGTCCTGCTGACGCCAGAGACCTACTGACGACGCAGAAACGTCTGCAGCCGGTCGCTGCGGGGCTGGGTGAACAGCTGATCAGGGCTCCCCTGCTCCTCGATCAGCCCATCGTTGAAGAACAGCACCCGATCCGACACCTCCCGGGCGAAGCGCATCTCGTGGGTCACCACCACCATCGTCATGCCGTCGGCGGCGAGCTGCTGCATCACGGCCAGCACCTCGCCCACCAGTTCAGGATCGAGGGCGCTGGTGGGCTCGTCGAACAGCATCAGGGCCGGATTCATGCACAGGGCCCGGGCAATCGCCACCCGCTGCTTCTGGCCACCGGAGAGCTGGTCAGGCCAGGCCTGGGCCCGTTCCGCCAGCCCCACGGTGGTGAGGTGATGCAGGGCCCGATCGCGGCACTCGGCCAGCGGCACCCCCAGGATGCGCCGGGGCGCCAGCATCAGGTTGTCCAGCACGCTCAGGTGCGGAAACAGGTTGAACTGCTGGAACACCATGCCAACCCGGCTGCGCAGGCGGGCCTGCGCAGCCCAGCTCAGCCGCGGCGCCGAGAGGTCGTGACCCATCAGCTCCAACCTGCCCGCCTGAAAACTCTCGAGCCGGTTGAGGCAGCGCAGAAAAGTGCTCTTGCCGCAACCCGAAGGCCCGATCACCGACACCACATCGCCCGCCTCGAACGTGGCGCTCACCCCCCGCAGCACCGTTCGGGTGCCGTAACTCTTGTGCAGCTGGTGACAGGCCAGCAGAGGCGGGGCTGCGGAGCTGGCGATCATGGAGAGCACTCCAGCGCGCGGACAGGGCCGTGACCAGTATCGATCTGATGCGCGGACAGTGGCGCCGGTTGTGGTGTCGGCTGCTGGCCCTGGCGGCGATCAGCCTGGTCCTGGCGCTGGGCGTTGTCGGGCTCCACCCCGCAGCCGCAGGCCCTGGGGAGGAAACGGGGGCGGCGACCGCCAAACCAGCCTGGACCGTGGGCACCGACCCCACCTACGCCCCGTTCCAGATGAAGGCCGGGGCCCGCGATGAGCTGCAGGGCTTCGACATTGATCTGATCAAGGCGATCGGGGCGAACAGCGGCCACCCGGTCCGCTTCGTCTCCCTGCCGTTCGACGGCCTGATCCCGGCGCTCCAGGCCGGCAGCGTCGACATGGTGATCAGCGCCATGACGATCACGGCCGAACGGGCCCAGGCGGTGGATTTCTCGCGTCCCTACTTCGTCGCCGGGCTGGGCATCCTGGTACGCGAGGGCAACACCAGCATCAATACCCTCAAGGATCTCGAGGGCCGCACGATCGCGGTGCAGATCGGCACCACCGGCGCCAAGGCCATGGCCGAGGTCCCCGGTGCCCGCATCACCAACTTCGACGCCGCACCCCTGGCGCTGCAGGAACTGATCAACGGCAACGTCGAGGCCTACGTCAACGACCTGCCGGCCAGCCTGTATGCCATCCAGTCGGCCGGCCTGCGCGGCCTGCGCATCGCCGGCACGCCCCTCACCAACGAGGTCTACGGGATTGCCTTCCCCCGCAATTCCCCCCTGCGCGAGACGGTAAATCAGGGCATCGCGCGGATGCTGGCCGACGGCAGCTACGCCCGCCTCTACCAGCGCTGGTTTGGCAAGAGCCCACCCGAGCTGCCGGAGCAGGCGCCGGCCCTGGCAGAGGCCCACCAGGAGGCGGCCCTCAATCCGGCCCAGCTGTTCCGCAACCTGATGCGCGGCGCCGGCGTCACCCTGTCGCTCACCCTGGTGTCGTTCAGCTTCGGGTTGATCGGTGCGGGCCTGGTGGCCTATGGACTGATGGGCGGGGGACCGGTGCTGCGCGGTCTGTGCCGCGTCTACGTCGACCTCTTCCGCGGCACCCCGATGCTGGTGCAGCTGTTCATGATCTATTTCGGGCTGCCGGCCCTGCTGAACGGGCTGGGGCTGCCCTTCAACCTGGATCGCTTCGTGGCCGCGGTGATCGCCCTCAGCCTCAACGTGGCCGCCTATCTGTCGGAAACCCTGCGCGCCGGCATCGAATCAATCGATCGCGGCCAGTGGGAAGCGGCTGATGCCCTGGCGATGAACCCGATCGCACGGATGCGCTTCGTGGTGCTCCCCCAGGCCCTGCGGCGGGTGCTGCCGCCCCTGGCCAATGAGTTCATCACCCTGATCAAGGACACCAGCCTGGCGGCGGTGATCGGCTTCGACGAACTGTTCCGCGAGGGGCAGCTGGTGGTGGCCACCACCTACCGGGCGTTTGAGGTCTATCTGGCGGTGGCCTTGGTGTACCTGGTGATGACCTCGGTGACCTCCTGGCTGTTCAAGCGGCTGGAGCACCGCCTCAATCCCCAGCGCCATGCCATGGCCACCTGAGGGCCATGGCATCCGTTTGTCTGATCAGGCCTCCTTCTTGATGTCCTGCAGGGCGCTGAAGTCGACTTCGACCGAGGGACCCATCGTGGAGGTCACGAACAGGGAGCGCCAGTAGCGGCCCTTGGCTCCGCTGGGCTTCTGACGGTCGATGGTTTCCTGCAGGGCCTTGAGGTTGTCGAGCAGCTTGTCGGCATCGAAGCTGGCCTTGCCGAAGCGCACGTGCACGATGCCGGTGCGGTCGGCACGGAACTCAAGTTTGCCGGCCTTGAACTCGCTGATCGCGCCGGCCAGGTCGGTGGTCACGGTGCCGGCCTTGGGGTTCGGCATCAGGCCGCGGGGGCCAAGCACACGGCCCAGCTTGGCCACCTTTGGCATCATGTCCGGGGTGGCGATCAGCAGGTCGAAATCCATCGCCCCACCGGCGATCACATCCACCAGCTCCTCATCGCCGGCCAGATCGGCACCGGCGGCCTTGGCGGCGGCCACGGCCTCACCGCGGGCGATCACGGCGATGCGGATGCTCTGGCCGGTGCCGTGGGGCAGGGCCACGGTGGTGCGCAGCTGCTGGTCGGTGTACTTGGGATCGATGCCGAGGCGCACGTGGGCTTCGATCGTCTCGTCGAACTTGGCGTTGGCGTTGGCCTTCACCAGATCGATCGCCTCGAGAGGGGCATAGGCGCGCTCTTCGACCGTGGCGGCCAGAGCGGAAAAACGCTTGGAAACTTTGGGCATGGCTGGGGTTGGGGTACGGGCGACCGCCAGGGCCCGGACGCAACAGGGCGCCGGACGGATGGGTGGGTCTCCCCCGAATCAGGGAACAGGAACGAAAAATCAGTCGTTGACGGCGACGCCCATGTTGCGGGCGGTGCCTTCGATGATGCGCATGGCCGACTCAACGCTGGTGCAGTTGAGGTCGGGCAGCTTGGTCTTGGCGATCTCTTCGAGCTGAGCTCTGGAGATTGCACCCACGGATCCCTTGGCGGAGGTGGCGGCACCTTTGTCGATGCCGGCCGCCTTCGAGATCAGCACCGAGGCGGGCGGGGTCTTGGTGATGAAGGTGAAGCTGCGGTCTTCAAAGACCGAGATCTCCACCGGGATCACGTACCCGGCTTTTTCCTGGGTGCGGGCGTTGTACTCCTTGCAGAACGCCATGATGTTGACCCCGTGCTGGCCGAGGGCGGGGCCCACCGGCGGTGCGGGGTTGGCTTTGCCGGCCTGGAGGGCCAGCTTGATCACGGCTACAACTTTTTTGGCCATCGGCGGGGCTAGGGATCTGACTCCCTAACGGGAGAGTGGACGGGACTCCCAGAGGGAGCGGCTGTGCGGATGGCCGCTCCAGGGAGCGGCTGGCGGATGGGCATCGCCTGAAGCGATGGCCATCCAAGGGCCGCCCTCCGCAGGGAGACGGCCGCAACAAAGAGATCGGCTAGCTCTGCTTGCTGATCTGGGAGAACTCGAGTTCCACCGGTGTTTCCCGGCCGAAGATCGAGAGCAGGGCCTTGAGCTTGCTGCGCTCGCCCGAGACCTCGATGACCTCGCCCTGGAAATCCTTGAACGGACCGGCGGTGACCAGGATCTGATCGCCCTCGGCCAGATCCACCTTCAGCACAGGTTTCTTCTCGGCGGCACGCTTGAAGATCCGATCCACCTCGGTGCGGCTGAGGGGCCGGGGCCTGATGTGGCCGCGGGCCTTGCCGGTGGCGCGACGCTCTTCCTGCCCCACGAAATTGATCACGTTGGGGGTGCTGCGCACCGCCATCATCGTGTCCTCGTCGAGCACCATCCGCACCAGCACATAGCCGGGGAACACCTTTTCCTCGATCGACTGGCGGGAGCCGTCCTTCTTGATCTTCACCCCGGGGGTCTGGGGGATCTCGATCTCGAGGATGCGGTTGTCGACCCCGAGGGTGACGGCCCGCTGCTCAAGGGTGGCCTTCACCTTCTTCTCGCAGCTCGAGGCCACCTGCACCGCAAACCAGCGGGCCACCGGCGCCTTGACGGTCTCGGCACCGGACAGATCGAGCACCCCGTCGGGCCCCATGACTCCCAGCGCAGCCTGGGCCGCAGGATCAAGCTCCAGGCCGTCAGACGTGGTGACCACGAGCCCTGAAACGTCGTCGGCGTCGAGCTGGGGCTCAGGGGCTGTCGCAGCGTCAGAGGAGGCCTGGTCATCGGCCGCGACAAGAGCCACGGGATCTACCTCAGGCTCAAGCTCAGCCTCGGGTTCAAGCGCAGCTTCAGCATCAAGCACAGCCTCGGCATCAAGCACAGCCTCGGCATCGAAAACAGCCTCGGCATCGAGAACAGCCTCTGCATCGGGCGCGAGGGTGACGGGTTCGGGCACTTCCAGATCGATCTCGGACACGGGGCTCTCGGGGGGACGGAAACTCAGCGGAACACCTGGGTGGCGGCCCAGCCATAGAGGCGATCGATGGCGGCGATGGCGGCGGCCGAGAGGCTCACCATCAGGATCACCGCCACCGCCTCGCTGAACAGCTGCTGGCGGCTCGGCCAGACCACCTTGCGCAGTTCGGCCATGGTGGCAGCAAGGACGTTGCCTTCAGCCTCGGCCACCTCGCTGGCGGCAGGGGAGGCCTCGACCACAGCCCCATTGGCACTGCCGCCTTCGGTCGTGGGCCGGGTCTGGGGAAGGGTGGGATCGGAGTTGGGGTCCACTGGCGCTCGCGCACCGGTGCGTCCGCGCGTACCGGCAAACGAACACCCTACCGGACGGGTTCCAACAGGGGTTTCAGGCCTGGGCCTGCAGCCTGCGATCCTCAGCCCTCCCCACCCTCCACCAGGCGCAGGAAGCGCAGCGGTGCGCCGGGGTCGTCGGCCAGGCTGACCCGCACGCCGCTGGCCCCCTGGAAGCGGTCTTCCAGCAGTTCGGTGGCCAGCGGGTTCTCGATGCGGCGCCGCAGCAGACGCCGCATCGGCCGGGCGCCGTATTCCGGTTCGTAGCCCTGGATGGCGAGGGCTTCGATCGCAGGCTCGTCCACCTGAAGCTCCAGCTGCTGTTCACGCAGCAGACCGGCCAGCTCCGCCAGTTGCAGCCGCACGATCCGCTGCAGATCGGCCGGCTCCAGCGGACGGAAGCGGATCACCTCATCGATGCGGTTGAGGAACTCCGGCCGGAAGTGGCTGGCCAGTGCCTGATCCACAGCTCGCTCCAGAGCTGCTTCGGCGGCAACTGTTTCGGCCGCAACGGTTTCGGGGCCAGCGGTTGCAGGCCCTTGTGCAGCACGGTCCTGATCGGACGGACCGATATCAGGCGCCGCGCCAGAGGGCCTGGCCATGGCAGGACTGGCCATGGCAGCCCGCCGGGCCCGGGCGTGCTCGAGGATCGCCCGGCTGGCCAGGTTGCTGGTCATGATCACCACGGTGTGGCGGAAGTCCACCGTGCGGCCCTGGGAGTCGGTGAGACGGCCGTCGTCGAGCACCTGCAGCAGCAGGTTGAACACCTCCGGGTGGGCCTTCTCCACCTCATCGAGCAGCAGCACCGCATAGGGGCGCCGCCGCACGGCCTCGGTGAGCTGACCACCCTCCTCGTAGCCCACGTAGCCGGGCGGAGCTCCCACCAGCCGGGCCACGGCGTTGCGCTCCATGTATTCGCTCATGTCGAGCCGCACCAGCGCCTCCTCCTCGTCGAACAGGGCCGCCGCCAGGGCCTTGGCCAGTTCCGTCTTGCCCACGCCGGTGGGCCCGAGGAACAGGAACGAGCCCACCGGCCGCCGCGCCGACTGCATGCCGGCCCGGGCCCGGCGGATCGCCGCCGCCACCGCCGCCACCGCCTCGGGCTGGCCGATCACCCGCTCCCCCAGTCGCTGCTCGAGCTCCAGCAGCTTCTGGCGTTCACCCGCCAGCAGCCGCTGCACGGGGATGCCGGTCCAGCGGGCCACCACATCGGCGATGTCGTCGGCCTCCACCTGTTCCCGCAGCAACGGCGGATTGTCGAGCAGCTCCCGCTGCAGTTCCTCCTCCAGCTCCAGACGGCGCTGCTGCACGCCCTGCAGCTGATCCACCTGCAGGCGAGCTGCCTCCTCGTAGTCGCCGTCGCGCTCGGCTTCGCCGATGGCATGGCGCAGGTCTTCGTCGTCCTGCAGCAGGGCCCGCAGCTCCGCCAGCCGCTCCCGCTCCTGGCTCCAGCGCTGCTGCAGGCCCTGCAGCCGTTCGGCGGCCTGGCGGCGCTGCTCCTGCAACTGCACCCGCTCCGGCAGGGGCGCGGTCTCGGCCGACAGCAGCGCCAGCTCGACCCGCCGGAGCTCGGCCTCGGCCTGCTCCACCGGCTCGGGCTTGGAGGTCACCTCCATCTTCAGCTGGGCGGAGGCCTCGTCGATCAGGTCGATGGCCGAATCGGGCAGGCAGCGATCGGCGATGTAGCGATCCGCCAGCCGCGCCGCCGCCACCAGGGCCGGGTCGGTGATCGCTACGCCGTGGTGCAGCTCATAGCGCTCCTTCAGCCCCCGCAGGATCTCCACGCAGGTTTCGGAGTCGGGCTCCTTGATCACCACCTGCTGGAAGCGCCGATCCAGGGCCGGGTCCTTCTCGATCGTGCGGCGGTAGTCCTCGGGGGTGGTGGCGCCGATGCAGCGCAGATCACCACGGGCCAGGGCCGGCTTGAGGATGCTGCCGGCATCGGCGCTGGAGCGGTCGCTGCTCACCACGGTGTGGAGCTCATCGATGAACAGCACCACGCCGGCCCCACCCCCGCTCTCCGCCGCGGCATCGGCCTCGCGCACCTCCTCGAGCACGCTGCGCAGCCGTTCCTCGAACTGGCCGCGGTACTTGGCCCCGGCGATCAGGGCACCGAGATCCAGGGCCACCAGCCGCAGACCGCGCAGCTCCTCAGGCACCTCACCGGCCTCGATCCGCTGGGCCAGCAGTTCGGCTACCGCCGTCTTGCCGACGCCGGGTTCACCGATCAGCACGGGATTGTTCTTGCTGCGGCGCGACAGCACCTGGATGAGGCGACGGATCTCCAGATCGCGGCCAATCACCGGATCAAGTTCGCCGCTGCGGGCGGCGGCGGTGAGGTCGCGGCCATAGCGCTCCAGGGCAGGGGGTTCCAGCTCCAGCCTCAGGCCGTCATCGTCCGTGGCCGGCTCGCCGGCGGCGGCTGCCACCGTTGCCGCCCCCGTGGACAGGCCCGCCGATCCAACGGCGGCGCCAGTGCCTGACCCAGGCGCAGGTCGCCGCTGCCGACTGGGCTCCGGGCTGGAGGACGAGAGGCTGGACGTAGAGCTGCGGGAGGGAGAACGCCGGGCGCCGGGGAGCGGCCGGCTGGGGGCCTCCGCGTCCACCCAGCTGCCAGCGCCGGTGCTCGGCGCGGCAGGAGCCACAGCCTGGGGCACTGCCGGGGCGCGGCCTACCTCGACCTGCCAGGGATCCTCGGCCACGTTGCGCTCCACCGGCGGGGCACCGGGCCGCAGCTGGCGGCGCAGCAGGTCTTCGCTGAGGCCCTGCTCCGCCAGCAGCTCAGCGCCGAGGCGGGGCTCCTCCAGCAGGGCCAGGAGCAGATGGGGCACGTCCAGCAACTGCGACCCCCAGACCGCCCGACAACGATCAGCCGCCTCGAGCAGATCCTCGAGCGCGTCGCCGATGTAGAGCTCGCCGTCGCGGGAAGGGGGCTGCTCGGCGCAGAAGGCCTCGATCCGATCGAGGGCCAGATCCAGATCCAGCGGCAGAGGGTCCACGAACCGGGCCCAGCGGGGATCCTGCAGCAGCGCCTGCAGCAGGTGCTCCACATCCATGGCGCCGTGGCGCCAACGGCGGGCCGTGTCCTGGGAGGCAAGCAACAGCTCCCAGGCCTCCTCGCTGAAGCGATCGGGATCGCTGGTGAGGCTCCGCGGAGCCGGCGAGGTGGAGACGGAGGAGACCATGACGCAGGAGGCAGGGCGGCGGGCAATCAGGCGGACGCCGCCGCCGGGGCGGAGCGCTGGATCAGCTCCACCTTGTAGCCATCGGGATCCTCCAGGAAAGCGATCACGGTGCTGCCGTGCTTCATCGGCCCCGGCTCCCGCACCACCCGGCCCCCTTGGGCACCGATGGCGGCACAGGTGGCCTGGATGTCGTCCACGCCGATGGCGATGTGGCCGTAGCCGCTGCCCACCGTGTAGGCGTCGGTGTCCCAGTTGTGGGTGAGTTCGAGCACCGTGGTGTCGCGTTCCTCGCCATAGCCCACGAAGGCCAGGGTGAAGCGACCGGAGGGGTAGTCCTTGCGGCGCAGCAGCCGCATCCCCAGCACCTCCGTATAAAAGGTGAGTGAGCGTTCCAGATCTCCGACCCGGAGCATGGTGTGCAGCAATCGCATCGGCGAGCTCCTGCGGCGCCCTGCGCCGGTTCGGTCTGCCGCCATTCTGGCCGCAGGCTCTGGAAGCGCGGCGAGACAGGGTTGTGAGAATCCATTGTGAGGGGCAATTCCAGTCGCTTCGCGGTACGCGTGGGCACACCAGTGGGGGCGGGGGGCACCCATAGGATCCCTGCAATCCAGAGCGGCCTACGTGATCGATTCCCTCGACCTCGTCATCGATTCCATCGTTGCCCGCGAGGTGCTCGACTCCCGCGGCACCCCCACCGTGGAAGCCGAGGTCTACCTCGAGGGTGGCGCCAATGCCCGGGCGATCGTGCCCAGCGGCGCCAGTACCGGCGCCCATGAGGCCCATGAACTGCGCGACGGCGGCAAGGCCTACTTCGGTAAGGGCGTGACCCAGGCCGTGACCAACATCGAGGAGCGGATCGCACCGGCCCTGTGTGGCCTCAGCGCCCTCGACCAGGTGGCGGTGGACAACGCCATGGCGGAACTGGACGGCAGTGACAACAAATCCGTGCTGGGCGCCAACGCCATCCTGGCCGTGAGTCTGGCGGTGGCCCAGGCCGCCGCCAAGGGGCTGAATCTGCCCCTCTACCGCTACCTCGGCGGCCCGATGGCGAACCTGCTGCCGGTGCCCCTGATGAACGTGATCAACGGCGGCGCCCACGCCACCAACAACCTCGATTTTCAGGAGTTCATGCTGGTGCCCCACGGCGCCAACAGCTTCCGCGAAGCCCTACGCATGGGCGCCGAGGTGTTCCACACCCTCAAGGGTCTGCTGCACGAGCAGGGCCTCTCCACCGCCGTGGGCGACGAGGGCGGTTTCGCGCCGGATCTGGCCAGCAACGATGCCGCCGGTGACCTGCTGGTGAAGGCGATCGAGAAGGCCGGCTATCGCGCTGGTGATCAGATCTCCCTGGCCCTCGACGTGGCCAGCACCGAGTTCTTCAAGGACGGCCGCTATGCCTTCGGCGGCAGCCACTACACCAGCGCCGAGATGGTGGACCAACTGGCGGCCCTGGTGAGCCGCTTCCCGATCGTGTCGATCGAAGACGGGCTGGCCGAAGACGACTGGGACGGCTGGGATCTGCTCACCCAGAAGCTGGGCAGCACGGTGCAGCTGGTGGGCGACGACCTGTTCGTGACCAACACCGAGCGGCTGCAGCAGGGCATCGACCGGGGCGTGGCCAACTCGATCCTGATCAAGGTGAACCAGATCGGTTCGCTCACCGAGACCCTGCAGGCGATCGACCTGGCCGGCCGGGCTGGCTACACCAGCGTGATCAGCCACCGCAGCGGCGAAACCGAAGACGTGACCATCGCCGACCTGGCGGTGGCCACCCGGGCCGGCCAGATCAAGACCGGCTCCCTGAGCCGCTCCGAGCGTGTGGCCAAGTACAACCAGCTGCTGCGCATCGAAGACGAACTGGGGAACCAGGCCGTTTACGCCGGCGCCGTGGACCGCGGCCCCCGCGGCAAGGGCTGATCAGCCCTTGCCGTTCCCCTGCAGCTGATCGAGGCGACCATCGCGCTGCAGGCGCGACTGCAGCTTCAGCCAGCCCGTTCCCACCGGCAGGCCGAGGACCAGGGGAATCGCCACCAGGGCAGGCCTGGCACTGGCCGCCAGCAGGGCGGCTGCAACGGCCAGGCCGCCCAGCAGGAATGACTGGCCGGCACTCTGCTGCGCCAGGGCCAGGCGCCGCAGCAGCCGGTCGGTTTCGCCGGCGCGGATCTGCACCTGCAGATCCCCCTGCTCGATGCGGGCCAGGCTCTCATCGAGCCGGCGGGGAATACCGAGGGCGCGACTGCCCACTTCGGCCGCCTGGCGGCCCAGCTCGTTGATCAGGTCGTTGGGGCCGGACCCACTGGCAGTCATGAGGGGCAGCAGGTAGGGGCGGGCAATGGAAACCAGGCTAAAGCCGGGATCGAGGCTGCGGCCCACCCCCTCGAAGGTGGAGAGGGCCCGCATCACGAAGATCAGTTCCGGTGGAAGGCGGAATGGCTGGTCGTAGACGAGGTCATAGAGATCTCCTGAGAGCTTCTGCAGCACGTTGGAGCTGAACGGAGGCGTGAGCGCCTCGGTGAGCATCACCCGCACCAGCCGCCGGACCGGGCCGAGATCAACGCCCTCGGCGATCACACCGGCCCGCTGCAGTTCCTCCACCAGGGTGGAGGCATCCCGCGCCGCGGCGGCCCGCACCATGCGGCCGAGGCGGCTGCGCAGCCGCTCCGAGATCTGCCCCATCATCCCGAAGTCGTAGTAGATGAGGGCACCATCGGCTGCCACAGCCAGGTTGCCGGGGTGGGGATCGGCGTGGAAGAAGCCGAAGCGCACCAGCTGCTGCAGATAACTGGCGGCGCCCTTCTCCGCCACGGCAGCGGGCTCGATGCCTGCCGCCACCAGGGCCGGGCGGTCGGTGATCTTGATGCCAGGCACGTAATCGAGGCAGAGCACGCGGCGGCTGCTCAGTTCCCAGACCACGGCCGGAATGCGGATGCCCGGATCCTCAAGAAACTGCTGCCGAAAGCGGGCGGCATGCTCGGCCTCCAGGCGGAAATCGAGCTCCCGCAGCAGCACGCGGCGGCATTCCTTGGCAATGCCGATCCAGTCGCGCCCCTGGCCCCAGCGGGGGTGGCGCTGCACGGCCGCCGCCACCTGCTGCAGCACTTCCAGATCGAGCCGGAAAAGGCGCTCCAGTCCAGGGCGCTGCACCTTGAACACCACCTGGCGGCCGCTGCGCAGGCTGGCGCGGTGCACCTGGGCCAGGCTGGCCGAGCCGAGCGGCACCTCCTCGAGATCGAGGATCTCGGCGCAGCGCTCACCCAGTTCCTGCTCCAGCAGACCCTCCACCACCGAAAACGGAAAGGCGGGCACCCGGTCCTGCAGATGGGACAGCTCCTCCACCACATCGGCGGGCAGCACATCGGGGCGGGCAGACAGCAGCTGACCGAGCTTGATGAAGGCCGAGCCCAAAGACAGGAACTGCTGCGTGAGCCAGCGGGCCCGGCGGCGCTGCCGTGCCGCCAGGCGTTCCGGGGTGAACCCACCGGGATAACTCCAGCGGCGGCCATCCCACCAGAGGCTGGCCAGCAGCCTCAGGGTGAGGCCCCAGATCCGCAGCGGCCGCCAGATCCGGGTGGCGCCATCGAGCACTGCACGGCGCCACGAACCAATGCCACGGACTGGCACTCCAGCCGCCATCCCGCTGACCGCCGCACCACTGACCGCTACGCCACTGACCGTCATGGCGTTCAGTCCTGCACCGCGGGCCGTTCGTCGAGGCGGCGCGCGATGGTGGCCACCTGGGCCCGCAGGGCATCGATCTGAGCCTGGGTCTCCCGGGGGAAACGCGAGAAGCCCGGATCACGGGCGAAGGCCTCGCCCGGCATGCCATCTCCCTCAAAGGGAGACGTCGAAACAGTCGAAATGTTGGTGCCAGCCGCATCGGCTGTGCTGCCCGTGCTCCTCTCCAGCCTCTCAGCTTCCAGTTCCACTTCCTGCCAGAACAATTGCCATTCCTGCTGCAGCCGTTCCGGAGCCTCCTGGGCGAGCACCGCCAGTCCTGCTGCGGCATCGGCCAGGCCACTGCCCAGCCGGGCCGTGAAGCGGTTGACGGCCGCCTGGAAGAGGGACTGGGGCGCGCTCATCTCGGGCCTGGTACTGCCGTCACTGTGGCAGCCGGGGGTGGGGACTGTGAACGATCACGGCCTGGGACCGGGGCTCGGCGGTGGTGGCGGGGCCGGCTCGGCGGCCGGCTGGACCGGCGGGGGAGCCTCTGGCTTCACCGCAGGGTTCCCCGAAGGTGTCGCGGCAGAGGGTCCTGCGGGGGTCGCCGCTGGGGTTCCGCCACCACCACCGTCCTGTGGGCGTTCAGCCTCCGGCAGCGCCAGAGGCTCGGGGGCCTCAGACTGCCGCTTCTCTTCGGCATCGAGAGCGTCCTGCCGCTTGCGCATCTCCTCGTCCTGCTGCCGGGATTGGGCCTCCAGCTCCAGCAGGTCGAGATCACCGCGGATCTGCTGACCCTCCTGGCCGAAGCGCTGCCTCAGGGCCTCCAGGCCGGTACCGGGGAACGGCTTGAGGGAAAAGCCCTGGCCGAGATGAATCAGGCCTGGCAGGTTGAGGGTCAGCAGGCGCTGGGTGAGGCCATACCCCACCCCGAAACAGACCCCCACCAGCAGGGGCCCGAGCCAGGGATTCGGCCGCGGTCTGGAGGGGGGCGGGGCCGCGGCGGCCATCACAGAACCTTGCAACTGTGACGCCATCCTGCCTCTGGACCAGGGGAACGGACCCCCGTGAACTCAGGACTGACCGGGGCAGCCCACCTGGAGCCGCTCCTGGACCAGCCGATCCGATTGACGGGCCAGGTCGGCGCCGGCCTCGGTATAAAAGGGAAAGCCCAGCCGGTTGCGATACAACACCGCGCGGCTGCGGGCCAGCTCCGCCTCGGCCCGATGGCGGCACTCCACGTAACCGCCGTAATCGAAGGGCTGCTCCTGCGGTGCCCCGGCAGCCGCGGAGTCCGGGTTGGCATTGGCGGCATCGGCGCGACGGTTCAGCGCCGGGCAGAGACGATCGCGCACGGCGCCGGCCAGGCGGATCTCCTCAGCCATGGCCTGCTCCGCCAGCGCATTGCGGCGATCGAGCAGGGCCCCACAGCGCACAGCGTCAGCCGCCAGACCCGCATCGGGAAGCAACACCAACAACAGCCAGGGCAGACTTCGCAGCCGCCTGCGGAATCCAGGTGCCGCTTGCACTACCGAGGCTTTCACTGCTGACGCTGGCACCGCTGACACTGCAGACGCAGTCGGAGGCTCGGAAGGAGCCACTGGCGCTGGAGATGTCGATCGCATCATCGAAGGCCAAACCAACGCCGTGTGCGCCCACAGCACAGCCTTGAATCCTGGACTGCCACCGCACAACACCACCGCACAACAGCCAGTGATCCGCCCACAAAAAAGCGGACCCAGAGGACCCGCTCGATGACCATCCCCATAGTATTGCAGTTTGTAACGGACCGTGGCTCTGCGCCCGTTTTCCTGATGCCCCATCACGCGGAGCGACCCACCAAGGTCTGCCGCAGGACCCGCCACGGCCGCCGGAACCAGGCTCGGATTCCGGCCCAGGTCGAGTAGCCGGCTAGGTCGTGTAATCGGCGTTGATGCGCACGTACTGGTCGGAGAGATCGCAGCCCCAGGCGCAGCCCTGGCCGGGGCCCTCGCCCACCACCAGGCGGATCAGCACCGTGTCGCCGCCGGCTCCAGGCCCGCCGAGATAACGGCCGGCGGCGCGATCCTTCAGATACTGCGAAGCGGCCGGGCGATCGAAGGGCAGGGGCTGACCGGCCGCCATCAACTGGTACTCCCCCAGCCAGAGGGCCACCGCCTCCGGATCGAAAGCCACGCCGGCCCGGCCCGCCGCCGCCACGATCCGTCCCCAGTTGGGGTCGCGGCCGTGCACGGCGCACTTCACCAGCGACGAGCCGCAGATGGTGCGGGCGATGACGCGGGCGCCGGCCTCATCGGCCGCCCCCTCCACCCGCACCTCGATCAGGCAGGTGGCGCCCTCGCCGTCGCGGGCGATGGCGCGGGCCAGGTGTTGCGACACCGCCGTGAGGCCGGCCTCCAGCGCGTCGAAGTGCTCGGGGCTTAAGGGCTCCCCGGCTGCAAACGCCAGGTACGTGTCGTTGGTGCTGGTGTCGCCGTCCACCGTGATCGCATTGAAGGAGCGATCCACCGCCCGCCGCACCATCGCCTGCCACAGCTCGGCGGGCACACCGGCATCGCAGGTGAGGGTGCCCAGCATCGTGGCCATGTCGGGATGGATCATCCCCGAGCCTTTGGCCATGCCACCGAGGCGCACCCGCCGGCCGCCCAGATCGGCCTCCAGGGCCAGTTGTTTGTCGATCAGATCCGTGGTGAGGATCGCCGTGGCGGCAGCGGCGCCGCCCTCGGGGCTGAGGGCGACCACCAGTGGATCGAGGCCTGCCACCAGGGTGTCCATCCGGATCGGTACGCCGATCACCCCGGTGGAGCAGATCAGCACCTCCTCGGCCTGCAGGCCCAGTCGATCGGCCACCGCCTGGGTGGCCCGCAGGCTGTCGATCAGGCCGCGATCGCCGGTGCAGGCATTGGCCTGGCCGGAGTTGGTGAGCACCGCCCGGGCATGGCCGCCGCTGACCATCAGCCGTTCAGCGCAGAGGTCGACGCAGGCGGCGCGCACCAGCGAGGTGGTGAAGGTGCCGGCGCAGACGGCCCCCTCCGGGGCCAGCACCAGGCAAAGATCCGGGTTGCCCGAGGGCTTCAGGCCCGCGGTGACCGCCGCCGCCAGGAAACCGGCAGGCGCCGTGACGCCACCGGTGATCGGATGCCAGAGGGCGGAGAGGGAACCGGCGGACATGGGGCGGCGGCGGCGGAAACGGCAGGCGGCCAACAACGCGGCTTGGAAACGCCTGGGCCAATCCTGCCCTGACGGACGCTGGCCACCCCCCTAGCCTGCGTTCAAGACCGCAGCACGACGCCGATGGCGATCTGGGAGAAGGTGCGCAGCGAGTTCATCGACGTCATCGAATGGCCCGAGCAGGGGGAGGCGGAGGGCCCCGATGCCGATGCCGCCGCCACCCTGGTGTGGCGGTTTCCGCGCCAGGGCAATGCCATCAAGATGGGCGCCCAGCTCACGGTGCGCCCAGGCCAGTGGGCCGTGTTCGTGAACGAGGGGCGGATCGCCGATGGCTTCGGGCCGGGCCGCTACGTACTGGAGACCCGCAACCTGCCCTTCCTCACCACCCTGCTCTCCCTGCCCTACGGCTTCGAGAGCCCCTTCAAGGCCGAGGTGGTGTTCGTGGCCACCCGCCAGTTCACCAACCTCAAGTGGGGCACCCGCCATCCGGTGCTGGTGCGCGACCGGGAGCTGGGGCCGGTGCGATTGCGGGGGTTCGGCACCTACGCCCTGCAGGTGCGGGATCCGGCCCAGCTGATGCGTGAAGTGACCGGCAGCCAACCGCACTTCAATATCGAGGGGATCAGCGAGCAGCTGCGCAACCTGATCGTGACCCGCCTGGCCGACCTGCTCGGTGAGAGCGAGCATCCCGTGCTGGAGCTGGCGGCCAACTACGACGAACTGGCGAGCGCGCTGGGCCAACGGCTGGCGCAGGAGGTGGAGGGCTACGGACTGGCCTTCACCAGCCTGCTGATCGAGAACCTGTCACTGCCGCCGGAGGTGGAGGCGGCCCTCGATCGCCGCAACCAGATCGCCCTCAGCGGCGACCTGCAGGCCTTCACCACCTATCAGGCCGGCATCGCCATGGAACAGGCCGCCGCCAATCCCGGCGGAGAAGCGGCGGCGGGGGTGGGAATGGGCATCGGCATGGCGATGGCCCAGCGGCTGGCTGGAACGGCAGCGGCTTCCGGGCCGCCGGCATCAGGGCCAGGGGCCAGCCCGCCACCACGCCAGTACCACCTGCTGGCGGGCCAGCAGCAGCTCGGGCCCTACACCGCCGAGCAACTGCTGGTGCTGCGCGATCAGGGCCAGCTCACAGCCGCCAACCTGCTGTGGCATCCGGGCCTGGAGACCTGGCAACGGGCCGCCGACCTGGCGGAACTGGCGGTACTGCTGCAAACGCCACCGCCCCCTCCGCCACCACCGCCGGTGCCGCCGGCAGGACCAGAGCCATGAAGTGTGCCTGCTGCGCCGCTCCCCTGCCCCCCCAGGCGGTGGTCTGCGCCTACTGCGGCAGCCGCCAGGACGTGGACCTGCAGAGCTGGGTGCAGGCCGAATCGATCGGCCCGATGCAGCAGCTCAGCTGCCCGGACTGCCGCCAGCCCCTCGAGGAGCTGCGGCTGGGGGGCGATCCGCCGCTGGTGGTGGGCCGCTGCCACACCTGCCTGGGGCTGTTCCTGGGCCACGGCGTGCTGGAGCAGCTGCTGAGCCAGGCGGTGCGACCCTCAGTCGACATCGACGCCCCCAGGCTGAACAGCCTGGTGGAGCAGGCGGCCGGCAGCAGCCCACCGCTGCGCTACCGCCATTGCCCCGTCTGCGACGACCTGATGAACCGCAGCCTCTACGGCAAGCGCAGTGGCGTGATCGTGGACCGCTGCCGCGACCACGGGCTCTGGCTCGATGCCGGCGAACTGCGGCAACTGATGGAGTGGGCCCATGCGGGCGGCCTGCTGCACCACGCCGCCCGCATGGAGGAGGAACAACGGGAACAGGAGCGGCGCCGGCGGCAGGAAGAGGTCGAACGCCGCGCCGCCGAACAGGAGCTGCAGAACCTGGAGACCGGCCGCGGCCAGAACGACTGGCTGGAAGCCGACCTCACCACCCTGTTGACCCGAGGACTTCAGCGCCTGCTGGGGGGCTGAGGGTGGTTGGCAGCAGTAGTGGGGCTGGCAGTAACAGTGGCAAGGGGAATGGCAACCGATCGCGGGAGGAGCGGTGGCGGGGTGAGCGGTGGCAGGGCAATCAGCGACGGATCGGCCTCACCGGCGGCATCGCCAGCGGCAAGAGCACGGTTGGACGGATCCTGGCTGAAACCTACGGACTGCCGGTGCTGGATGCCGACACCTACGCCCGCGAGGCCCTCGCCGCAGGGAGTGGCGGGGCGGCGGCCGTGCTGGGGCGCTACGGCCCGTTGGTGAGGGCCGAGGCCAGCAGCAACGGCACCGCAGCGGTTGATCGCGCTGCCCTCGGCAGGATCGTCTTTGCCGATCCGGTCGAGCGCCTCTGGTTGGAGCAACTGGTGCATCCGCTGGTCAGAACCCGTTTCGATCAGGAGCTGGAGCGGCTGGCGGCTGAACCGGTAGTGGTGCTGATGATCCCGCTGCTGTTCGAAGTGGGCCTTGAGAACCTCTGCAGCGAGGTGTGGCTGGTGGACTGCGACGAAGCCGAGCAGAGGCAGCGCCTGATCCACCGTGATGGCCTGCCGGAGGCGGAGGCCCTTCGCCGCATTCACGCCCAGTGGCCCCTGGAGCGCAAGCGGCTCCTGGCCGACCGTCTGATCGACAACCGGGGAACGAGCGATGGGCTCACCACAGCAGTGGAAGGGGCCCTCGCGGCGTCTCGGAACGGCTGAGGACTCACAGCAGCAGGTTGCTCTCCCACAACTTGGCCACAGGATCACCGTGCCGCTGCAGCGCCACCGAGAAATCGGCAAGCCCATAACCATTCGAATCAGCCTCCAGCAGACCCGCCTGAAAACGAACCTCAGCGCCCGTGGCAGGAAAAGACTGGGCGCCGATGTAAGCCAGCCCTGGGGCCAGGGCCCTGAGCTTGAGCTGATCCTTCGGATTTCCATCTTTACCAGCCTGGAAATCTGTGATCACATCCCTGCTGCCAGGGGCAACGCCGCTCTCTGCGGAGCTGAGCCAGACATAGCGATCATCCCCGGAGCGTCCTTTCATCAGATCGGCGCCCAGCCCGCCAATGATCACATCGCTACCCTTGCTGCCCGTGATGACATTGGCCAGAAGATTCGCTTCGATCCGTTCGCCGCGCCCGTCACCGCGCCCCTTGGGCTTGCGAGCCTGGATGGCAATCGATCCGGCGATATAGCCAGCTGGATCAGCCACGGATCCATTGGCGAGACCATCGCCATCCCAGCGGGGATCTCCATCCCGCAGAACGATGTCGATCCGATCGGTGATGCCATCGGCATTGCTGTCAATAAGACTGTAAAGAGGTGAGCCATCCAGATCGAGATAGTCTTCGAACAAGCCGCTCTGGACGTTGAACTTCACCAGCGCATTCCCATTCACCCCCTCCACCTGTAGAGAGTCGGGCAGGAAGAACGACACCACGGTGCTGGCTCCAGGCTGAAGTCCAGACACCACATACTGGATGTAGCCATCCAGAAGCTCATCAATCCCAGTCGGCGGCAAGGCAGAGCGTTGTGAGCCATCGGGCGCTGTGACCACCACCTGCTCGGCTCCCAGAACCTGCAGCACCGAGGCCTCCGAGATCACCAGCCCGGCATCAGCCACCACAAAGCCAGGGTCTCCAACTGGAATCGAGTCATTCAGGGGTTCGAAGCGAGCCACCTGGGGCGGCAATGGCTGCTCAGAAGGCTGGGGACGCGGCCGTGGATCCGGCTCTGGACTGGGGGATGGTGCTGGGGCTGGGGTTGGACTGGGAACAGGGGCCGGCGTCGGGACTGGAGAGGGGGCTGGAGTTGGGGATGGGGCGGGGACAGGAGTTGGAGTGGGGGCTGGGGTTGGAGTTGGAGTTGGAGTGGCGTAAGTGGGCAAAAATCGTAGGGGCCGGTGCCAAAGTCACCGATCTGATACTCAACAAACACCGGATACAACGCTGTGGCACCAGTCTCCTTCGCATTCGTGGGCTTCAACGCCTCCGCAGGAGAAGCGGCATTGGGGATGAACTGCTACAGCTGGATGGCATCCTTCTGGGCATCGCTCAGGCTGGAGAGATCCATCTTCTCCAGGTTGAAGCTGATGTCGTAGCCGTTGCGGAATCGATCGCTCAGGCCAAAGCCATACACGCTCGTCGCATAATCATTCACTAGCGACGCCCAGACGCTGTAGGGCGCCTCCAGACCGGTGGGCAGGGGCTGGTTCCAGGCCGAAGCCCCAAAAAGGGCATCCTTCGCCACCGGGCCATTCACCTTGTCCAACCAGGGTGAGGGCACCACGGCACCCTCATGGATCTGATAGCCGGAATCGAGCTGGCCGAGCTCACCGATCGGCAGGGCCTGGGCGCCATAGGTAAAGGGCTTGGTGGCGCCCAGCAGACCCGCATTGATCAGCGAAAGAAAATCACCAACAACCGTGCCATAGAGATCATTCTGAAGGCCATTCACGGTCTGATAGTTACCTGTGGTCCCAGGCCTGATGTAATACCCGGCTCCGGCCCCGAGGATGCCCGCGGTGGTGGCGGCATAGGTGAAGTTGGTGGGATTCACCAATTGGTTGGCCTGCCAACTGTCCTCGAGCGACAAGGTGGCGACCCGAGCATGATTGTTGCCGGCATCCAGCACCTGAAAGCTGGTGACTGGCGCAGCCGTGGAAACACCGCTCTGGGGCTTGAAAGTGAGGTCCTCGAGCGCGGTAACCGCGCCTGGAGCGCGCTGCAGACCCACGGTGGGAGAAAAGCCACCCGGCAGATTCCCTCCGCCTGGAACTTTGAACTCCGCGCCCGTGGCGATGTTGTTCCACAACTGACCGCTGTTCCCCTGGAAAAACCAGTGGGTTCCATCAAATTTGATCTGCAGCACCGCCTCGGCAGCCGCCCCGTTCAGCGTCAGCGACTGCCAATCAAAGACCTGCGGGTTCGCCGGCGGAGAGAAGGACAGCAGCACATCCCCCGTAGGGTTCCACTCGTAGGGCTTCGGAGTCAGGGTGATCCCGGCCTTGTCATAGGCAAACAGCTCGTCGTAATAGGAATAGAGGCCGCCAACCTGATCACTCCCGCCTGAACTGACCTCCTCCGCAGAGCCCCGAAAGGGAGTGAGGGGCGCCAAGGCGCCCGAGAAGGTCTGCCCGTTCTGGTAGGCAGGCGCCCACTCCAGCGTCCAGCCCCCGGAGGGCTGCTGCGGATCACGATCGGAGTTGGCCACCGTGTAGGCATTCGCCGCAGGCGCCGCGGTGTTGATGCCAGGCAGGCTCGGCGTCTGAGGGATCCCGAACCAGGGAATCACCACATCCGCAGTTTGCGTCAGTTTTGGGGGCGGCTTGTTATCGGTGGTGTAGGAGTCGTAGCTGAGGCTGAGATGAATCGAAGCATTCTGGTCGTAACCAGAGAAGTCTCCCTGGCCGGTAAATCCATCCAACACGACATCGGTGACGCGGTAGGCCGTCTGCTGATTGAACTGACCCGACCAGCGGATTGGAGAGGAAACTGGATTCAGACTCTTCAGATACTGGAAATAATCATAGAAATCACCATAGGCCGGATTCACGATCGCATTCGACACGCCGCTGTAGATCGTCTTGGGATTCGCATAGAGCTCACCGTCGGCCTCACCCAGCTGCTTCTGCTCCAGCTGGGGATAGCCCCTCAGGGTCTCAGCAAAAGCCGAAGCATTGTTCACCCCCGGATTCGAGGCTCCGCCCGGGAGCAGAAAGGAACTGGTGCCGGGAATACTGAGTCCACTCCCATTCTGATCAACGATGCCGCGGTAGAGAGCCAGCAGCATCGGCGAACTAGACGCTCAGGCTGGCCGGCAGACCAAACTGCTCAATGTAGGTGATATCGCCATTGTTGCTGTTGCTCCCCGTTGGTCCAAGGCCCACATAGAGCTCCCCCAAGAGGTAATTGTAGCTTTCCTGGATTGGGTTGGGGGCACCACTTCCATCGTTAACCAGTGTTCCCGCCGGTTGCTGCGAAGCAAACAGAAACTGTCCGTTCTGGATATCGCTCAGCCACAGGGCGGGGAAGGCAGACTGATCCGAGAGGATGTCTTTGTTGGCCGAGGAAAAGAATTTGCCGATCTCTGCGTTCGCCTTACCATAGGCCGCAGCGTAATCGGCATGGGTCGCAGGATCGAGCAGATAGGGATAGATGGCACCGGGGTCACTGGCCCGCAGCTGACTCAGGGACTTGGGGGCCTCAGAGCGAATGGCCGTGAGCTCCGTTCCACTACCGGGCGCTGCATTGATTGTGTTGCCGGAGCCGAGATTGAAAGCCCCTTTGGCGACATCACCAAGCAACTGCAGATACCATCGGTTTAGAAATTCACTGGAGCTTTTGATCTTGTCCAGATTGATGTTGTGACTCATGGTCACAACAAAAGGAATCGCCCCAAGAGGATTCGCCGCCATCCCCTTACCAACATCGATGGCTCCAAACTAGCCTCACCTCCCCGCTTCTTGTTGTTCTGTGCAAAGTTGTCACAGCCCAGACATGGTGTGAGGCCAAGCCGTTTGCGTTGCCCAAGTCCGCTGCCGAGCCTGGCCTCAGTGGCCACGCAACTGAATCCGCAAAGCAGACGCTCGCGCGCCTCCTAGCCTGTCATCCAGACTGAGCTGTTGCACTGCCTGTTGCGCGCTCCTTTGCGCTCCCTGCAATCGAGACATCACAGCTGCCCGAACGAATGACTGAAACGAATGGTTGAAACGAATGACTGAAAGCGCTGCCACAGACCACGCTGCTGCAGAGGAGAACCCTGCTGCAATCAGCCCTACGACCAACAGCCGTGCCGTGGGCGGCGACGAAAGCTGGCCGCTGCGCTCGGTCACCAAGTCGTTCACCGTCACGCTGATCCTGCAGCTGGCAGAGGAGGGCCGCCTCGACCTCGACGCGCCCGTGGCCACCTACGTGGACGGCGTGCCCAACGGCGAGCGTGTGACTCTGCGGGAGTTGGCGGCGATGACCAGCGGTCTGCCGGATTACACCACTCCCGACTTCCTCGCGGACCTGCTGAGCGACCCCACCCGAATCTTCCGGCCCCAGGAGCTGCTGGCCTATGCCTGGCGGGAACCGCTGCAGGGTCCGGCCGGCGCGGAAGCCGTGTACACCAACTCCAACACAGTGCTCCTGGGCCGGGTGGTGGAGGCCGTGAGCAGCCGCAGCTTCGCCCAGGAACTGGAGCGGCGCATCCTGCGCCCGCTCGGGCTGCGCCACACCCTGGCCACCCCGGACGACCGCCTCTGGCCCGACCCCCACCCGGTGGGGTACGAGCAGGTGAACGGCGTGCCGGAGCCACAGCTCCCCAACCTCTCCATCTACGCCGCCGCCGGCGAGATGGTGGCCAGCTTCGGCGACCTCAGGCGCTGGGCCAGAGCCCTGGGCCGGGGCACCCTCCTGAGCCCCGCCAGCCAGGCCGAGCGGCTGAACGCCGCCCAACCCCTGGCAAGGGGACCGGAGTACGACCGCTACGGGCTCGGCATCGGAGAACTCTCGGGCTGGTGGGGCCATACCGGCGAAGGACTGGGCTTCACCGCCCTGGTGATGCACGAGCCCCTCTCGGATGCCCGGGCGGTGATCGTGATGAACACCGCCGGCCGGCCGCAGGGCCATCCCCCCACCCTGCTGTTCCGCCGCATGGCGGAACTGCTGGATCGCCAAGGCATCACCGGCCTGGAGAAGGGGGAACAGGCGGTGAACCGACTGCCCAAGGCCCGGCTCAATGGCGCGCTAGAGCAGGTCATGGACGAGCTCGGCGTTCCCGGGGCAGCCGCGGGCGTGTGGGTCCCGGGGGTGGGGCGCTGGCGTCGCTTCCGTGGCGTTGCCGTTCTGGCCGACGACACGGCCAGCAGCGATCCGATCACAGGCCTGGCGGAACTCCCCAGCGGCGCCGTGGTGGGAGGAGGCTCCAGCCAGGATCCCAATCACCACTCCAGTGGCGATGGCGATGGCGGTGGCGATGGCGATGGCGGTGGCGACGGCAACGCAATCCTGCCGCCGCTGATGGACTCCTGGCCTTGGGCCACTCCCTTCACTGCCGACATCAGCCCTGGCGGGCACGTCCCCGTTGCGTTCCCCGCAGCCGCAGGGCACTTCAATCCGAGCTCCCCCCTGCCACTGATCTGAGCGGAGAGCTCAGGAATTCCGCCCCGGCTCAGCGCGAAACCACTTGGTGATCACGTACTTACAGCCTTGCCGCACCGGCAGGGCTTCATGGAGCACGTAGGGGTTGGGGGTGCCATCGGCCATCAGATTGTTCCAGGCCAGGGCCAGCCCCGGCACCGGCGTGAAGGAGCGATCCAGCAGGCGGAAGCGGGTTTCGCCGCCGGCCTCCACGGCATTGAGGTAGATCATCACCGTCCAGGTGCGCTGCCCCCCCGGGCGGGTGTGCTGCCGGTATTCCTCGGTGCCGGGGGTGAACCAGTCGGTGTGCTCCCGGAAGTACTCGCCTCCTCCATAGCGCTGACCCTGAATCCCCTCGGAGAGGGCCGGATCCACTCCCAGCAGCTCCGCCAGCCGCCGATCGAGATCCGCAGCCAGGGCGCGATCGCCATCGCGCAGGTGACAGGTGCGGCTGGTGCGATAGTCCGCCGGACCCTGGGTCACGGTGGATGGCTGCAGGGAACCATCGATCGCTGCGCGGATCGCGGCGCACTCCTCAGCCGAGAGAAAACCAGGGATCTCGTACACCTGCGCCAGCGGCGTATCCAGGCGCCAGGCGCGGGGACGCTGGCGGGGATCGGTGAGGCGGGCCTCGAACCAATGAAGCCAGCTGGCCTGGGGGGGCTCCGGTGCCGGCCTCGCCGCGAGCGCAGCAGGCGCAGCCTTCGCGTCCAGCACCGCTGCAATGGCCTCGCTCGTAAAGCCCTGGGCCAGCCCCCGCTCGATTAGCCCGCGGCGGTCACAGCCGCGATCGCGGTTGAGCCGGAACCACTCCTGCCAGTCCGGAGGGATCGCCTCCACGGCCCACTCCGCGAGGCACTGCTGCAGGCTGCGGTACTTGCAGACCATCCCGCGCAAGGGAGCGGGATCCCAGCCCACCGGCCGCCAATGGAAATAGAGATTGCGGTAGTACTCCCCTGCAAAGGGCGTCAGCCGGCCATGGGGGCAGAGGCTCTCGTAGAACAGCAACGAACCCCGCCGGAAGAACACCTGGTGATGGGCCCCCTCGTGATCCACGAAATCAAGGGGCCAGGCCTGATCGGAGCGGTCGTCGGCGTGCACGATGCAGCTGATCACGTGGGTATCGACGCGATCGCGGTGCAGATGCAGGCGGCAGCCGGGGCCGTAGCTACGGATGCCATAGGCACAGGTGCGCTCCAGGCGGCAACCGGCCCAGGTCTCCAGCATGGGCGTGAGCGTGGCGTAGAAGCGCTCCTGCAGCTCCTCCACCATGGGGGCATGGCCAAGCTGCGGCCGCCCCTGACCCGCGGCTGAGATACCACCAACCACCACCGCGCCGTACTCCGGATCGAGGGCCGGCGTTTCCTCCACGGGAACAAAGTGGAGACGGGCCAGCTCTGCATCCAGGGCCCTCTGCAGCGGGCCGGGCAGGTCGGTGAGGTGGAAGGGAGCCCCCTTGGCGAAGCGGGGCGGACGCAGCTGGGCCATGGCGGGGCGAAGGAGAAGGTCGCCGGGATCAGCCCTTCAGCTTCTCCAGCAGGATCTGGTTGGCCAGCTTCGGGTCGGCTTTGCCGCCGGTCTTCTTCATCAGCTGGCCCACGAAGAAGCCCTGGAGTTTGTTCTTGCCGCCCCGGAAGGCTTCCACTTCATCGGGATGGGCGGCCAGCAGCTCCTCCACGATCGCGGTGATCGCCACCGGATCACTGAGCATGCCAAGGCCGCGCTCCGCCACGATCGCCTTGGGCGAGCCGCCTTTCTCCAGCAGTTCGGGCAGAATCTCCTTGGCAATCTTGCCACTGATGACTCCGGATTCGATCATCTGAACCATCTCGGCCAGCTGGACGGCCTGAAACGGCAGTTCGGTGATCAGGAGCCGGTTGGCATTCACGTACGCGGCAATGTCACCGGTCACCCAGTTGGTCACGGCTTTGGGATCTCCACCGGCAGCCACGGCGGCTTCAAAATATTCGGCCATGGCGCGCTCATCGGTGAGCACGCGGGCGTCGTAGATCGAAAGGCCGAGCTGATCGGCGTAGCGATGGCGCTTCGCGGCCGGCAGCTCGGGCAGCTCGGCCCGCCAGGATTCCCGCTGCTCCGTGCTCACCTCGATCGGGCCAAGATCGGGGTCAGGGAAGTAACGGTAGTCGCTGGCACCTTCCTTGCTGCGCATGCTCTTGGTGAGCTGCTTGGCTTCGTCCCAGAGGCGGGTTTCCTGGACCACCGGCTCACCGGCCTCATAGGCCTTGATCTGGCGCTGGATCTCATACTCAACCGCCTTCTGAATGGCAGAGAAGGAGTTCATGTTCTTGATCTCCACCTTCGTGCCGAAGGGAGCATCGGGTCCACGGCGCACGGAGATGTTCACATCGCAGCGCAGGGAACCCTCCTGCATGTTGCCATCGCTGACGCCCAGGTAACGCATGATCCGGCGGATCTCGGAGGCGTATTCGGCGGCCTCCCGGCCGGTGCGCAGGTCGGGTTTGCTGACGATTTCGGCCAGGGCCACCCCAGCGCGGTTGTAATCCACCAGCGAATGGGTGGAGCCGGCCAGGCGATCGCTGCCGGCGTGCACGAGTTTGCCGGCATCCTCCTCCATGTGAAGCCGCTCGATTCCGATCGTTTTGAGGTAGGTCTCCTTGCCCTTCTCAGCCACCTCCACCTCGATCCAGCCCTCTTCGGCGATGGGCTCGTCGTACTGGGAAATCTGATAGTTCTTCGGTAGATCGGGATAGAAATATTGTTTGCGGTCGAACTTGCTGTGCTCGGCGATCCTGAGGTTGAGGGCCATGGCGGCCTTCACCGCATACTCGAGCACCCGCTGATTGAGCACCGGCAGGGTGCCGGGCAAGCCGCACACCACCGGATCGATATGGGTGTTGGGGTCGTCGCCGAAGGCGGTGGAGGCGCAGGTGAAGATCTTGCTGTCGGTGCCCAGCTGCACGTGGGTCTCGAGGCCGATCACCGCCTCCCAGGCAGCCTCAGCCGTGGCCTTTGCAGCAGCCCCTGCCATCACCGTTCTCCAGATCCCATGCGTGGTCTGATCCTATGGGGAGCGCCGCTGGAGCCTGCGGGCAGGTCGTGATCGCGGCGCTGTGCGGTGCCTGCGATCAGCGGTGGGTGCCTGCCTCGCGCCGGTCGGGGCCCAACTGGAACACTGGAGAGCCCGATTCCAGACGTTCCCGTGGACCAGGCGGCTGCCGACCGCGACCCCGTGCTGATCCTGGGTGGTGGGCTGATGGGCCTGGCCATCGCCCATCAGCTCGCCCGCTGCGGCACTGCGGTGGTGGTGCTCAGCCGGCGGCGCAGCGAAGCCGCCGGCTTCGTGGCCGCCGGCATGCTGGCGCCCCACGCCGAAGGGTTGCAGGGCAGCCTGCTGGAGCTGGGTCAGCAGTCGCTGCAGCGCATCCCTGCCTGGGTCGCCCAGATCGAAGCGGACGGCGGCAGCTCCTGCGGCCTGCGGCCCTGCGGCATCGTGGTTCCCTTCGCCACCATCGCCGAACGGGACCGTTACCCCACGGCCGCCTGGGGCCAGCCCCTCGATCGCACTGCCCTGGAGCGCGAGGCACCCGGCATCGGCCCCGGCTGGCAGGCGGGCCTGCTGTTTGAGCAGGATGGCCAGATCGACAACCGCCGCCGGCTGATGCGGGCCCTGGAGCGGGCCTGCGTGGCCCTCGGCGTGGCCTTCCAGGAAGGCAGCGAGGTGCTGGAACTGCGGCAGAACGGGCGTGGCGCCCTGGCGGGTGTGCGCCTGCGGACGGCCGAAGGAGACGAGAACCAGCTGCCGGCCCGCCGGGCCGTGCTCACCGGCGGGGCCTGGAGCGCCAGGCTGCTGCCCCAGCTGCCCGTGTTTCCGGTCAAGGGCCAGATGCTGTCGCTGCAGGGGCCGCGCCAGGCCCTGCAGCGGGTGATCTTCGGCCCGGGCACCTACCTGGTGCCGCGGGAAGACGGGCTGCTGGTGGTGGGAGCCACCAGCGAGCCGGAGGCGGGCTTCGCCGAAGGACTGACGCCCTTCGGCCAACGCCAGTTGCAGGCGGGCATCGCGGCCTTGCTGCCTCAGGCAAGCCAGTGGCCCCCCATGGAGCGCTGGTGGGGGTTCCGCCCCTGCACCCCGGATCAGGCGCCGCTGCTGGGTCCGAGCCCGATCGAAGGGCTCTGGCTCGCCACCGGCCACCATCGCAATGGCGTGCTGCTGGCGGCGATCACAGCGGAACTGCTGGCCTGCTCCGTTGCTCCGGAGGGCCGGCCCAGCCGAGGTGACCGTGCCGGCGGCGAAGTCCAGTCAGACGAGCAGGCCCTGCCCGCCGGCCTCAGGGCCAGCCTGTTGCAGGCGTTCCACTGGGAGCGCTTCACGGCGCCGGCTCAGCCGCCAGGGTGAAGACCGGCAGGGCCCCCATGCCCTTGACGGCCTGCTCGCCGATGCTGCGCGTCGCCAGGTCTGGAGAGGCCAGCTCGGCGGTGCGGGCATCACAGAGGATCGGCTCCCCGGCCAAGCGGGTGAGGCCCTCCATGCGGCTGGCCAGATTCACCGTGTCGCCGATGGCGGTGAACTCCATCCGGCGCGGGCTGCCGATCTGACCCACCACAGCCTCACCGCTGGCCAGGCCGATGCCGCTGTCGAGCTCCGCCAGGCCTTCCAACCGCCAGCGGGCATTGAGATCCTCCAGGGCCCGGCGCATGGCGGCGGCACAGCGGAGGGCCGCACGGGCTTCTTCGGCTGGACCCCGGCCCACCGGCGAGCCGAACACCGCCATCACCGCATCGCCGATGAACTTGTCCACCGTGCCGCCATGGGCGGTGATCACCTCCACCATCTCGCCCAGATAACGGTTGAGCTGATCCACGTGCTGCACGATCTGCCCCTGGGAACTGCGCGCCCGCGTCAGCTGGGTGAAGCCCTTGAGATCACTGAACAGCACCGTGACCTGCAGGGCCCGGCCCCGCAGGATTCCCTCAGCCGCCTCCGGATCGGAGAGGATCTCGGCCACCACGCTGGGGGCCACGTAGCGCTCAAAGGTGCGCCGCAGCCGGCGGCGCTCGCCCTCCTCGCGCAGGTAGGCATCGCCGCCGTAGAGCAGCCCCAGAAGCAGCAGGGAGCCTGCAGGGGCGAGCAGGGGCAGCCAGCGGTTGGCCTTGAGAAACACCAGCTCAGCCGCCAGCAGTTGCACCACCAGGACCCCTCCGACCGCCACCAGACGCCAGCGACTGTTGGTGAACCGCAAGGCGACCAACAGCACCAGTACCCCCGGCACCATCGCCAGAAAGCCGCGCGCGCCCCTGGAGCTGGGCCAGCTGGCCAGACCATCGCCGGCGATCGAGTTGGCAACGGCGGTAGCCACCAACTCCAGCCCGGAGATGGGCCCGAAGGGAGTGGGAGTGCCGGAACCCCCCTGGTTCACTACGGGCCCCACCAGCACCACGGCTTCGCGGAGCCGGCCGCGCAGGGGATGGTTGCGCCAGCGTTCGGGATCAAGCACCTGCCAGGCCGGCAGGGTGAGGAACGAGCCTTCCGGCCCGTAGAAGTTGAGCTGCCGTTGCGCATCGGGCTGGCGGCTGGACAGGCCCGCTTGCTTCAGCAGCGTGGCAATGAGGGTGGGATAGGGCTGGGCGCCACTGGCGGACAGCACCGTGCTGCCATACACCTCTGGATGGAAGGCGGGCTGTCCAGGCGTGGGGGGCAGGGCGTTGGTGAGACCCTGGCTGAGCGGGCCAGCCGCCTGGGCCAGCAAGCTCTCCGGCTGGATCAGCGTGAGGCCGGCGAAGCCCGAATCCCGGGTCTCCAGCATTTCTGATGCCAGGGCGACGCGGCCCCGATGGGCGCTGATCGCCGCGGCCAGGGCGCGGTCGTCGGCGCCGCCACGACTGCTCGGCCCCTCGAAGACCAGGTTCAACCCCACCGCCTTGGGACCGGCCTCGAACAGACGACTGAGCAGATCCCCGTAGCGGGCACGGGGCCAGGGCAGGGTGCTGATGCCCTGGGCCCAGGCAGGCATCCCGGCTTCGCCCCGGGACTGATCGAGGAACCAGGCCCCCTGCTGCAAGGTGGAATCATCGATCGCCACCAGCACCACCGAAGCCGGTGGTGTGCGCGGTCCCCGCAGCCGCAGCATCAGGGACTCGGCACCCCGCTCCCACGTTCTGAAGTCGAGGGGTGGCACCGCCGCCAGCAGGCCCGCACCGAGCACGACGACCCCCGAAAGCAGGGCGACGACCTGGGAACGGCGAGCGGACATCAGCAGCGCAGCAGGGGACAGAGGGGCGCGGCAGCCATTAGTGAACGCCGCTGATCAATGCAGCGCGAACGGTGGCCATGGACGAGGATCGCGGAGGTTCAGAACAGGCCTGGGATCCCGAACCGTGGCAGCGAAGGAACGGAGGGAACGACCGGAACGGACGGCAGCGTCACCCCCGGCACAGAGCCTCGGATGTAGCTCTCCAGGGATCCCATCGCCGGCAGCGGCAGGGTGAAGCCCTTGAACAGAGGGCCGGCGAAGATGGCGTTGTAGTCACCGGCGCTGAGGCGCAGCAGGGTGAGGATCACCCCCTGAGGCGAAAGCTTGACCTTCTGGCCCGCCTCCACGATGGTGGGTTCGACGCCGGAGGATTCGGTAGCCGTGGGGTCCTTGGCCTTGGGGTCAGTGGCCTTGGGGTCAGTGGATGTGGGGTCCGTGTCCGTGGATTCCCCAGTCCTGAGGGGTTCCACCGCCACGCTTCCCTCGAGCACCGAGAGTTCGGCCTGGCCGTCCTCGGCCACATTGAGCACGTAGTTGGTACCGCGCACGCTCATCCGCGCCGACTGGGTGCAGCCGCTCTGGGGACCGGAGACCAGAATCTGGCCCTGGCTGAGCAGAAAACAGCGGCTGCCCAGCCGCACCTGGGAGAAGCGGTTCATCCGCCCCACCGCGCCCGTATCGAAGCGCAGCTGACCGCGGCTGTTGCGGGTGCTCACCGTTTCCGGCGATCGGGCTCGCTCGTTCACCTTGGCCGGCCGGGCCTGAATGAACAGCTCCTTGCCATCGAGGATTTCTACCACCGTGGCCGTCTCGGTGGCCGCCCGGGCCGCTGGAGCCGCCAGCCCCAGGCCCAGCAGACCCAGGCACAACAGCTGCCGGGCAGTCCGGTGCTGGAAAAGATCCATAGTGGCAAGCATGCACGGACAGGGCTTGAGTGTCGCGCAGGTCAAGGCGGGGCGGCAGTGGAGCCGTCTACCGAGGCAGAAGCCCCCGCAATCCGAACACCCGCACCGGCTCGGGCCACCCCTTCACCATCTGCTCGCCCAGTGGTACCACGTCCAGGGCGCCGGGCAACAGGTCGACCAGTTCACCGCTGAGCAGGATCGGATGGTCGGGGAAACGGCGCGTCAGTCCTTCGAGCCGACTGGCCACGTTCACGGCGGCTCCCACCACGGTGAACTCGAGCCGCTGCGAAGAGCCGAGATTGCCGGCGATCACTTCGCCCACATGCAGGCCGATGCCCTGCTGCAGAGTGGGTTGCTCCTGGGCTGCCAGGTCGCGGTTGAGGGCCTCGAGGCGCTGCTGCATCGCCAGGGCGGCACGCACCGCCGCCAGGGCTTCAGTCGCCTCGCCGCGGCTGCGGGGCACACCGAACTCGGCCATCAGGGCATCGCCGATGAACTTGTCGAGCAGCCCCTGTTCCTCGATCACCGCCGATGCAATCGCCTCGAAGTAGCGGTTCAGCAGCGCAAACAGGGCCTGGGCATCCAGCCGGGAGCTGAGTGGCGTGAAGCCCACCAGATCGGTGAACAGCACCACGCAGCGACAGCGGCTGCCACCCACCTGGGTGCCGAGCGGCCCGGGATCGCGCAGGATGTCGCGCAGCAGAGCCGGCGACACCCGACGCGCCAGCACCTGGTGCAGGTAGGCCCGCTCGCGACTCTCCGCCCACCACTGGCGAGCCCCCCGCAGGCTGCCCCCCAGCACCGGCATCAGCAACAGACCCGGCAGGGGCAACCAGAGGTGGACCGTGCCCCACAGCAGAGCCGCCACCACCAGGACCCCAGCGGCCAGAGCCCCGGCCAGAGCCATGGTGCGCAGGGCCTGGCCGCTGCGGGCCAGCACGCTGATCGTGGCGACTCCCCAGAGCAGCAACAGCAGCACCGCCGCCAGGGAGGGAAGCGGACGCAGCGCCGTCTGGCGCAGGATGCTGGCCAGGGCAGCGGCCTGCACCTCCGTGCCGCTCTGGGGACCAAAGGGGGTCTCCATCTGATCGCCGAGGCCGGCGGCCGTGACCCCGATCAGCACGAGACGGTCACGCCAGAAGCCTTCGGGAAGCTCGGGCAACTGCCAGGCCGGCACCAGGGGCCAGGTGCCGCTCGGTCCGGCGAAATCGATGAAGCGTGGCCCCCAGGGCAGCTGCGGCTCCACGGCATCACCGAGATAAGCCAGGGGCAGGGGCCAGGGGCGGGCGAAATCAGCAAGCTGTGCCTCAAGCCAGCGGCGGCCCGGGATCGCCTCGGTCAGACCCTGAGGGCTCTGCAACAGCCCCGTGAGTGCCGCACCGGGCGCAGCCGCCTGACGCAGCAGCGGCAAGGGGCGTTGCAGCTGGGCCCGTTCGAACCCCTCCTGCTCGGTGCTGACGTAGGCCGCCGCCAGCACGACCCGCTGCCGCCACGGAGCCAGACGCCGCACGAATACCTGGTCGTCCGCCACCCCAAAGCGACTGGGCCTGGCCAGCACCACGTTGAAGATCACCCGCCTGGCACCCCGCTCCAGCACCCAGGCGGCCAGCTCCGCCTGCAGCGCCCGCGGCCAGGGCCAGGGGCCCATCGCCTGCCACAGGGGGGAGGTCTGGCGTTCCTCCGGGGTGAGCAGCTGAGCCAGGTTGAGCGAATCGGCATCGATCGCCAGCACCACCGGATCGCTGCGCTGCGCCACCGGCCGGGCACCGCGCAGGCGGAAGGCGGTGGCGCGCAGCTGGGCATCGAGGGCCTGAACGGCTTCGCCGACCGGGCTGGGGCGCAACGCTGGCAGCGAGGCTGCCAGGGGCAGAAGCACCCCCAGGATCCAGAGGCCGCCGAGGAGCCGCTGGCCCCGTTTCATGGACCGGGCTTGAGGCCCAGCTCCCGCTCGATCACCGGCAGCGTGGCCATCGGCGCCGTGAAGCCATTCAGCAGGATGCTCTTGCGGCGGCGCTCGCCCGCTTCGGCGGCATCGAGGCGGCGCGGCGCCTGCCAGGCGCCCTTGCTGTAGGTCAGCTCCTCACCGCTGCGCAGCACCACATCCCGCGGAGCTCCAGCCACAGGGACCTCGGGGGTCACCCGCACCTGGCCCTCCCAGCTGAACACCTTGATGCTGTCGTCGGTCACCTCGAGAAAGACCGTGGTGCCCTCGATCGAGGCGGTCCCCACCCGCGTTTTCACCCGCAGGGGCGCGCCCCCCTTGGAGCCTGGATTGACCCAGGCGATGATCTGCCCCCGCTCCAGATCCAGACCCGCCGCGGCCAGGCGCAGCACCGCATCACCACCGAGGCGAAAGCTGCGGCCATTGGCCAGCTGCACCTGCATGCGGCCGGGATTCTGGGTGCGCAGCACGGAGCGACCAGGCAACACCTGACCAGACTGAGCCCGTTGCTCGTTGCGGCCCGGCGGACGAACAAAGGCCGGCCGCGAGGGCACATCCACCACCTTGGGCAACGAGGCCGCAGCCCCAGCCTCCCTGGCGGGGCCGAGCGACAGAGTCGCCGCCAGGCCGATCAGAGCCGTGGTGCCCCAGAGCAGGGCCCCGCGGCGGGACCAAGCCGGAGGTCCCGAAGACAAGGACAACCGGAATGGGTGGCCGAACAGGGACATGGAGGGGCCAGGGATCGCGATCCCCAGCCTGGCCATTCAGCCTTCGGTGCGCCACTGCTGGTCGGACGGCGTCCAGTCGCTCAGCTCAGAGGGCAGGAACCAGAGGCCGATTTCAAACTCCGCGGTTTCGGGTGCATCGGAGCCATGGATCACGTTGCGGCCGATGTTCACCGCCAGGTCACCACGGATGGTGCCGGGCTCGGCCTCGAGGGGCTTGGTGGCGCCAATCAGCTTGCGGGCACTGGCGATCACGCCATCGCCTTCCCACACCATCGCCACCACGGGGCCACTGGTGATGAACTCCACCAGGCCAGCAAAGAAGGGGCGCTCGCTGTGCACGCCGTAGTGGTTCTCGGCCAGCTCACGGCTGGGGGTGAGCTGCTTGAGGCCCACCAGCTTGAAGCCCTTGCGCTCGAAGCGACCGAGGATCTCGCTCACCAGGCCGCGCTGCACGCCATCGGGCTTGATGGCAACAAAGGTGCGTTCAGCAGCCATGGAATCGGAAAGATCGGATCAGGCCCATCGTCCGCGTCGGCCCTGCCGCTTGGCAAGCACACCACTTCAGCCAACCGGTCCCGCGGCCGCCGCTCAGGGCTCCAGGTCCGCACTGCCTAGATTTCGCCTGCTGCTCCGTCGCCGTTTCCATGGTGCTCGCCCAACCCTCCCTCGCCGGCGAGATGGCCATGGCGGCGGCCGGGCCTCCGGCCTGGACCCCCGCCGACAGCGCCTCCCTCTACGGCCTCGACGGCTGGGGGGATCCCTACTTCTCGGTCAATGCCCGCGGCCACGTGCTGGTGCAGCCCCAGGGAGAGAGGGGCGGATCCCTGGATCTGGTCGATCTGGTACAGGGGCTGCAGGGCCGCAACCTGTCGCTGCCGCTGCTGATCCGCTTCGACGACATCCTCGAAGACCGGCTGGAGCGTCTCCATGCCGCCTTCGCCCGCGCCATCGCCCAGTACGGCTACGCCGGCCGCTACCAAGGCGTCTTCCCGGTGAAGTGCAACCAGCAGCGCCATGTGGTGGAACAGCTGGTGGAAAGCGGCCGGCGCTGGCACTTCGGCCTGGAGGCCGGCAGCAAGGCCGAACTGCTGATCGCCCTGTCGCTGCTCGACGACCCCGAAGCCCTGCTGATCTGCAACGGTTACAAGGACCAGCGCTATATCGAGACAGCGATTCTGGCCCGCCGCCTCGGTCGCCAGCCGGTGGTGGTGATCGAGCAGGCCGATGAAGTGGAACGGATCATCCGTGCCAGCCAGGAGCTGGGCGCTGCGCCCTTTCTCGGCATCCGGGCCAAGCTCTCCACCCGCAGCACCGGCCGCTGGGGCAGTTCGGTGGGGGAGAAGGCCAAGTTCGGTCTGTCGATCCCGGATGTGCTGGCCACGGTGGAGGCCCTGCGCCAGGCCGATCTGCTGGGCGATCTGAAGCTGCTGCACTTCCACGTGGGCAGCCAGATCAACGACATCGCCGTCCTCAAGGACGCCCTGCAGGAAGCCGGGCAGATCTATCTGCAACTGGTCCGTCTGGGGGCCCCGATGGGGTTCCTCGATGTGGGCGGTGGCCTCGGCATCGACTACGACGGCAGCCGCACCGCCACCGCCGCCTCGACCAACTACTCCCTGCAGAACTACGCCAACGACGTGGTGGCCACGGTGCGGGAGTGCTGCGAACCGCACGGAATTCCGCTCCCCACCCTGGTGAGCGAGAGCGGCCGCGCCATCGCCAGCCATTTCTCGGTGCTGGTGTTCGATGTGCTCGGCCGCAGCGGCGTGCCGGGAACGGTGCCGCCGCTGCAGGCGAACGAACCGCTGATCGTGCGCAACCTGCGCGACACCCTGGCTGGCATCACAGGGCTCCTGGAAGAGAGGGGCAGCGAGGCCATCGCCAGAAGTTCTGACACCACCCCTGCAGCCACTCTTGAAGCCGGGGACGTTCCCCCGCTGGAGCGGCTGCAGGAGGCCTGGAACGACGCGATCAAGTTCCGCGACGACGCCCTGGCCGCCTTCCGGCTTGGCTACCTCAGCCTGCCGGAGCGGGCCATGGCCGAACAGCTCAGCTGGGCCTGCGCCGAGGCCATCGCCGGGCAGCTGCCGGCCAGCGGGCCGATCCCCGAGGATCTGCGCGCCCTGCGGGCCGCCCTGGCCAGCACCTACTACGCCAATCTCTCGGTGTTCCGCTCCGCGCCCGACACCTGGGCGATCGATCAGCTCTTCCCGGTGATGCCGATCCACCGGCTCAACGAACGGCCCGACCGGCTGGGCAGCTTCGCTGACCTCACCTGTGATTCGGACGGCAAGCTGGCCCGCTTCATCGACCGCGGCCAGGTGAAGCCCCTGTTGGAGCTCCACGAGCTGAAGCCGGGTGAGCCCTACTGGATCGGCCTGTTTCTGGCCGGGGCCTACCAGGAGGTGATGGGAAACCTGCACAACCTGTTCGGCAGCACCGATGCCGTGCACATCCGCCTCGGGGCCGGCGGCGGCTACCGGGTCGACCACGTGGTGCGGGGCAACACCAACGCCGAGGTGCTCGAGGCGATGGAACACGACCCGGAGCTGCTGCTCGAGCGGCTGCGGGTGGCCAGCGAGGCGGCGATCGGACGCGGCGACCTGCGGATCAGCGAAGTGCGCCGCCTGATGGATCACCTCGAAACCAGCCTCCGTCAGACCACCTACCTGCAGAGCTGACGGTGTCCAGAGCCAGGGCAACCGCTTCCGGAGGGGACGCCCCACGGATCGTGGCACTCCTGAAGGTGAAGAACGAATGGCCCCTCGCGGCGGTGGCGATCGTGCATGCCCTGCTTCACCACGCCGATGAGCTCATCGTGCTGGATCACGGCAGCAGCGACGGCACCCCAGCTGGATTGGCCCGCCTCAAGACCACGGAACTGGGTCCGCGGCTGCACCTCTACACCCTCAGCGATGCCGCGTTCCAGGAGGAGGCCTTCACCAACGTGCTGGTGGAGATCGCCCAGTCCTTCACTGCCGACTGGATCTATCCGCTGGATGCGGATGAATTCCTGCATGCCCCCGCTGGACTGCGCGCCCTTCTGGGAGCCATTCCGTCCACGATCCACAGCCTCCACTACACCGTGGAGAACTGGCTGGTGCCGCCCGATTTCGATGAGGCTGACCTGTCCCACTACGGCCGGATCCACAGCCGGTCCCTGCCGGACCAGCCCACCGGCGTGTGTGACAGTCGCAGCGTGGATGGCATCCTCCAGGGGCAGCTGAACTACTTCTGCTTTCCCTTCGGCAGCAAGGTGCTCCTGCGACCGGGTCGGGGACTATGGCTCACGGCAGGCGCCCATGAGGTCCTTCCCCGACGGCCGCAGGCAATGCTGCGGCTGCATCGTGATCACCTGCGCTGCCAGCACATCCCCTTCACGGGCCTGGCGAAACTGCGGCGCAAGAGTGCCTGGGGGCGGCGCCACATCGCAGACGGCATGCCCCCCTGGTATAGCTGGCAGAACCAGATGCTGAACCGTGTCGAATCGCTTGGCCTGCTGGAGCAGTTCTGGCAGCGCCATTCCCATGCTGGCGCCCCCCCAGCGTCCCTCCCAGGGCAGCGCCTGATGGCCCCGAACGACGGACTGCGGGTGACCGTCGATTCAACCCTGCAGCAAGCACTCCAGCCCACCCTGTCCTGGCTGGAGCGGACAGATCTGTTCAGCGCCAGGGGGCACGCCCCAGCACTCCCCGCCGCCAGTGCAAGCTCCCCCCCGCTGGCGACACCGCTTCCTGCGTCCCTCTACGGTCTGGCGCTGAGGGCCACGGCCGCCCTGCAGGACGCGCGGGGCAGCGGCTACTCCCGCCACCTCCAGGGGCCTTCATCCCACCAGCCCTGAGGGGGGCAGCGCAAGGATCTGATCAACGCAGCGCTCGAAAGAGCGGGCATGCTCCTGTTCCTGCCGGAGCGGCGAAAGACGCATGCGCTCCCGCAGGGCGAGGCGTTCGGCGGCCAGTGCCACAGGATCGGCCGCAAGCTTTCGGCCGATCGCCACGTAGCTCTCCCCATCGGCGGCGATCCAGTCGGGCCGGCCCAGGGCCTGCAACAAGCTGGTGCCGCCGCGCCCCTGGCGGCTGGCACCCCGCAGGCTCACCACCGGCACCCCCATCCAGAGGGCTTCGCAGGTGGTGGTGAGGCCGTTGTAGGGGAACGGATCCAGGGCGATGTCGATCGCGTGGTAGCTGCTCAGGTGGGTATTGCCGGCAACGTAGGGGCGCAACTTCAGACGCTCCGGTGGCACCCCGCTGGCGGCAAACAGGCCGTGCACACGGCCGCGCCAGTAGGGATCGGTGGCCTGGCTGTACTGCAGCAGCAGCTGGCTGCCCTCGACCTGGAGCAACAGGCGACTCCACAGCGCCACCACGGCAGGATTCAACTTCTGAAGATTATTCAGCGAGCCGAAGGTGATCCGCCCACTGGACAGCGCTGGCAGAGGCGAGACCTCCGGCATCCCCTCCTGCGGACGGAAGACGAACTGACAACGGTCCAGCCGCATCGGACGCTCCGGTCCGCTCTCCTCGTGCGTGGCGATCATCTCGTCAGTGGCGATCTCCCCCTCGGGATCCACCCAGCCATCCGTGAGGCGGTAGTCGAGGCTGGGCAGACCGGTGAGGAAGGGATAGCCGAGCCAGGAGGCCTGACGCCGGGCCGGATGGGAGGCCAGCGCCGCCAGGCGCATGCCACGGGTGTGGCCGTTGAGATCAATCAGAAGATCAATTCCATCGGCTGCGATCCGATCGGCGAGGGCCGCATCGGAGAGCGTCAGGCAAGGGGTCCAGGTGAGGGGCAGGGCACGCAGCCGTTGGGCCACGGCATCGCCCGGCTGCGGCTGGCTGGCATAGCAGACCAGTTCGAACCGCTGCCGATCGCAATGCTCCAGCAGCGGTTCGAGAAACAGCGTCACCGCATGGCGGCGCAGATCGCTGGAGAGGAAGGCCAGCCGGGGGGTACCGGCGCGGACCGGCGGCAGGGGCCGGGGCGGAATCCCCGCCACCAGGGCCTCTCCCCAGGCCCGATGGCGGGCCAGCACTTCGGCCTCGGACAGATCGTCACGGCTGAGCAGGTTCAGCAGCTGGCCACTGCCGAGGGCATGGCGCGCCTCCGCATTGGCCGGCGTCAGCTCCAGGCCCCGCTCGAAACAGGTGGCGGCCTCGGCCTCGCAGAGCATCTCGGTGAGGGCGCAGCCGAGATTGACCCAGGCGCCGGCATGGTCCTGGCGCAGGGCCAGCGCCCGGCGGGCCGCCTGCTCCGCCTCCGACAACCGTCCCTGCAGACGCAGCACGTTGGCCAGGTTCGACCAGGGATGCGGATAGTCAGGAGCGAGCTGCAGCGCCTGGCGGTAGGCCGTCTCCGATTCGGGGAGCTGCCCAGCGGCCTGCAGGGCGTTGCCGAAGTTGTTGAGCACCACCGAACGGGGATCGTCAGCCGGCGCGCCCTGGTCCGAACCCTGTGACGAGGCCGCCCCGGCCCGCTGTCGCTGCTCCAGCAACCGCAGGTAGGAGCGGTAGGCCGGCAGGAAATGGGGTTGATCCCGCAGGAGCGCCTGGAACAGGCGTTCGGCCTCTGCCAACTCGCCACTGCGGGCCAGCAGCTCGGCCAGGTTGTGGCGCACCGCGGGGTGAGAGTCATCCAGCCGCAGCGCCTGCTCCAGCAGGGCCCGAGCCTTGGCCGGCTGACCTTGGCGGAGAGCATCCAGAGCCTGGCCGCTGAGCACCTCAATCGGGGTCTGCGGCGTCATCGGGTTTGAGCGCGAACAGGAGCGGTGGCTGAGCTAGAGAAATTTCTCAACATCCACCGCATCGATCTGGCCTGGCTCCAGGAAACGCTCGGCATAGTCGCGGTAGGCGCCGCTGCGCAGGAACAGGGCAAAGAGATCGGCATCGATATGCTTTCGATCCCGGAATCCGGCCAGAATCGCCACCGATTCCGAAAGGGTCTTGGCTTTTTTGTAGGGGCGATCAGCTGCGGTCAGCGCCTCGAAGATATCGGCGATCGCCATGATGCGCGATGGCACCGACAGATCCTCAGCATTGAGCTTGCGCGGGTACCCCCGGCCATCCATGGTCTCGTGGTGGGAGCCGGCGTACTCGCAGACCCGCGAGAGATTCTCAGGGAAGGGCATGCTTTCGAGCATCACGATCGTCTGAATGATGTGCTCGTTGATCTTGTAGCGCTCCTCGTCGGTGAGGGTGCCGCGCGACACAGAGAGATTATAGATTTCTCCGCGGTTGTAAAGGTTCTCAGGCACATCCATCTTGAAGCCGTATTTAGAGTCCGGGCGATCTTCCGGCAACCTGGGAATCACCTGCCAGGGCTGATCAGCCAGCAGATGTTCCAACGCAGGCAGGTGGTCGGCCGCAATGTCAGTCTCGCTGCAGCGACGCTGCTGTTCCTCCCATGACAGGCCCAGTCGATCATCGAAGCAGCGCAACCAGGTGCGTTGGGCGATCTTGCTGAGACGTTCAACCTTCTGGGGATCGAAGAATTCCCCCCCCAGATTGCTGGAGGCGATGAAGGCGAAATCCTCCTCCAACTCGGCCTTGGTGGCGGCATAGACGCGATCCGCCTCCTCGGGGTGACCGCCCGCCAGCACGGCATCGAGCCGTTCGATCCAGGCATCGCGGAGCAGCACCTCGAAACGGGTGCGAATCTCATGGATCCGGTTGTAGTTCGTTTCCAGCTTGGTGGCCTTGTCCACCACGTATTCCGGCGTGGTGATCTTGCCGCAATCGTGCAACCAGGCACCGATGCGGAACTCACGCCAATCATCGGTGGTCGCAAAGCGGAAGTCCGTCAGGGGACCCTCGGTCTCCGCATCGGCCGCTCGGGCCAGCAGAAAAGCGAGTTCGGGGACACGGGCACAGTGACCTCCGGTATGGTGACTCTTGGCATCGATCGCGCCCGCCAGCAAGGTGATCATCGAATCGATCAGTTGCTGCTGGGCTTCCAGCAGCCGCGTGCGTTCCACACACACCGCCGCCTGACTGGCCAGGGCTTCAATCAACTGCTGATCGAACTGGCTGTATGGCCGGGTTAAAGACACGGCAGTCTGGGGATCAATCAGGCTGCCGGCCTCATGTTTTCGATTGATCAGCTGCATCACCCCCACGATCTGGCCACTGGTGGATCGCATCGGCACGCACAGCATCGATACGGCCCTGTAGTTGAGGCTCTGATCAACGCTGGCATCAAAGTGATAGGGCAGATCTTCTGGCAGGTCGTAGACATCCGCAATATTGAGCACGTCGCCGGCCAGGGCCGTCCAGCCCACCAGCCGCTCCGGGGTGAGCGGAAAACGGATATCCATCATCTTGTCCTCGAACGCATCCGTCTCACCGGCGGCGTGCGCGCGCGCGGCCACCGTGGCGTTCTGAGACACGGCGAACCAAAGCTCCTCACGGCCCTTCGGATCGCGGCGGCGATCGGGACGCTCCACCAGAAAGATGCTGCCGGCATCACTATTGGTGAGCATCCTCGATTTCGAGAGGATGAGATGCAACAGGCTGCGCAGATCACTGGCGCTGCTCAGGGCTGTGGCGATGGAGAGGATCTCCACCAGCGCGTGATCGCTGGACAAGCCACCGGCTAAACCATCGGCTGAAGGATCCGTGGACAGCGCCGTGGGCAGCGATGGACTGATCATCAGGAGCTGCAGGGATCGTTCCGCCGTCTCCCACTGTATGGAGATTTCCCGAATCGGGCACGCCTGCCAGGCCCTCCCCACCGCAGCGCCTCCCCAGACAGCCGCCAGAATCAGCGCATCCTTCCGCGGAGATCAGCTGCATGGGTCGTTGGAGCGTTGCCCTGCTCAAGGGCATGGCCCCCTACGGCGTTGCCGCCGTGTTGCTTGTGGGTCTGCAGCGCAGCCGGATCGCCGAATCCCTCGACCTGCTCCTCTACGACCTGTTCACCAGCCAACGCCCGGCCCCGGCCGGCAAGGAACTGCCGATCACCTTGATCGGCCTGGATGAGTCCGACATCCAGACCTACGGCTGGCCGATCGAGGATGGCCTGCTCTGCCGGGCCATCGAGCAGCTGGGGCAGGAGGGTGCGGTGGCGATCGGCCTGGATCTATACCGCGACAAAGGCATGGGGCCGAACCAGGACTGCCTGCGGCAGCTGGTGAAGAGCGAGCCCCGCCTGGTCACGATCTTCAACGTGGCCGAGGGCATCGAGCCGATCCCTGGAGCACCCCCCGAACGGCTGAGCTTCAACGATCTGGTGGTGGATGCCGATGGGGTGATGCGCCGCGATCTGGTGCACGTGGCCGGACAGGACGAAGCCACCGTGTCCCTGCCGCTGCGGCTGGTGGAGGTGGCCAGCGGCAGCAAGACCCTGCGGAGCAATCTGGATCAGGGTTCCGCTGCTGGCCCCTGGCTGGAAACCGAATCCGGCGGCTACCACGGGCTCGATGCAGCGGGATACCAGCAGATGCTGCCGTTCCGCCGACCGGGCAGTTTCCCCACCTGGAATCTGCAGGCCCTGCTGGCGGGCAAGGTGCCGGCGACGCAGATCCAGGGCCACATCGTGCTGATCGGCAGCACGGCACCATCCCTGCGGGATCTGTTCGAGATCCCCCACACCCGCTTCACAAGTGGTGCCAAGCAGCTGCTGATGCCGGGCGTGGAGATCCATGCCCTGCGGGTGGCGGCCCTGCTGGATCGGCAGAACGGTGATCTGCGCCTCCATGTCTGGACCTCCTCGGGCCAGCTTGACCTGGCCCTGGAACTGCTGGCCGTGGTGCTGGGGATCGCCCTCGGCGAGGCCTTCAGGAGCCTGCGGCGCAGTGTGGTGGCGGTGGCGCTGGTGGGGCTGGGACTGGCCGGGGGGCTGGTGGCATTGCTGTCGATTCAGCACATCTGGATCGGTGCCATCACTCCCCTGGCCGGCCTCTCCCTGATGGCCGGTGCCGGCTGGTTGCGCCGCGGCGCGGCCAGCCAGCAGCAACGCCAGCAGATCCAGCGGCTGCTGGGCCAGACCACCTCCCCGGCGGTGGCCAAGCAGCTCTGGGAGCAACGGGAGGAGCTGCTGAGCGACGGGCGCTTCGAGGGCCGCCAGCTGCCGGTCACGATCCTGTTCTCCGATACCCGCAACTTCACCAGCGTGTCCGAGCAACTCCAGCCAGCCGAGCTGCTCAGCTGGCTGAACCGGGGCATGGCCTACTGCGTACCGGCGATCACCGAGCGCGGCGGCATGGTCAACAAGTTCACCGGCGACGGCTTCCTGGCCGTGTTCGGAGCACCGGTGAGCGAGAGCCCCACGGCCGATGCCCGCGCCGCAATCGAAACCGCCCTGGACATCCAGAACGGCCTGGACACCCTCAACCAGGAGCTGGCCCGCGAAGGGGCCCCGGCGATGCATCTGCGCATCGGCATCCACTCCGGCGAGGTGCTGGCCGGCTCGATGGGCAGCAGCGAACGCCTGGAATATGCCGTGATCGGCGACACCGTGAATTGCGCCTCCCGGCTGGAGAGCATCGACAAAACCCGCCAGGACAACATCTGCCGGGTGCTGGTGTCGTCGGCGACCCGGGCGCTGCTGCCTGAAGACTGGGCCCTGGAGTGGGAGCACTGGGGCGAGCTGCAGGTGAAGGGCCGGCAGGAGCCGCTCGACATCTGGGAGCTGCGCGGAGCAGCGCTCAGAGACAGCGCACCGGCAGCTGCGCCGGCCACTCCCCAGTGACCACATCCGCCAGGCCGAAGGCCTTGGCCACCTGGGCCCGCGGCACGGTGGAGCCACAGGACTTGCGCAGTTGCTGAAGAGCACTCTGCAGTGGCTTGTCCTCCGGCGTGCTGTCGTTGTCAGCCACCAGCAGGCTCACCGCAGGCGGAGATTCCGACTGAACAAAGGCCAGCGGATCATCGGCTGGGGCGGCACTGCCCTCCTCGCACTGGTAGGCCGATTCCCAGACGGTGGGCACCTTCAGGGCCGGCAGAGCGAGCAGGGTGACGCCCGCAGGAGATGCCGGCAGCAGCCGTTGGGAACCCGAGGAGCGGGCGGCATCGGCGCTGCCGCTGCTGTTGAGCGGGCGGAAGGAGAGGCGCAAGGGCCGCGGGTTGGCGGTCGGTCCTTCCAGAAGACCGATCTGGAGGGACGAGCCCGGCGCGAACACACTGGTGGAGGGCACCAGGTTGGCCACCAGCCGGGCACTGCACTCGCCGCGGGTCCCCCCTCCGACCCGTCGTCCGGGGAACGTGGAGCGCAGGGTGGACTGGGCCAGCACTTCCGGCAACAGGCTGGCGGCCAGCAGTAACAGCAGACCAGGCACGAGCGCCTGCAGTGGCCGGATCAAGGGCCTGGAGGTGGATGAATTTCGTTCAGGGTGACCTGCCATGGACCCGCAGCCTCTCTCATCCCCTCCAGCCTGCCGCAACCAGCGGGATTGTGGCCAATCCGGCCCACAGGGCTTTGCAGAGGATGTGGAGAAACTGATCAGTACTGAGCCGGTACAGGCCGCGGCATTTGCCCAGGTCGATGAACGTGTGGATTCCCCATTCCGCCAGACCCAGCAGTGGCACGCCGGTGATCCAGGCCACCAGAAAGCCATGGATGGCGGCGTGGGCCGTGAGCCACCACCGCCAGGAGAGCACCACCTCGCAGCCGGGGCACTTCTCGACCGCCATGCGATCGCTCTGCAGCGCGAAATCCCCCACAAAGTGCCCCAGGGAGAGCATCACAAACAGGTTGAAGGTCACGGCGGGATCATTCACGACCGCACGGCACAGGGGGAACATTCCCACCAGAATGCTCGCGGTTTGAGCGGATGGCCATGCCGGCCCTCGATCGCTTGGTGCTCACGATCGGGCTGGCGATCGCTCTGCTCGCCTTGGCTGCGCTGGTGCGGCGGCGGCCACGCCTGCCCCCCCTGCCCCTGGCCTTCCCACTGGTTGCCCTGGGGATCCAGGCCGTTGCCATCCTCCTGCCGGCTGCCCTGGCGGGGAGCAATCCGCTGGGGATCGATCTGACACGCTGGCTGCAGACAGCCGCTGTGCTCGCGGCTCTCTATGCCCTGATCCGCCTGATGCTCTGGGGCTGTCTGCAGGTCCCGCCCGCCCTGGGCTGGTGGCCTCCCGTCCCGAAGATCCTGCGGGATCTGCTGTTACTGCTCACGGCGGCGGCCGCCACGGTGCTGGTGCTGCGTGACTACGCCGGGGTCAACCTGGTGGGCCTGATCACCACCTCAGCCGTGCTCACCGCCGTGGTGGGCCTGGCGGCGCAGGAAACCCTCAAGGACCTGTTCGCCGGCATCACCCTGCAGCTGGATCCGCCCTTCCGCGAAGGCGACTGGATCGACCTGGGCGAGGCGAAAGGCACGGTGGTGGGACTGACCCTGATGAACACCCACCTGATGGGTCTGGATCGGGCTCGGGTGGTCGTGCCGAACGACACCGTGTCCCAGGCGGTCCTGCGCCGCTACAAGGAGCGGGATCCGGTGGGCAACCGCTTCAGCCTGGGGCTGGATTACGGCCTGCCGCCGGCCCAGGCGCAGCAACTCATGCTGGCCGTGCTGCAGAAGCACCCTCGGGTGCTGGCCGATCCTGCCCCGCGGATCTGGGTGGCGGAGTACGGCGACAGCGCCATCATGTACGACCTGATGGTGTGGCATCTCGATGCCACCGATGGCAGCCGCTACGACGTGCGCAGCGATCTGCTGGCCCAGATCTGGTATGCGCTGCAACGCGCCGGACACAGCGTTCCCTACCCGGTGCGTGAACTGCGGCCCAAGCGTCCGGACCGGGGCACCCCGCCGATCGAGCCGCTGGATCCGGCCGCGCGCGCGGCGCTGCTGAGCGAACACAACCTGTTCAGCAGTCTGGATGTGAGCCAGCGCGAGCACCTGGCCCGCGAAAGCCGCTGCCTGCGCTTTGGACCCGGGGAAACGGTGGTGCGCGAAGGCAATCGAGGCGACACCTTGTTTCAGATCGTCTTTGGATCCGTGGAGGTGCTCAAGTCGGATGGGGGTTCCAGCAGCCACCGGGTGGCCAGCCTCGGACCTGGCGATGTGTTCGGGGAGATGACCCTGTTCACCGACGCACCCCGCAGCGCCTCGGTGCGCACGGTCAGCGAAACCCTGCTACTGGAGGTGGAGCGGCAGGATCTGCAACCCCTGCTGGAGCAGGATCCCGTGCTGCTGGAGCGCATCGCCCGGATGGTGCAGGACAGACAGGCTGGTCTCGATCAACTGATGCAGCAGAGCTCCCTGCCCACCGAAGTGAGCGTGCTGCAGCGGATGCGGCAGCTGTTCGGGGTGCTGCGAGGCGGCTAGGCCCAGCAGCGATCAGCTCAGCGCGCGCAGAACTGGGCCTGCAGCTGCAACCTGTCGATCGGACTGGGCAGTTCGGCCGGATCAAAGGGTGGGGGAGCGGCCGCATCGGCGGCCTTGGCCAGCATCGGCATCGGCCTGTATCCGCCATCCACCGTCACCTGCAAGGGGCGGAGCTGGGAGAGCCCGATCGCCTCGGCCAGCTCTCGGCCCTGCCGCAAGGCGTCCTGATACGCGAGCCGCAGGAGCTCGCGGCGCACCCCTGCGTCGCCGACGGGATCCGCCTGAGGCCGAACCGGAGATAAACGAACCCCCGGCAGGGCACCCACCTCCCGCACCAGACGCTGCAGACGCTCCGGTGCCAGGTCGCCGCTCACCTGAAGCTGTGCGGTGAACCCTGCAGGCCGCTTCGGTTCTGCCGAACGCTGCCAGGTCGATGGAGAACTGACCCTGAAGTCCTTCACACCCAGATCCTGAAGGGCGGTGCGCACGGCCGCCAGCCGGCGCTGTAGATCCTCCAGGGCGACATCGGCCGAGGCCGCCTCCGCCTCAAGCCCCAGGGAGATGCCCAGCCGCTGGGTGGTGCGTTTGCGTTCAGCGCTGCCCTGCGCCTCCAGCAAGGTGCCGTCGCACAGCACCTGAACCTGGGCGCCAGCCGGCTTCACCACGGTGAGCAGGCCCAGCAGCGGAGATGACAGCAGCAGGGCCAACCCCCAGAACCGCCGGACCTGCAGAAGGCGTGTCATCAGCGATTACCAGGGAGTACCGAGCAACTGCATCCCACCCCAGAAGTAAGGATGCATCAGTCCATTCTCCACGCGCCGCTGTTGCGCCCCGGTGAGGCCGCTGAGCAGCACCTGTCCATCGGCACCGATCACCCCATCCCCCTGCCGCCGCACCGCACCGCTGGCAAAGGCCTTGCGGGTCGCCTGCAGCGCCTCCGCCTTCGGCAGGCCCGCATCGAGGTAGCGATAGAACTGCACAAAGAAGGCGGAAGTGGCCACGTCGTCCACGTACCACAGCGTGCCGATCGCACTGCGGGATCCCGCCTGCAGGGCCAGGCCGGCAAAGCCCAGTTCACTGTCCTTATCGCCAAGGGCCGTACGGCAGGCACTGAGGGTGAACAGGTCCAGCGGCAGGCCCTCGCGCCGCTGGCGCAGGCTGGAGAACTCCGCCAGGCTCATCGGCCCCGTGCCGGAGAACAACTGTGCCTTGGCCGGTCCGCCCGGCAGAAACTCCGCATGGGTGGCCACGTGCACCTGCTGGAAGGCGGGATCACCAGCCTTCTCCAGCAACAGCTGGGGTGTGAAGGCCGCATTGAGGAAAGCGCGCCCTGGGATCGCCAACGCCAATTGATCCAGCTCCTGAGGCACCAGCGGCAGGGGCGCCAGTGACTGGAAGTGCGACGCACCTGTGCGCAGCTGACTCTTCTCCCCCGCCGGTGGCACATCCAGCGGCATCAACCCGATCGACGGGGTCAGGGCGATGCCGATGCGTTCCGATAAGTACTGCTTGCCATCGTGCAGTGCCGCGAACGGCACCGCCTGCAAGCCCGCATCCGCCGACAGCAGCAGCGTCGTGAGCCCAAGGGATTCGATCTCCTGCTCCATCGGCCGGATCAGCACGTCGTAGAGCTGTCGCGCCGGCGCCTGGGGATTGGCCAGATCCATCGAATCCTGCTTGGCCAGTTGTCCGTACAGCTGGCGCAGCTGCTCGCCGAACTGAGCCGCATTCACCGTGACGCGGCGACCCACCACCGTGCCCTCCGCCGGCACCAGCGTGATGTCGAGGAAGCCGTCTCCAATGAAATCTCCATCCCCAGCAGCACCAGCGGTTCGGCTGAAGCTCATCCGCAGGGTTCCCAACTTGTAAGGCGCATAGTTGGAGGCACGCTGTACCTGCTGAAGCACGCTTTGCACCTCTTCCGTGGTGAGCGGGGTGACACGGCGTTCGCCCGTCAGGGAAAGCTTCTCGGCCGTGTCATCGAAGGCGCGCTGTTCACCCTGCTGAAAGGATTGGATCGCCTGGGCCGTGGTCATCGGCAGCACCGACAGCTGCAGGGGAGATCCCAGTCCATCGAGCAGATTGAGCATGGAGATGACCACATCTGCGGAGCGGAGCTTCTGGGCCTCCAACAACGAGCGGCTGAAATCATCCGTCGCCAGATCCGCCCGGGCCAGCAGGTCATCATCCTGCAGTTCGATCGACGGCAGCTCAGTCTGAACGTCCACCTCGAACACGGTGGCGAAAGGAAGGTCAGAAAACAGGCTCTGCTGTGCTGTATCACCGGCGGTGGCCGTGACGGTGGCATCCAGCTGGCCATCCAGCTGGCCATCCAGGATCGACTGGTTCAGGAAGACGTCCGAAATTCTGCCGGGGAGCTGGGCGATCTCGTTGACAAACAGAAAGGCATTCGCGAAATCATTGGAGGATCCCAACTCACGCGTCTCCAGTAAGGAGCGACTGAAATCATCAGACGCCAGATCCGCTTGGGCCAGTCCCTCCTGATCGAACAGAGCAAGCGCCGGGAGATCAGCAAGCGTATCCAGCTCAAACTCAAGGGCAAAAGACAAGGCCGACAAAAGGTCCTGATTCAGAACATCGCTGCCCGTGTCTCCAGCATCCGGACTGCCATCCAGGATCGACTCAGCCACCAAGGCATTACTCAGCAAGCCCGGCGCCTGGGCCAGCTCCTCGCTGAACAGAAAGGAGCTAGTCTCCAGGCTGATGCGCATGGGTTGTTCCACAGAGACATCCAACTCCGCTCCCAGTGGCAACGGCGCTGACGCATCCAGAGACGGGTTCACCTCCTGATCCGTGCTTGGCGGCTGATTGATCAGCGACTGAACAATCAACACCTGCTCCAGCAGGGACGTGGACGACGGCGTTGGGCTGGGGATTGGTGTTGGACTCGGCGTGGGCGTGGGGATCGGAGTGGGTGTCGGGATCGGAGTGGGTGTGGGCGCAGGGCCAGGAGATGGAGTGGGTGCCGGCGCTGGAGTGGGCGTGGGTAGGGGGGTCGGCGTGGGCAACGGCACAGGCGTGGGAATCGGCGTCGGCGTCGGCGTGGGGGCAGGGCCGAGCTGGCCAATGGTCTGGATCGTGGCCCCGGAAGGACCGCGTACATTTCCGAAGCCGAAGATCGTGGTGCCCTGAAGGGTGTAACTGGCGCCAGTGCCACCCAGCAACTGCGTCGTTCCGGAACCGAAAGCGAGCGTATTGGTGGAGGGGGAACCGATCAACAACGTGCCCCCACTCGTCCCGGTGATGTTGAACAACGATTGGTTCACATTGATCGTGGTTCCATTCACGGTGAGCAGGCCACCGATTGCCGGAGGATCCGCGATCAAGGTGGCATCGTTCAGTGTCACAACGTTCGGCAGGTAGCCCGTGATTGAGGCACCATCGTCATACAGGCCAATCCGGATTCGCCCCCCTGTGGCCGCAGGATCGGTTCCCGTGGCAGAGGTGTTGATCTCACCGCCTGAGATGGTGATCGTGTGGCCATCCAATCCGATCAAGCCGCCGTCAAGGCCGCCCTGGGCCAACAGATTTGAAGTGGTGATGGAGAGATCAGGAAGACGCGATTCCGAATTCAATCCCACATCGATCCGCCCCCCCCGACCGGCGGCATCGGTACTGGAGGCGGTGAGCACACTGCCCCCGATCACCATCGATGTGCCATCGAGTTGGATATGGCCTCCATCGCCGCTAAATGCGGAGGCGTCGATGCGGCTGGAGGCAAGGGAGAGCACATCCGCTTCCAGCCGGATCGATCCTCCCCGGGAGGTGAGGCTGGCACCGGAAAGACCGATCGTGGGTCCCGCAAGATCGATGCTTCCCGCAGACACCTGGGCGAGGCTGATGGTGCCGGCCTCGGCCCCGGGTGCCGTGGCCCCAACCCGCATCGTGACGGTGCCGCTGCCAGCATTGATGCTGGTGCCGCTGAGCTGAAGAATGGATCCCGGCCCTGGATCGCGCTTGGCGAGGTTGGCTGGATCGCTGTTCACGGCAGCGTCGTTGGCAAGCAAGGAGAGATCGCCATTGCTGGTGGTGATGCTGGAATTGAGGGTGATGTTTCGCCCCGCCTGGAGGGTGAGAGCCCCGGCAGCTCCACCGGATGCCGTGATCGGCGAATTGGAGCGCAGGAAGATGTCGTTCGTGGCCTGCAGCAGCACATCGGTTCCGGTGCTGGTGACCGACGTGATGGCAGAGGGCAGGATGGTCACGTTCTCCCCGGAGCTGGTACCGAACAGCAGGGCGTTGTTCGTGCCGGTGCCGTTGGCATCGGGCAGAGCGGAGAGGGGCGGACGGGTCGCGATCGTGACCTGCTGGGCGACGCGGTTCTCGTCTGCAGAAGTGGTATTGAGCGGATTGCCGGTGCCCGGAGGGGTGGCACCGGGACCATTCACAAGAAACGCATTGGGATCAGAGCTTCCATCCGTGGAGAGCTTCACCACGGAGGAGCCGATCCGATCGCCGCTTGAATTGCCAATCAGGGAGTTAGTGGAGCTCACAACCCCCGTTCCCGTGTCATCCACCATCAGACCGGTGGAGCCACTGATCCAGGTGACGGCGCCGGCATCCGCGAAGGCACCGTTGTCCCAATCGGGGGAGATCAACAGGATGTTGCGTCCATAGGAGGAGGAAGCGGGACCCGCACCACTCGAAGAGATCGAACCGAAGGAGAGATAGTCGCCCCCAATCCGATCACCAGCCTGGGATCCCACCAGGGAGAAGGTGGAACTCACCGCTCCGATCGCAGCGGTTCCATCCATCAGCTGACCCGTGCCGCCATTGATCCAGGTCACGGCGCCGGCATCCACCAGGGAGCCATTATCCCAGTCACCACTGAGCAGGAGAAGATTCACCCCGGATGGGGAGTAGTAATAGCCCACATCCTCAGCGGCGGCGCCGACGCGGTCGCCACTGGCCAGACCCACCAGAGCGTTCTGGCTGCTGACGGGTCCCACAGCCACGGCACCATTGGCGAGTTGACCGTTGGCGCCGTTGATCCACACCACAGCGCCGGCATCCGCTGCAGTTCCGCTATCCCAAGTGCTGCTGATGTAGGCCACACTCGAGCCATAGGCGCCGTAGGAGTCGTATTGCACCTGGCCCAGAAGGCGGCGTGTCTCCCCGATGCGGTCGTTGGTGGTGCTCCCCACGAGGGAATTGGCGCTGCTGATCGGCCCCACCGCCGCCTGGCCGCTCGCCAGCTGGCCGGTATTGCCCTGCAGCCAGGTCACAGCTCCGGCATCGCTGGCGGCTCCGTTATCCCAGTTGGGGGTCTCAAGCACCAGATTCCAGGAAGAGGCGGCACCCGGGAAGCGGGAATAGAGGACGCCCACTTGATCCCCACTGGTTGTACCCACAAGGGAATTGGCGCTGCCAACAGTCCCCAGGATTGGTGCACCGTTCGCCAACTGGCCCGACTGGACATTCGCCCAGGTCACAGCCCCCGCATCGGCACTGCCCACCGGGCCGGAGGAGGCAGAGAGAACCGCGATGCGATTCAGTTCTGGAATGGGATCGCTGCCATGGGCCCAGCCACTCAGCTGCTGGGTGTCGACGAACTGCGGTGCGAGGCCAAGGAAACGGGAGCCATAGGCCTGATCAGCCGCATTCCCCACCAGGGAATTGGAAGAGCCAATCACACCCGTGGCGCTGGTGAGTGCATCACCCAAGCGACCAGTCTCCATGTTGATCCAGGTGAGGCCACCGGCATCCACCAGAGAACCCTGGTCAAGGAAAGTATTACGCACCAGAACCTTGGAGCCACTACGGATCAGGTTGAACTCGCCATAGATCCGAGAGGGTGTATAGGGGAGTCCATTGGCGTTGTAGTAGCCATAGAAGTAGCTGTAGGAATCAAAGTAGCTATCTCGCTCCGGCTGGAAATCCGCCGCGACAGAACCCACGAGGGAATTGCTCGAACCAATCGCCCCGCCACTGCTGCGATCCAGCAGCAAACCCGTGCGGGCATCCATCCAGGTGAGAGCCCCATTGCCGGAATCAGTAGACGCCACCGAGCTGTAATCGGGATTCCAGTACTGGCTGTAGATCAGAAGACTGTGACCAGTGCCATCCGAGGTGGGATAGGAGAATTCATTGATCGCGTAACGCAGATCGGTGTTGTCGCCCGGCTTGTAACCGGTCCCCAGCAAGGAATTGGCCGTACCGATCACGGCACCCGTGCTGCCATCAGCCAGCAGACCGCTGGAGGCATCCATCCACGTGATGGCGCCAGCATCCACTCGGGTGCCGTCGCTCCAGCGCGGGCTGCTGATCAGCACTGGACCCGCCGCCAGCGAGCGCAGATCCAGATCCAGCAGATCTCCGCTGGTGGTGCCCAGCAACGAGAGGGAGCTGCCGATGGCCCCTCCGGTGGCCCCGGTGCTGAGTAGGCCAGTCTCCGAGGAGATCCAGGTGATGGCACCGGCATCCGCCACGGAGCCCTGATCCCACCCGGGCGTGAAGACCAGGGCATTCGTGCCAGCGGCCAGCGGCAGAGCATCCGCGAAATCACCACTGCTGGATCCCACCAGGGAACGGGCCGTGCCGATGCTTCCAGCTGTGGATCCATCGCTGAACAGGCCGGTGGCCGCGTTCATCCAGGTCACTGCGCCCACATCCGGGTGGCTGCCGTCATCCCAGAGGGGAGTGAACAGGAGCTGATTGCTGCCGGTGGAGCGAATCGAGGCCGACGCGAAATCTCCGCTGCTGGTACCCACCAGGGAGAGTTCGGGGCCAATCGCTCCTACGGCGGGACCCTGGGCTCCCGCCAGCTGGCCCGTGGCTGCCTGGATCCAGGTGGCTGCGCCGACATCCACAACGGCGCCGCGGTCCCAGCTGGGGGTGAGTAACAGAGCGCTGTTGAAGCCCACACCCTGCAGGCTCACATCCGCCAGGTCGCCGGACTGGCTACCCACCAGGGACACCGCAGAGCCCAACACGCCGGAGGTGAGTGGCGGAGCACCGGGCGCAGTGGCGAGCTGACCATTGGCCATGTTGATCCAGGTCACCGCGCCGGCATCCGGCTGGGCCGCCCCGTTGTCCCAGCCGGGGGTGAACAGCAGGGCATTGCCCCCCAGAAGGGAGGTGGAATAACCGCTGAAATCATTCAGGGCAGCGCCACGGAGCGACACATCTCCAATCGCGGCCCCACCACTGCCGTTGGCAAGCACGCCACTACTCCCGCTGATCCAGGCAAGGGCGCCCACGGCGGCGCCACTGGTGTCGTGCCATTGGGGGAAGAAGGCCAGGCTGTTGCCGGAGAGATTGGTCACCCCGAAGTCGGTGGTGTCCCCTGCCGTCGTGCCCAAAAGCGCTGTCGTGGTTCCAAGCGTTCCACCGAAGCTGCCATCGGCAAGCTGACCATCGGTGTAACGCATCCAGGCAAGGGCGCCGGCATCCGCCGCGGCTCCAGCATCAAACCCTGGGCTGTGCAGCAGAAGTCCGCCGTTGGCGAAGTAGACCTGCTGCTGGGTTTCGGTACCTACAACCTCCAGCACCCCAAAGCGCTCGCCTGTGCTGGCCCCCAGCAGCGAATTGACACTGCTGAGCAGGCCTTCGATCAGCTGGGAACCGGCCAGGCGCCCCCCCGAGAGATCCAGGAAGGTCACAGCACCCGCATCTGCCACGCCCCCGGCATCGAAATCGGGCGTACCGAGCAACCAGTAGGAACTGCTCTGCGGGGTCTGAACGAGCGTGTCTTCGGTCACCGCACCAGCGGTTGAGGTGGAGGTGGAAAGGAAGGTCCCAACCTTGTCCCCGGCGGTACTGCCCACAAGGGAATTACTACTATCGAGCTGGCCAATCAGAGCGCCACCATCACTGCGAAGGCCGCTGGGAACGTTGATCCACGTCAGAGCCCCCACATCCCGAACAAGGCTGGTGGGGTCATCCCAGGTGGGGCTTCCAAGCAAGGCATTCCCGTACCAGAGGAAAGCCTGAATTCCGACATTGTCGCCAGTGGAGCTGCCAACGAGCGCATTAGCACTGGAGACATCACCAATGGCTGTGGAGCCGTCTGCCAGCAATCCATTCGAGAGGTTGACCCAGGCCACGGCACCTGCATCAGTAGCTCCCAGCGCCGTGTTGTTCCAGAACGGCATCCGCAGGAGCATGCCCGGAGACGTGGTGTAGTTCAGAGCAGCGACCTCATCTCCCGTACTGGTCCCCACGAGGGAGTTCTGGCTGGAGATCGCCCCCAGGGCCGGTGTGGCCCCATCGGCCAATTGCCCGGAGCCGCCATTCAGCCAGGTGAAGGCACCGGCGTTCACGGCACCGGTCTCCGGGTTATCCCAACTGCCAGAGAGAAGCGCCAGGCCAGTAGAGCCATCGCTGAGCCCCTGGGTAGCCACATCGGCCCCCACGGCATCACCGGTGGAGCGCCCCACCAAGGAATTGCGCCCGCTGATGACCCCCACGGCTGGCGAACCATCCGCGAGGGCTCCATTGCGCACATCCAGCCAGGTCACGGCGCCTGCGTCCTGGGCCGTGGGGCTGGCGTCCCAACCGGGGGTGCGCAGGGCCACGGCCACCCGCCCGTCGTAGGAGTAGAAGCTCGTGAGTTGGGCGATCTCCGCTCCCACCTGGTCGCCGGAAGAGGAACCCACCAGGGAGGTGAGGGAGAAGATGGGCCCGAAGCTGTCGGCCCCCGTAGCCAGCTTGCCGGTGTCGCCGCTGATCCAGGTCACCGAGCCCGCATCCACAATTGAGGGACCGGCATCCCACCCCGGAGCCACAATCAGGGCGTTCTGCGGGGCGTAGTACTGATAGGCATAGCCGGCCTCCACCCGCGAACCGATCTGATCACCGGCCGTGGAGCCCACCAGGGAATTGACGCTGCCAAGATCTCCGAGGGCCGTTGCACCACTGGAGAGCCGGCCGGTATCCATGGAGATCCAGGTGACCGCTCCGGCATCCACCGCAGCGCCGTTATCCCAGGCCGGGGTGGCCAGCAGAAGGTTGGGGGTGGGATAGGCACCCAGATCGATGTCGTAGGGCGCGTAGAGGAAGTTGAGGCCGGATCCCACCCCATCTCCAGCGGAGCTGCCCACCAGGGCCGTGGCAGGCGAAACGTTGCCGAACGCCAGCGGCGGCGGAGTTGTGGCAGCAGCGTCCTGGGCCAGGGAGCCATCGCTGCCGCGGATCCAGACCAGGGCGCCTGCATCTTGCACCGTGCCCCGATCCCAGCCGGTCGCCGTGATCAGAACGTTGGGGGTGGTGCCGTAACTCTGTTGAACGGGAACCTGCTGGAGGGACCATCCGATCAGATCGTTCGTGCTGGTACCCACCAAGGACGTGCGACTGGAGATCGCCCCGAAGGCCTGCGAGCCATCGGCGAGGGTGCCGTTGAGGGGATTGAGCCAGGTCACGGCGCCGGCATCCACTGCCACAACACCGGAGGTGGTATCGGCGAGGTTGGCGTTGTCCCACCGGTGGTTGGTCAGGAGGAAGCGTTCACTAGCGAGGGGAGAGCTGTAGCGATAAAAGAGTCCCTGCGTCTCCCAGTAATCACCAATGGAGTCGTACGAGGAAGAGCCCACCAAGGCATTGGCTGCGCCAATCACACCCGCTGCGGGCCTGCCATCCGCCAGACGGCCCACTCCGGTGGAAGCATCCAGATTGAGCCAGAGAGCGAAGCCCGCATCGATGGCACTGCCGTTATCCCAGTAGGAATGGCCGATCAACACCGTGGAGACGGGCACCGGACCCGCATCCCCGGGGACCGTGCCTTGGCCACTGTAGAGGTAACCATAATTATAAAAGGCTTCCGCATCGTCAGAAGCTTGGGCATCAGGCCAGCGGAGATCTCCGGATTGGCTGCCCACAAGGGAATTGAGCGAAGAAATCTCCCCACCGGAACTGCCATCCACCATCCCACCGGTGCGTCCATTCATCCAGGTGAGGGCACCGGCATCCACGACAGAACCGGAATCCCAGCCGCCGCTGTAGACCAGAAGTGAGCCGGAGCTCTGGGAGAAGTCGTCGCGGGCGGTATACCACTGGTTGGAGTTGTCGATCAGGCCAGTGGAAGGGTCTGTGGTGTTGTAGATCGCACTGCCGGTATTCAGCAGTGAGTGATTCGCCGCGATCGCCCCGCCGGTAGTCCCATCCGCCAACAGCCCCGTGCTGGCGTTGATCCAGGTGAGGGCACCGGCATCGGTCACGGCACCGTTGTCCCACAGCGACGTGAGCACCAGGCGGTTGTAGTCGTTGGTGCTGCTCAGATCCCGCAGATACACCGCGGTGAAGTCGCCGCTGGAGCTGCCCACCAGGGAATGGCTGGTGCCGATCGCCGCACCGGTGGCGCCACCCGAGAGCAGGCCGGTGCTGCCCTGGATCCAGGTCACGGCGCCGGCATCCGCCACGGCACCCTGATCCCAGGAGGGTGTGAGCAGAAGATAGTTATAGATGGAGTTTCCCTGATCGAAGTCGTAGCCGGCGTAGGCGCCACTGAGCGAATAGCCGTTGAAATCACCGGTGCTGCCCCCCACGATCGACACTCCGGTCCCAATCACGGCCGTGGACGTTCCATCGGAGAAGCGCACCGTGGGGCTGGTGGCCCCCACTGGATTGAGATCCACCCAGGAGAGGGCACCGGCATCAATCACCCCGCCCACATCCGCCTCGGGGGTGAACAGGAACAGCTTGCTGGAGGCCAGTCCTGAGCCGAGGATGGTGTCGTCTTCACCGAAGGCCGCCGTGCCGAACAGCGTGGCCAGGAGGGCATTGCTGGTGCCGTCAAAGAAATAGGCCGCGCCCGAAGCACCACCGAAGGATGCGTTGAGGTCGTTGACCAGGATGCGGCTGTTGCCGAGGAAGGTTTCGATCAGGTTGACCTGCGCATCACCGGTAGGCGCCAGAATGTTCTGGATGCTGTAGCTGAAGCCCCCCACACCGGAGGCATCGATGATGATGTTCTTCGGATCCAGCAACAACGAACCTGCGGTGCCCACCGGAGCTGAGGCATCCGCCATGCCGCCGAACACGAGGCTGTCGCGGCCCGAGACCTCGATCAGGCCGCCATCACCACCGAGGCTGCCCCCACGGGCTTCGGCCCAGCCATAGAAATCGGTGGCCTGCTCCGACCACACCACCACGGTGCCGCCATCACCGCTGCTGCGGGCATTGGCCTTGAGGCTGGTGTAACCGTTCACCCGCACGGCCGAGGCGTTGGCACCGCCCCCCTCCAGGGGCGCCCCCTGGAAGCCGCCACCCACGTGGATGGTGCCGCCCCCGCCCCCCCCACTGGCATCCAGGCTGGCGCCCAGCAGGGACACCCTCTCGCCCGAGGAAACCTCGATCAGCCCCCCCTCCGCAGTGGCCCCTTCCCCCACCGCCCGAAGAGTGCCGGAGGCCAGCAGGTCGGTGCCGGCCTGCACCCGGATCGAACCGCCCCCCTCTAGGCCGCTGGCATCAAGTAGGGACCCGGTGGTCTGCAGGAAGGAACGGTCGGCCGCCAGGGTGATGGAGCCCCCCGTGCCGGCAATGCCCGTGGTCAGGATCGGTGCGCCGCTCACCAGGTCCTGCGCAGTGATCGAAACACTGCCGCCGCTGGCACCGGCTGTCGTGATCGCCCCTCCCTGCAGCACGCTGGTGGCCTCGATCGTCACGGCTCCGCCGTGGCCGCGGGGAGGGGCTGGGGACGGCTCCACCAGCGCCGTAGTGGGCTGCGTGATCGCTACAGCAGCATCCAAGGGCGGTGGGGGAGCGATGGGCCCCAGACTTCCCTCCAGCTCCGGACCAGACGGTGAAGCCTCGCTCAGCAAGGGATCGAGCGTGGTGCTCCCCACCTGTGGCTCCTGCAGCGCTACCGGAACCTCGGGGGCGAGGTCGCGGGGCGCCACGGTCTCCAAGCTCCAGGAGCCTGTGAGGCCATCGACCTGGGTCACTCGCCCACTGCCATCGGTGCCGGAAGCATCGATCGTGCCGCCGGAGATCTGCACCACCTCGGCGATAATCCGAATCGAACCCCCATCGGCGGGCTCACCGGCCGCCAGGGCCCCGGACACCCTGCGTTCAGGCATCGGGGCAGGCTGTACCACCGCCTCGGGTTCGGGCGAAACGGAAACGGGCAGGGGCTCCGCCGCATCGGAGCTGGGGATGGAGGCGGTCTCCGCTGAGCCTGCCTCCGCCTCAGGAACTGGCTCGGTTGCGCTCGGCTCTGACGGCGGCACCTCGGCGGTGGCGACCGGATCCTCCCCAGACGCCTCGGCCGGGGGATCCAGCGGAGGACCGGACACCTCATCCTCAGCATCAGGTGCAGTGGTGGTCGGCTCCTCCGCCCCGGAAACGGTCGTGTCGCCAGGTTCCACTGCCGGGACCTCCTCCTCCACGACACTGCCTCCGCCACCACGGGCCAGCAGGTCGCTGTCCTGGAGGGTCACCTGGCGTACGGCTTCCACGGTGATCGATCCACCACCACTGGCGCCGCTGGCATCGAGCACACTGCGGCTGAGGCTCACCGTCTCCCCGCTCATGGCGATGCTGCCGCCGAGGCCGGTGGTGCTGCTCACATCCACTCGGCTGTCGGTGAGATCGACGCTGCGGCCGGCCAGCTCCACCGATCCGCCAGGTACCTGGAGTCCGGCGGCCTGGAGCAAGAGGTTGCCACCCTGCGCATCCAGCAGCAGCCCCTGATCCACGGTGAGCAAGCCAGCGGAGATCGAGATGTCGCCGTTGGAGAGCAGCCCCATCTCCGCCAGCGTGGCGGGATCCGTGACCAAGCCACCTCTTCCCCGCAGCGGCTCACCACTGAGCAGAGCCGCCTGGGCCGGCGTTGTTGCAAGCACATCAAACAGGCCGGATCCAATCCGCAGACCCGTGGCGGTGCTGAGATTGAGATGCTGCACATTCTGGAAGCCGCCGGATCCACTGATCGTGATCCCGCCAGGAGACAACCAGAACAGATTCCCCTTGGTGCTCAGTGAAACAGGCTTATCAATAAAACTTCCCAGAGAATTAATCACCCCCACCATGACATTGCTATATCCACCCGATTCAATTCGTACTCCCGTGATACCGCCACGCGTATCGAATGACCCAAACCGATGAAACAGGTTGCTGCCAGCGCCCGTGCCACCACTCACACCGCACAGGCCAGCATTGCAGCTGCCGTCTTTGACGCCATTCACCACCGTGCCCAGGCTCCTCACCCCAGCCGCTCCTTTGACCTCCGCTGCTGCAGGGCTTACGCCCAGCAGCATGCTGGTGAGGCTCAGGCCGGCAAGCCCCAAGCCCCACGTCAACGGCCCCAACACAGACGTCTGGCCATTCCATCCCCAGACAGCCCATCCTGTCCGAACACCCAAAGCGGGAATCGCCCAAGGGCGATTCAGCGCCAGCCGCCCCCTGCTGCCCATGGTCGACAACTCATTACTACACTGGATAAAACCACGCTAGGTCAAAAAAACAGAATTGCCCCACACAGGGGCACGGCGACCCCAATCACCGCCTCCAGGCGCCCTGGCACCTCCAGCCACGCTTCAGACTTCTTAAAAAAGATCAGAGCGGCCCGAAAGTATCAGGCTTCTGAATAAGCACTCATCGGATTACGCGCACCGCCAGCACGATCAAGCCTCACAGCCCTCCAGTCAGCCGATGCTACAAGCCTGAAGATGCCGCTGTCGATTCCAAACTAGATGGACATGCAAGCAGCAACCCAGTAAATCGAACGCGACAGCCAGAATGAAACCAATTATCAAGACAAGGCAGCTTGACGCCCACGACAACCAAGCCGAAGCTCAAGACTCAGCACCCAGAGCAGACAACTCACCCAACAAGTTGCACGACATTCCATACCCCCTGCAGCCAAGCAAGCCACATTGATCGTCTGTTGACAAATTATCACCATTATTTACTACAGCCAAATGCAGTTTTATCGAGATATTGTTTAGGCTTCATCACCAAGGAGTACCAAGCAGGCCAATCCCTCCCCAGAAGTAAGGATGTTGCATCCCTGTCACCACACGACGTTGCTGTGCAGCGGTAAGGCCGGATAGCAATGGCACGCCATCAACACCTACGACTTGATCACCCTGCAACTTCACTGTTCCACTCGCAAAATCCCGCTTAGCAGCCTGAAGCGCCTCCGCCTTTGGCAAACCGGCATCAAGGTATCGATAAAATTGCACGAAGAAAGCAGACGTAGCGACGTCATCCACATACCAGAGCGTACCGATCGCACTACGGGAGCCTGCTTGCAGTGCCAGGCCTGCAAAACCAAGCTCGCTATCTCGATCCCCCAAGGCCGTACGGCAGGCACTCAAACTGAACAGCTCCAGCGGTTCCCCTTGGCGGCGTTGTCGCAAAAATGCGAACTCGGCCAAGCTAAGCGGCCCAGTCCCCGTGAAGAGACGAGACTTCGATGGTCCACCAGGCAAAAACTCCGCATGGGTGGCCACATGAACCTGCTTGATGGAAGCATCTCCAGCCTGCTCCAATAACACTTGAGGACTGAACTGGGCATTGAGATAACTATCCCCCTGCTTGGCCTGGCTGAGGCGCTCGAGTTCCTGGGGCACCAGCGGCAATGGAGCCAGGCCCTCAAACTGGGAAGCACCAGCCCGCAACTGCCGATGATCGGAGCCGGCCGGTGGTACATCCAACGGCATTAAACCAATGGAAGGAGTCAACGACATGCCAATCGATTCGGCAAGGTATGCCGTGCCGTCATGCAAGGCGGCAAAGGGTATCGCCTGCAACCCAGCATCTGCAGACAAAAGCAGGGTGGTAACACCCAGTTGCTTCATTTCCTTTGCCACAGGTGCAATCAAAACGTCATAAAGCTGACGAGAAGGAGACTGCGGATCTTCCACATTCATCGACTCCTGCTTGGCGAGCTGGCTATAGAGCTTCTTCAGTTGGTCGCCAAATTGGCGCGTGTTGACAACCACGCGACGACCCACCACCTCACCCTGTGCCGGAACCAAAGTGACATCCAGGAAACCTGTATCACTAGAAGCAAGCTCTGAAGAATTCGTTGTAAAGCTCAATCGCAGGGCAGCCGGTCTGTAAGGGGAATAATTCGTGGCTCGCGCAACCTGCTGAAGAACACTCTGCACCTCCTCAACTGTGACGGGCGTACTACGGTCACCACGACCCAAACCAAGTTTTGCGGCCGTAAAATCCAAAGCATTTTGTTCACCCGCTGCGAAGGCTTGAGAAGCCTCTAAACTTGTGATCGGCAGCATTGCCAACTGAATTGTAGCAACTCCTGTTTCATTGACAATCGCAGCGATCTCCCTCCCTCCAACACGCTCACTGAGTAGATCCGAATCTTGAATAGCATCAGCAGCGGCTATTGTTTCAACGCGTTCGTCATCGCCCAAAGCAACAAGTTCTTCGCTTCGCAGATCAATCACTACGCTACCATCCTCTTTCATCAGAGTGTCAAAACTCTCGCCTACTTGCTCCACCAAAGCCAACTCATCCTGGCTCGCCAAAGGACCAAGAAAGGTGTCAGATCGGAGATCAATCAACACTGCTCCATCAACCATAATTGCCACTTCTGAGGCTGCACTGCTCCCAACAGTTTCAACAAGTCGTATGCCTGCAGCCTCAAGCCCTTGGATAAAGAGCTCATCGTTATTGAGCTCAATCAAAAAAGATCCGTCATCTGCAATCTCAACATCCCTCAAGATATCAGCCTCGCCGGCCAATGCAAGCTCCCCTTGATCGACACCAACACGAAGCAAAGCATCGCTTTGCAAATCAATCAGGATGGATCCATCTGCAAGCTGATTCGGCTGCAAATCGCCATCAATCGTTGCCGATAGCAGAAGATCGTCAGAAAAAAGGAAGGAACTTGAATCAAGACTGATTTTCACCGGAGACTCTCGCTCCAACTGAAAATCAGTATTCAGCGGCACTGGAGCAATGGCTGCGACGAGAGGCACGGCCTCTTGGACTGCAATTGGAGGCTGATTGATTACAGAGTTTAAGGCAATTGCAACAGCAGACAAATCTGAACTAATCGGTGGCAATGAAGGAACGCTGGGAGTGGAAGACGTAGGTGAACCAGGTGGCACGGCAACTGGAGGGATCGTCGGGGCGATCGGTGAGGCAGGGGGAACAGGGATTGGTGTTGGTGGCGTTGGCGTTGGCGTTGGCACTGGCGCAACCGAGACAGGAGGAACCACTGGGGGTGAAGGGACTGACGGGGTAGAGCCACCCAGAATTTCAACCGTGGAAGAATTGACGATCCCACCCGGAGAAGAAGCCAGGAACACGATTGATCCACCAGGCCCAGACTGAATCAATGTTGATGAATCAAGGAAGATAGAATTGGTCTGGGAAGATCCTATCGTGAGGCTGCCTCCACTGCTACCAAAGATATTAAGAACCGTCCCCCCACCACCTGCGCTGGAGATGTCAATGGCAGAGCCATTAATGGCGATGTTTCCGCCCGCCGCCGGAGGGTCTGCAACCAATTTTGAATCCGTAATTATGACTGAATCAGGCAATAACACCCCCGAAGCCACGCCACCGATCAAAATCGTTCCGCCATCATCGGCCCCAGAAGTATTAACATTACTGTTCAGAATATCAATTTTGGCACCGTCCAATGTGATCAGGCCTCCATTGGCAGCGCCACTAGCATCAAGCGACATACTCTCCAATAGCAGTGAGCCTGAATTGCTGTACAAGGCAATGGAACCACCTGGGGCCAGGATCTCACCTTCGGTCAAGCTGAGATCACCATTAGCCTGATTAATAGAGACAGAATCAAAACCACTAATCAATCCTCCGGACTGTGAGTAGCTATCTGTCACAGCGAGAGGGCCAGACCCACTCACCGTCCCTCCAAGCAGATTCAAGCTTGTGACCTGAAGGCCAGAATCAGCAACAATGCCTCCCCCATTATTCGTAATAGAACCTAGCGAGGCTGCAGAAGAGGCTAGACGTACATTTCCAGAATTCAGTACTTCAGCCGTGGAGAAGACACCAGCCAAGACGCTGAGAGACCCCCCTCCCAATATCTCTGTAGCTCCAGAAATTGCCAGTGATCCGCTCGAGATACTGAGACTGCCCCCAATATTCAGAGTCTGCAACGACACAAAGCCGGCGCTGGAATCATAAACAATTGATCCACTACCTGCTCCAATAAAGACAGAATCGACGTTGCCGAAAGCAGGAAGAACATCCCAATTAGAGGAGTCACTCCAAAGGCCGCCTTCGCTACCAAGCCAAGTCGATAGTGAACGAGTCGTAATTGTTCCGACTCCCTCAGCCAAAACTGGCAGTTGATAGTTGCTAAGTAAAGTGCCATCACCCGCGCTGAAATCCCCACCTTCTAGTGCGGCAGTCACGATGCCGGCTTCAAACACATTGGCGCTGTCATAAGCTCCGGAAGTATTGGTGATCGTGGCATCTTCACCTCCAACGAAGCCCATTAGCTGATAATCACTCGTCCTCAACATTGCACTTGTCGTGCCGTCATACACTTTGCTCTGCGGCAGGATTTCAACATCTAAGCCCCGCGGCGTGATATTCGCACTCAGGCCACTCTGCTGCAGCAACGTGTAGTTCCTGGCATCAGTGCCGCTGATCGTGACGCCGCTGACACTCACCGCCTTTCCTGTCCCGACGTTCTTATCACCAAACGCACCACTTG
>NZ_JAHLYT010000069.1 GCF_025128095.1 Synechococcus sp. CS-1328 | reverse complement strand
TTGCGCTACGTACAATTTCAGCGAGCCAGCGCGAAAACATCAATTCGCTGCTTTCCCAGTCTGATTCCGGCCTGGCTTCCCATCGTGGTGGGAAAGCCCTCGATTTTTGTCCGACGATCTATGCGCGACAGGCTCCTAGCGTTGTTTCCTCCCATTCGCCCGCCATAACCCAGCCCCCTCAAGTTGGCTTGGATGGCCTGCTCCAGCTTCGCGGACTCAGCAAACTGAGCCTCCAACTCCGCCACCAGCCGCGGCATCTTCACCTCGAAGGGCTCACCGTCATCTTCCACTTCCTCCGCTCCCACATACCGCCCCGGCGTGAGCACGTGGCCATGCGCCGCAATCTCGGCGGTGGTGGCGGATTTGCAGAACCCCGGCACATCGTCGTAGCTACCCGCGCCGTTGGCGCCCCGCCAGCGGTGATAGGTGCCGCTGATCTTCTCCAGGTCATCCTCCAGCAGCTCCCGATGCACCCGATCGATCAGGGTGCCGAGCTTGCGCGCATCGATGAACAGCGTGTGCCCACGCCGATCGCGGAAGCCCCGTTGGGCGTCGGCAGCTTTGCTTTTCGCCAGGAACCAGAGGCACAACGGGATCTGGGTGCTGTAGAAGAGCTGGCCGGGCAGGGCAACCATGCAGTCCACCAGATCGGCCTCGATCAGGGCGCGGCGGATCTCGCCTTCGCCGCTCTGGTTGGAGCTCATGCTGCCGTTGGCGAGCACGAAGCCGGCCATGCCCTGCGGCGCCAGGTGGTGGATGAAGTGCTGCACCCAGGCGAAGTTGGCGTTGCCCTTGGGCGGCACGCCGAACTGCCAGCGCACGTCGTCGTCCTTGCGGAACCAGTCGGAGTCGTTGAACGGCGGGTTGGCGAGCACGTAGTCGGCGCGCAGCTCCGGATGGAGATCGCGCCGGAAGCTGTCGGCGTGCTCGGGGCCGAAGTCGGCCTCGATGCCGCGCAAGGCCAGGTTCATCACCGCCAGGCGGCGCGTGGTGGCATTGCTCTCCTGGCCGTAAATGGAAATGTCGCCCAGCTTGCCGCCGTGGCTTTCCACGAACTTCTCGCTCTGCACGAACATGCCGCCGGAGCCGCAGCAGGGGTCGTAGATGCGGCCCTTGTAGGGCTCCAGCATCTCCACCAGGCAGCGCACCACACAGCTCGGCGTGTAGAACTGGCCGCCGTTCTTGCCCTCAGCCGACGCAAAGCGGGTGAGGAAGTATTCGTACACCCGGCCCAGCAGATCCACCGAGCGGTGGCTCTTCGCAGACAAGCCCTCGCCCTCGCTGGCGGCGGTGAGTTCGATCGTGGCGATCACATCGATCAGCTCCCCCAGGCGCTGCTTGTCGAGTCCGGGACGCGCGTAGTCCTTCGGCAGCACGCCCTTGAGGCGCGGGTTGTCGCGCTCGATCGCCACCATGGCGTCGTCCACCAGCTTGCCGATCGTGGCTTCTCTGGCATGGGCCTGGAGGTGGCTCCAGCGGGCCTCGGCCGGAACCCAGAACACGTTCTCGGCCTTGTATTCGTCGGGGTCTTCCGGGTTGGCTCCGGCGTATTCGCCCTCGCCTGCCAGCAGCTTGGCGCGGTGCTCTTCGAAGCTGTCTGAGATGTACTTGAGGAAGATCAGGCCGAGCACCACGTGCTTGTACTCGGCCGCGTCCATGTTGTTGCGCAGCTTGTCGGCCGTGAGCCAGAGCTTGGCCTCGAAGCCCAGGTTGGCGGTGCCGTTGCCGGCGGTTTTTCCTTTGCGGGGGGTGCGGGCTGGCGCGGGCTGTGGTGCTTGTGGCTCGGCTCCCACCAGCGACACGCTGTCGCTTCGGCCTCTGCCCCGCACCACGATCCCCTTGGCCACCAGTGCTGTCTTCACTTCCTCGTAGAGCGGGGCATCCCAGCCGAGCGCTTCCGTCAGGGCGGCATTTTTGGCGGGGCTGCCGGCCGTTTCCAGGGCTTCGAGGAAATCGTTGAGCTGATCCGGGTCGGGCACTGGTGGATCAGGTCTGGCGTCGCTTGGGGGAGTCTGCCTGGGGTGGGGCGGTTTTGGTGGGTGATGGGGATCTGAACCCCCCTCAGCCCCGCCGCACCACCACCACGCCGCGGCTGCGACCCGAGGTGCTGTCGGTGGTGCGGATCGCCTGCCAGAGATCCGCGAGGGGCACCCACACCGACGGGTAGCGGTAGCGGGCCACATCCAGGATCAGCACCCGATCGGTGGCGGCGTTGTAGGCGGCCAGCGGGGAGATGTGGCCGCCGCCGGCCTGGCCCAGGGCCTTGCGGTCGTAGTTCACCAGCAGGCGGTCGTCCGCGCGGGCGATGTTGCTGCGCACCAGCAGGCGGAACTGGGCCAGGCTCAGCTGATCGCCATGGATGGCCCGGGCCTGCAGCCCATGGCTGGCCAGCAGCCCCCTCAGTTCCTGCAGGGTCATGCCCTGGCGGGCCACCACCTCGGGGCTCAGCACCGCCCGGGTGGCGGCGGCCTCGAACACGTTGTCCTGCGTCCAGAAGCGGTAGCTGCCGTAGCCCGCCGCCGCCGGGGCCGGCACCGCCAGGCTGTTGAGCACCATCACCATGCTGGCCACGCCGCAGTAGGCCAGGTTGGCCTGGGTGAGGAACTGCTCCGCCAGGGGGCCGTAGTCGGCGCGATCGGCGCTCTGCAGCAGCAGCGTCTGGCCCTGGGGTTCAGGCAGGGGGATCGTGGCCGACGGAGGTTGTGCCACCGGTTGGGCCAGGGCCCGGGGCAGCAGCGGCGGCAGGGCCAGCAGCGCCAGGCCCAGAACGGCCGGCAGGGCACGGCAGGGGCGGGAGGCAGGCGGGGTCAGGGCGATCCCTCTGGGGTTCGCGCCAGTGTGGCGCCGCGGATCGAGCAGGCGACGTCCCAGATCCAGGATTCGAGGGATTTGTCTTTGGCGGTGCCGTTGCTGGCGGCTTTTGGCTTGCGCCCCGTTAGCGACGATGGATCGCGGGGTACGGAACCAAGCGCCGCCTGTTCAGGGTTGCCATGCAGGATCTCCGCCTCATTCATTGTTGTGAGGCCTGCCCTCCCCGGAGCCAGGCGATCCGCCCAGGCCAGCATTCCCCCCTGCTGCCCGCCCCGCCGCGCCAGGCTGGGGGAAACGTTTGCTGCCGGGGACGGCTCCACGCCGATGTGCTTCTCCAGCAGCGCCAGCTTTGTGGTGGCGGCCGCTCTGTTGCCCCTGGGAGTGGCCTCCGTGCGCTACTGCCGGCACCACCAGCGCAGCGATCTGCTGCCCCTGGCCCTCTCGCCCTTGTTCTTCTCCACGCAACAGGCTCTCGAAGGTGTGGTCTGGCTTGGCCTGGCGCCCGGCGGCCCCGGCGATCTCGTGCACCCCGCCGCGCTCGCCTATCTGTTCTTCGCCTATGCCTTCTGGCTGGCCTGGTTTCCCTGGTGCGTGTTGCATCTGAACCGACAGGCACCGCCTGGTCTGCGGCGACGCCTCCTGCAGATCCTTCTGGTACTGGGCCTGCTGCTGGGTGCAGGGCTCTGGTTGCCACTGCTGCTGGATGGTTCTGTGCTCCAGCCTTCCATGGTGCACGGATCGCTCAACTACACCACCACCTTGCTGGCCAATGGCTGGATCAACCTGGGCTTCGGCAGCACGGTGTATGGGCTGCTGATCACCGCACCGATCCTGCTCAGCGGCTCGGAGCGGCTGCGCTGGTTCGGTGGCTGCATTCTCGGAATCTTTCTGATCACCCATCTGGCCTACGGCTACGCCTTCACCTCGGTGTGGTGCTTCTTCAGCGCGCTGCTGTCAGGCTCGCTCTACTGGATCCTCAGGGATCCAAAGCCCGTGGCGCTGCAGGGCCACGCTTAGCAACACGTCATCTCCAGGATGGGTCCTGAATCTCCGACGCATCCCATGGCCAGGCTTGAGGTCATGCCGCCGTCGCGGCCCCCTTCGCTTGCCGAGGCGTCATGCTCTTCGCCCTGAACTTCGTCCACCCCGTGCTGATGTGGGTGCTGCTCGGTTTGATGCTCTATTCCGGCTATCTGGGCTTCAAGGCCAGCCAGATCCGCAAGGTGAGCGCAGAAGAGCGCAAGCAGATGGTTCCCCTGCGCTACGGCCCGCGTCATGCCCAACTCGGTGCGGTGATTCTGGGCCTCACCCTGCTGGGTGCCGCAGGTGGAATGGGCGCCACCTTCCTCAAGAACGGCAAATTGATCATCGGCCCCCACCTGTTCGTTGGTCTGGGCGTTGCCGTGCTGGTGATCGCCACGGCATCCCTGGGTCCATCCCTGCTGAAGGGCAAGGACTGGGCACGGAGCCTGCACATCACGCTCAATGGCCTGGTGCTGGTGCTGTTCGGCTGGCAGGCGATCAGTGGGATCACGATCGTTCAGAAGTTGCTGAGCTCCGTTGCAGCACCAACCGCCACTGGCACCTGATCCGAGGCCTGCCATGGCAGCAAGGCCAGCCGGCCGTCCTTCGTGACAAACAACGACCCCGAAGACAAGGCCTTCGACTTCAAGGTGAGTGACCTGCGGGGGATGTATGCGGTGGGCCTTCCGGACCTGCAGGGATTGGATCGCGTCAAATGATTTCCGCCTGGCTTCGTTGCCTGGAAAGAGGTCCCATCCACTCAGACCTGATCACTCTCAGGCCTGATCACTGCTGCCCTGCACGGATCCCATGGCGTGGAGCTCCATCACCTGCTCAGGCCTGAGGTTGAAATCCAGGGCACCGTTGCTGGTGGGGACCGCCAGATGGAGAGGCAGCGCTTCACTGGGCCGTGGCATCAAGGCATTCAGATCGAACTGGGCCGATCCGCTTGGAACCGTTGAGCCGTCGTTGGGGACCATCTCTTCGCTGCGATTGGGCAAGCTCCACTCCTGACCCATCGAATCGCTCAGCACGAGTTCAGCCTTGTGATCCAGGATTGTTTTGGCATCCAGGGCGCTGAAGCGGATGCGCATGCCGGAGGGGTACTCCGGGAAGGGCTGCTCAAAGACCTGGGCCGTGAGGCGATGGCCCGCCCGATCACTGAGCGACCAGTTGTTGTCCGCCGCCAGAGCTGGGGCAGCTCCCACCATGAACGCCAGCAGCAGCGGCAGAACACCCAGCAACCAGCGCGTCAGACGCGCTCGAACGCGGATCCTGGAAGTCATGACATTACAGACATAATGACTTATCAATTCTAGTGCAGCCATCGCGACTGGGCCGCCATGACCGAACTGGCAGGTAACCGAACAGCGCAGAGGACTTGCCCGCTTCCCCTCTATGCGGCTACTGTCATAGAAGTGAGCACCACACCGCCATGGCCGTCGCCACTGCCCCCTCCATCTCCCTGGTCGCCGCGGCCGGAGGTGGATCCCTGCTGTTCCGCCAGCTGTTCGATGCCGACACCGGCACCTTCACCTATCTGCTGGCGGATGTGCCCAGCCGCCAGGGGGTTCTGATCGATTCGGTCTACGAGCAGCACGCCCGTGATCTCTCCCTGATCAGCGAACTGGGCATCGATCTCGTCGCCTCGATCGATACCCACGCCCACGCCGACCACGTCACCGGCAGCTGGCTGATGCATGACGCCACCGGTTGCGCCATCGCCCTGTCCGCCGCGGCTCGTGCCGACAACGTCACTCTGCCGCTGGCCCATGGCGACCGAGTGACCTTCGGAGGGCGTTCCGTCGAGATCCGCAGCACCCCCGGCCATACCAATGGCTGCATCACCGTGGTGCTCGACGACCACTCCATGGCGTTCACCGGCGATGCCCTGTTGGTGCGCGGCTGCGGCCGATGCGATTTCCAGCAGGGCAACGCTCACACGCTCTGGAACTCGATCAAGGAACAGATCTTCACCCTGCCGGAGAGTTGCCTGCTCTATCCCGGCCACGATTACAACGGCCGCAACGTCAGCTCGGTCGTGGAGGAGAAGGCCTTCAACGCACGGCTGGGCGGCGACGCCACCGAGCGGGATTTCGTGGTCCACATGGAGAACATGAAACTCCCCCATCCCCACAAGATCGCCGAGGCGCTGCCGGGCAACATGCGCTCCGGCAAGCCCCGCGAGGCCAGCCCCAAGGCCACCTGGGCACCCCTGGCCCGCAGCTATGCCGGGCTGCCCGAACTTACCCCCACCTGGGTGGTCGCCCACCAGAGCGATCTCACCCTGCTCGATGTGCGCTCCTCCGAGGAATTCAACGGCCCCGATGGTCGGGTGGCCGGCAGCCTGCTGATCCCCCTGCCGGATCTCGAAGCCCAGGCGGACACCATCCCCACCGATCGACCGGTGGTGGTGGTCTGCCATTCGGGCAGCCGCTCCGCCCTGGCCACCCAGCAACTGCTCAAGGTCGGCCGCTGGCAGGTCGCCAACCTGCGCGGCGGCCTCAGTCGCTGGGCGGCTGAGGGCTACCCCCTGGAAGGCGTCAAGCCTGAGGGCTGATCAAGCGCCAGCTGCAACGGTCACTCACTCAACAAGCATGTCCGCTTCCACAAGCATTTCGTCGACCAAGACCATCACCACTCCCAAGACACCAAGCACCCGAAAAGCCACCACCACGATGACCACCACCAAGGCCATGCCCACCCACAGCCCCATCACAGCCCATGAGCTGGCCGACCAGCTGGCCGCCCGGGATGTCACGGTGATCGACGTGCGTGAACCGATGGAATACGTCGGCGGCCATATCGCCGGCAGCCTCAACATTCCCCTGTCCCGCATCACGGAGGCCGACCTGCCCCAGGGGCCGATCGTGCTGGTCTGTCAGAGCGGCAACCGCAGTGCCAAGGCATTGGCCCTGCTGCAGCAGCTGGGCCGGCGCCACCCTCTGACCGATCTGCAGGGCGGAGTGCCCGCCTGGCAGCAAGCCGGGTTCCCGTTGCGCAAGCTGAAGGGAGCGCCCCTGCCCCTGATGCGCCAGGTGCAGATCGCCGCGGGCTCGCTGGTGCTGCTGGGGGTGATTCTGAGCCAGACAGTGGCGCCGGGCTGGATCTGGCTGAGTGGCTTCGTGGGTGCCGGCCTCACCTTCGCGGGCATCAGCGGCTTCTGTGGCATGGCCCGCCTCCTGGCCGTGATGCCCTGGAACCGGGTCTCGATGTGATGGCGGCCACGATCCATGCGGCAACCGAGTTCACTGTCGCCATGGTGCTGATGCTGTTGGCAGGCGGTGCCCTGATCGGGTTCCTGCTGGCGGTGCTCGGAGCCGGCGGCTCGATCCTGCTGCTGCCCTTGCTGGTGAGTGGTGCGGCCCTGCCCACCAAGGCCGCCGTTCCGCTCTCCCTGCTGGTGGTCACCCTGCTGGCCCTCGGCAACGTCGGTCCCTACATCCGCCGCGGTCAGGTAGCGATCAGGCCCGGCCTGCTGCTGGGGGTTCCGGCCCTGGCCGGCAGCTGGATCGGCGGCTCCATGGTCAAGGCCGGGTGGATCGCCGAGGTGGTGCAGCTGGGGATCTTCGCGGCAGCGGCCCTGGTGGCCTCCTGGTTGCTCACCCGCCGCAGTGCCCTCCAGGCGGCGGCCAACCGCGGCACACCAACCGGATGTCCACTGGCCCTGGCGGCGCAGGGAGTGCTGGTGGGCCTGCTCACCGGCATTGCCGGGGTGGGCGGCGGCTTCGCCATTGTTCCCGCCCTGGTGCTGCTGGCCGGGTTGCCGATGGCGCTGGCCAGCGGCACCAGCCTGATCCTGATCGCCACCAACTCGCTGGTGGCCCTGGCGGCCCTGGGGCACTGGCCCGGCCCCGAGCTGCCCTTGATGCTGCCCCTGATCGGCGGTGGTGCGCTCGGGGCCGTGGCTGGGCAACGGCTGGCCCCCCACCTGCCAGATCGAATCCTGCGCCAGGGCTTCTCCGCCCTGTTGATCGGCTCGGCCCTGCTCACCGGCTTCGAGGCCTGGCGCCGCCAGCCGCAGCCCACCCCGACCATCCCCGGCCCCACCCCGTCTGCCCTGCCTGCCCAGCGATGACCCCACAACGCACCTTCCAGTTCCGGCTGCGCAGCAGCCATGCCGCCCCCGATCGCGCCACCGAAGGGCTGGAGGTGGAGTTCCTCACAGACTCCGGCCGATGGGATCCGCAACAGCTCAGCCTCACGATGCCGGGCTTCCGGATCTATCTGATCGCGCTGCTGCTCTGCCAGCACGTCTATCTGGTGGCCAACGCCCGGGAGAAGGCGATTCCACTGCAGCAGGTGGAGGCCGATTTCCTTGTGACCACCAGCAGCGACTGGATCATCGACAGCGTCGACGGTGACTTCCGCATCCGCCTCGATGCCAACGCCAGTGCGCAGGAGCGCAACCTCGCCGATGCCGACGCGATCGCCTACATGCAGGAGCGCATGAAGCTCTGCCCGATCTCCCGCAACCTGCCGGAGAGTGTGCGCAAACGCATCGACCTCACAGCCCTGAGCTGAACTCAGGCAGGCTGAACTCAGGCAGATTGATCCAGCGCCTGCGAGCCCTTGGAGCCACCCGACACCCTGAGCGGCAATGCCGCAGCAAGCAGCGTCGATGTGGCCCAACTGCGCCGCGACTATCGCCGCGAGGGTCTGCGCCGCGCTGATCTCGATGCCGATCCCGTCGCCCAGTTCCGGCTGTGGTTCCAGCAGGCCACCACAGCGGAACTGCTGGAGCCCAACGCCATGGTGCTCTCCACCACCGATGGCCACCGCCCCAGCTCACGCACCGTGCTGCTCAAGGCGTTCGATGCGTGCGGCTTCGTGTTCTTCACCAACTACCAGAGCCGCAAGGCCAGCGAGATCGCCAGCGATCCCCACGTGAGCCTGCTGTTCCCCTGGTATGGGCTGGAGCGCCAGGTGGCGATCCTGGGCCAGGCCGAGCGGATCTCGGCGGCGGAATCCCTGGCTTACTTCACATCCAGGCCCTTCGGCAGCCGCCTCGGGGCCTGGGTGTCGCAGCAGAGCACGGTGATCAGCTCCCGCCAGATCCTGGAGATGACCTGGGACCAGATGAAGCGGCGCTTCGCCGATGGGGAGGTGCCCCTGCCCTCCGCCTGGGGCGGCATTCGGGTAGTGCCGAACGAGTTCGAGTTCTGGCAGGGTCGCCAGAACCGCCTACACGATCGCTTCCGCTATCGGCCCCAGCCCGAGGGCGGCTGGGCGATCGAACGCCTGGCTCCCTGATCCTCTCGCCGTGTTGGGTCCCACGACAGGGGCGGCGGGCTTGCGCAGGCTCTCGATCCCCATCCAGATCACGCTCAGTCCGATCATCAGAAACGAGAGCGCCCCCACCCCCGCCAGGATCCGCAGCCCCAGCGGCATGCCTGGCGAGGGCGGCAGATCGTCGTCGTCAGGGAGGCCCGGCCTGCCGGATCGGGCCGGTGGGCGCGGAAGATTCTGGGGTCGCGCCGGTCGATGCGGCTGGCTCACGGACGGCCTGATTGGCTGGGAAGCCCATTGTGGAGCGCGATTCGCACCGGCTTTCGTCCAGGCTGGGTAGCGATTGTGCCGCAGTGGCTCCGTGTTCTTCCACATTCGCCACGAACTCCAATACGCCTACTCCAGGCCGGTGTTCCTGGAACCGATGACCCTGCGACTCACCCCGCGCCAGGACTGCACCCAGACCGTCCTGAGCCACCGCCTGCAGGTGCGTGATCCAGCCGATGGCGCAGCGGCGGTGCTCGAACCCGGCGGCGGCGACGGGCTGGTGCTCTGGTTCCACAAGGAACGTCAGACCCTGCATCTTCAGGTGGAGATGCAGGTGGAAACCCACCGCGACAATCCGTTCGACTGGATCGTGACCGAGCCTGCCGCCCGGCATCTGCCTCTCACCTACACACCTGCTCTGAGCGCGGCCCTGGCACCGGCCCTGGGCGGGCCGCAGCATCCGCAGGTCAGCGCCTGGGCCGCCGAACTGGCCGCATCGGTGCAGGGCTCCACCACAGACTTTCTGATGGCCCTGGCCGATCAGATCCACCACGGCTTCCACCATGTGGGCCGGCCCGATGGGGCGGCGCTGCAGCCGGAGCAGACCCTGCAGGAGCGCACCGGGGCCTGCCGCGACACGGCGGTGCTCTACGTGGCCGCCTGCCGCAGCCTCGGCCTAGCCGCCCGCTTCGTGAGCGGCTACTCGATGCACCATCCACCCGAGGTGAGCGAACACGAGTTGCACGCCTGGGCGGAGGTGTATGTGCCCGGCGGTGGCTGGCGCGCCTACGACCCCAGCCTCGGGCTGGCCGTGGCCGATGGCCACGTGGTGCTGGCCGCGGCGGCGGATCCGGAGCTGGCGGCGGCGGTATCGGGCACGTACCGGGGCACCGGCGTGACCTCCTCGATGGAGTATCGGGTCGACCTGCGCGCCGCCGAGACCCAGGAAGCCCTCGGCTCAGACCTGGAGGCCAGCTTATCGGCTGATCTGCTGACTGGCTGATCAGTGAAACAGCTGATCAGTGAAACGGCCATGAAAAAACCGCCCCGTTGCCGGGGCGGTCAGCTGTGGTTTGAGAGCCGTTGCTGTTCTGCAGACTCGGAGATCGGGCAAGCAGGTCAGCAACAGGTCGATCAACAATCAGGCAGATTCAGACATGATCTGCCCGGTTGTGATCACCAGCGGTTGCCACCGCCGCCGCCGCCGCCACCGCCGCCACCGCCGTAGCCGCCGCCACCGCCGCTGGGACGGGGCTCGGCTTTGTTGACACGGATGGCACGACCCATCCACTCCACGTTCTGGAGATCATCGATGGCCTTGGCCTCATCGGCCTCATTGGCCATCTCGACGAAGGCGAAACCGCGCTTGCGGCCGGTTTCACGATCGAGAGGAACGCTGCACTTGCGCACCTGTCCGTATTCGGCGAACAGCTGCTGGAGATCTTCCACTTCGGCATCGAAGGAAAGATTCCCGACGTAAATAGACATGAACTCGTTGAACTATGAACCGACCCGAAAACAACCCTCAAGAAAGTTATGGGCTCGCTTAAGAGAAATCTTTAGATCGCCTTTTACCCTACAGCACCAGGGACAGCCCCCGGATCGTCCTGCCCGAAACTGTCCTGTGCAAACACGTCCTGCGCGAAGACCGTGCAGCTGGCCAGCTCGCGGTACTGGGCCTCGGCCATCGAGTCCAGAGCAAAACTTGTCCAGGTGGCGCAGGCTTCTGGCACTGCCGCCACCACAGGCCAGTCAATCCGGCGGCGGCCGTAGGTGAGACCCACGCAGGTGAGGGAGCGGTCGTCCGCCATCAACGACCAGAGCACGTGCAGGTCTGGGCGCTGGTACGGGATCGGCTGGGCCTGCAAGGGCTGCTCGGCCAGCACTCCCGGCTGAAGCTCGAGCCGGCGCTGGTTCTCCCAGCTGAGGTAGGCGCCGTCCTCGGTGGGATAAAACCAGCAGGTCTCGTTCTCGGCTTCGCGCAGGGGGAAGGCATCGAGACGCTCGACGCTGCTGATCGTCAAGCGGCAGGCGGGATGGCCGTCGCCGGCCACTGGCTCGCTGCCGCTGATCGCGTAGACGCCGATCCAGAGGCTGCGGGGGTCGAAATGGGGCACCACGGCATCGCAGAGCCTGGAGCGGCGGCCGTCGAACGGCTCGATCGGGTCGGAACCGACCACGTCAGCCTTACCGGAATCCACCAGAGCCTGCAGCGATCCGGGCCAGTCATCCGGCAGACGGAACAGGCGCAGGGCCACCCCACTGCCCACACCGCGGCGCTGGGCCTCCACCAGGGAGGGCCAGTCAGCGCCATCACCGGGCAGCAGAGCCTCGGGGGCCACAACAAAGACGAGCAGATGAGCCATGGCCCTCGCCGAGGCAGAAGAAACTCCGGAGATAGCAAAGCCCGGCTGGCGCATGCCAACCGGGCTGGAGCTCACGGCCGCATAGGCCGCTGATCCAGAACTCAGCCGAGGCCGATCTGGGTGAGGATGCCCTGGCCGGTGAGCAGCTCGGTGGCAAGGCCGATCACGAAGCCCAGCATGGCCAGACGGCCATTCCAGGTCTCAGCGAAGGCAACGAAACCGAAGCGGGAATCGGAGGTGGTCATCGGGTTGTAACGATGTGTTGCCGAAACTGTAACAGGCTGTGAAGGGTTATGGGCGCTTCTCGGCGCAGGGAAGCGGGTGATAGCCGCTGCCGCCCTCCTGCCAGCCCAGGTAAGCCGTGCCCCGCAGGGCCTCCTGCAGCGGTTCCGCCGGGGGCGTGCTCGGGTTGGTGGGATAGCTGCTGCCGTTGTGGGCAAGCAGGGCGTAGTAGCCATGGCCTGCATTGATCCGCACCCGGCTGATCAGCTCCTTCCAGCCACTCCGGACCCGGTCGGTCACGATCAGGGGGTCCTTGAACAGGGTCATGCGGCTGATCGGCTCCAGAGTGCCGTGCTGGCTCTGGAAGATCAGCAAGGGGCAACCACCGGTGCCGCAGACCATCGGGCCGATCACCGTGGCCACCACCTCCTCGCTGCCGTCCCCGTTGAGGTCGACCCGGTTGTAGGCGTAGCGCAGGTTGCCGGCGTTGAGACAGGCCTGTGCGCGGATGTGGCGGCGGGCCTGCTTCCACTCCTGCGTGCCGTGATCGGGACCATGGCCATCGGCATCCACCGCCGAGGCGGGAAACAGGGCATGGAGCAGGGCCTTCTCCACCGCCGGATCCGGCGTGGCCAGGGGCGGCACGGAGCGCAGCACCTGCGGCTCGGCGGCAGACCTTGCTTGCGGTGGATCACCAGGCTCGTCGCCAGTCCCCTCCGCCGCTGCCGTCAGGGGTTGCAGCATCAGGCCGGCAGCCACCGCCAGCAGGATCGCCAAGCCAGCAGCCCTGGGTGCTCGGCGCAGCGGCAGGTGGGTCCAGGGGGCAGGGGAGACGCGGCTACGGATCGCAGAGAGAGAGATCACGGAGGCACAAAGCGACGGATTCACAAATCACCAGACCGGATTGTTGCTAAAGGTCTGGGGTCAGCGGGGCAGGTTTCCGACAGCCTCGGTTCAGCTGCACTGGGTTCAGAAAGCCACGGTTCAGCCGCCCTGGCCCGGAGAATCGGTGGACGACAGCACGGTGAGGGGCACCACCAGCTCCATCAGCTCCAGGGGAGCCTGCGGATCGGGCGGCACCATCACGAGCATGGTGTGGGCATTGGGGCGGGTGTCCGGCTGTTCTTCCAGGATCTCCACGGCCAGCAGGGTCTGGCGAAACAGGCGGCCCTTCGCCTCCAGCAACTGCACGAAGATGTCGGGCGTCCAGCGGGCGCCGGGGCCGCGGCAGGGATAGGCCTCCAGCAGATCGAGGATCTCGAGTTCCTCCAGCATCGGCGTGGTCTGTTCGTCCCACACCAGCAGGGCCGCACTATCGAGGGCATTGGTCTGCAGCAGATCTGACTCAGCCGACAGCAGGGTTTCGAGCGACACCTCGGTGTCATCCCGTTCAATCGTCTGCAACAGGGCTTCCAGCACCACCTGGGTGGAGTCATCGATCTGATCGCCATGGCAGGCGAGCAGATTGGTGATCGCCTGCTCGATCTCCTCGGACGGCAGCACCATCAGCAGGGCCTTGCTGATCGCCTCAAGCACGTCGACGGCCTCGACGCCTGCGGCTGCATCAGAATCATCTGTGTCGTCGGTGTCGTCGTCGCTCTCGTAGCCCTCGGTGTCGTCGTCGGCGTCATCGCCTTCGGTATCGACGCCGCCAAAGGCCAGCTCGGGATCGGCCAGAAAGCGATCGATCGCGGTGAGCACCAGGGCCTGTTCCGGGGATAGGGCGCTCATCGGTGGAGGCTGCGCGGTCACCGCAGCATGGCCAGGCCGGTCGCCGCGTGCCTGGACTTACTCCACCTTCACCACATCCACCGGTCCTTCACCGAGGCGATTGAGTTCCTCCGCAGCGCGGATCGCCGCCTCATGGGTATGGAAGCGGTGGGCTTCGGCGGCCGTGGCCACATCGCTGAGGTGTTGATCCTCCCCCTGCACCGCCAGGAACATGCCGCGGCCGAGGTGCTTGATCACGTAGTGCTCGGCCTGGGTGCAGTCCATCGGGTGGGCTGGATCGATCTCAGGCGCCCAGAAGTGCATCGCAGGGGCTGGTGGGAGCCGCCACCGTAGATCTGGCAGTGCGGCGGTGGGCAGGTCTGTGCTGGGACAAGCCTCTGATAGGGCAGGGTCCGCGCGAGCCCCAGCCGTCCAGACTGCCTCGATGGCCATCGTCGACGTCCGCGGGCTCAGCAAGACCTTCCGGGTGGCCGACAAGCAACCCGGTCTTGGCGGCACCCTGCGCCACTTCGTCCAGCGGCGCCATCGCCTCGTGCCGGCGGTGCAGGACATCAACATCTCGATCGAAGCCGGCGAGATCGTTGGCTTCCTCGGGCCGAATGGCGCCGGCAAGACCACCACCTTGAAGATGCTCACCGGCCTGATTCACCCCAGCGCCGGCAGCGTGCGGGTGGCCGGCCATGAACCCTTCCGCCGGCAGGCGGACTTCCTGCGCCAGATCACACTGGTGATGGGTCAGAAACAGCAGCTGATCTGGGATCTGCCACCGCTCGATTCGCTGCGCGTCCATGCGGCCGTCTACGGCATCGACACGGCCGAGAGCAAGCGCCGCATCACCGAGCTGGCCGACATGCTGGAGCTGGATGAGGAACTGACCCGTCCGGTTCGCAAACTCTCCTTGGGGCAGCGCATGAAGGCCGAACTGATGGCGGCGTTGCTGCATCAGCCGGCGGTGCTGTTTCTCGATGAACCCACCCTGGGCCTGGACGTGAATGCCCAGGTGCGGGTGCGGTCCTTTCTGGCCGACTACAACCGCCGCACCGGCGCCACGGTGCTGCTCACCAGCCACTACATGGGCGACATCACGGCCCTATGTGAGCGGGTGCTGCTGATTCATCAGGGGCGCCTCTTCTACGACGGCAGCCTGGAGGGGCTCACCGACCGGTTGGCACCCTGTCGCCAGGTGCGTCTGGAGTTGCGCCATGCCCTGCCGGCCCAGATGTTCGAGAGCTACGGCAGCCTGGAAAGCCAGAACGGCAACGAGGTGCGGCTGCTGATCGAACGGGATCAACTGACGCGGCAGGTGGGTCGTCTTCTGGCCGATTTCGATGTCTGCGACCTGGAAGTGAACGATCCACCGGTGGAGGAGATCATCGGCCAGCTGTTCCGCCAGAGGGACGCCACATGAACACGAAGCTGCGACGCGGTTTGCGCTTGGTGCGGGTACTGCTCAGCAGCCAATACGCCTACATGCTCGAATACCGCGCCGAGATTGCGCTCTGGGCGCTCTCGGGTGTGTTGCCCTTCATCATGCTCGGCCTCTGGAGTGGGGCCAGCGGTGCCGACGCCAGCAACGCCACGGCTGAACTCACACCGCTGGGATTGGATCCGATCGCCCTGGCGCGGTACTTTCTGGCCGTCTTCATTGTGCGCCAGTTCACGCTGGTGTGGGTGATCTACACCTTCGAGGAAGACCATCTCCAGGGCCGTCTTTCAGGCTACCTGCTGCAACCGCTGGCACCGGTCTGGCGCTATGTGAGCGCCCACATCGCCGAGCAGGCCACACGGCTGCCCTTCGTGATCGCCCTGGCCGCTCTGTTCTTCCTGCTCTATCCCGCCGCCTTCTGGCTGCCGTCTCCAGCCGCCCTTCTGCTGGCGGTCCTGGCCATGCAGCTCGCCTTCGCCCTGCGCTTCCTGATCCAGTTCGCCCTCACCACGGTCTGCTTCTGGAGCGAACGGGCCAGCGCCCTGGAACGGCTGCTGTTCATTCCCTATCTCTATCTCTCCGGCCTGATCGCCCCGTTGCACCTGTACCCCGAACCGGTGCGCCGGCTGGCCCTCTGGACCCCGTTCCCCTACATGATTGCGATACCGGCCCAGCTGCTGGCCGGCGAGGAGGTGGATGTCGTCGCCAGCTTCGCCGTGGTGGGCTGCTGGATTGCCATTCTGCTGCCGCTCACCCTGTTCCTCTGGAGGCGGGGATTGCGGAAGTACGGAGCGATGGGCGCGTGATGCTCGGCGACGCGATGTTCGGCAGCAAGATGTTCAGGAGAACAGTGGTGCGCTACTGGCGCAGCCTTCGCAGCTTCTGGGGAGCGGCCCTGGCGGCCGAGATGGAGTACCAGATCAACCTGCTGATCGAACTGCTGGCCACGGGCGGCAATCTGGCCGGCAGTCTGTTCGTGTTATCGCTGTTCTACCGCTCCGGCCATGGGCTGGGGGGCTGGAGCTGGGAGGCGGCCTTGGTGGTGCTGGGCATGTACACAGTGCTGGATGGCATCGCCAGCACCCTGCTGCAACCCAACCTCAGCACGATCGTGGGTCATGTCCAGAATGGCAGCCTCGATTATGTGCTGCTCAAGCCAATCGACAGCCAGTTCTGGCTGTCGTTGCGCACGTTTTCTCCCTGGGGGCTCCCCGGGATCGTGCTGGGATTGGTCCTGGTGGTGGTGGGGGCGATCCTTGCCGGCGCCACGCCGAGCCTGCAGGATGTGCTGCTCACGGGGCTGATGCTGATCTGCGGCTGCCTGATTCTGTACAGCCTCTGGTTCATCCTGGCGGCCACCAGCATCTGGTTCGTGAAGGTGTGGAACGCCACGGAGGTGCTGCGCAGTTTTCTGGCGGCCGGCCGCTATCCTATCAGCGCCTATCCAATTGGCCTGCGGTTGTTCTTCACCGTGGTGTTACCCGTCGCTTTCCTCACCACGGTGCCAGCTGAAGCCCTGCTGGGTCGCGCCAGCTTCAGCTGGCTTGCAGCATCCGGACTGGTCGCCATTCTGAGCTTGCTGGCTAGCCGCTGGTTCTGGACATTTGCACTACGTTTCTATACGTCTGCCTCTAGCTGATCAGGCTCAGCATGCAACAATGGAAGCTTCTACAGTCGACAATTCAACAAAAGGAGCGTGACAGAATTGCACCGCGAAGGGATGGGGCGAAAGGTGAAGGATCTCCAGGAAGGCGCACCTTCCGACCTCGTCATGCAGCCATGGCTGGCGACATGATCTGCATTCACACCTCGCGCATTATCACCAGACATTTTCCATCACATTCATCGCCTGCAGATAGGCCGGCACGTGATCCTGGTCCAGCTGGTCATCCGAAGAAGGTGTCGTCCAGGGCAGCCTTCCGGGCATTGTCCGCGATCACGGCGGTGGCGAGCAGATCGAGGGCCTCGGGATGATCGAGGCTCTGCAGGGCCTCAGGGTACTTGCGGCTGTGGGTCGGCCGCACCGATTCCTGGCAGTAGCTCGACATCTCCCGGCTTTCGGTCGTCACTGACAAAGCGAGGTCCGTAGTGCTTGGCTTACCGAGAAGGCGATGTACTTGGTGCTCAGCTTGCCATAGACCGCCATGCAGAGCAGATTCACCATCGAGGCGTCGTGCACCAGGATGCCGGTGTTCTCACGGTGATAGGCGTGGTCGAAGCCGGCAAAGATGAAGGAGATATTCTTAGCCACCTTGATGTATTGCGCTTCAATGTTGTGTATCCCTGAAGACACCTGAATAGTGGGGGAGATCTTGTCCATCATCCGTGCCCCCATCAGGGCCGTCAGCGCATTGGGGTGACAGAAGTTGGCAGTGAAGCTGTCGGTCGGGTTGCGGAGAGCACCGTGCCGATGGAAGCCGGAAAAGAAAGCCAGGTTCGGAAATCTCTCGCACAACACATAGGATTGATTGCGTATGTGATCGTGACTGAAGGAGCCAGCCAGGCAGGTGCTCAGCAGCACCAGGTCGCAGTGCTGGATCAGGGCAGCCAGATCATTGGGGCTGCAGCTCCATGCTGCGGATGGTGCGCCATGCGCTTCACGGTTTCGAGATGCTTCGGATCCATGCCCGCAATGGCATCGTCCGAAAAGGCGCCCATCAGATCGCGATCAGGCCTGGTGGCCAGCATCAGGCTGCTGCCATCGGTATGCATGTCATCGCATCTTTGTCCAGGGAGTCATCGAAGAAGGTGTGATGCATACTGACGCTAATAAGTGCTCGCTGACCTGGTGACCAGTCATTACATAGCAACCAGCTCGGCTTGCGCTGAAAGCAGGGGAAATACATCGCATTTCTCCACTAGATTCCCCTATCACAACCCTACACAATAATCAGCGGAAACCAGTTCTCAGATCGTCAATACGTCTCGGGCGTCAGGAGCTTTCTCGGCCCAACACTCCCACCCCTCTGATCTGATCTCTACCCGCAGAATCGAAGTTGACTGAATCATTCCGCCATCGAATCGAGGCGTTCCGCCGTTGAATCATGCCCAGGCCCGTGCCAGCATGATGTTCATCGCCCTACCTGACTGGAGCCATGAATCCACAGCGGGGACCGGAGCGCTTGATCCGCCTTGGGCAGTGGGTGGTCACGCTGTTGTTTGCCTACTTCCTGATCCAGGTGGGCGCCAGCCTGATCGCCGATCTGCCGCTGCTGTCCCGTCAGCCGCAGCCCGACGACTTTCTGGATCGCGCCGTGATCGAGCGACTCCAGCAGGAGATCCGCCCCACGGAAGCCCGCATGGAGCGGATCCGGTCCCAGCTGTCGGCGGTGCAGGCGGAGCTCCAGGCGGCTGATCAGTCCTACGCACGAGCGCGCACCAGCTTCGAGAACTGGCGGGCGGCCCGCTCCACCACCGAACAGGCGGACCAGAACCCGGCCGTGCTGCAGAGGGCGGCTGAGCTGGATCGGCAGCTGAAACGCCAGGATGACATCCAGGAGCGGCTCGGCTCCCTACAGCAGCAGGAGGCGGGATTCCGACTGGCCATCCAGCCACAACAGGAGCAGATCAGCGAGCTGCGCACCCAGGCCGATCAGCGCTACCAAAGGGCGCGCCAGTGGGCGGAACTGCGGGCCTTCCTGATTCGTCTGCTGTTCGTACTGCCGGTGCTGGCCCTGGCGCTGTGGCAGTTCCGCCTTTACCGCACCAGCGACCAGTGGCCCTTCGTGTGGGGCTTCCTGTTGTTCGCCCTGTTCGCCTTCTTCTTTGAGCTGGTTCCCTACCTGCCCAGCAGTTTCGGCTCCTATATCCGCTATGGCATCGGTGCCCTGCTCACCTATCTGGGCGGCCGTGCCCTGATCCAGGCCCTGCGCAGCTACGCCGCCCGCAAGCAGGCAGAACTGGAGGCATCTCAGGAGGAACGGCGTCTCCAGATCCGCTACGAGCAGGCCATGCAGGCCCTCGGACGGCACCAGTGCCCCAGCTGCGAGCGAGCTCTGCCGAAGCTGGCGCCGGAAGTGCTGAGTTACTGCAGCTATTGCGGCCTCAACCTGGCGATGGAGTGTCCCCGCTGCAAGCTGCGTCACACCACCTTCTTCCCCTACTGCCCCTCCTGCGGTCTGGAGGCCGAACAGGCCGCCGCCGTTGCCACCGGCAACGCAGGCACCCCACCCCTGGATCTGCCCACCCCCTGACGGGGCCCGCCCCGACGGGGTTGGGCCTTGCCAAGATGCGACATCCCTGCGTCGTCTTCTGCCATGCCCCCAGCTGTGGACTGGCATCGACACTGGTATCCGGTGGCCCCTCTGGCGGATCTCGACCGCCGCCGCCCCCAGCCCTTCACCCTGCTGGAGCACGACCTGGTGCTCTGGTGGGAGGAGGCAGCCCAGCAGTGGCGCGCCTTCGCGGACGTGTGCCCCCACCGGCTGGTGCCCCTCAGCGACGGGCGGATCAATGCCAGGGGCGAGTTGGAGTGTCCGTATCACGGCTGGAGCTTCGAGGGCAGCGGCCGCTGCACCCTGATCCCCCAGGCCGAATCCGACGCCGCCCTCGCTTCGCCGCGAACGACCTGCCGCACCTACGCCACGGCCGAAGCCCAGGGCCTGCTGTTCGTGTTTGCCGGCGATCCGAACGAGGCCGCCACGGTGCCGTTGCCGCTGGTGCCGGCCCTGGAGGAACCCGGTGAACCCTGGTTGGTGCAGGACACCTTCCGGGATCTGCCGATGGATGCCCTCACCCTGCTGGAGAACGTGCTCGATGTGAGCCACGTGCCCTTCACCCACCACAAGACCGTGGGCAACCGCGCCACCGCTGCACCGGTGCGGGCCGAACTCACCAGCTTCGGGGAGGACGGATTTACGGGGCTGTGGCCGGAGGGTCCGCGCAAGGGCAGCCTCGGCAGCCAGTACACCACCTTTGCGGCGCCGGCCCTGATGTGGCACGAGCTCGACGCCAAGTCGTTCGCCCGCATTCTCACCGTGGTCTATGCGGTGCCGATCCGCCGAGGCGAGTGCCGGCTGCTGGCGCGGTTCCCGTTCCGCTTCCGCTCCCCCTGGCCGGCGCGCCTGTTGGGGCTGCGGCCCCGCTGGCTGCAGCACATCAGCAACCATCGGGTCCTGGAAGACGACCAACTGTTTCTCCACTGGCAGGAGCGGGTGCTGGAGAGCCAGGGGAGAAGTGGCGCCGCCGGCCGCGCCTACAACCTGGCCACGGGCGCCGATCTCTACGTCAAGGCCCTGCACGACTGGGTGAACCGCTTCTGCGCCGATCCGTTCCCCGATCAAGCCTTGCCGCCGCGACTGGAGCGTGAGGCGCTGATGGAGCGCTTTCACACCCATACCGAGCACTGCCAATCCTGTGGCGGCGCCCTGGCTGCAATCCGTCGCTGGAAACCCTGGCTACCGCTGCCGCTCTGGGGCAGCCTCGCCGCGATCGCCTGGTTCCACAATCTTCCTGCCTTGGTGGGAGGAGCAATCGTCGCGCTGGCGAGCGGACTGGCCGATCGTCAGCTGGCCATCTGGGAGCAAGGGCTGTTGCGCGGAGCGGGGAATCCACCGCGCAATCGCGACTGAGCAGCAGTTCTGAACAACGCGACAATGAACATCGCGGTTCTGAACAACGCGAACCTGAACATTCAGAACAAAAAAAGGGCCGCAGAAGCGGCCCACTGAACTCAGACCCCTGTGGGGGATCAGACGCTGACCGTGGCCAGTTCCGGCATGGTCAGCACACCCTGTTTGCGGATCACCACCTGCTTGTCGTCGTTCACATCGACCACGGCGGTATCGCCTTCGCCGATGCGACCGGAGAGGAATTCCTCGGCCAGGGAATCCTCAAGCAGGCGCATCACGGCGCGGCGCAGGGGCCGGGCACCGTAACTGGGGTTGTAGCCCTCTTCCACCAGGCGCTCCTTGAAGGCATCGGTGACCGAAAGTTCGATCCCTTTCTCGCGCATGCGGCCGAACACCTCCTTGAGCAGGATCTCGGCGATTTCCTTCACCTCATCGCGGCTGAGCTGACGGAAGACGATGATCTCATCGAGACGGTTGAGGAACTCAGGCCGGAAGTACTGCTTGAGTTCTTCGTTGACCAGCATGCGGATGCGGTTGTACTGGGTTTCCTCCACATCGCCGCCACCGAACTCGAAGCCGAGGCCGCCGCCGCCCTTCTCGATCACCTTCGAACCGATGTTCGAGGTCATGATGATCAGGGTGTTCTTGAAATCCACCGTGCGGCCCTTGGAATCGGTCAGGCGACCGTCTTCCAACAACTGCAGCAGCAGGTTGAACACATCCGGGTGAGCCTTCTCGATCTCGTCGAACAGCACCACGGTGTAGGGGCGCCGGCGCACCGCTTCGGTGAGCTGACCGCCTTCGTTGAAGCCCACATAGCCCGGAGGCGAACCGATCAGCTTGCTGACCGTGTGGCGCTCCATGAACTCCGACATGTCGAGGCGGATCATGGCGTCTTCGCTGCCGAAGAAATACGCCGCCAATGACTTGGTGAGCTCGGTCTTGCCGACACCGGTGGGGCCGGAGAAGATGAAGCTGGCAATCGGACGGTTGGGGTTCTTGAGGCCAACCCTGGCCCGGCGGATCGCCTTCGAGACGGCCTTCACGGCTTCGTCCTGACCGATCAGGCGCTGATGGAGGGTGTCTTCCATGTTGAGCAGCTTCACCGATTCGCTCTCGGTGAGCTTCTGCACCGGCACACCGGTCCAGGAGGCCACGATCTGGGCGATGTCTTCCTCCGTGACCAACGGATGGCGTTCGCCGTCGGTGCCGGCGACTTCGGATCTGTTGGGATCGCTGGTGGCGACCGCAACGGCGACACCACCGGTTTCAGTGGCCTCAGCGGCGCCGGCGTCAGCGGCTGGCTCCTCGTCCTTGCGGGCCTGCAGGATCGTGCGGATCTGCTCGCGCAGTTCGACTTCCTTATCGCGCAGTTCACCGGCTTTGGTGTAATCCTGCTGGCGAACCGCGTCTTCCTTTTCCTTCTGCACTCCCCGCAGCTGCTTGTCCACCTCCTTGGCCGCGGGGGGCAGCTTGGAATTGAGCAGGCGCACGCGGCTGCCGGCCTCGTCGATCAGATCGATGGCCTTGTCAGGCAGGAAGCGATCGGAAATGTAGCGGTCGCCGAGGGTGGCGGCGGCCACGAGGGCTTCATCGGAGATCTTGAGGCGGTGGTGCTGCTCATAGCGCTCCCGCAGACCGCGCAGGATCTCGATCGTGTCGACCACGGAGGGTTCGCCCACCATCACCGGCTGGAAGCGGCGCTCAAGGGCGGCATCCCGCTCGATGTGCTTGCGGTATTCATCCAGGGTGGTGGCACCGATGCACTGCAGCTCGCCGCGGGCCAGGGCCGGCTTGAGGATGTTGGCGGCATCGATGGCACCCTCGGCGGCACCGGCACCGATCAGAGTGTGGACTTCGTCGATCACCAGGATCACGTTGCCGGCACCCCGGATCTCCTCCATGATCTTCTTGAGGCGCTCCTCGAATTCGCCCCGGTACTTGGTGCCGGCCACCAGCAGGCCGATATCGAGGGTGAGAACGCGCTTATCTTCCAGGATGTCTGGTATGTCGCCGGTGATGATGCGCTGGGCCAGACCTTCGGCGATGGCGGTTTTGCCGACACCCGGCTCCCCGATCAGCACCGGATTGTTCTTGGTGCGACGACCGAGGATCTGGATCACCCGCTCGATCTCGTTCTGGCGACCCACCACCGGATCGAGCTTGCCTTCAGCGGCCTGCTGGGTGAGGTTGGAACCGAATTCATCGAGGGTGGGCGTCTTGGTGGAGCCCTTGCCGCCACTGCCGGCCGCCACCTCGGCGGTTTCGCCGAGCATGCGGATCACCTGGGTGCGCACCTTGGCCAGATCAACGCCGAGGTTTTCCAGCACCCGGGCGGCCACGCCTTCACCTTCGCGGATCAGCCCAAGCAGGAGATGCTCGGTGCCGATGTAGTTGTGGCCCAGTTGGCGGGCCTCTTCGAGGGAGAGCTCCAGCACCCGCTTGGCCCGGGGGGTGAAGGGAATCTCCACCGCCACGAAGCCGGAGCCGCGGCCGATGATCTTCTCCACCTCCACCCGGGCGTCCTTGAGGTTGACCCCCATGGACTTGAGCACCTTGGCGGCGACACCGGTGCCCTCACCGATCAGGCCCAGCAGGATCTGTTCGGTGCCCACGAAGTTGTGACCCAGGCGTCTGGCCTCTTCCTGGGCCAGCATGATCACCTTGATGGCCTTCTCGGTAAACCGCTCGAACATGGGGCGGGGCCTGCTGCACGTCTCACTAACCTATCAGGGGTAAGCGGTGAGTGCGGTGTTGCTGTGCCAGTGCGGCAGATCGCAGTGCCTTCAAGGCTTCAGGCCTGTTCAAGACATAAGACAACCAGCATGATCTTGCAGGCTTCGCAACAAGAAACGCCGGTAAACCGAACCGCTGGATCGGTGATCGGTTCGGGCGCCACCAGGGGTGGTCGATGCGCTGGCGAAGGCCGTGCTGCCCGAAGGGCGCAAGGATGCGTTCAGGTCCGAAGGTCGAGCCATTGGATCAGGGCGTCCTCGCCATTGCGGTAATAACCACGACGAATGCCCGCATCGCGGAAGCCGAAGCGGGCGTAGAGGCCACGCGCAGCGCCGTTGCCCGTCGCCACCTCGAGGGTGGCCCGGCTCGCAGCTCGCCCCCGGGCCTCCGCCAGCAGCGCCGCCAGCACCTGCTGCCCCAGGCCGAGGCGCCGCCACTGCGGATCCACCGCCACCAGCGTGATGTGCAGCTCATCAAGGATCAGCCAGCCGCAGGCCATCGCCAGCAGCGCCTCCCCCTGCCACAGCCCCACACCCGGCCTGGAGCCCTCCTGAAGCTCGGTGCGCCACTGGCTCTCCGTCCAGAGCCCCCCCAGGGCCTGCTGATCGAGCTGCACGCAGGCGGCCAGATCGGCGAGGCTGAGCGGAGCCGGATCCGCCACCTTCTTGAGGGCTTCCGTACATTCACTGCACATCGTTTCCTCGCCGCCCGGGACCCGCGCCATGGTGATGACAGCTTCCCAGCAGAGCGCCGGCCCGGAGGCAGCTGCGGCGGGCTCGGCGGCCGCAACGCCCCAGCCCTATGAGGCCGGACGCGATCTGACCAGCCCCAACCGCAACCTCACACCCCTCACCACCGAACAGGACGCTGAAGGGCGGCTGCAGGTGGGAGGCTGCGGCCTGAGCGACCTGGCCCGCACCTACGGCACACCGTTGTATGTGCTGGACGAGGCCACACTGCGGGCCACCTGCCGCGCCTACTGCGACGCCCTGGCGCTGCATTACCCCGGCCCGGCCCTGGCGCTCTATGCCTCCAAGGCGAACAGCTCCCTGGCGATCACCGCCCTTGTGGCGGCCGAGGGGCTGGGGCTGGATGCCGTGTCTGCCGGCGAACTGCTCACGGCGATTCAGGGCGGCATGCCCAGCGACCGGATCGTGCTGCACGGCAACAACAAGTCGAAGGAGGAGCTGGACCTGGCCGTGAGCCAGGGCATCACCGTGGTGGTGGACAACTGGCTGGATCTGGAGCTGCTGGCCGAGCTGGCGCCAGCCCAGGGGCAGCCGGTGCGGCTGATGCTGCGCTTCACCCCCGGCATCGAGTGCCACACCCACGAGTACATCCGCACCGGCCACCTCGACAGCAAGTTCGGCTTCGATCCCGACCAGCTCGAGACCGTGCTGCGCCATCTCAAGAGCTGCCCCTGGGCCCAGCTCACCGGCCTGCATGCCCACATCGGCTCCCAGATCTTCGAGCTGCAACCCCACCGGGATCTGGCGGGAGTAATGGCCGACGCCCTGGCCCTGGCCCGCTCCCTGGGCCACCCGGTGCACGACCTGAACATTGGCGGCGGCCTCGGCATCCGCTATGTGGCCTCCGATGATCCGCCGAGCATCGAGGAGTGGGTGCGCGGCGTGGCGGTGGCGGTGGCCGAGGCCTGCTGCGAACGCAACCTGGAGCTGCCGCGGCTGCTCTGCGAACCGGGCCGCTCCCTGGTGGCCACCGCCGGCGTGACCCTCTACACGGTGGGCAGCCGCAAGGACATCCCTGGCATCCGCACCTATCTTTCTGTTGATGGCGGCATGAGCGACAACCCGCGGCCGATCACCTATCAATCCCAGTACACCGCCGTGCTGGCCGATCGCCCCCACGCAGGTCTGCCCGGCGGCGAGCCCCCTGAAGATCAGCCGCTCGAAACGGTGACCGTGGCGGGCAAGCACTGCGAATCTGGCGATGTGCTGCTCAAGGACATCGCCCTGCCGCCGGCCGGCCGGGGCGACGTTCTGGCGGTGTTCGCCACCGGTGCCTACAACGCCTCGATGGGCTCCAACTACAACCGCATTCCCCGGCCGGCGGCGGTGCTGGTCCACGAGGGGATGGCGGAGCTGGTGCAACGGCGCGAACAGCCGGAAGACCTTCTGCGCTACGACGTGCTGCCCGCCAGGCTCCAGCCGGTAACCTGAGCATCACGAATCTCCCCCAAACGTGGCCTGGCTGAGGCTCGTCGACCCCCGCCTGCTGCTCGACCTGCTGTTCGCCACCGGTCTGGGGGTTGTGGTGCTCGGCCGGGTGACCGAATCCCGCACCCTGTGGTTGTTGCGGGGCTACCTGTTTCTGGTGGCGCTGGCCTGGGTGGTGCAGCGCTACGCCAACCTGCCGCTCACCACCAAGTTGGTGGATGCCCTGGTGCTGGCCTGCAGCCTGGCCCTGGCCATCCTCTGGCAAGGGGAGCTGCGCCGCTTGATGGAACTGCTCGGCACCGGACGGCTGGACGTGCTGTTCGGCAACAGCGGTCGCGACGGTCTGGCCTCCGGCTCGGTGGCGGTGCTGAGCGAGGCGGCCGGTCGGCTGTCCCAGAGCCGCAGGGGAGCGCTGGTGCTGGTGGATCTGGGAAGCGACCTCCGCCCCGAGGATTTTCTCAATCCCGGTATCCCGCTGGATGCGCAGCTGTCGGTGGATCTGCTGCTCAACCTGTTCGCGGCCGATACGCCCCTGCACGATGGAGCCGTGCTGGTGCGGGCCAACCGGATCATGGCGGCGGGGGTGATCCTGCCGCTCTCACGCCAGGGCAGCAACCGCTACGGCACCCGCCATCTGGCGGCCCTGGGCATCACCGAGCGCTTTGATCGCTGCCTCTGCATCGTGGTGTCGGAGGAAACGGGCACCCTGTCACTGGCCTGCCAGGGGCGGTTGCAGCGGCCGATCACCAGCAGCCGTCTGCACGACCTGCTCAGCGATGCCCTGGCTTCGTCCACGGGACGTAGCGTGGCGAAGGACACGCCGGATACCCGCGGATGAGTCGCGCCCTGGCGACCACCACACCCCACTCCCACGTGTCGCCATTACCGGCGGCTCTCGATCCAGCTCGACTGCCCACCCATGTGGCGGTGATCATGGATGGCAATGGCCGCTGGGCACGGCAGCGCGGCCTGCCGCGGGTGATGGGGCACCGGGCGGGGGTGGAATCCCTGAAGCGCACCCTGCGCCTCTGCAGCGACTGGGGCATCGGTGCTCTAACGGCCTATGCCTTCTCCACCGAGAACTGGAACCGGCCCGGGGAGGAGGTGAGCTTCCTGATGGCCCTGTTCGAGAAGGTGCTGGTGCGGGAACTGGAGGGGCTGGAGCGGGAGCAGGTGCGGATTCGCTTCCTGGGCGACCTGGAGCCCCTGCCGGAAGGGCTGCGCCAGCGCATCGCCGAAGCCACTGAGCGCACGGCGGGCAACAGCGGCATCCACTTCAACGTGTGCACCAACTACGGCGGCCGCAACGAACTGGTGCGGGCGGCGCGCCAGCTGGCCCAGCGGGTGGCGGCGGGCACGCTCGATCCCGAAGCGATCGATGAAGCCAGCTTCGCGGCCGAGCTGCACACGGCCGGCGAAGCCGATCCGGATCTGCTGATCCGCACCAGCGGCGAGCAGCGGCTGAGCAACTTCCTGCTCTGGCAACTGGCCTACGCCGAGCTCCACATCACCGATGTGCTCTGGCCCGATTTCGATCAGGAAGCCCTGCTGCACGCTCTGCTGGACTACCAGGGCCGGCAGCGCCGTTTCGGCGGCGTGGCCCCCGCGGCCTGAAGCCCAGCGGCCACAAGCCCAATGGCCTGTGCGCCGATTCCAACGCCCCACCTGAAGCCCCTGTGATCACCCGCCACGACTGGAGCCACGCCGAGATCCAGACGCTGCTGAGCCTGCCGTTGATGGATCTGCTCTGGCAGGCCCAGCAGGTGCACAGGGCCGCCAATCCGGGCTACACGGTGCAGCTGGCCTCGCTGCTGAGCGTCAAGACCGGCGGCTGCGAGGAAGACTGCGCCTATTGCCCCCAGTCGATGCACCACAGCGCCGATGTGGCCGGCCGGCCGGAACTGGAGGTGGCGCCGGTGCTGGAGCGGGCCCGGGCGGCGAAGGCGGCCGGCGCAAACCGCTTCTGCATGGGCTGGGCCTGGCGGGAGATCCGCGACGGAGCGCCGTTCGAGGCGATGCTGGCGATGGTGCAAGGGGTGAGGGAGCTGGGGCTGGAGGCCTGCGTGACCGCCGGCATGCTCACCGATCAGCAGGCCGGTCGGCTGGCAGAGGCGGGCCTCACCGCCTACAACCACAACCTCGACACCAGCCCAGAGCACTACGGCCGGATCATCACCACCCGCACCTATCAGGAGCGGCTTGAAACCCTGCAGCGGGTGCGCCGGGCCGGTGTGACCCTCTGCTGCGGCGGCATCATCGGCATGGGCGAAACGCCAGCGGATCGCGCCGGCCTGCTGCAGGTGCTGGCCAGCCTCGATCCCCATCCCGAGAGCGTGCCGATCAATGCCCTGGTGGCGGTAGAGGGCACACCGCTGGAGGAACAGCCGGCGGTGGATCCGCTGGAGCTGGTGCGGATGGTGGCGGTGGCGCGGATCCTGATGCCCCACAGCCGGGTGCGGCTGAGTGCCGGCCGCGACCAGATGAACCGCGAAGCCCAGATCCTCTGCCTGCTGGCGGGCGCCGATTCGATCTTCTACGGCGACACCCTGCTCACCACCGGCAACCCGGATGTAGCCGCAGACCAAGCCCTGCTGGCGGCAGCGGGGGTGCGGGTGGACACCGCAGAGGCGCCGCCGGCCACTGCCAAGGCCTGTGCCGCATCACCGGCCCCGGCGGTCGCCCATGCCTGACGCCCCAGCCCCAGCCCCAGCCCCAGCCCAACCCTCGGCCGCCACCGAGGTCCTGGTGGCCGCGTTCTACCGCTTCGCGGTCCTGGCAGCGGAGGAGCTACCGGATCTGCAGCAACGCTGGCGGGCCGTGGGCGAGGCCGGCGGCGTGATGGGCAGCCTGCTGCTGGCCACCGAAGGGGTGAACGGCACGGTGAGCGGCCCCAGCGCAGGCGTGGAGGCCTTGCTGGCGTCCCTGCAGAGCGATCCACGCCTGGCCGAACTCACGGTGAAGCGCAGCACGGCGCCGCGGCAGGCCTTCCGGCGCTGGAAGGTGCGGATCAAGCGGGAGATCGTGAGCATGGGTTGCCCCACGGTGCAGCTGGATGCCACACCTGTGGGCACCTACGTGGATCCCGTGCAATGGAACGCCCTGATCCACGATCCCGACACCCTGGTGATCGATACCCGCAATGACTACGAAGTGGCGATCGGCAGCTTCGAGGGGGCGATCGATCCCGGCACCGGCAGCTTCCGGGACTTTCCCCAGTGGGTGGAGCAGGAGCTGAGACCCCTGGTGGCCGAGCGGCAGCCGAAACAGCTGGCCCTGTTCTGCACCGGCGGCATCCGCTGCGAGAAAGCCACCGCCTACCTGCTCCAGCAGGGTTTCGAGGGGGTGCATCACCTGCAGGGGGGCATTCTGCGGTATCTCGAGGAGATTCCCGAGCAGGCCAGCAGCTGGCAGGGCGAATGCTTCGTGTTCGACCAGCGGGTAGCGGTGAACCACCGCCTCGAGCCCGGCGAGCACAGCCTCTGCCACGCCTGCGGCCTGCCCCTCTCACCGGCTGATCGAAGCCTGGCCAGCTATGTGGAAGGGGTGAGCTGCCGCCACTGCCTGAGTCGCTACAGCGATGCCGATCGCCAGCGCTTCGCCGACCGCCAGCGGCAGTTCGAGCGGTCCTGACCTGCCGTGGCCGCCGCCCGCACCACGCTCAATGTCCACAACCTCGAGGCCCTGGGGGCGACCCGGCTGGCGGAACTGCTGCTGGAGCTGAGCCAGGGGAATGCGGCGGCCAAGCGCCGCTTGCGGCTGGCGCTGGCGGAAGGCAGAGGCGCCGAAGAGGCGGCACAGGAGGTGCGCAAGCGCCTGCGCACGATCGACCAGGCCGGTACATTTCTCGATGCGGCCAAAGGCAGAACCCTGCTCACCGAACTGGAGGGCCAGCTGGCCGCGATCACCGGGTCGATCCGTGCAGAAGCTCCGGCCCTGGCCTACGACCTGCACTGGCAGTTGCTGGAGCTGTCGGAGGGGATCTTGGATCGCTGCCACGACGGCAGCGGCACGCTTGGCGGCTTCTTCGATCGGGTGCTTGAGGCCCTGCCGGCCAGCGTGGAGGCAGCCCAGCCGAAGCCCGAGGCCGCGGCGGAGCGGATCGCTGAGGCGCTGATGGAGTGCAACGGCTACCGCCAGCTCGATCGGCTCGTGGGGTTGCTGGCCGAGCCGCTGGGCCGGCAGGGGCTGGAGGCGCTGCGCCAGGAGTTCGCCCGCCGCGGCACGCCGGCCCGCTCGGCGGTGATGCTGGCAATCGCCGATGCCATGGGCGACGTGGAGGCCTTCGTGGGGAGCTTCAGCGCCGACGATCTGCGGCGCCCCGCCGTGGCGGCGGCGGTGGCGGAACGGCTGCTGGGGGCAGGGCGAGCCGACGAGGCGTTGGCGGCGCTGGAACGGGTGGACGCGGAGGGGCTCCAGTGGCTGGGTGCACTGCTGCGGCGTCCGCGGATCGAGGCCCTCGACGCCCTGGGCCGCCGCGAGGAGGCCCAGCAAGAACGCTGGCAGGGCTTCCTGGAAGATCTCGATGCCGACCTGCTGCGCGAGTACCTCCGCCGGCTCACTGATTTCGTGGATGTGGAGGCCGAGGAGGAGGCTCTCGATCGGGTGCTGGCCCACGAGAAGCCTCGGGCAGCCCTGGACTTCCTGCTGGCCTGGCCGGATCTGCGCCGGGCGGCGGAGCTGGTGCTGCGCCAGCCCCACAGCTGGGATGGGGAGGCCTTCGGGCTCTACGGCCCGGCCGCTGAGCAGCTGGAGGCCGGCCATCCGCTGGCCGCCACCGTGCTGCTGCGCGCGATGGTGAGCTTCGCCCTGGAGCACTCCCGCCCGAAGCGCTACCCCTACGCCGCCCAACACCTGCTCCATTGCGCCGCACTCGCTCCGCGCATCGACCACTGGCACGACCTGCCGGATCACCAGACCTTTGAAGAAGACCTGCGCCAGCGCTTCTGGCGCCGCCTTGGCTTCTGGCAGGAGGTGGATGGTCTCCAAGTGCCGCCCCATGGGCCAGGCTGATGAACATGGGCGCCAGCGTTGGGAGAAACGGAGCATTGACGACTGCGCCGATCGCACATCCGATGCCGGTGCTCTACAGCTTCCGCCGCTGCCCCTACGCCATCCGCGCCCGGCTGGCCCTGGCCGCCGCCGGTTTTGAGCCGGGGCCAAACCTGGAACTGCGGGAGGTGAGCCTGCGGGCCAAGCCGCCTGAGCTGCTGGAGGCCTCAGCCAAGGGCACGGTGCCGGTGCTGGTGGTGCCCAGAAAAAGGACCGGGTCCGGGAAGGGAAACGGTTCCGCCTCCGAAGAGAAACAGCCTGGGCTGGTGCTGGAGGAGAGCCTGGAGATCATGCAGTGGGCCCTGGAGCACCGCGACCCGCAGGGCTGGTGGATAGGCCGGAGCCAATCTGAACAGGCGGAGATCACGACGCTGATCGCCGAGAACGACGGCCGCTTCAAACACCACCTGGATCGCTTCAAGTACGCCAACCGCCATGGCGCCGAGGGGGAGCAGGAGCGGCCGATGCACCGGGCCACCGCCCTGGCGATCCTGCAGCGCTGGAGTGAACGGCTGGCGGCAACACCAGAGGGCTGGCTGCTGGGCTCCCGTTCCTCCCTGGCGGACTGGGCCCTGCTGCCCTTCGTGCGCCAGTTCCGCCTGGCCGATCCGGCAGGCTTCGATGCCGAACCAGACCTGAAGCCCCTGCAGGCCTGGCTGATGCGTTTCCTCGAAGGGCCAGAGCTGGCAACGGTGATGGCGCAACCCTGGACCCAGCCCCAGCCGTGGTTGTCGCGAGGCTGGATCTACCACCTGGCCCTGGAGAGCGACTGGCAGCCGGCGAAGCGCCAGGGCTTCTACGACCGCTCCACCCGCGCGGCAAGCCTGGCGGACGTGGGCTTCATCCACTGCTGCACGGCCGAGCAGCTTGAGGGAGTGCGGCAGCGCTTCTATGCCGATCTGGCCGATCAGCCGGGGACACTGCGGCTGCTGGTGATCGACCCGCAGCGCCTGAAAGCCGAGGTGCGCTGGGAGCTGGTGCCGGAGGTGGGGGAGGTGTTTCCCCATGTGATGGGGGTGATCGGGATGGAGGCTGTTGTGGCCTGAGAGAGAAGGGGAATGCAACAACAGCCAGATTCAGAGATAGCTGGATGATTGGCGACAAGGGCAGTCGAACACCCATGGATGCCTGCGGAGTACAGCGCGTCACCAACAAGCAGAACGACCACCAGTCAAACACTCGTAGCATTCTGCTACGGTCTAAACGCGATGCGTTGGAGATTCTCGTGATGCCAAAAGCCGCTTCTCCTGTGCGGTTACAAAGCGAGCTGATGGAGAGCGCCGCTCGGATCGGGGCCCGGCACCATCGCAGCGCTGCTGAGCAGATCGAATACTGGGCAGCGCTGGGCCGCCAGGTGGCCCGTGTGCTCGATCCAGACACGTTGCTGGACGTGGCCGCGGGTCTGACACGCCTCAGGCCTGAACCTGTTGTTGCACCGATGGTTTCGCCTGAGCAGGTGTTCGCAGCGGTGGAGGCCGATCGACAGTCCGGGGCCCTGCAACAAATCGTGAGTTCGGCGGCCTTCCGTTATCAGGCTTCGATCACCCAACCTGGCTCTCTGGAACAGATCACTCCAGACGGCACGCGCATCGTGGGGCTGTTTCGCCATGGGTTGTTTCAGCCGATCGACACCGAGCCCTCCACCGACTCGGCACCATGACAGAACCCAGGCAGCTGTGGATGCTGGTGGGCGGTAATGGAGCTGGGAAATCGACGTTCTATCGCCTCTATCTCCAGCCTCTTGGAGTGCCGTTTGTGAATGCGGATGTGCTCGCCTCGGTCGCCTATCCAGACGCACCTGAGGCGCACAGTTACGAAGCAGCCAAGCTGGCTGAAGACCAACGCAACAACCTCCTGCTCAGAGGGTTGAGCTTCTGCTTTGAAACGGTGTATTCCCATCACTCCAAGATTGACTTCGTGGGCCATGCCAAGGCCCTTGGCTACCAAGTGATCATGGTGATGATTCACCTCCAGAGTCCATCCTTGAACCAGGCTCGCATCAGCGAGCGGGTCAGCGAGGGAGGTCATGATGTACCTGCTGACAAGGTCGTGAGCCGCATCCCGAGAATGCTGAATCATGTCCGAACATCATTGCCGCTCTGCGACGTTGCCAGGGTCTACGACAACAGTTCAGCCGATCAACCCTTCCGTCCAGTCTTCACGGTGACGCACGGCCGAATCGAGCGACATTGGGATCCCTTGCCTGATTGGGCGGAGGCACTGCTCACAGGCTTCTGCAGTGGCGATTAACAGGATCAACGCATCTGAGGCCCTGGCCGTCTCTGTGCCATGACCGATGGGTCTGCGTAGCTCCCCTCCCGGATGCGGTACTGGCAAAGGGAACCTTGATCCCTGCTGGCTGCCAAGGCCCGGCTTTCGGCCTTCACCGCAGGGAGCGACCCGACAAAAGTGGTCATATGACCAACAGAGAAGGGATGATGCGTAGCCTGAATGTGGCGCAGGCCAAGGCCCAGCTCTCGGCCTTACTGGATGCGGTGGAGGCCGGTGAAGAGGTGGAAATCACCCGCCGTGGGATCCCTTGGCCAGGCTGAGGCCGGCGGTGCCGGCACCAACAGACGGGTTTGACCTGGCCGGCTTCCTGGCGACCACCACGGCCCAGCAGATGCATGCAGACCTGGAGACTGCAGCAGTGATCAGGGATCTGAGGGAAGGGGCGCGGTATTGAAGCGCATCTACCTCGACACGTCACTGCTCGTTGCTGCCTTGATTCATGAACCCGGCACAGCAGCGACCCATCGTTATCTCAGGGGTGTGGCCCAATGGCCCTGGCAGATCTCACGATGGGTGGAAGCGGAGCTGGCCTCTGCCCTGGCGATCAATCGCCGGCGAGGGGTAATCAGCTGAAGCGAACGAGAGGTGACCTGGCGCCGCTTTGACATGCTACAAGACAATCGCCTGCAGGTTCTGGAGGTGGAGCCAGCGGACTTCGAAGTGGCTGCACGCCTGTGTCTCGCCGAGGCGCCACCCTTGCGGGCTGGGGATGCGTTGCACTTGGCCCTCTGCCGGCGGCAGAACAGCTGCCTGGCCAGTCTGGGTATCCGTTCAGGGGTCGGGACAGCTCGCAGCGAACATCGGCCTTGCTGAACCCTTGACGGTGGCTTGATTCCTGGTTGCATCTCAGTCAGAGACTCCTTGCGATGATCACCCCACCGGCCGGTATTTCAGAAGCCGATTGGGCCGCCACCCCGGTGGGAGTGAAGGCTGGA
>NZ_JAHLYT010000068.1 GCF_025128095.1 Synechococcus sp. CS-1328 | reverse complement strand
TCCATCGGCGGGAACCTCTCCGTCGCCGGCGCCACCAACCTGCAGAACTCCCTCACCGTGGCGGGGGCCACCACCCTGCAGAACAGCCTCTCGGTCGCCGGGGCCACCACCCTCAACGGCGCTACCACGGTCAACAATTCGCTCACCGTTAACGGCGCCTCCACCTTCAACGGCAACCAGACGGTGAACGGCAGCCAGACCGTCAATGGCAACCAGGCGGTGAATGGCAACCAGTCCGTTTCCGGCAATCAACTGGTTGGCGGCAATTCCACCATCACCGGCAACCAGTCCATTGGCGGGAACCTCTCCGTCGCCGGTGCAACCAACCTGCAGAACTCCCTCAATGTGGCCGGTGCCACCACCCTGCAGAACAGCCTCTCAGTCGCCGGGGCCACCACCCTCAACGGCGCCACCACGGTCAACAATTCGCTCACAGTGGCTGGGCCCACCACCCTTCAAGGCAATCTCACTGTTGATACCCTTGCTGGCGCTGGTTCCGGGCTAATCATTGCCAACAGCACCGGCACTCTTTCTCGGTCCAATATCAGCGGTTCCGCTCTCAATAGCCTCAACTGCGTCGGTAACGGTCCTGATGCCGTTTGCTATGGCCCCAATGCCGTAGCCAACGGCGCCAACACCACCGCCATCGGAGCCGGTTCAACAGCTAACGGCAGTGGCGCCTCTGCGCTTGGCAGCCAGGCCAACGCAGCCTTCGAAAGCGCCACGGCCATCGGTAACCTAGCCACTGCCTCTGGAGTGGGCGCAACGGCCATTGGCTCCTCCAGCCAAGCTACGGCTGCCAATAGCCTTGCCATCGGCAGCGGAGCTGAATCCAGCTACGCCAATGCCACTGCCATCGGAGACGGCGCCACGGCAATCAGGGCCGGGAATGGTGCATCCAGTTCCGTAACTCTCGGACAAAGCGGGAACGGCACTAGTGAATACTATCTACCCGGCCTCTCCAACAAGCCAGCCACAGGAACTGAGTATCTGATCATCGACTCACAGGGGAGGGTTCAAACAGGCACCGCAACTATCGCGCCTAACTACATCATCGCGGTTCAGAACGTGTTCAATTGCACGTACCAAGGCATTGACGCGAGTTGCTATGGCGAAGGTGCCTCCGCAGTTGGAGACTACGCCAGCGCCATTGGCGCGAACAGCACCGCAAGGGGATTCGGATCCACCGCCGTAGGTGCAGACTCTTTTGCGGGCAATCAATCCACTGCGCTAGGAACACTGGCACTCGGCATCGGGAGCAATTCCGTAGCTATGGGCACGGCGGCATTTGCCATCGGAAATCGTTCGATTGCGATTGGCGAACTCTCCCTAACCGGAGGAGCAAACTCCATTGCTATCGGATTCAATTCCCTCACGGGGGGAACAAACTCGATCGCGATTGGCATCGGAGCCTCTGCGCTTGATGCCGATTCGATCGCCATTGGCGCGAATGCCCAAACCACCCGAAGCAACCAGGTAGCGATTGGGACTTCGGCCACAGAGGTAACGATCGCAAATATCTCAGGCAGTGGCAATCAGCTGGTCTTCGCCAATGCCGATGGCACCCTCAAGCGGTACACGGGATCAACCACTCTTGACACAGACTTAAGCATTTCTGGCAACCAGAGAGTCGGTGGCAACCTCTCCGTGGCTGGAGCCACGACCCTCAACGGCGCCACCACGGTCAATAACTCCCTCACCGTCAATGGCAACCAGTCGGTGAACGGCAACCAGTCCGTTTCCGGCAATCAGCTCGTTGGCGGTAATTCCTCCATCACTGGCAACCAATCCGTTGGCGGCAACCTCGCGGTGGCGGGTACCACCACCCTCAACGGTGCCACAACGGTCAACAACTCCCTCACCGTCAATGGTAACCAGACGGTGAACGGCAACCAGTCCGTTTCCGGCAATCAACTGGTTGGCGGCAATTCCGCTATCACCGGCAACCAGTCCATTGGCGGCAGCCTCACCGTCGCTGGTGCAACCAACCTGCAGAACTCCCTCAATGTGGCCGGTGCCACCACCCTGCAGAACAGCCTCTCGGTCGCCGGGGCCACCACCCTCAACGGCGCCACCACGGTCAACAATTCGCTCACCGTTAACGGCGCCTCCACCTTCAACGGCAACCAGACGGTGAACGGCAACCAGTCTGTTTCGGGCAACCAATCCATCGGCGGCAACCTTTCGGTCGCCGGCACCACCACACTCAACGGTGCCACCACGGTCAACAACTCCCTCACCGTCAACGGCGCCTCCACCTTCAACGGCAACCAGACGGTGAACGGCAACCAGTCCATTTCCGGCAATCAGCTCGTTGGTGGCAATTCCACCATCACCGGCAACCAATCTGTTGGCGGCAACTTCTTTGTGCTAGGAGCTACCAACCTTCAGAACTCCCTGACTGTCAGTGGGCCAACCAACCTGCAGAACAGCCTTTTTGTAGGCGGCAGCACCACCCTGAATGGCGCCACCACCATCAACAACTCCCTCAGCGTTAGTGGGAATCAGAGCGTTAGCGGCAGTCTTTCCGTAACTGGACCCACAACCTTGAACGGCGGGGCAACAATCAACAACGGCCTTACATTGAGCGGTCCACTCACGATCAATGGCCAAACGATCGGCAGCTCTGCCATCAATGCCCTGAACTGCGTTGGCACGGGAGCCAACGCCGTGTGCTACGGGCCCAATGCCCAGGCCACGGCAAACTTCGCCACCGCCATCGGTTCCGACAGCCGCAGTGCCGGCACTAACAGCCTTGCCCTGGGAGCCGGTGCAACGGCCAACTTCGCGGGATCCACGGCCCTGGGGGCAGGCGCCCAGGCCACTGCAGCCAACCGCATCACGATTGGAACCAACAACACTTCGATTCAACTGCCCTCCCTCACCGGCACGGGATCCCCGGGGGTTGTTGATGTCCTGAGCCCAGATGTGAATGGCGTGGTGCGGGTTACAACCTTCCCCACCAACACCACCACCTTCTGCAACCGCACCGGAGCGGGCTCCACCTGCTATGGACCCAACTCCGAGGCCTTCGGGATTGGAGACACCGCTATCGGCACCAACGCTACGGCTGATGGAACCATCGGTGCCACCGCTCTCGGTGCCTTCACCGAAGCCAATGGCAATGGATCCACTGCGCTCGGCGTCGCCAGCTCGGCCGATGGTGACTTCTCTCTGGCTGTCGGCTTTGGAGCCAATGCCTCCAGCAGCAATGGCCTTGGCTCCATGGCCATCGGCAGCCTCAGCAGGGTGGCGGGAGAGGGCTCAGCAGCAATTGGTCTCGGCGCCCAGGCCAGTGGAGTCAATGCTCAGGCCTTTGGAACCGCGGCCACTGCCACGGGCAACAACACCCAGGCCTTCGGCGCGGCAGCGTCTGCAACCGGGGTCAACTCCCAGGCCTTCGGCTCCAACGCCAGCGCCAGTGGAACCGATGCCCTGGCTTTCGGTTCCAGTTCCACCGCCTCCGGGACCAACACCACCGCCCTTGGCACCGGTGCCTCTGCAAGCGGGGTGAACACCCAGGCTCTTGGTGCTGGTGCACTCTCCAATGGTGTTGATTCTTTGGCGGTTGGATCCAATGCCCGTGCCACTGGTTCGCAGGTGAGTGCCATTGGTGCCGGCGCAGTGGCCAATGGTTTCAATGCCATTTCCTATGGCACCGGTGCAACGGCCAATGGACGCAATGTTGTGGCCATCGGCACGAACGCCAGAGCAGAAGGTTTCAACACCAATGGCGTGGCGATCGGCACCGATGCCTTTGCTTCCGGTACGGATGTGACCGCTCTCGGCGCTGGGGCTCAGGCTACCGGCGTGGGATCTACCGCCATCGGCAGCGGCGCCACCACCACACGAAACAACCAGATCGTGTTGGGCACCGCCACAACCACGGTCACTGCGCCCAACCTTGCCGGCCAGGGCACCGAACTCGTTGCTGCCAATGGCGATGGCACCCTGGTGCGCTCCGTCGGGATCAGCGCCAGCGGAGGCTCCCTCACAGTGCAGAACGGGCTCACTGTGGTCGGCCCCACCACCTTGAACGGGGGAGCCAATATTTCCAACGGCCTCAGCGTGCAGGGAGGGGCTAATGTGGACACCCTGAATGTGACTGGATCCACCAATATCGGTGGCAGTCTCAACGTGAGTGGCCCCTCCACATTCAATAACAATGTGACCATCAACGGCGGGCTTTCTGCCTCAGGTCCCGTCAGCCTCACGGGCCTGGCCAACAACAATAACTTCGCCGTTGACAAATACCAATCCGGCCAACGGCGACTGCTCACCATTGACGGCAGCGGCAACTCCGGCACCTCGCGGCTCACTGTTCCCCAGGTGGAAACTGCTGTGACCCAGACCGTGCCCCGACTTGAGAATTCCGTTTCACAGCTTGGCAGGGCTGTCGAAACCACCGGCGCCATGGCGGCGGCGTTCTCTGCCGTGCCTGAAGTCTCCCTGCAAGAGGATGAGCCGGTACGTTGTGGATTCGGGGCCGGTGGCTTCGGCTCTCAATACGCTGTTGCTGCAGGCTGTGCCGTGCGCGTGGCGGATCGGGTGCACATCAATGGTGCTCTTTCCTATGCACCCTCGGTGGACTACGGCTATGGATCCACACCTTCGGTGGGCGGCCGGCTGGGCTTCTCCTTCCCCCTGGGCAAGATCGACAAGAGCCGCTCTCCCCAGGCCCACCAGATCGCAGCCGTGAGCGATGACCTGATCGCCCTTCGCCAGCAGGTGAACCAGCGCGATCAGCAGATCGGAGAGCTCAAGCAGCAACTTGAGAAACTTGAGGCCTCGCAGGAAGCACGGGGTGGCAGCCAGACAGCAACATCAGAGGTCACCACGCAACTGATCGCGTTGCTGAAGCAGAGAATCGAAGAGCTGGAGAGCGTAAAGAAAAAGTCTGAAGAGGAAGACAAGCGTCAGAACGGTGTGATCCAGAAGCTTCAGGACCAACTGGCAGACCAGGAATCTCGCTTCAAGAAGATGATGGAGCAGATCCGAACCCTTCTACCGGGCGGCAAAGTTTCTCTCGACTCTTCCAGTCAGAACTGACAGCCCCCCCTGGAATGCTCTCTCTCTGTATTCGCCTTTCTTCTTTCTGTAAGTACCAATCACTCCCCATGAATCGTTCCCTCTCCATACTCGTCTGCCTCGGTCTCATCGTTTCAGCTCCTGCTGCCGTGCTGGCCCAGCAGAAACCAGCCTCGTCAGCGGTGAACGATGCCCAGTTGCGGCAGCAATTCCGCGATGGCTTCTTGCGCGGCTGTCTGGGTAACAATCTCGCGGGGATCCGCAACAAGACCCAGTACTGCACCTGTCTTGCCGACGCCTACAACTCCCGTTACGACGGAGCCACCCTGGCAGCGATCTCTCAGTTCGCCACCACTGCCGGCAATGCCGGGACCACGCTGGTGAACCTGATGATGCAGCCGGAAACACAGCGGTGCAAGGCAGCGAACTCCTAACGGCGGCAGTTCGGCCTCAGGAGCCCAGCCAGGCACAATCGGGCCATGGAGCCAGCCAGTACAGACAGCCACTCTGCTGACGGAAGCGTGGAGATCCTCGACTCCCGCGCCTGGAAACGGGCCGAGCGGGCAGTGTGCTGCCTCCCCTATCGGCGCGACTTCTACCTGATGGTGAGCGGGCAGGCGATCAGCAGCACCAGCTTTTGTGGCCGCAACGACCTGCATCCGCTCTTCCGGGGCGGAAGTCCTGTCCCTGACTCTGTGGAACGCGACTGGATCTGGTTGATCCGGCTGGGCGTGCTGCGGCGGGAGGTGGATGGTCAGGGGCTGACGGAGCGAGTGCGACTCACCCCTATGGGCCGACAGATCCTGGCCCACTGGCCAACCGACTTTCCCAGGCCCACGCCCCTGCTGAGGCTGCAGCACTGGCTCAGTCGGCATCGGCCCCGTCGATGAGCGGAGCCTGTTCAGCGCCCCCGTCCCTCACTCCCCTGATGGTGCTGGGCACCAGCAGCGGAGCGGGGAAATCGCTGATGACGGCGGCCCTCTGCCGGGTGTTGAAGCGTCGCGGTGAAACGCCCCTGCCCTTCAAGGGGCAGAACATGAGCAACAACGCCTGGGTGGATCCGGCTGGCGGCGAGATGGCCTACTCCCAGGCCCTGCAGGCCTGGGCCGCGGGGGTGGAGCCTGTGGCCGCGATGAACCCGGTGTTACTCAAGCCGCGGGGCGACAGCACCAGCGAGGTGATCCACCTCGGCCGCTCGGTGGGCACCGCCCGGGCCGAGCACTACTACCGCGATTGGTTCCGGCCCGGTTGGCGGGCGATCCGTCAGGGCCTGACGGAGCTTCAACAGCAGCACCCTGGTGGCCGGCTGGTGCTGGAGGGGGCCGGCAGCCCCGTGGAGGTGAACCTGCAGGCTCGCGATCTCACCAACCTGCGTCTGGCCCAGTTTCTGCGGGCCCGTTGTCTGCTGGTGGCCGACATTGAGCGCGGTGGTGTCTTCGCCCAGATCGTCGGCACCCTGGCGCTGCTGCGTCCGGTCGAGCGCCCGCTGATCCGGGGCCTGTTGATCAACCGCTTCCGGGGGCGGCGTGAGCTGTTCGATGCCGGCCGCGGCTGGCTGGAGGCGCAGACCGGGGTGCCGGTGCTGGGGGTGATGCCCTGGCTGGAGGAGCTGTTTCCACCGGAAGACTCGCTCGATCTGCTGGAGCGGCGCGGCCGCAAGAGCGGCGCCGAGCTGGAGATCGCCGTGCTGCGGCTGCCCTCGCTCAGCAACTTCTCCGACCTCGATCCGCTCGAAGCGGAACCCAGCGTGCAACTGCGCTGGATCCGGCCCGGCGAGGAGCTGGGCCGGCCCGATGCCCTGATCCTGCCGGGCAGCAAGCAGACCCTGCGCGATCTGGCTGGCCTGCAGGGGGCTGGCCTGAATGAGGAGATCGCCGCCTACCTGGCCGGCGGCGGCCAGGTGTTCGGCCTCTGCGGCGGCCTGCAGATGCTGGGCCAGCGGTTGCAGGATCCCGAGGGTCTGGAAGGTCTCGAAGTCGCCATACCAGGCGCCTCGCCCAGCACGCTGCCAGGCCTCGGCCTGTTGCCGCTGGCCACCGTATTCAGCCCCGCCAAGACCCTGCGCCAGCGCCACAGCACCGCCCTCTGGCCGCCGGGCGCCCCGCTGCAGCTGGAGGGTTTCGAGCTGCACCACGGCCGCACTGAACTCCTGGAATCGGGCCCTGGCCCTGGCCCCTGCGCCCCCCTGGCGGCGGAGGCAGGGCTGGGCTGGTGGCGTTCAGCTGGTGAGCAGGGCGGCGTGGTGGCGGGCACCTACCTGCACGGCGTCTTCGAGAACGGACCCTGGCGGCGGCGATGGCTGAACCAGTTGCGACAGCGCCGCGGTCTTCCCCCTCTGAGCGAGCACCAGCCCCACCACGGCCGCCAGCGCGACGTCCTGCTGGATCGCCTCGCCGATGCCTTTGAAGCCCACGTGGACCTGGTCCCGTTGCTGGGAACCCCTCGGCAGCCTGGCGCGCCGATCAACACCGGTTAGCGCAACACCGCTTAGCGCAACACCGGTGAACTCCGCATCCCCCAGGCCCCACCAGCCAGGGCGAGCCCCAGCAACGGCAGCTCGCCGAACCGGTCATAGGGGGTCAAGCCCTCACGCGGCTCCAGGCTGAGTACCGCCGTGACCGGCCTGCCCGGGGGGAGGACGGCGCGCAGGCGGCCGGAGCTGTCGATCACCAGACTGGGGCCGGTGTTGGCCGCACTCACCAGCCAGCGACCTGTTTCCAGGGCCCGCAGCTGGGCCAGGGCCTGGAACTGGCCCTGGAGCTGGGCGGGGTAGGGGTCGAGATTGGCGCTGGCCAGCAGCCACTGCGCCCCGGCGGCCACGGCGGCCCGCTGGCCAAAACCATCGGCGATCTCGTAGCAGATCGCTACCCCGATCGCCCCGCCAGGCCGCATCAGCAGCCGCGACGGCGACCCCGGCGTGATCCCCCCCACGGCCGAGAGCCCACTCCAGCGCCACAGGTTGGCCAGGGGCACCCATTCCCCCAGCGGCACGACCCGGGCCTTATCGATCCAGCCGCTGGGGCGAACCTGATCGCCAGCCGCAAAGCGCAGCACGCTGCTGCGCACGTCCGCGTCCTGGCGCCGAAAGCCGCCGCTGAGCACTTCGGTGGGTGCGGGATCTGGCAGGGGCTGATCCAGCGGCAGGGCACCCTCGGGCAGCAGCAACGCATCGATCGGCTCGCCAGTCGTCGCTGCCGCCACGGCCAGCTGTTGCGCTGCCGCCAGCCTTTGCAGCAGTAGCTGCTGCTGGACTGCTTCGAATTTCTGCCGGGTGGGAATCGCTGGCTGCACCACCAGCAGCCGCAGAGCATTGTCAGGTGCCGGCAACCCAGTTAAGGCCAGGGAAGCTCTCGCTGCCTGAGCACCTGTGGTCTGCTGCGAAGCCCGCAACAGAGCGGCACCCACACCATGCAGAAATAGAACGGCCAGGAGTCCGCCCAGCAGCGCCGCCATCCCCTCAGACCAACGGCGGCGCACCCACAGCCGCAAGACACGCCACAGCAGCCAGCCGATCAGGAGCTGCAACGCCGCCACCAGGCCGGCGCCGCCGAGGCTCGCCCAGGCCGCCAGGGCACGATCACCCGGCAGTGCCGAAGCCCCCAGGCCGATCCAGAAGAGCGGGCCGCGGGCCAGTAGCACCTCGACCAGGCCCCAGAGCGCCGCCGCCGTGATCGCCGCCCCCAGGCCACCGGCTCCCCACCAGTCCTCCAGACGCGTCAAGACAGCCAGCCACAGGGCCACCAGCAGGGCTCCAGCCAGGCCGCACAGCCCCCAGAGCAGCAGGCAGAGGGGCAGGCTGAGGGGGAGGGGGACTCCCACCCAGTCGAGGGGATGGAGCCAGAGCAACCAGCGGTGGCTCACCAGCACCGCCGCAGCCCCCCAGGCCCAGCCACCCCGCCAGCTGAGCGGCGAGCGCGGCAAGGCCCAGAGCAGCGCCAGGGCCGGCCACAGCAGCCAGGGAGCTCCCAATGGCGGCAGAGCCAGGCCTGCCCCAGCGCCAGCGACGGCCGCTCCAATCCACCAGCGACACCGGTCAGCTCCCATGGCTGTGGAGCCTAGGAACGGCCAATCTGGTCACAGCAAGATGGCCGCCGATCCATGGACCAGGGCAACCTGCTGCAGATGCTGCTGTTGCGCGGCCTCGGCACCACATCGCTGGTGGGCGACCGGCTGCGGCTGGTGAGTCAGGACTGGGTCCGCAGCGGTCGGCTGGATCCCGGCCAGGCCTCCGCCCTGGTGGAGGACGTGCTCAAGGCCCTGCGCGGCGAAACGCCTGAGCTGGAGCAGCAGGCGGAGCGGCAGCTGGAACGCAACCGCGATCAACTGCTCGAGGATCTGGGCCTGGCACGCCAGCGCGAACTGGATGAGCTACGGGGGCGCATCGACCGGCTGGAGCAGGCCCTGCGGCAGCGCCAGATCAGCTCCGACTCCTCCGACTGAGTCAGTCGCCACCGCCCAGGCGGGAACGGTTCAGGGGGCAGAATCGGCAGAGTCCAACCGTTCCTTGCCCGCCGCCCCATGCGCGACATCCTGATCAGCTCGGCGGTGTTCGTGGCCTGCCTGATGGTGGCCTTCGTGAGCCAGCTGGTGGCCCCCTCCACCGTGATTGGCGCGGCCAGTGCCGAATCTTCCGTGGCCGGCGCATTAGCCAGTCCGGCAGTGGCCGTGACCAACGCGGCAGCCAGCAACGGCATGGCGGCTCAGGCTCTCAATGCCCCTGCCGTGAGCAGGCCCGCTCGCGCCGTTGTGCAGGCACCGCTGGAACTCGATCCCAACGATCCCAACCCCACCCTGTTCGCCATGGCTTCTGATTCGCCGATCCCCAGCTCCACAGGAGAGGCCCTGGCCCAGGGGGCTGCGTCCCTCGGCGGAGCGATCGATGCCCCCAAGGAGCGGGTCACCCCCAGCGGGCTGCGCATCACCGACCTGGTGATCGGCGATGGTCCCGAGGCTCAGAGCGGCCAGACGGTGGTGGTGAACTACCGCGGCACCCTGGAAAGCGGCAAGGAATTCGACTCCAGCTACGGCCGTGGCCCCTTCTCCTTTCCCCTCGGTGCCGGCCGGGTGATCCGCGGCTGGGACGAAGGTGTGGCCGGCATGCAGGTGGGCGGCAAGCGCAAGCTGGTGATTCCCTCTGATCTGGCCTATGGCGAACGGGGCGCCGGCGGTGTGATTCCCCCCAACGCCACCCTGATCTTCGAGGTGGAGCTGCTGCGGATCGGCCGCTGAAGGCTTGGCAGCTGGACGCTGAACTCGAACGCCTTCGCCGCCAGGTCCTGCGCTTGCCGTAGAGGCACGTGGCCCTTGCCAGACAGGAGCCCCACATCTGAAACCTGTAGTAATCGTTAGGATGCCTCTGACAAGGCTCCATCGAGCCTGACTCCCGTCCTGCCACGGGTGGACACCGAGCCCACGACTGAACGGCCCGGCCCTCCTGAGGCAGGCTTTCCCCAAGCCCTTTCCCTTCCCCCATGGCTCACACGCTGCCCGCGCTGCCCTATGGACTCGATGCGCTCGAGCCCCATATCAGCAGCCGGACCCTGGAGTTTCACCACGGCAAGCACCACAACGCTTACGTGACCAACCTCAACAACCTCGTGGCCGGCACCGACCTCGAGGCCAAGAGCCTGGAGGACACCATCACCGCCGTGGCCGGTGATTCCAGCAAGGCCGGTGTGTTCAACAACGCCGCCCAGGTGTGGAACCACAGCTTCTACTGGCAGTGCATGAAGCCCGGTGGTGGCGGCAGCCCCAGCGGCGCGCTTCTGGAGAAGATCAATGCCGATTTCGGCAGCTTCGAGAAGTTCGTGGAGGCCTTCAAGGCCGCCGGCGCCACCCAGTTCGGCAGTGGCTGGGCCTGGCTGGTGCTGGATGGCGGCACCCTCAAGGTGACCAAGACCGCCAACGCCGACCTGCCCCTGGCCCACGGTCAGAAGGCCCTGCTGACCATGGATGTGTGGGAGCACGCCTACTACCTGGATTACCAGAACCGCCGTCCCGACTACATCACCACCTACCTCGAGAAGCTGGTGAACTGGGACTTCGTGGCCGCCAACCTGGCCGCCGCCTGATTCACCATCCCATCACGCGCCCCCGGCGCCTCTGCCGAGAAGCCCCTGGGTATCCCAGGGGCTTTTTCTTTTGCCCGTCTCGGGGAAGAGCCTGGCTGTGCATTCTGAGCGGCTCAGACATGTGAGATCGTCACAACCCCTGACCGAAGAGTTGAGACTCCTTAGCGTGGGCCCAAGGCCAATCCCTGATCCTTGCTGCCGCAGCCTTCCCGCCGGGGATCTGCACTTCCTGCTACGCATCACAACCATGAAGAAGAGCCCGACCGAGAAAGGCATTAAGGAACTATTCAAGGGAATGTATACCTTCGGTGACAGCCTCACCGACTATGGCTCTCTGGCTGCCTACGCCTACAAAACAGTTCTTGATCCCACGGTGCTGCCGCCCTGGAGTGGTGTCACCTTCAGCAACGGCAATCCCGTGAGCCAGCTGGACCTACGCATCCGGCTTGGCCTCACGCCCGCTTCGATTCCAGCCCCCAATGAGCAGCTGCCCAGCCCCTACTATCTGCTCGCCAATCCCTATGTCGCGCCTCCCGGTCTCGGTATAGCCGGGGGCCCATCTTTTTCCATCGGCGGAGCCACCAGCGGCAGCGCGAGTGTGTACAACGTGCTGGAGGTGCCCGACCCAGCAACGAAGACCAAGGTGCCTCTGGCCACGCTGATTCCCCAGCTATCCAACACTGGAGTCCAGAACCAGATTCGAGCTGCGCTGGCCCAGGGTGTTCGCCCCACCTCCCGGGAACTCACCCTCGTCGAGGGTGGAGGCAATGACCTGCTGGTGGCACAGATCGAGGAAAACCCCGACCTTGCCGGTGTTTTCCAGCAGGCACTGGTCAACATGCGCGAAAACCTCAGCGTTCTCCTGCGGGCGATGGGCGCTCGTCAGCTGCTGACCTTCGGCATGGCTGATTTCAGAGGCACGGTGAACGGGGTGCCTTATCAGATGCCCTTCCTCAGCGAAATCCTTGCGGCAGCCAGCGCTCCCGATGCTCCGGCCTGGTTGCAGCAGTGGAAGCAATTCGACGACGCCGGCGGCCTCGAGACGTTCCAGCGGGACTATGCCGCAATGGTTGCCGATGTCGCCCGGCAGTTCCCCTATGCGGCAGTGATCTATCACTCACCCGAATTTGGAGCCAACTGGAAGCTCTATGGCGAGCAGCTTGGGGATTTCGCCGACTACGGCATCCAGGACACACTGTCCTATGCCCAGGCCAAGGACCAACCCCTTACAGAGCAGGAAACCAACTCCTTCCTCTACTTCGACACCGTCCACAATGCCAGCAACGGCCAGGTGATGGCGGGCAAGGCCATGGCCCTTACCCTGAAGAGCGCCGTTTCAGCCATTGAGGGCGCAACCCTGGGCGCCAGGGAAATTGGCAACAACCGGCCCAATCTGCTTGTGGCGCAGAGCGGCAACACCGAACTGATCGGCCTGGGTGCAGGCGATGTTCTGCTCGGCAATCGCGGCAATGATGCCCTGTCGGGCGATCAGGGCAACGACAGTCTGGAAGGCGGGCGTGGCACCGACTGGCTCAGCGGTGGCAGGGGATCAGACACCCTCACCGGCGGCCGCGGTGCCGACTTCTTTGCCTACGAGCTGCAGGATGTGCGTGCCTCCTGGCGGGATGTGATCACCGATTTCAACGGCGCCGAAGGCGATCGGCTGGGGCTCACCGCCATACTCGATGGCACCGACCCCTTTGCAAATCCGGGCTGGACGTTCATCGGGGTGGAACGGTTCACAGGCAGTGGAGAGGAACTGCGCTTCGTCGGCGGCGTACTGAAGGGCGATGCCGATGGGGATGGACGGGCCGATCTGCGCATCCGGCTGGAGGGCATCAATGCCTTTGACGCCGGCTGGATCACCTGAGCGGCCGCGACTGCCCCAGCACCGCCTCCGGCGCGATCCACATGGCATCGCCATAGGAGAAGAAGCGATACTCCCGCTCGATCGCCTCGGCGTAGAGATCGAGCAGGCGCCGCCGGCCGATCAGGGCACTCACCAGCAGCAGCAGCGAGCTCTTCGGCAGGTGGAAGTTGGTGAGCAGGCCCTGCACCACCGCGAAGCGGAAGCCGGGCTGGATCACCAGGTTCACCGGCCCCGTGTGGGGCTTCAGAACGCCGCCGTGCAGGACCGCCACCCCCTCGAGGCTGCGCACGCTGGTGGTGCCGATGGCGATCACCCGCCCGTCCCGGGCGCGGCAGGCCTGCACGGCCGCCACCAGGGCCTCGTTCACCTCCACCCACTCGCTGTGGAGTTCGAGGCCGCGCAGGTCTTCGGTTTCCACCGGCCGGAAGGTACCCAGACCCACGTGCAGGGTGGTGGTGGCGATCTCCACCCCGCGGGCCCGGATCGCGGCGAGCAGCTCATCGCTGAGGTGCAGCCCAGCTGTGGGGGCGGCCACCGCACCCGGGCGGGAGGCATAGCGGGTCTGGTAGCGCTCGTTATCGCTGGTGTCGTGTTCGTGGATGTAGGGCGGCAGTGGGATCGCGCCATAGGCCAGCAGCAGCGGTTCGAGGCCGGCGGCATCGGTGCACTCCGGCGGAAACTGAACGATCCGGCCACCGGTGTCGGGATCGCTCTCCAGCACCTCCACGCTCAGGGGAGGCTGCCCCTCGGCCAGCAGCTCCAGCTGGTCACCGGGGCGCAGGCGCTTGGCCGGCCGGGCCAGGCAGAGCCAGCGGGCCTCCTCCCGGGGTTCGAGCACCAGCAGTTCCACGGCGCCACCGCTGCCGGCACGGCGGGCCTGCAGCCGTGCCCGCAGCACACGGGTGTCGTTCACCACCAGCAGATCACCGGGCCGCAGCTCCTCCTGCAGATCCCAGACCGTGCGGTGGCGGCAGCCCGCATCGGCTTCCACCGCCAGCAGGCGGGCCGCATGGCGAGGCTCCACGGGGCGCTGGGCGATCCGCTCGGGCGGCAGCTCGAACCCATAGCTGGACAAGGCACGATCCTCCTGATCTCCCAGGGAGGACACCGCAGAATGGGAGGAGAGGGGCTGCAACCGCCGATCGGGAATCAGGCCGGCAAGTAATAGCGCACCACGGTGAAGACCCGGTTGTGCTGGGCATCCAGTGCCTGGCGCATGTTGATGGCGCGCTGGTTGAGCAGCAGGCTGTCGATGCGGTAGCGGGGAATCGCCATCGGCATCACGATCGTGAGGGTGGAGGCGGGGTAGCGGTTCTCCTCGGCTTCCACCACGGCCACAAAGGGTTGGATCAGGGAGGCAAAGGGGCTGTCCAGCAGCCGCAGTTCCAGCTGGGGTTCGTCCCCCACCAGACGCAGCCAGTCGGCCTGAATGGCGGCTGGATCATCCTCTTCCGAGAGCACCCACACCGCCACCACCTGATCGGAGACCCGGGCGGCGTAGTGCAGGGCATCGAGGCTGGGGCGGCTGAAGCCGGCGATCCAGACGATGCTGCGGTTGCCGATCGGTTCATGGCGTAGCGGCAGCCGCACCGGCTGGATCTGATCGGGCTGTACAGCGATTTCAGCCGTCACCCGCCTGTAGCGCCGCCGGATGCGGGCCAGCAGCGCCACCAGCAGCGGGATGGCGATCACCACCGTCCAGGCCCCTTCGCTGAACTTGCTCAGCACGATCACCACCAGCACCACGCAGGTGGTGACGGCCCCCAGGGCATTCATCAGCAGCCGGCCGTGCCAGCCCGGGCCGCGCTGGCGCCACCACAGCACCACCATGCCCGTCTGGGACAAGGTGAAGGCCATGAACACCCCCAGGGCATAGAGGTTCACTGCCACGGTGGTGTCACCCCGGCAGACCACGATGATCACGGCGGTGGCCAGCACCAGGGTGGTAATGCCGTTCTGGAACACCAGCCGATCTCCCAGCCAGCCCATCTGACGCGGCAGGAAGCGGTCCTGGGCGAGCATCGCGGCCAGGCGTGGGAAGCCGGCGAAGGCGGTGTTGGCCGCCAGCACCAGGATCAGCAGGGTGGTGATCTGCAGAGCCCAGAGCAGCGGACTGCCGGCACCGAACACCCGCAGGCCGATCTGGGCCAGCACGGTGCGATTCGGATCGGGTGCCACGCCGTAGAGGAAGCCGAGGCCGCTCACACAGAAAAACATCGCGGCGAGCATCAGCCCCATCACCAGCATCGTGGTCCGCGCCCTGGTCGCCGCCGGCTGGCGGAACAGCTTCACCCCGTTGGCGATCGCCTCGATGCCGGTCATGGCGGAACAACCGGAACTGAAGGCCCGCAGGATCAGAAACAGCCCAAGCGGCTCCACCGCCCGAATCAGCGGGGGGGGATCGGGCTGGAAGCCATGGTGGAACACCAGGTCCTGAAGTCCGCCGAGGGCCAGAAGCGCCACCATCAGCACAAACGCGTAGGTGGGGAGCGCGAAGGCCTGGCCCGCCTCGCGGACACCGCGCAGGTTCGCCCAGCCCACCAGCAGCAACAGCAGCAAGGCGAAGGCCACCTCGTGGCGCAGCAGGCCCGGCAGCAGTGAGGAGAGCGCCTGGGTTCCCGCCATCAGGCTCACCGCCGCCGTGAGGGTGTAATCCACCAGCAGCGAGGCGGCGGCCACCAGGCTGGCAGCGGTGCCGAGGTTCTCGCGGGCCACCACGTAGGAGCCGCCACCCTGGGGGTAGGCCTCGATCGTCTGGCGGAAGGAGAAGACCACCACGGCGATCAGCGCGATGATCGCCAGCGTGATCGGCAGCGACAGCTCCAGGGCGCGGCTGCCGGCCAGGATCAGAACCCCCAGAGCGGCCTCGGTGGCATAGGCCACTGAGGAGAGGGCATCGGACGACAGGATCGGCAGGGCTTCGTAGCTGGGAAGCCGTTCGGCTTCCGCCTCGCTGCGCGGCAATGGCTTGCCGAACAGCCGCTGGATCAGCTCCATGGACCCATCGCTCAGAAGGCCAGGCTTTCGGGGTTGGTTTCGATCAGCTGGGCCAGGTCCTTGAGGAAGGCGGCGGCGTGGGCGCCATAGATGGTGCGGTGATCACAGGTGAGGTTCACCTGCATCTGTTTCTTCACACTGATCGAGCCATCCTTGCCGGCCACCACGGTGGGGCGCGACGCGGCCACGGCCAGAATGGCGCCGGTGCCGGGGGGAAGGATCGCGTCGAAGCGATCCACCCCGAACATGCCCAGGTTGGAGAGGGTGAAGGTGCCGGTGCTGTATTCCTCCGGCTTGAGCTGCTTGGTGCGGGAGCGGGCCACCAGATCGGCCCAGTTGCGGGCCAGGGAATAGATGTCGGTCTTGTCGGCGGAGGCCAGCACCGGTGTGATCAGGCCGCCGTCTTCCATGGCCACGGCCACGGCCACATTCACGGCGCCGGGGTAGGTCATGCCGGCCTCGGTGGTGGCGGCATTCACCTGGGGATGGCGGGCCAGCACGACCCCCACGGCCTTGGCCAGCAGGGCGGTCATGGTGACGCCCTTGCTCTTCACCTGCTTGTAGAAGGCATCGAGCTTGTCGGTGGTGATGGTGTAGCCCACCCGGAAACAGGGCACCTCCAGGCTGGCCAGCATGTTGCGGTTCACCGCCTGCTGGAGGGTGTTGAAGGCCACGCTCTCACCGGGGCGGCCAAAGGCCTGCCCTGCCGGAGCGGGGGCTGCAGCGGGCCGGACGGCAGCCCCATTGCCAGCGGCAGCACCTGCCGGGGCGGCGCTCACCGCAGCGGCCGAGCCCTCGGCGACCCGGGGAAGACTGACCGGCTGGCCGGTCGCGGCCAGCACGTCGTCGGCCTGAATGCGGCCATGGGGACCGCTGCCGCGCAGGCCCTCGAGCGCCACACCCAGCTGACCGGCCAGTTTTCGGGCGCGGGGGCTGGCCACGACGCGGCCATCGGCGGCCGCCGCGGAGGAGGAGGCCAGCTGGGAAACCGTCGCGGCAGCCACCGGAGCTGCCACAGGTGCGGTGGGCGCTTTGGCTACAGCGGCAGGGGCGGGCGCGGCCGGCGCCGGCGCTGCAGGGGCAGCTGCTGCAGGAGCAGCCGCCGCAGCGGGAGCTGCAGGTGCCTTCGCTGCCGCCTCGGCGATCTCCGCTTCCGATTCCACGATCAGGCCGATGGTCTCGCCCACCGGCGCTGTGCCGCCAGCGGGCATCAGCACGGCGGCGAGGAAGCCTTCGTTGAAGGATTCCACGTCCATGTCCGCTTTGTCGGACTCGACCACGAGCACCGACTCGCCCCGTTCGACCCGATCACCGGGTTTCTTGAGCCACTCCACGATCTTGCCCTCCGTCATGGTGGAGCTGAGGGCAGGCATGAAGATTTCGTGGGTGGCCAAAGTCCGCCGCGCGTTTCGCGGATTTTACGAGTCGCGCGGCGAGCCAGCAGTTCAGACGCCTTCGATGGCCTCGATCACGCCATCGCGCACCAGCACGGAGGCCTGCAGACGCTCCACCAGGTTGTCGCCCACCTGTACGTCACAGAAGCTTTCGAGCTGGCCCTGCTCGACGATCTGCTCCATCTCCAGTTCACGCACCTGGCGCTGCTGCTCCAGCACCTGCCGTTTCTGTTCTTCCAGTTCCGCCCGCTTCTGCCCCACCTGCTGCTGCACCGAGCCCACCTGCTCCTGGACGCGGGGATCGAGGGGATTGAGGCTCTGGCGGCGGATCTCGTCGATCAGCTGCTGGCCTTCCTGCTCCAGCTGGGCCAGTTGCTGATCGCTCATCTGCACGGCGTTGCTGAGCTCGCGCTCGGCGTCCTCCTTCCAGCGGGGCGTGACCACGGCGCGCACCGTGATCGTGCGCTTGATCGAGAGGCTGGGGCCGTTGGCCATGGACAAACAAAAGCAGCATCCACCCTCTCAGCCACCGCATCCGAGGTCAACGCCGGTTCGCCGCACCGCTGGGCCGCTGGCTGAGCCGCTGGGCTCGCAACGTCAGCTGCGGTCGTCAGCCTGCGTAAATCGCCTCGATTGCGGCGCCATCCCGGGCCGCGATGCGGTCGCGCCGTTGCTTGAGGGTCTGGGTGAGCAGGCCGTTCTCGAGCGTGAAGGGGTCCACCAGCGCCACCCCCGCCAGGCGCTCATCCGGCCTTGAGCCTGGCCGCGCCGCCAGAACACGATTGAACTCACTCTTGAGCGTCCGCAGCAGGGCTGGATCGACCGGTTCCAGTGGGGTCTCGGCCTCCAGGTTGAGCGGGGGCAGTCCCGCCGCCACGGCAAAGGCGGCCAGGGCTTCCCGCCGCGGAACCACCAGGGCGCCGAGCTGGCGCCGGTCCTGGCCCACCAGCATCACCTGCTCCACCAGGGCGCTTTCCACCAGGGCCTCCTCGAGGGGGCCGGGTTCGATGTTCTCGCCGCTGCTGAGCACGATCGTGTCCTTGGCGCGGCCGGTGAGCACCAGGCAGCCATCGGCCAGCAACCGCCCCAGATCGCCGGTATCGAACCAGCCCTCGGCATCGAGCACCTGGGCGGTGGCGTCCGGTTTGCCGAAGTAGCCGCCCATCACCTGGGGGCCGCGGGCCAGCACCCGGCCGCGTTCGCCAAGGCGCAGCAGGGCGCCGCTCTCGGGATCGACGATTCGCAGGGCCGTTCCAGGCAGGGGCTGGCCGGAGCTGCCGCGGCGGTTGAGCCAGGGTCGGCGGCAGGTGAGCACCGGACTGGTCTCGGTGAGGCCGTAGCCCACCAGCAGCTCGATTCCGATCACCTCGAAGAAGCCATCCACGTGCAGAGCCAGGGCACCACCGCCACTGATGGCGGTGCGGAGCTGTCCGCCGGCCAGCTGCTTGCGCACCTTCGGCCAGAACAGGGTGTCCGCCAGCCGCTGCAGGGGCCAGCGCAGCCCGACCTCAAAGGCGGCGCTCAGACGGCGCAGCGGCGGCTCCGGTTCCAGGGTGCGATCGAGCGCCTGACGGCGGCAGAGGCAGAAGCGGCGGCCGTTGGCCAGGGCCAGGTTCAGCAGGCGCTGGCGGGAGGAGGGCATGGCGGCCAGGGCATCCTCAAACCCGGAGAGCAGGGCCTCCCAGAGGCGCGGCACGCTGATCAGGTACTGGGGCCGCACCGCCTGCAGGTCCTGGCGCAGATGGCGCAGGGTTGTGTAGGTCTGCCGGCAGCCGCAGGAGAGCAGGAAGTATTCAGCGCTGCGCTCGTAGGCATGCCAGATCGGCAGCACACTCAGCACCCGATCGCCGGGGCTGGGGGCCACCGCCACCCCGAGGTGGCGCAGCTGATGCAGCAGGTTGGCATGGCTGAGCGGCACCCCCTTGGGCTGGCCGGTGGTGCCGGAGGTGTAGAGCAGCGTGGCGAGGCGCTGTTCGCCCCCAGCCGGGGGTGCTGGGGGCGGCGCCTGGGCTCCGCGCTCCAGAAACTCCTCCCAGGTGAGACAGGGTGGCGCCGCATCGCCGGCCGCACCGCCGTGCCCTTGCTCATCAGCACCTTGGCTGCCGGAGCCTTTGCCGCAGAGCAGCACCACAAAGCGCAGCCTGGCCAGCCGTTCACGGCCGAGATCGAGGCTCTGCAGCAGCGCTGCCGACTCCACCACCAATCCCTTGGCACCGCAGTCGTCGAGGATGTATCGCAATTCTTCGGCTGGCGCCGAGCTGCCGCGCACCGCATCGGCGGCGCCGGCGCGCATCAGCCCCTGATCGGCCAGGAGCCAGCGGGGGCCGTTCTCGGCAAACAACGCCACCACATCGCCGGGTTGCACCCCCAGGGCGGCAAAACCAGCGGCCGCGGTTTCGATGCCGCGGCGCAGCTGGCGAAAGCTCAGGCTTTCGGCCGGCGCGGCGTGGGGGGCTTCCAGCGCCGGGGCCTCCCCATACAAAGAGTCGAGCGCCGGCCAGAGCTCCTCCAGGCCGCGCAGATGGCTCCAGTCGGTGCGGCCTTCCAGGGCCTGCCGGTCTTGTTCACTGCCGCTCCAGTGGATCTCGGCGGGCGCGGCCATGGCGGAAACGACGGGCGTTGGCGCCCACGATTACCACCCCTGCAGCGCTTCTGCCGGGAGGGGAGGCCGCAGCTGCAGATCGAACACCTCGGCGAAGGCCGCGATCAGCAGGGGTTGCACCTCTGCGGCCGTGAGCTGGGGAATCCAGTCGCACAGGCGCCCCACCGGTCGATCGTGCAGGCCACAGGGCACGATCGCGGCATACCCCTCCAGGGGCCCGTCCACATTCAGGGCCAGGCCGTGCTGGCTGATCCAGCGCCGCGCCCCCACCCCGATCGCCGCCACCTTGCGCCCTTCCAGCCACACCCCCGTGAGACCGTCCAGCCGTTCGCCCCGCAACTCCAGGCGAGCCAGCACCCTGAGCACCACCTCCTCCAGCCGCCGCAGGTACTGGTGCAGATCGGCCCCGTGGCGCTGCAGGTTCAGCACCGGATAGAGCACCAGCTGGCCGGGCGCATGGTGGGTCACCTCACCGCCCCGATCGATGCGGTAGGTGGGCAGGGGCGGATCGGCCGGATCGAACCGCAGGAAGGTCGGATCGGCGCCGCGGCCGAGGGTGTAGCAGGGGGGATGCTGGACCAGCAGCACGGCATCGGGTCCGTCGGGATCCTGCAGCAGACGGCTCTGGAGCTGCTGCTGCCACTGCCACGCCTTCAGAAACGGCACCGGATCGGCGGTTTCAACGCGAGTTTCAGCGGAGGCTTCAGCGGCGGTTGCAGCGGCGGTTTCAAAAAGGATTGCGTCGTTCCGGAATCGGGGCACTGGCTTTCGTAGCGTTGGTGCAAGCCGAGAAACCGGAGGCGGTCCAAGCTCATGAAACTGCTGATTCATGGCCGCAATCTTGATGTCACCCCGGCCATCCGGGAGTACACCGAAGCCAAGCTGACCCGCGCCATCAACCACTTTGAGGGCATGGTGAAGGAGGCCGACGTGCATCTGTCCGTCGCCCGCAACCCCCGCGTCCCCCAGCAGACCGCCGAGGTGACGATGTATGCCAACGGCACGGTGATCCGCGCCCAGGAGCGCAGCGAGAACCTTTACGCCAGCATCGATCTGGTGGCCAGCAAGCTGAGCCGCCAGCTGCATCGGTTCATGGACCGGCAGCACGACCACCACCACAGCTCCGGTCACAGGGCCAGCACCACCCCCGGCACAGAAGAGATCGTTGGAGAGCTCTCGGTCGATCACTCCCTCACCGAAGGTCGGGAACCGGAGCTGCCCGCCCCCGCGGTGCGGCGCAAGTACTTCGCCATGCCGCCGATGAAGCTGGACGACGCCCTGCATCAGCTGGAGCTGATCGACCACGACTTCTACGTGTTCCGCGATGCCGACGATGGCCAGATTCAGGTGGTCTATCGGCGCAACCACGGTGGCTTTGGAGTGATTCAGCCCAGAGACGCCTGATCGACCCTGAGCTGAGTCACCCCCAACCTGAGCGAACCCACGGCCGGCGTCCCTCGGTCGTTCCACCGGTGGTAATGGCCATGGCCCGCGATCGCTCCAGCCTGCGCGAGCAGCCCGACCTTGCTCCCCTGATCGACCATGCCCTGCTCGACCCGCTGCAGGGCCGGGCTGGCGTGCAGCGCTGCTGTGAGGAAGCGCGCCATTTCGGCTTTGCCGGGGTCTGTCTGGCTTCGCGCTGGGTGGCGACGGCCCGCGAGCACCTGCCGATCGGAGGGCCGGTGAAGTTGATCTCGGTGGTGGGGTTTCCCTTCGGTGCCGTGCCAGCGGCCATCAAGCGAGCCGAGGCGGAAGCCGCGGCCGCCGGAGGGGCCGATGAGCTCGATGTGGTTCCCGATTTCGGTGCCCTGATCGACCGGGACACAGGCAGCCTGCACGATGATCTGGCGGCGATCGTTGAACTGGGCCTGCCGCTCAAGGTGATTCTCGAGGTGGGCCGTCTGGAGCCGGAGGCGCTGGAGCTGCTGGTGGAGGTGAGTCTGGATGCCGGTGCTCGCTTCCTCAAGACCGGCAGTGGCTTCGGTCCGCCCGTGACGGCAGACCAGGTGGGTCGGCTGCGGGAGCTGGCCCGCGGCCGGGCGGCAGTGAAGGCCTCCGGCGGTATCACGGATCTCGAGCAGGCCCTGGCCCTGGTGGAGGCCGGCGCCGCCCGCCTGGGTACGAGCCGTGGCGTGGCCCTGATGCAGGCGCAGCGTGCCGGATCGCCGTCTTGAAGGTCTGGCCCTCAGTGCCCGCCCCCTGGGCGAACACGATCGCCTGCTGAGCCTGATCAGTGAGGAGGAGGGCCTCTGCCGGCTGGCTGTGCCAGGGGCCCGTCGGCCCCGCAGTCGCCTGGCGGCCGCGGTTCCCCTGGCCCACCTGACCCTGCAGGTGAGCGGAGGCCGGGGGCTGCAGCGGGTGCGGCAGCTGCAGGTGCTGCACAACTACACCCTGCTGGGGGAACGGCTCGAGACCCTGGCCGCCGCCCAGTCGCTGCTGGAGCTGGCCTCCCTGCTGGTGCCTGAGCACCTGCCGGTGCCCGGACTGCTGGGGGACCTGCTGATGCAGCTGGGTCGTCTGGAAGAGGTGGTGCGGCAGCACTCCCCCAATCCCGAAGCCCTGGCGATCGCGGTGCAGGGCAGTGTCCATCTGCTGGCCCTGGGGGGCTATGGCCTGCCCCTGCAGCACTGCGCCCGCAGCGGTGCAGCCCTGCAACCGCCCGTGGGCAACTGGGAGTGGCGCTGCAGCCTGCTGCCGGGTGAAGGATTGGTGGTGGGGGCGCTGCCGGGCGCCCGGGTGGTGCTCAATGCCTCGGAAGTGGCCCTGCTGCAGCGTCTGCCCCGGCCCCAGCTGCCCCGCCGCCGCGATGGAAGCCTGCTGGGACCCGAGCCGGTGTGGCTGCACCTGCTGGCGCTGCTGGAGATCTGGTGCGACGAACACCTCAGCCGCCGACCGCGGGCCTGGCGCCTGCTGCGGCGGGACGGGCCAGACGGCCCTGGGGCAACATGAACCCGCATGACACGACCCGCAGCGCCAGCGTGAGCGCCCCCAACATTCCAGGAGCTGGCGGCGGCGCCACCGGATTACAGGCCGTGCTGGCCCTGCCTGGCTTCATGCGGCTGTGGATCGGCCAGGTCTTCTCGCAGCTGGCCGACAAGTTCTACATCGTGTTGATGGTGTTCCTGATCGCCCAGTACTGGGTCACGGACACCCCCGGCACCAATCCGGCGCTGGCGGAGGCCGCGGCGGTGATGCGGATGGACGTGGAGACCCGCGCCCAGGTGATCACCCTGCTGGCCACAGGCATCTACGTGGCCAACACGATTCCGGCCATGGTGCTGGGCACCGTGGCCGGCGTCTGGGCGGATCGCTGGCCGAAACGGGGCGTGATGGTGGCCTCCAACGGCCTTCGGGCCGCCCTGGTGCTGCTGGCGCCGCTCTGCCTGATCCCCGGGCCGGTCTGGTTCGGGCTGAGCTGGGGCTACTGGGGATTGGTGGGCATGACCTTCCTGGAGTCAGTGCTGACCCAGTTCTTCGCGCCGGCGGAACAGGCTGTGATCCCGCTGCTGGTGCCTGGCCCGCTGCTGCTGGCGGCCAATTCTCTCTATCAGGCCACAAGCATGGCCGCCACGATCCTGGGCTTTGCCCTCGGCGATCCGATCCTGCGACTGCTGCGCAACGGCCTGGCCCAGTTCGGCATTCAGGGGGGGGAGTTCCTGCTGCTGCCTCTTTGCTATGGCCTGGCGGCGGTGGCGATCAGCACCATCCAGCTGCAGGAGCAACGCCAGCTCGATCGACAGACCACGGTGTGGCAGGAAATCGGCGATGGCCTGCAGGTGCTGCGGGCCCGACCCAGCGTGCGCACCGCCATGGTGCACCTGGTGCTGCTCTACAGCTTGCTGGCCGCGCTCTACGTGCTGGCCATCAGCCTGGCCTCGGGGGTGGAGGGGCTGGGCCCCACCCGGTTCGGAGTTCTGCTGGCCATGAGCGGTGTGGGCCTGGCGGTGGGGGCCCTGGCCATGGCCCAGCTGGGCCATGGCATCAACCGGCGGGTGCTGGCCTCCGCCGGCCTGGGCACGATCGCCTGGTGCCTGGTGCTGCTGGGCCAGTTGCGCGGCAGCCTGGTCTTCACCCTGCTGCTCTGCGGCCTGCTGGGGGTGGGAGCGGCCCTGCTGGCGATCCCCGCCCAGACCACGATCCAGGAGGACACGCCCGAGGCGCAACGGGGCAAGGTGTTCGGTCTGCAGAACAACCTGATCAACATCGCCCTGAGCCTGCCCCTGGTCCTGGCAGGCACGGTGGTGAGTCGCTATGGCCTGCTGCCAGTGCTGTGGGGACTGGCCGCCATCGCCCTGCTGGCCGCCGTGATCGAGCAGCCCTGGCGCCCCGAAGGCCGCTGAGCCTGAGCGAACGCCCATCCGGTCGCTGAGCCCTGAGGCAGCCCGATCAACGCTGCTAGCGTCGTCCTCTGCTGGTGCAGGTGGTGCTTGGCGCATATTGCCTGGCTTGGCAAGAAATCACCGTTCTGCGGCAACGTCACCTACGGGCTCACCACCACCTATGCCCTGCGGCAGCGGGGGCACGGCATCAGCTTCATCCACTTCGACACCCCGGCCACGGGCCTGAGCCTGCCCGAGTTCGGCAGTGCTTCGCGCAACCGCATGGCCAATGAGAGGGCGCGGAGGGCAAGCGCCTCGCTTCAGTCAGGCGAGCGGGCGGTAGGCGGGGTGGGGAACGTTTCCCTGGTCCAGACCAACCCGACGGTGACCCTGGCAGAGGAGAACCCGGAGGTCGCTCTGCCCTATCTGATGAAGTCGCAGGTGTACACCATCCCCTCGCTGGGGGCCCAGCGAGCCCTGCGGGAATCCCTGGAGCGCCTTCGTCCCGACGTGGTGCACGCCAGTCTCACCCTCTCACCGCTGGATTTCTTCCTGCCCGACCTCTGCCAGCAGCTGGATCTGCCGCTGGTGGCCACCTTCCATCCCGCCTTCGACGCCAGCCTGCGCAATCTGGCCGGAGGCACGCAGCAGCTCACCTATCAGCTGTATGCCCCCTCGCTGGCCCGCTACGACCGGGTGATCGTGTTCTCGGAGCTGCAGGCCGAGGTGCTGCTCCGGCTGGGGGTGCGGCGCGAACGGTTGGCCGTGATTCCCAATGGCGTCGACATGGCCACCTGGCGGCCGGCCTCGGTGTCTCCGAGTCCGGAGCTGGCCGCTCTGCAACAACGCTTCGCCGGCCGCCGCGTCTTTCTCTACATGGGCCGGGTGGCCACCGAGAAGAACGTCGAGGCCCTGCTGCGGGCCTGGCGCCTCGTGCGTCCCCGCGGCTGCGTGCTGGTGATCGTGGGGGATGGTCCCGTGCGGGCGGCCCTGCAGGGCAGCAGCAGTGAACCCGATGTGGTGTGGTGGGGTTTCGAGCCCAGTCTGGAGCGCCGGGTTGCCCTGCAGCAGCTGGCGGAGGTGTTCCTGTTGCCCTCCCTGGTGGAAGGCCTTTCCCTGGCCTTGCTGGAGGCCATGGCCAGCGGCACGGCCTGCGTGGCCACTGATGCTGGCGCCGATGGCGAGGTGCTGGCGGAGGGAGCGGGCATCGTGATCAGCACCCAGGGCGTCACCACCCAGCTGCGCACCCTGTTGCCGGTGTTGCGGGACCAACCCGTGTTGACCCAGGAGCTGGGGCGCCGGGCCCGGGTGCGGGCGATGGAGCGTTACACCCTGGCCGCCAATATCGACAGCCTTGAGCACCTCTATGGCGAACTCTGCCACCACTCCCAGGTGGCCTGAGCGGCATCAGCTGCAGGGCTCTGCGCTTCTGTCCCGTTGTTTCAAGGTTCCACAAACCGGCTCGCCTGGCCTGAACTACACCGATCTACGGTGGGCAAGATTATGCTGTAGATATGAAATCAAAGCCCTTGACGAGACTTGAACTCGTGACCTCTCCCTTACCAAGGGAGTGCTCTACCGCTGAGCTACAAGGGCGTGTGGTGGATGGGCCGGGTTGGATTTGAACCAACGTAGGCAGAGCCAGCGGATTTACAGTCCGCCCCCATTAACCACTCGGGCACCGACCCGAACCACACCCCAAGAACTTACCAGCCGGCCTGCCGCCCCCAGCACCGCCAGCGGCCCAATCCGCCGGGCCTCGATACGATCGAGCTTCTTCCGATGGTGGAACTCCCGGTGCGACTGCTGGTGCTCCACGGCCCGAACCTCAACCTGCTCGGCTGCCGCGAACCGGGGCTGTATGGCAGCCGCAGCCTCGAGCAGATCAATGCCGCTCTGCAGGAGCAAGCCGCCGGTCTGGGGGTGGAACTCGATGGTTTCCAGAGCAACCACGAAGGCGCCCTTGTGGATCGGATCCAGGCGGCCCGCGGCGACACCGACGGCATCCTGATCAATGCAGGGGCTTACACCCACACCTCGATCGCCATTCGCGACGCCCTGCTGGCCGTGGCCATTCCCTTCGTGGAGCTGCATCTGAGCAACACCCATGCCCGCGAGCCCTTTCGGCATCAGTCGTACCTGGCCGATCGGGCCGTGGGGGTGATCTGCGGCTTCGGGGCCACCAGCTATCGGCTGGCCCTGGACGGACTGGTGGAGCACCTGCGCGCGGCCCGCCCATGACGGGAACGTCCCAGGCGATGACATCCCGGCCAGCCCGGGTGAAATGGCTGGCCGCCCCGAGCAGCGAGGCGTGGCTGCAGCAGGCCATGGCCGATCTCGATCTGGTGCTGATCGATCACGCCCACTGCGAACGCAAGGCTGCCGGCGTGGCCCTGCAGCTGATGTTCCGCTACCCCTCCGATACCGCCCTCGCCGCCGCCCTCAGCCCGCTGGCCCAGGAGGAGCTGCAGCACTTTGATCGGGTGCTGGCCCTGCTGCTCCAGCGCGGCATCCCCCTGCGTCCCCTGGCAGCGCCCCCCTATGGGGCCGGTCTGTCGAAAGAGATCCGCCGCCAGGAACCGGATCGCATGCTCGACAGCTTTCTGGTGGCCGGTCTGATCGAGGCCCGCAGCCACGAGCGCATGGCCCTGCTCGCCCAGCACGCGCCCGACCGCCAGCTGCGGGAGCTCTACGGCGATCTGCTGGCCAGTGAGGCCCGCCACTTCGGGCTCTACTGGATGCTGTGCGAACAGCGTTGGCCGCGGCCGCAGCTGATCGCCCGGCTGGAGCAACTGGCAGCGGTGGAGGCGAATCTGCTGGCCCGCCTGCACTCAGAAGCGCGGATGCATAGCTAGACCGCCAGTTCGTCTAGACGGCCAGTTCCTCCAGTCGGGGGTAGCGGTCGGCGATCGGGTCACCGGTGAACTGGGCCACCCAGCCCTCCGGGTTGTTGAAGAAGCGCAGGGCGCAGAACGACGGAGCCGCCCCCATGTCGAACCAGTGGGGCGTGCCGGCCGGCACGGCGATCCAGTCGTTGCGCTCGCAGAGGATCTGCACGACCTCCTCGCCGAGGTGGAGGCAGAACAGACCCTGCCCTTCCACGAAGAAGCGCACCTCGTCTTCGCTGTGGGTGTGCTCCTGCAGAAACTTCTGGCGCAGGGACTCCCGATCGGGGTGGTCGGGGGTGATGCGGATCGCATCCACGGTGGGGTAAGCCCCTCCCTGCTGAACCCGGGCGATCTCGGCGGCATAGCGGCTGAGAATCTCTGCCTCGTCTGCCTGGTCGGGCAGATCCTGGGCCGCAGGCCAGCGCTCGAAACGGATGCCCCGTTCCGCCAGGGCGCGCTGAATCATCCGCTCATCTCCGGTCACCAGCTCCGGCATGGGGCTTCCCTTGGCAGGGGTGCTGGGGTAGAGGCTCAGCTGACTCAAGGATCAGGTCCAGGGATCGACGTGGCTTCAGCCTAGAAAGATCGGCGCTGATCGCCTCCTGCCCATGCCGCTGCCGGCCGCGTTCCCCCCGACGAGCCTGCCGCCCGACACCCCAGCGGCTCTCACCCTGGTGGGGGTGGGCCCGGGCGATCCACGCCTGCTCACGGTGGCGGCCGTGGAGGCCATCAGGGCCGCCATCGTGGTGGCTTACCCGGTGGCCCGCCTCGGCGCCAGCGGCATGGCCGCCGCGATTGCCGCCCCCTGGATCACCCCTCAGCAGGTGCAGTTGCCGCTGCTGTTCCCGATGGTGAGCGAAGCGGCGCCGCTGCGGCAGGCCTGGCACGCTGCGGCCGATACCCTCGCGGCCGCCGTGCTGGAGGCCGCCGGCCAGGGCGGCTCGGTGGTGCTGCTCTGCGAAGGGGATGTGTCGCTTTTCGCTTCCAGCTCCTACGTGCTGCTGGCCCTGCGCCAGCGCCATCCGGCCCTGCCGGTGCAGCTGATTCCCGGTGTCAGTGCCGTGGCTGCCGCGGCGGCGGCCGGCGCCTGGCCCCTGGCGCTGCAGCAGGAGAGCCTGCTGATCCGCCCCACTCCTGAGACGCCAGAAGCTCTGGAGGCCCTGCTGGATCGCGCTGCCGCGGGCGCCGAAGTGCTGGCCCTGCTGAAACTGGGCCATCGCTGGGCCTGGGTTCGGCCCCTGCTGGAGCAACGGGGCCTGCTGGACCAGGCCCTGTTTGCGCAGCGGGTGGGCTGGCCCGATCAGCAGGTGGCATCGGCCCGTGTTGTGGAGGCCGGCGCGGCTCCTTACTTCTCGCTGCTGCTGATCCGGCAGAGCTGGCCGGAGGTGCTGCCCTGATCGGTGGTGGCGTGATCAGGGCTGCCCTGAAGCGAGGCGGCCGCTTGCGTCAGCAGGGCCAGGGCCTCGGGCGGCGTGGGGGCCCGCATCAGGGCATGGCGCAGCTGGGCCGCGCCTGCAAAGCCCTGGCAGGTCCAGCTCATGTGCTTGCGGGCGATCAGCAGCCCGTGATCGCCGCGGGCCGCCACCAGGGCCTGCAGCTGCTCCGCGGCCAGGGCCAGCCGTTCGGCGGGGCCAGGGATGGGCGGCAGGGCGCGTCCCGTCAGGGCGGCATCGATGCGGCCCACCAACCAGGGATGGCCCATGGTCCCCCGTCCCACCATCACGCCGTCGGCACCGGTGATCGCCAAGCAGCGCAGGGCCTCCTCCGGGCCGGTGATGTCGCCATTGGCAATCACCGGAATCTGCAGCGCCGCCTTCACCCGGCCGATCGCGATCCAGTCGGCCTGGCCCCGGAAGCCCTGTTCGCGGGTGCGGCCATGCAGGGTGAGCAGCTGGGCACCGGCGTTCTGGAGCTGGATGGCAAACCCCACCGGATCGGCGCTGCTGCCGCACCAGCCCAGGCGCGTCTTCACCGTGACCGGAATCCGCACCGCTGCCGCGACGCTTTCCACGATCCGTGCCGCCAGATCCGGATCGCGGATCAGGCCACTGCCGCCGCCCTTGCGGGCGATCTTGCGCACCGGGCAGCCCATGTTGATGTCGATCAGAAAGGCGCCGGCCGCTTCAGCGCGCCGGGCCGCGTCCGCCATCGCCGCCGGGCGGTGATCAAACAGCTGCACCCCGATCGGTCCCGGCTCCTCCGCCAGTTCCTCCACCTTGGCCAGGCCATGGCCCAGCTCCAGGCTGGTGGCGTTCACCATCTCGGTGAACAGCAGCGCATCAGGAGCCCAGCGGCGCACCAGAGAGCGGAAGATGCGATCGCTCACACCGGCCAGGGGGGATTGCAGCACCCGGCAGCGCAACTGACGGCTGCAGCCGCGGCCCGCGAGGGTCAGGGGCGTGGGGGCGACAGTCACGTTGGTGGCGATGGTGGTGGCGATGGTGCTGCAGCCATCATCCGAGGTGGTGCAGAACCAGGCGATGCCTCGGTCGGATCAGAATCCTTTGACAGAAACTCCAGCTCGAGCAGCCTGAGCGAGAACGAGGCCCTTGCGGTGCAGACCTTGCCCAACCCGGAGCCCACGGCCCACCCCTTTCCCCTCAGCCGCAGCCTGCTGGAGGTGGTGCTGGACGATCGCACCAGTGATCGCTTCGTCTGTGAGCTGGTCTGGTGGCGCCTGGGCTACCGCCCTGTGGCGCAGATCTGGCTGGCGGGCCCCGACACGTCCCTGGATTGGGCCGAGGCCTTCCCCCAGGCGCCTGAACTGATTGCCGAGCGGCCGGCCAGTGTGCGGCTCACCCGCTCGGTCGCGCCGCCCCACAAGCAGCTGCTGAAAGAACAGCTGGGCTTCGCCGGTTACCGCATCGGCGGCCTGTACCCCCGTCGCACCCGCCGGGCCACGGCGGTGAACTGGCTGCTGGCCCACCTGGCGGAACGGGGCGAGCCGCTGGCAGCGAGCGGCCCGCTGCCGCTGCTGTTGGAGCCGCCGATCGACCCTGTGCAGGGCCACCCCGGCGACCTGCCGATCTCCTGATCTGGGGATCCATGGACCAGCCGATTCCGGGCCGGGTCAGGGGCGGATCGTCACCGGCGTGCCGAGGGGGGTGTGCTCGAACAGCCAGCGGGCGTGGGGGCTGGGCACTCGAACACAGCCGTGGCTGCGCGGCACCCCGAACCGCTGGCCGGCGGCCTCCTGCCAGGGCGCACCGTGCAGGCAGATCACCTGATCCGGCGTGACACAGAGGGCCCATGGCACATTCGGCGCCACAAAGCTGCTGCCGCGCATGGTGACGCTGCGATGCTTGCCGTAGACCTTCCCCTCACCGGTGGGGGTCGGACTCGACGCCAGCCCGGTGCTGACAGGCACCGTACGCAGCAGCGTTTCTGCCGCGCCGTAGGCGTAGAGCTTCTGGTCGGAGAGGTCGACCACGATCGCGGCAATCAGCTCCACCATGGGGCGTCGCCGCCCGAAGGCGGAAGGCAGAGAGGGATACCTCCTCCCTAGCCAGATCAGCCAGGCGCGCGGCCGCTCTGTAGTGTCAGGAAACGCAATGTCGTTGAGATAAGCCGCTTTGGCGCTACCCGTCGTCGCCATCATCGGGCGACCCAATGTGGGCAAGTCCACCCTCGTGAACCGCCTGTGCCGCAGCCGCGAGGCGATCGTGCACGACGAACCGGGCGTGACCCGTGATCGCACCTACCAGGAAGGATTCTGGCGGGATCGCACCTTCCGCGTGGTCGATACCGGCGGCCTGGTGTTTGATGACGACAGCGAATTCCTGCCGGAAATCCGCGAACAGGCCAACCTCGCCCTGGCGGAGGCCGCCGTTGCCGTGGTGATTGTCGACGGTAAGCAGGGATCAACCGCCGCCGATCAATCGATCGCCGAATGGCTCAGGGGCCAGAAGGTGCCCGTGCTGCTGGCGGTGAACAAGTGCGAATCGCCGGAAGCCGGCCTGTCGATGGCGGCCGAATTCTGGGGTCTGGGCCTGGGCGAACCGTATCCGATCTCAGCGATCCACGGGGCCGGCACCGGCGATCTGCTCGATCGGGTGGTGGGTTTCCTGCCTCCCACAGAAGAGGTGGAAACGGAGGAACCGGTCCAGCTGGCGATCATCGGCCGGCCCAATGTGGGCAAGTCGAGCCTGCTCAATGCCATCTGCGGTGAGAACCGGGCGATCGTCAGTCCGATCCGCGGCACCACCCGAGACACGATCGACACCACGATCGAACGGGAAGGCAAGGCCTGGAAGATCCTTGATACGGCCGGCATCCGCCGGCGCCGTTCGGTGAACTACGGCCCCGAATTCTTCGGGATCAACCGCAGCTTCAAGGCGATCGAACGCTCAGATGTCTGTGTGCTGGTGATCGACGCTGAGGATGGGGTGACGGAACAGGATCAGCGCCTGGCCGGCCGGATCGAGGAGGACGGCCGCGCCTGTGTGGTGGTGGTCAACAAGTGGGATGCGATCGAGAAGGACAGCCACACCATGCCGGCGATGGAGCGGGAGCTCCGGGCCAAGCTCTATTTCCTCGACTGGGCGCCGATGCTGTTCACCTCCGCCCTCAGCGGCCAGCGGGTGGAAGCGATTTTCCCCCTGGCCCTGCTGGCGGTGGAACAGCACCGTCGCCGCGTCACCACCTCGGTGGTGAACGAGGTGCTGCAGGAGGCCCTGAGCTGGCGCACACCCCCCACCAGCCGCGGCGGTCGCCAGGGGCGGCTCTATTACGGCACCCAGGTGGCCAGCCGTCCGCCCAGCTTCACCCTGTTCGTGAACGATCCCAAACTGTTCGGCGAAACCTACCGCCGCTATGTGGAACGGCAGATCCGGGAAGGGCTGGGTTTCGAGGGCTCACCGATCCGCCTGTTCTGGCGCGGCAAGCAACAGCGCGATGCCGAGAAGGAGCTGGCGCGCCAGCAGAGCCGCAGCCGCTGAGTGGACTGGCTGCGGCAGATGCCGATCGGCCAGTACGTGGCCGACGACGACTCCCAGGCGGAGAGCGGAGCCGGCAGCTGGCTGAAGCGGATGGATCCGCGCCTCAAGCTCGGCTGGACCGTGGCTTTCCTGGTGACGCCAATCCTGGCCGGCCCGATCTGGCGCCTGGCCCTGGTGGCCCTGCTGCTGCTGATCACGGCGGTGTGCGGCCTGCCCTGGCGTCTGTGGCGCCGCAGCCTGCCCCTGCTGCTCGCCCTGGCCCTGTTCGTGGGGGTGCTGTCCGCCCTGCTGCCGGCCGGATCGGCCCCTGCAGCGCCCCTGCAGCGCCCGCCGGACGAAGTGCGTCTTGAGCCCGGTCCACCGGGCAGCCCCGCCCCCAGCCGCTCCGGCCAGAGCTGGGAGCTGGTTCATTGGGGTCCGGTGCAGCTGGGGCCCCTTCCCCTGGGCCCGCTGGTGATCAGCCGTCGCTCGGCCGAGCTGGGCCTCAACGGCGCCACCCTGCTGTTCACCTTGATCCACAGCGCCAACCTGCTGCTGCTCAGCACCAGCCCAGAGGCGCTGGTCTGGGCGATCGGCTGGTTCCTGAAGCCATTGGCTGCCCTGGGCTGGCCGGTGGACCGGCTCGGTTTCACCCTGCTGCTGTCGCTCCGCTTCCTGCCGCTGGTGCAGGAGGAGCTGCAGAACCTGCTGCGCTCGATCTCCACCCGGGCGGTGAACCTCAAGCAGCTCGGCTGGAAGGGAAGCCTGGCGCTGGTGCTGGCGGTGGGGGAACGGCTGCTGGCCAATGTGCTGCTGCGGGCGGAACAGGGGGCCGAGGCCCTGCTGGCCCGGGGCGGCCACTGGCTTGCGCCCGACCGGTTGCATCAGCCGCCGGCCTCGCTCGGCAGTGCCACGGTGCTCGGCGGAATCGCTCTGGTGGCCCTGTTGCTGCTGCGCTGGCAGGTCGGTGCTCTTTAATGGCGCCAGTCCAACGGACGACGTGAGCGCAGAGCGTTATCTCAACCATCCCACCTTCGGGATGCTCTACCGGGTCGCCCCGACTGGTGAGAACTGCGATCTCTATGCGACCCTCTACGCCCAGAGAATCTTCTTTCTGGTGACGCTGCAGCCCAGGGGCGCCAACTTTGAGGTGATCCCGCTGATGGATGCCCGCCACTACGCCGAGCAGAACCTGGCCCGCTCCCGGCGGGAAGGACCTGAAGTGCACGCCCGCTGGCGGCAGCTGTTCGACCAGACCTTCATCTGAATTCACCGGTCATGGCAGCGGCAGGGTTGGCCGAGCGTCTCTCCGAGGTACGCCAACAGCTGCCCGCAACAACCCAGGTTCTGGCCGTGAGCAAGGGTCAGCCCAGCGAGCGGATCCGGGAGGCGGTGGCCGCCGGCCAGCGCAGCTTTGGGGAAAGTCGGCTGCAGGAGGCCATCACCAAGCAGGAGGAGCTTGCCGATCTCGATGGGCTGGCGTCGCCCCTCGACTGGCACTTCATCGGGCGGCTGCAGGCCAACAAGGCCCGTGGGGTGCTGCGCCAGTTCGGCACGATCCACTCGGTCGACAGCCTGGCCCTGGCCGAGCGCCTGGCTCGCATCGCCGCTGAGGAGGCCCTCAGCCCAGCGGTGTTCTTTCAGGTGAAGCTGCGGCCCGATCCGAGCAAGACCGGCTTCGAGCCGGAGGAGCTGCGGGCCGCCTGGCCGCAGCTGCGGGCCCTGGCGCCGCTGCGCCCGCTGGGGTTGATGACGATCGCCCCCCAGGGCCTGGAGGCCGCGGAACGACAGGCCCTGTTCCAGGACTGCGCGCACCTGGCGGCAGAGCTGAATCTGGGGCAACTCTCGATGGGGATGAGCGGCGACTGGCGGGAGGCTGTGGCCGCTGGAAGCACCTGGTTGAGGCTCGGCAGCACCCTGTTTGGGCACCGCCCCTGAGGGGAAGTGCTTGCAACCGTTCTCGTGGGACGCTATTCAGGTGCCAAGCATCACAACAGAGGCTCCATCCGTGTCGTTGTTCTCCCGCCTGCGTGCCGTCGTGTCCGGCGATGACTATCTCGACGGCGAGTACGACGACGACCTCGACTATGACGCCGGCGACGTCAACTCCAGTACCAGCAGCAGCACCAGCCGTTCGATCGGCAGCAGCAGCAGCGCCCTGGCCCTGACCAGCGATTTCAACCCCGAGGATCCCTTTGGCGGCACCAATGTGATCGGCATGCCGGGCCTCTCCTCCTCGGCGGCGGAGGTGACCCTGATGGAGCCCCGCAGCTTCGATGAGATGCCCCGAGCCATCCAGGCGCTGCGCGAGCGCAAGACCGTGATCCTCAACCTCACGATGATGGAGCCGGACCAGGCCCAGCGCGCCGTCGACTTCGTGGCCGGCGGCACCTTCGCCATCGACGGTCACCAGGAACGGGTGGGGGAGAGCATCTTCCTGTTCGCGCCGTCCTGCGTCACCGTCACCACCACCGGTGGGGAGGAGTCGTCGTCGCCGACGGTGGTGAGCAGCCGTGATCACGCCGCTGAGAGTGAGGCCGCCCCCAGCCCCGCCTGGGGACGGCAGGATATGGGTCTCTGATCCCAACCCTCCGGCTTGAGCTCCGCTGAATCCCCCCGCTTCGGCGTGGTCGGCCTGGGCCGTATGGCCCAGGCCTTGCTGTTTCCCCTGATCGAGAGTGGCCAGCTGGCTCCCGCCGACGTGCGGGCGGCCGTGGCCAGCGCCGCCTCCTCCGAGCGCCTCCGCCAACTCCACGGCCTGGCGGTGAGCACTGATCCCGCCGAGGCCTGGGCAGCGCCAGTGGTGTTGCTGGCGGTGAAGCCCCAGCAACTGCAGCAGGCGGCCGCTGCAGCGGCCGGTGTGGCCGGCGCAGGCGGTGCGGCTGGGCAAGGCCTGCTGATCTCCGTGTTGGCGGGTGTGACCCTGGAACGGCTACAGCGTCTGTTTCCGCAGCGGGTCTGCGTGCGGGCCGTTACCAACACCCCCTGCCTGGTCCGCCAGGGTCTTACCGGCCTGGCCTGGGGTGGGGGATCTGGAGCATCCACGCCCCAGGCCACGCCGCAGCAACGCCAGCTGGTCCAGGACCTGTTCGAGCGGGTGGGCGATGTGATGGAGCTGCCCGAGAGCCAGCTCGATGCTTTCCTGGCGCTGACCTCCTCGGGGCCAGCCTTTGTGGCCCTGATCGCCGAGGCCATGGCCGATGGGGCTGTGGCAGCAGGCTTGCCGCGGGTGCTGGCCCATCACCTGGCGCACCGCACCCTGGCCGGCACCGCCGCCCTGCTGCACGAGCAGGAGCTCCATCCGGGCCAGCTCAAGGACATGGTCAGCAGTCCGGGCGGCACCACCATCGCCGGCCTGCGGGTCCTGGAGCGGGCCGGGGCGCGATCGGCGTTGATCGAGGCGGTCGTGGCCGCAGCCGAGCGCAGTCGGGCGCTGGCCTGAGCGAGTCTCAGGGGCTCTGAGAAGCCCTCAGGGGCGCGGCTGGCCCAGCCGTGGCTCCGTTCCGGCCAGCAAGCGCTGGATGTTGCTGCGATGGCGCCAGACCACCAGCAGGGTGGTGATCACGGCGAGGGCGAGGTAGGGAAGCCGCAGGCCCATGCCGTTGCCGGCAAACCAGCCCAGCATCAGCAGGGGCAGGGAGAGGGCCGCCACCACGCTGGAGAGGGAGACGATGCGGCTGATGGTCAGCACCGTGAGGAAGATGCCGAAGCAGGCCAGACCCACCGGCCAGGTCAGACCGATCAGCATGCCCAGCCCGGTGGCCACGGCCTTGCCCCCTTTCCAGCCCAGCCAGACCGGCCAGATGTGCCCGGCCAGAGCCGCAAGACCGGCCGCCACCACGCCGCTGTCGATCAACCAGGCGCCGCTGCCGAGCGGTTCGCCCAGGGGCTCGAGCACGGCCCGTGCCAGCACCACGGCGGCGATGCCCTTGCCCACATCCAGCAGAAACACCGCCAGGGCAGGGCCCTTGCCCACCTCCCGCAGCACGTTGGTGGCGCCGGTGGAGCCGGACCCGTGCTGCCGCAGGTCGATGCCGCGCAGCCAGCGACCAGCCAGATAGCCGAAGGGGAGCGACCCCAGCAGGTAACCGGCCAGCAGCATGATCAGGGGGAGCAGCAGGGGCATGGGGCGGGACGCCGCAAACGACCGCTGCGAGCTTGCCGCAACGGAGGGCCCTCTAGCTCAGCGCAGCAGCCAGCTCCCTCGCAACGCAACGCGGTCGCCATGCAGCGCAGCAACAGCTCAGTGCGGCAACGACCTAGTAGGTCTGCTCGTCATCGACCAGTTCACCGGGACCGGCGGCGAAGGCCAGCCAGAGGGGGAACTGCAGGATCGGCACCTCCACCACCCGTTCAGCCGCATCGATCACGATGAAGGGCAGCTCGCCCCGCTCCTCGAGCCGGTCGGCCCGCTCGATCAGGGCATCGGCCCGCTCGAACAGCACGATGCCGCTGTTCGGTCCGAAGTCTTCCCGCCCGAGGCCGAGGCAGTCCTGCAGACCCCGCCGCCATTCACCCAGTCGCTCAGGTTGGCCTGCCAGCACCAGGGTCTGGAAGCGTTCGCCATACAGCTCCCCGAGGATCGACACCGCCGCACCGGCGATCAAGGCATTGCGGCTGCGGCTGCCGGCGCTGGCCTGGGCGCCGCGGCCGCCCTGATTCAGGAACCAGTCCTCCAGCAGGGCGGCCTGCGCTGCCTCAAGGGTGCGCCGCAGGGTCCAGGGATCCGCGTAGAAATCAGGCTGGCCGCTGTAGCGCTCCAAACGGGAGCGAATCAGGGCGTCGTCCTGGCTGAACAGGCCCGCCGCTGCCACAGGCGCGGCGGCGGGTGCTTCCGCAGCTGCTGATGCGGCGGCCACCTGATCGAGCGGTGAGGGCTGCACCACCAGGGGCTGGGCCACCAGCTCCACCTGCTCGGCCGCCACCACCAGATCCTGCAGCGCCCCCACCAGGTAGTCCTGAAAGCCCTTGAGCCGGCGGGCGATCGCATCCGACTGGCCACTGAAGCTGCTGCCGATCTCGCGCTGGATCTGCTCCCGCCGCCGCTCCAGTTGCCGGATCTCCTCTTTCAGGCCGCTGTGGCGTTCGGTCAGATCCTGGAGCGCCAGGGTCAGCAGGCTGTCCCGGGCTGCGTCCAGGGGCTCCGGTACCGAAGGTTCCTGGGCAACCGACGCCGCAGGCTCCCCTACCACAGGTTGCTCTGGGCCCCCCGTAGGCCCCACGGTGCCCAGCCCTTCACGCGTCTGATCCTGCTCAGCAGCTTCGGGGCCTTCCGCTGGAGAGACAGGAGTGCCGTTCAGCGGGGTGGGGGGATCGGGCAGCGTGCGGCTGTCAGTCATCAGACCAGGAGTTCAGAGGCAGGAAGCGGAATCTGCGGAGGCGCAGCGGTGCTAGTGGAGGCGGAGTCGTGAACGTGGCGATCTCGGTTCAGGCGTTGTCAGGTGGGGACTCTGGCGACAGATGCGGCAGGTGGCGGCGCAGCTGCTCAGCCAGGGCCTCGGCCTCGAACAGCATCGGCAGCAGGTGGATGCTGCTCTGCTCTCGGAAATAGAAGATCACAGGGACCGGAGGCCAGAACAGGCGCCAGCTGATCCACTCGGCATAGGGGAAGCGGCGGATGCAGGTCGAACCGCGCCACACCAGCAACTCCGCATGGGCGAACTGCAGCCGCAACAGCGCCGTCTGCAGGGCCAGCACCAGGCCAAACAGCACTACCGTCGCCGTGAGCCACGGGGCTCCTCCCCAGAGGGGCTTCAAGGTCAGCAGGGCGATGCCCAGGATCACCACGCCGGCGGCCACCCAGAAGCGGGGGGCCAGCACGGCGCCGAGGGCGGGATCAGGACCGCTACGGGCGGGATCGACGGTCACCGGTGGCTCAGTTGAGAAGGGGGCTGACGCCATTATCCGAACAGCACCTGGGTGAGCACCACGTCCATCAGCGCCACGGTCACCAGGATCATCACCACCGCACCGGTGGTGCTGGTGCCCACCTCCTTGGGCCCACCGCTGGTGGTCAGACCCCAGCCGCAGGAGAGCACGGCGATCTGAAGGCCGAACACCACCGCCTTGACCAGCATCGAGGGCAGGTCGTCAGGCTCCATCCAGGTGCGAACGGAGTTCCAGAACACCGTGGGAGGAATGCTGTAAAGCAGCGAGCTGCTTACCTGTCCGGACCAGATCGCCACCCCGAAGAACAGCAGGCACTGCACCGGCGCCATCAGCACCATGGCCAGCACCCTTGGAACCACCAGGTATTCGACCGGATCGGTGCGCAGCATCGTGATTGCGTCGATCTGTTCGGTCACCTTCATGGTGCCCAGCTGGGCCGCAAAGGCGGTGGCCACCTTGCCGGTGAGCAGCATGGCGGTGAGCAGCGGCGCGATCTCCCGCGACATCCCCAGGGCCAGCAGGCCCCCCACCGTGGCTCCGGCACCCTGGCGAGACAGCTCGGCCGCCACCTGGATGTTGAACACGGTGCCGGCCGCGAGGCCGGTGATCAGCACAATCAGGAAACTGCCCGGTCCGGCTTCCAGCAATTCCATCAGCAGATCGTTGAAGCCGATCCGGCCGCGGGCGATCGCCGCCAGGGCCTGGCCGCCGATCATGCAGCTCGCTCCTAAACGCCGTAACCAGCGGGGCGCAAGCCAACGGTTGGACAGGAGCCTCATCGGCCAACCCCGCCATCGGCCACCAGCAGATGGGCACCGCGCTCAGGCCAGCGGCGCATCACCACCAGCCCCAGCACGATCAGTACCACCGGGATGATGCCCATGCAGAGGCGGATGGCCGTGAGGGCACTGCCGGGTTGCTCGACGCCACGGGCGGCCACATAACCGCTCAGGCTCATCAGATTGCCGAAGAAGAACAGGGCCAGGCTGATGCAGATCTTCTGGGCCAGCACCATCCAGGCGCTGTACTGCCCGGCGGGCTTCTCTGGATCGGCATCGATCGCATCGGGCAGCAGGGCCCAGGGAATCAGATAGGCCGTGGCGGCGCCCAGCCCAGCGGTGATGATCGCCAGCACCAGCAGGGCCAGGCGAAGCAGGTTGGATGCGGAGGCCGTGGGCTGAACGGCGGCATCAAGAGCCGGCAGCAGCATGGCCATCATGCAGCCGATGATCCACAGGACACTGCCCCATTGCAGGGCCTTCACCCGCCCCCAGCGGTTGGAAACCCCGTTCCAGATCCACAGACCGATCAGGGAGCTGACGATGAAGGGCAGCAGGATCCAGTTGCTCCAGCCCTCCGGCAGACCCATCACCACCGGCAGGTAGAGCAGGGCGGCGGTCTGCATCAGCTGCAGGGCACACCAGAGCAGTAGGTATAGGCCAAGCACGCGCAGAAAACGGCCGTTCTGGCGCACGCGGCGCAGCAACCGACGCGTGGTGCCGCGACGCGACGCGGGCTTCTGACAATGCAGCGCCGCCGGTGCGATCCCCCAGCCACAGAGCAAGGTTGTGAGGCTGATGATGCCTCCGGAGATCATCCCCACACGCCAGTAGCTGTTGGGATCGGAATGGTTGGCCAGCAGCAGGCCGCCCAGCACGAGCCCGATCAGGCTGGCAATGATCGATCCGGTGAAGCGCAGGGTATTGAGCCGCGTGCGCAGGGTCACATTGGCGGTGAGCTCAGCTGCCAGGGCGGCGTAGGGCAGGTTGACGCAGGTGTAAAGGCTGTTGGCCACCACCGAGATCGCCACGAAGATGGCAAAGCGCTGCCAAGGTCCACCCGGTGGCAGCCACCACATCAGGGCCATCGCGATGCCGAGCGGCACGGCGCTCCAGAGGATCCAGGGAAGGCGCGGACCGGATCGCGATTTGGTCTTGTCGCTCAGCCAGCCCACCAGGGGATCGTTGATGGCATCCCAGAGCCGCGCCAGCATCAACACCAGCCCGGCCATCCAGGCCGGCAGGCCCGCTGCGGAGGTGTAGAAGATGAACAGGTAGAAGCCGATCAACGACGCGGCCATGCCTGTGCCGGCATCGCCAATGCCGTAGGCCATCAGCATGCGTTGGCGGGGCCAGCCCACCAGATCGTTGGCGTCGCTCACCGGACGCCCCCCGGAGGTGGAAGCGGCAGGCCGCGACTGGTGGGGTGGGGAGCTGGAATCGCGCACTCGGCCCTGGACGGCACGCAGGCCATAATGCAGCAGTCGAACGGGGGTCGACCCTCGGCTCGGCATACCAGCGCAGGACACAGCGATTCGGTTCAACCGGAAGCTCAGATGTGCCGGTATCAGCTCCAAGCCACCAGCAGGCCAACCAATGGCCACGGGTAAGGCCTGGAACGGATCTACTTCTGCGGGCGTAGTTTAGTGGTAAAACCTCAGCCTTCCAAGCTGATGATGCGGGTTCGATTCCCGCCGCCCGCTTCCTGTTCTCACTAAGGTTTACGGCTCAAGTCGCTTGCTGCGACTGGTTTTCGGGCTACCAGAGTCCGCCAGCACCTGTTTGCCCGTGCCTGCCTGTGAGGCGCAACATCTCACATGCCGGCCGCCATCGACTGGGACCTGTCGATCAGGGATGTTGTGTCTCAGGCGCTGTCTCAGCGGGGCTGCCGAAGCGGCTGGACGGTTCTGAATCACCGGGGTCACGCGAGGCTGAACATCGACGCTGGTGCCGACGGGGGCAGGCGCCGCCAGGTGCTGCTTCCTATCCCCTGGCTGTGCTATCAGGTCGACCAGATCCGCGATGCCGTGGCTCCGGTTTGCGAGGAGTTCCAGAAGGGCATCGAGCCCGACGCCTGTGTCGACTATTCAGCCCGGGCTGGGTGGTGACTATGTGGTCCAGTACCTGATGAATCGCCGGCTCTGGAAAGCATTCCGGCGTGAGTACGAAGCTAGAGGCGAGAAACTCGTGCCCTGCTCCTGCCGGCACAGGTACGCCCAGGTGCCCACGTGATCTGTGATCTGCCACCGAAGCTGGATGTCAGTCATGACCGCGTGATCCGTTCGGGTCGAACCGGATGGGATCGGACCTGATGTGTGACCTGTTTGGCGACCTATAGTGAGACTCCTGACCGGTCTGATCTGCCGATGGCGCACCGCGTACTGGCCGAGACCACCGTGAGCATCTCGGAACTCAAGAAGAACCCCATGGCCACCGTGGCGGCCGGAGAGGGGATGGCCGTCGCGGTGCTCAACCGCAACGAGCCGGCCTTCTACTGCGTGCCGGCCAGGGCCTACGAAGAGCTGATGGATCTTGTGGACGACCTGGAGCTGGGTCGCATCGCCGATGCCCGACTGGCGGACGGCCAGAAGCCGGTGCGGGTCAGCCTCGATGCCCTTTGAGCTGGCTTTTCACCCGGAGGCCCTGCGGGAATGGCAGAAGCTGACGAAGGGAATCCGGGAGCAGTTCAAGAACAAGCTGGTCGAACGGCTGATTGAGCCCCTGATCCCGGCCAGCAAACTGCGTGGATCCACCACCCGCTACAAAATCAAGCTGCGAGCAGCTGGATTCCGCCTCATCTACGAGGTGCGGGAATACGAGGTGCTGGTGCTTGTCGTGGCGGTGGGCAAGCGGGAGCGCAATGCTGTCTATCGCCAGGCCGACCAGCGCTGAGGTCCTCACCCCATGGCCGACTCAAGGCCCTCTGAGCTGGATCAACTCCGCCAGGAAAACGCCCGACTGATGGCCCTGCTGGAGGCCCATGGCATCGACTGGCGCTCCAGCGCACCTGCCCCATCTGAACCTGTCCCGGTTTCGGTCCAGCCCCCTGTCATTGCTCCCGTTTCGGCACAGGAGAAGGTGGCGCTGTTCCGGCATCTCTTTCAAGGCCGAGACGATGTCTACGCCCTGCGCTGGCAGAGCAGCAGCAGCGGGCGATCGGGCTATGCGCCGGCGTGCGCCAATGAATGGCAGCCGGGCGTGTGCGAGAAGCCGCGGATTGCCTGCCGCGACTGCCATCACCGGCAGCTGCTGCCGCTGACGGATGCGGCGATCTACGGCCATCTGGCCGGCGACCACACCATTGGCCTCTACCCCCTGTTGGAGGACGATCACTGCCAGCTGCTGGCTGCCGACTTTGACGAGCAGGACTGGCGTGACGACGCCCGGGCCTTCCTGCGCTCCTGCCGGGAGCTGGCGGTGCCGGCAGCGCTGGAGATCTCGCGCTCCGGTGAGGGTGCTCATGTGTGGGTGTTCTTCGAGGAGGCCGTGCCGGCCCGGGAGGCTCGCCAGCTGGGGGCAGCCCTGATCAGCCACACCTGCTCCGCGACACGCCAGCTGGGGCTGAGCTCCTACGACCGGCTCTTCCCCAACCAGGACACCATGCCCAAGGGCGGGTTCGGCAACCTGATCGCCCTGCCGCTGCAGAAGGAACCCCGGCAACGGGGCTGCAGCGTGTTCGTGGATGACGACCTGCAGCCCTATCCCGATCAGTGGGCCTATCTGGCGTCTCTGCAGCGGTGCTCGGTGGCGGGGCTGCAGACCGTGATTCAGACCGCCACCACCGGCGTCCATCCTCTCGACCTGCGCTTCATCGACGAGGAGGACCTGGCGACCCCATGGAAGGCATCTCCTCCGATTCCCAAGCTCAGAGGACCGCTGCCCGCCTCGATCACCCTCACCCTGGCCGATCGGCTCTATGTGGAGCGCTCGGGGTTGCCGCAGCCGCTGCTCAATCGCCTGATCCGCCTCGCCGCCTTTGCGAACCCGGCTTTCTACAAAGCCGAGGCGATGCGCCTGTCGGTGTGGGACAAGCCGCGGGTGATCGGCTGCGCCGAGAACTTCCCCCAGCACATCGCCTTGCCGCGCGGCTGCCTGGAGCCGGTGCAGACCCTGCTGCAGGAGCAGGGGATCGGCTGGGAGCTGGTGGATGACCGACAGAAGGGCTCACCGCTGGAGCTGGCATTCACCGGCCAGCTGCGCGGTGACCAGGAGGCGGCAGTGGAGGCGATGGTCTGCAGCCGATCCTGTTCATGCAGTGCGGACCCATTCGCCACACCGCCGAGCGGCCCGCCGGGGCGCCCCAGACCCTGGAGCTGGTGAGCCGCACCCATCAGCTCAAGGGGCTGCCACCCGATCTGCCGATCCAGGAGCTGATGCACCGGCTGGCGGAGGATCAACGGCGCACCGATCGGATTGTGGCCGAGGCCCTCGCCTGCTGGGAAGCGGGACGCAAGCTGCTGCTACTCAGCGAGCGCACGGACCACATCACAGCGATCGCCGCTGCGCTGGCTGAGCAGGTGCCGAACCTGTTTCTGCTGCATGGCCGGCTGAGCGCACGCCAGCGCAGCGCCACCCTGGCTGCGCTGGAGGCTTTGCCGCCGGAGGCGCCCCGCATCGTGCTGGCCACCGGGCGCCTTGTGGGTGAAGGCTTTGACCACCCTCCGCTCGACACCCTGTTGTTGGCGATGCCCGTGTCGTGGAAGGGAACTCTGCAGCAGTACGCCGGCCGCCTGCACCGGGAGCAATGCGGCAAGACCACTGTGCGCATCATCGACTGGCTCGATCTCGGCCATCCCGTGCCGCAACGCATGTGGGAGCGGCGGTTGCGTGGGTATCGGGCCATGGGATACGAGCTGATCTCAACTCAGTAGTCCATGCCGAGCTCCTGAGCCCGGGCGGCCAGCTCATCGACGACCTATGCCAGTGGCGGACTCAGGCCCAGGGCATCACGGGCCCGCAGGCCCAGGGCTGAGGCCATCGTGGCGCTGCTTGATGCCAAGGACGCTGTGGGGCTCGGTGATCAGCCAGTCGCTGCTGATCAGGGTCTCGCTGCACTGCTCAAACCAGTCGAGGGCGTGCGGACTGCGCTCTTCCGGGGTCAGCAGAGCCACCACCACGCTCGATCACCGATGGGGTGAGGGGCATGGTGGCCTGCAGCTTGCGCAGATCAGCGGCCCAATCCGAGCGATCCAGCTGGCGCAGGGGCTGCAGACTCAACCGGCCATCGGGACCAACGACGATCTCGATCTGGTCGCCTTCCCGCAGTCCGGCCTGGCGCAGGCAATCGGCCGGGAGCCGCACCGCCAGGCTGTTGCCCCAGCGGCGGATCGCCTGCTGGAAGTGCCTGCCGGCATCCACGGAATGGTCACTGGGCTGGGACTGCGCCAAAGGAGCCAGCTCGCCCGCGGTCGGCACGCTCTAGATCCAGCACCCTTCATCCGGTTTGAGTGGTTCAACGCCGCAGATGCTGCTGGCTCCAGCGCGTGAAGGTGGCCAGGACCCAAGCTTTCACCCAGCCTGATGACAGCCATGCCCAAGCCACTGACTCCTGCAGCCCCGTCGAGGTCTCCGCTGGCCCTGATGGCCGCCATCACCCTGACCATCACAGCCATCGGCGGCGGTGCTTCGGCTGTGGCCCATCCCCTGGCCGTGGTGCCGGAGGCCGAGCGGCTGCCAGGCCATTCGGCTGAGTTTGTCGATGCCCCCACCAGCAACGCTGGGGTCTCGGCGGTGCGCAGCCTCGGCAGCCAGCCCCTGGGGGGAGATTTCAGCGCCCTGCACCGCCATGACAACCGGCCCGGGGTTGCGTATCTGCTGGAGGGACGCCTCACGGATCGCCGGGGGCCCTCCTAGAGCCCAGTGGTGCGACAGGCCGGGGAAGCGGCCTTCGAAACCACCGGAATCACCCATTGGTGGCGCAATGAAACCAGCGAACCGGTGCGGGCCATCGTGGTCGACATTGTCGAAGCTTCTACACCCTGAACAGGCAGATCGCTTGGGGGTACGGGCCACTAAATGACCGTGCCATCGGCCACCATTGTGTTCTTCTCGATCACCACAATTCCGCTGCGAATGGTGAATCCCAGCTCACTGCGGTCAGCCTCCTGGACCCGATCCTTGTTGATCACCTGCACGTTGGTGCCCATGCGCACATTTTTGTCGAGAATCGCTCGCTTCACCACTGAGCCTGCCCCAATCTCGAGCGGCACGCCACCACGCGAGCGCACCAGAGCGCGCTCAGCCTCCGATTCATAACTATCGGCCCCCATCACCAGCGTGTCCTCAAGGACGGCGCCCTCCTCCACCAGCAGGCGCAGCACGCAGTGATCGATCACACAGCGATCGAGCAGGCAGCCCTCGCTGAGCACGGAGCGGCGCACCCGAGCCTCGCGGATCTGGCTGGGCGGTAGATAGCGCGAACGGGTGTAGATCGGGGCCTGCTCGTCGTAAAAGATGAAGGCGGGCTGCTCATCGGCCAGGGCCAGATTGGCGTCATAAAACGCGTTGATGCTGCCGATGTCTTCCCAGTACGCATCGAACAGATAACTCTGCAGCGGCTGGCCAATGGCCAGGGCGGCCGGAATGATGTCCTGGCCGAAGTCGGTGGCTTGCGGGTGGCTGGCGAGCAATTGGAACAGAGTATCCCGCTCGAACACATAGATGCCCATCGAGGCCAGAAAAGGGCGGAGCTCCGCTTCGCTGGCCGAAAGGCCCAGGGCCCGGGTGTCGACTCGCATCGCCTCGAGGGCCTCACCCTTGGGCTTCTCGCGAAACTCCCGGATCCGCCCTGTGGCATCGGTGCGCATCAAGCCAAAGCCTTCTGCCACCGAGCTGTCCACTGGCAATGCCGCCACCGTCAGCGCGGCAACGCTGGCCCGATGCGCCGCCACAAAGGCCGCGTAATCCATCCGGTAGAGCTGATCACCCGAGAGGATCAGTACCTGATCCACATCCCAGGCCTCAAACAGCTCGCGGTATGGGCGTACCGCATCGGCAGTGCCCTTGAATCAGCTCGGGCTGTCGGGGGTCTGCTGGGCCGCCAGTACCTCCACGAAGCCGCCGCTGAAACCGGAGGAGAGGTTGTAGGTGAGGCTGATGTGGCGGTTGAGCGACTGACTGTTGAATTGGGTGAGGGCGTAGATCTTGAGAATCCCTGAGTTGATGCAATTGCTGATCGTGATGTCGATCAGGCGGTTTTGACCGCCCAGCGGCACCGCAGGTTTGGCGCGGGTGAGGGGGTGGGGCTGTAGACGGGTGCCGGCGCCGCCGCCGAGGATGATCGCCAGAACACGCATCACGCGCTGAGCTCTCGCTTGAAAAGGAAGTAGAGGTGATTTGGATCCTTGTATTGCCGGGGCAGGCAGTGGTGAAGAATCGCGAGGCGGTGCCAGCAGACACTCCGCTTGATCTGCTCAATAGTTTGCTCTTCCCGGACCAGGATCCGCAGGGCCTTGCAGTACAGCGGAAAACTGGCTTCCAGCTCGCCGATCGTGAGGGAGGTGGTGAAGCTTGCCGGGCTCATGGCAGCAACATTTCGGACGCTCTGTAGGTTCGATCAACCGCCCGGTCGGGCGAAGCCCCCGTTTGGGGGCAATCGATCCTCAGTCGCAGTGGGTCGCCTGAAGGCGTAGCGGGTGTGGAGCCTCGTGCTTGCGCCGGGGCGCAGCTCGAGTTTATGGCCTTCCGGGCCGGAATCCCAGTGAATCTGCTGCAACGAGCCTGGAAGGGATGCCCCCAAATGGGAACAGTGGAAAGCCTGTGCCCCTGGGCGATAGGGGTTAGCGGTGCAGGCAGATCTGAACCGTGCCAAAGCACATTGGCCTCAGCCACGAAGGCCTCAAGCCACGAAGCGTCGATGCAGTCCGCATCCCGGCTCAGTCGTCGTAGACGCGGCAGTTGACGTCGGAGGGGTTGAGATCGCAGAACACTTCGAAGGGAGAGGGAGCCTCGGCCTCCTCGGGGTGGCGTTGCTGGAACTCCTCCAGTTCCCTGATCTGCTGCTGGATTTTGCTGGCGATCGCCTGCTCACCTTTGGTCTGAGCCTCGGCGAGGGCGGAGCGATAGGTCTGAAGCTGGTCTCCGATGGTGGCCATGGCACACAGCCCCAGCAGGGGCCCGAATTGGCCCGGTGAATGTAACCCTGCCGGCTCCAAGGACAGGTCACCCAACCCGGCGATCGCTGGGCAACGTTTGCTGTGATTCAGGTACTTCTACTCATCCTGGGGGCACCATCGTGTCGGAGTCCGTGGATCCTGCAGGGTGGCAGGGTGGTGCGGCCTCGGAGGATGGAATCTATGGCCGACGCTCCCTATCTCGTTGCCCTGGCCCTGGTGGAGTTTGGGGGCAAGCGCGCGCTGCCGCTCACCGGTAAATCCCAGTCAGCCGCCGCTGCCGAGGCCATCGATCCCGGCGATGACGGACGCACCCTCGCGCTGGAACTGCTGCTGCGCCTCTGGCAGCGCAGCGAGGAGGGCCCTCTGCAACGGGCCGCTGGAGAGCCCAGCCTGCTGCTGGTGGAACTTCCGATGGAGGTGATGAGCGAACAGCTGCCCCTGCTCAAGGCGAACTGGATCTCTGGTGGTGAGACGGCGGCGTTCCTCAGCAGCCTGGAGGGCCTGGCGATCAGGGCCTGGCGGATCACGATCGCCAAGTACGAGCCGGTCAGCTTCATCGCCTGGCCCTGATCGTCCGTTGGCCCTGCCCCCACCTGGGGACAATCGGTAAACAGGTTCACTTCGTCACCGCGATTGGGCAGCCTGAGCGGCAGTGTGATCGTCACTGCTGCAAACCATGACGACGGGCACCTGCCTCTATCGCAACACCAGCCATAAGATGGTGATCCTGCGTTGTATCGGTCCGGAGGCTTTCTTTCAGGAGAAGGTGGTCTTCCCGTTCGAGGACTGGCTGTTTCGCTGTCCCCCACACAGCCGAATCGACATCTGGACCCATGGCCTCACGGGGGCGGAGCAACTCGATTCGATCAACGCGAAAGACCTGCTGCTGCCAGCCGAGGTTGTGACTGTTTAAGGGGGGCTGAGCAGGGGAGATGCGGTCTCCCAGCATCCTCCGACGACGTAGAGGAACGAACGTCCGTGTCTCCAGTAACGGGGATACGGGCCACAGATCCCTGCGTGGTCCCGATCTCGCTACTGCTCAACGGGCCAGCAGTGTGTTCCAGCCGTTGGGGCTCAGACCCTGCCCGAGAGGAGCACCACGGCCAGCAACAAGAGCGCCAACACAAGTTCGCTCAGCATCGTCTCCATACGGTCCGAGCAGAGCTGCTTTGGATCCGCACCGCCCAGCACCCCTGGGAGCGTGGATCCAAAGCTGGGGCAGATCTCGAGAGCCGCAGCAAGGACAAGGCCTGTCTATGGCCACGTGTACGTGCAAGCCCAGCATCCCAGTCCCGCAACACCACACCTGCAGGCTGCCGCCGATGAACAGGGTGATGCCGATCCTCCAGACCTCACAGACCCCATGGCCGAGCGGCTTCCCGGACCCGTGCCACCTGTGGAGGCCAGGCCCCCCGCCCGAGCAGAGGAGAGGCTCTACTCAGGGATCCAATCAAGCGAAAAGCGACCGCGACCTTCCCTAGGGTGGCCAAAACCCATGTGCCTCCCATGACGGCTGAAGCCTCCCCAGCTGCCGCCCTGTTTGAGGTGCACATGCAGGCAGAGATCAACGGCGATCTCGAATCCACCATGGCCACGATGGTGGACGACCCCCATCTCCTCAATCTGGGCTCGGGAACCGGTGGCCAGGGCGCCGAGGGCGTAAGGACGTTCTATGCCACCCGGCTGATCGGCCAGTTCTTTCCGCCCGATGTGGAGTTCATCCCGATCTCGCGCACGGTGGATGGAGAGCGGTTGGTGGATGAACTGGTGATTCGCTTCACCCACAACGAGCCCATCGGCCACCTGCTGCCGGGGGTGACCCCCACGGGCCGCCGGGTGGAGATGGCCTTGGTGGTCATCGTTGGCGTGCGCGATGACAAGGTGGCCTACGAGCACATCTACTGGGATCAAGCCGGACTTCTGGCCCAGTTGGGCCTGCTGGATCCTGCTGGGCTGCCGATCGCCCCGCACACGGCCGACCAGCTGTTGAGCTTCACTCGTCAGAGCTGAATCACTGATCGGCTTCGGTGCCTAAAAGTGATCGGTGTGGTGATGCACCACACACCACACCACCCGCCAGTCGCAGGCCTCTTTGCGGAAGATCGTGGTGGCGCGGATGTCTACCGGGATCTCCTCACCGGTCTTGGTCATGCCATTGGTCCGTTCTACGCCCACCATGTAGCCCATCTCAGCGCTTTCAACGAAGCGACGGTTGTCAGCCACCAGGGTGACCTTGAAGCCCATGCCGGACTCCTTGGCGAACTGTTCAAACACCGCTGTCCGCCCCGTGCAGAGATCACCGGTGGGGCCGAGGTGGCTGATGTCGTCGCCCTCGGACCAGATCTCCGCATAGGGTGCGCAATCGCCCGCCAGCATCTGGTTGCCCGCTGCGTAGAAAGCGTCAGCGGCGCCAGGGAGCGTGGTGGGCATGGCAAAGACTTGCAAGGGAGTCGGTCGATTCAGAAACAGCACCGCGACCGGCAGCCGTTCACGCCGCGGCTCATGCCTCTTGGCACTCCTGCATGGATCCACGCCACCGACGCGTGAATCGGCTGAACCTGACCAGTGCTCCTGCCGATGCCCGGGTGATTCGGGCTGCTCAGGTAGCCATCGCGACCTCGTCGACGGGCCCGTCGGCTCCCGAGGTGAGGGGACTACCTTTTGCATGGGGCTGCCGGACTTCCCCTTCCGGCAGAGATCAGCGAACCTCGACGCCGATGGATGGCAGGCGGACGTCCTCAGGACGTTCGAGAACCCCTGACCGGACGTGGGTTCCCACCGTCGCCAACGTCTCCAGACAAGCCACGGTGAACTGAAGCCAACCATGAATCAGCCTTCCATCCCCCGGTCCACAGGCGTGGCCACTGATAGGGCTGCGGTTCACCAGACAGCCATGCCACCAGGGTTGCGGTCGTGGATGCTGCAAGTTCGCGGCGGTTCCAGTCGCCTTTGGGCTGGCCATCACCTCCCAACAGCTTCAGGGCACCCAGGCAGCCGAACATGACTTTGTCACCCATCGTTCGATGGAGGGATGGCAGAAACTCGCCAAGCAGCGCCTGGTGGTCATCCCTGGCGCGGCGCACCATGCCCTGCTGGAGAGGCCCGAGGCCTATGGCGCGCACTTAGAGGCCTTTATACAGGCACACGATAAATCAGGGATCAATGCTGGGTAGTTCCCTGAATACAGGGGGGATCTTCGTGTAGATCAAGTGGTTGGCTGTTGCGCTTCAGGTGTTGGCTATTTGCGGTGAATCGACCAGAGCGGCATCGGTGAGCCTAAAGAGACTCTGGATAACCACCTGTTGAGAAACTGCCTTCTAGATAGGGACACGAGTCTCAAGCCTTAGGGAAGCTCTGGAAAACCACGATCTTTACGATCTTGATTCGTGAAAGCCCTTGCAGCGCTGTGACTCCCCTGGCCGTGACCGGGGTTTTCCAGAGTCTCCTTAGCTCGAGCATTTTCTTGGGTTATCCAGACCCTCCCTAAGGAAGAGGCCCCTGGGTGCCGTGATCTTGGCCATCGTGGCCTCCGAGAAGAAGATCCGTAGCTCAATCTGTCATTCTTTCTGTTGCTCATCCTGCATCTCAGGTCCCCGAGCGTGTGGCGGCGGTGAATTCGTAGCCCAGAGCCCTCCCGATCTGGGCCACCTGGGCCAGGAGCTCCATAGCCAGCTCCAGATCCATGGCCGTGAGCTCGCCATCAATGACCGTTTCAGACAGGTGCGTCGGCCAGGGCAAAGGCCAGCAGACCCCCCAGCAGCCAGGCGCCGAGGCGGCCGGTCCGGCGAAACGCGCGGCATAGAACGGAGCGAACAGCCAGCCCGAACCAATCGTGCTGGTCACCACGGCCAGGGTCATCGAGCGCAGGCCGAGCTGGCGGGAGAGGCCGCTGTCGCTCATCGATGCAAGGGGAGCAACTGGGCTGCGGCCATCCTGCTGGCGGATGGACCGCCCTTGCTAGGACGCCCCCGCCCGCTCCCCCAGGGCGAGGCCGGGCGCCACCTCGGTGAGGGTGCCCACCACGAAACGATCGTCTCCGTCCTTGACGACCCGGCCCGCTTCCACGACCCAGAGCGGCCGGCCCGAGCGGGTGGTGAGGTGGTAGCGCACGGTCCAGCGACCCTGGGTCCAGTCCCGGGCTGCCTCCACCCGGCCACGATCGTCCGGCACGATCGCCTTGACGAACAGCTCCGGATGTTCACAGAGTTCGGCGGGCGACCAGCCCGTCAGGGAGTGGATGCGCTGGCTCACGTACAGAAGCTCGCTCATTCCCTGATTCCACTTCCAGACCACCGCATCGAGGGCATCGGTGAGGCTGGAGAACTCGTTGAGGGCCGCCTCCGCCGCCCGGCTCATCTCCATCAGCTCGGACACATCGGTGAGGGTGACGATGGCGCCGCGGCGTCGGCCTTCCAGATCCTGGTAGGGCAGCACCTGAACCAGGTAGGAGACGTCTTCACTGCTGGCCTCGAGGCTGCGCCGCGGTTCCCCCTGCAGCACCGCCTCCAGGGCCTCCGGCAGCTGCGGCAGCGGCAGGGTGGTTGGAACGCGCAGCAACGGCTTGCCGAGATCGCTGGCCATCAAGGCGAAGACCCGCACCGCCAGAGGGGTGAAACGGGTGACGCAGAGTTGGCGATCGACGATCACCATGCCCTGGCTGAGCGAACTCTGGATGTTTTCCAGATCGGCGTTGAGCCGCTCCAGCTGTTCGGTGCGGCAGCTCAGGGTCTGGTTCAGCGTCGCCAGTTCTTGGTTGGTGACCTGCATCTCCTCATTGGAGGCCTCCAGCTCCTCGTTGGACGACTGCAGCTCCTCGGAGGAGGCCTGCAGCTCCTCGGAAAAGGACTCCAGATCTTCATTCGCCTGCTCCAGTTCGAGCAAGGAACGCTGCAGGGTCTCCTGACTGGTTAGCAGTTCACGCTCGAGGCGCTGGATTTCACGATCAAAGGCGGCAGCCCGTTCTCCCGGTGGCGCCGTTGTGGTGAGGCTTGCCTCCTCCTCCCCCTGCGGCACAAAGCTGAGCAGCCGGATGGAACGCCCATCCACCAGCAGGCTGCGAAGCTCCAGCCGCACCCACTGGTCGAGGTCTTCCAGATGCACGGAGGCACTGCGTGTGGTGGTGTTGACGGCGGGGGCAAGCAGGAACAGGGCCCTGGCCTCGCTGCGCAGTTCGGGCCGCAGAAACGATTGGGCGGCCGTCGTGAGGCGCCCTTCCGGCAAGCGGCAGTAGGGGGTGATGTCGCCGATCACCTCCACCAGATCATGCCGTTCATCCAGGACAAGGCTGGGCTGGCAGAAGGTACGGATCAGCACCTCAAGCAGGGCCATGTGCTGCTCGGGGATGCTCTCCCGCAGCAAGGTGATCGAACTGGCAGGCGTCGCTGCCAGCGCCTGCCGGCCCCCGGCGGGACCTGGCGGCAGTGACTGGCGCGCGAGCGTGTCGCCGGAGCGGCGGTACAGGTTCTGTTCCCCATCGGCCACATGGAAACCGCTGATGCGGCTACCAAGGGCGTCCGCATGGCCGAGGAACAACAGCCCTCCGGGCACCAGGGCAAAGCAGAACAGGGCCAGCACCCGTTCCTGAACGGGTGCGGTGAAATCGATCAGCGTGTTGCGGCAGGCGATCAGATCGAGCCGCGGAAATGGTGGGTCCTTGCCCATATCGTGACGGGCGAAGACCATGCAGGTCCGCAGCGATTCGCAGATCACGTGTTCGGCTCCCCGATCCATCAGGAAGCGCTGGCGTAACTCCGCTGGGATACCAGCCACTGCGGCGTCTGGATAGACCCCGCGGCGGGCAATCGACAGACTCTGCTCACTCAGATCCGTCGCGAAGATCTTTAGCTGGGCAGCCAGATCGTGGGGATGGCCCAGAAGCTCACTGATCAACATGGCGATCGAGTAGGCCTCTTCGCCGCTGGCGCAGCCCGGAATCCAGACCCGCAGGGAGTGCGGTGCCTGGCGCCTGGACAGGCCATCGAGCAGGAGCCGTCTCAGGGCCGAAAAGGCTTGGGGATCGCGAAAGAAGGCGGTGCCTGGAACCAGCAGGGTCTGGGCCAGTGCCTGGGCCTCTTCAGGGTCACTCTCCAGCAGGGGCAGGTAGGTCTGCAGGTCGCTGAGCTGATGGGTCGCCATGCGTCGTTCCACCCGGCGGCGCAACGACGACTCCGTGTAGAGGGACGCATCCAGACCGGTGGCACGCATCAAGGGCTCGATCACGGCGGACAAGCCAAATGGGGTGGCCGGCAGGCTGGAGCCAGGTGCTGCGGCCTCTCCGGCTGCCGCAGCGGTGAGGCTGTTCAGTCCGGCCAGATGCTGCCCGATCGCACCCGCCTCCAGCACCAGCACAGCGCCGCCGAGGGTGATGGCCGCCCGCGGCATGGCGCCGAACTTCGCCTCCTCCGGGTTCTGGGCCAGGGTGAGTCCGCCCGCTTCCTTGACCGAGCGCAGCCCGAAGGCGCCATCGCTGCCAGTGCCGGACAGCACCACGGCCACCCCGTTGGCACCCCATTCTCTGGCGATCGAGGCCAACAGCAGGTCGATGCTGGGGGCCGGACCGTAGCGAGGAGCCGGTGCCTGAAGACTCAGGCGGTTCGCCACGACCGTGACGTCGTGGTTGGGCGGCACGATCGCGAGCACATCGGGCTGCAGTGGCGCCCCATCGCGAGCCATGACCACAGGCAGTCGGCTGGTCCGGGCCAGCAGCTCGAGCAGATGGCTGTGATGGTCGGGATCGAGGTGCTGAGCCACCACGTAGGCCTGTCGTCCGCCGGCTTTCAGTTGGGTGACCAGATCCGTCAAGGCCGCCAGTCCCCCGGCCGAGGCCCCGATGCCCACCACCCGGGTGATCGTCATGTCCTGGGAGGTGTTCATTCTTGCCGAACCGCCAGTCTTGCCTCAGTGCAGCCATGCCCGGCAGAGCATGGTGGCCTGGTGTGAATCGACGAGGGCTCGCCACGGAAGGAGCACGCCATGTGCGAGGGAGAGCCGCTGCTGGTCGTCAGCCTAGATCTCTGGATCGGTGATGCATTGGCTGGCGAAACAGGCCAGGAGCCAGGAGCCAGCGGCGCTGAGCCAGCGGTTATCAGAACCATGCAGAATCATTGGTGATGTGCAAGTCGTTGTTCGTCGGACGGCGTCTCCTGTGGCCTCGATCCATTAGCGTTTTCAAACTGTCGAAAGCGGCAGTGGCATCGATGAACCAACTCGTGATCCGCCGATCCGCCATCCGATCAGCCTGCGGAATTGCCCTGGCCAGCGCTTAGCGTGGGCACGTCGATCCCGCAGCCATTCGAGCCGCAGCCCCAGGCTGCCGGTCTTGTTAATCCATTTCGGGACAGGCTGCTGCTGATCGATACCATCGACCGCAGTGCCGAGTTGATCAGCACGGTGGTTCCACTGCGGCAGCTCGAAGCCGCCTCCACTTCCGTGCCGTGGTGGCACTACGGATTCGAGTCGTCGTTCGGTGGCGTTGCGCTGGTGGCTGCCATCCTTCCCGCCTGTCATCTGCAAACGCAAGAGCACGATGGACTCACCGTTCTGCTGGGCTATGGAGGGGAGCAACGGATTCGCCAGGAGTCCTACGACTGGACCTGTCAGGCGGATGACTGCCTGATTCTCAACGGCGCCTCCTATTCCTGCGACACCACAGCGGTGAGCACCCTGCTGTTTCATCTGCGGCCGGAGCGGCTCCTGAGTACGGCCATGGTGATGAAAGGGCTGCAGCACGGCCCAGCAGCCTGGAAGGACCTGATTCAGCAGAGTCAGTGCAGGAGGCTCTCCGCCGATCGCGACGGACCACCGCTTCAGGCCCTGCTTCGCCAGGAGATCAGCCTGGTCAATCAGCTGGTCGATGCCAGTCCGGCGTTGATTGAACGCCTGCAGGTGGATGAGCGGATCTACCGGCTGATGGCGGCGATGATCCTGCCGGACTTGCTTCAGGACAGCCCCCTGGATCGACTCCACCAGAAGGATCTGCAGGGGCGCGATATATTTGATGAGATGATCGACTACATCAAACACAACCTCGCCGAGCCGCTCAACCTCACGATGTTGGAGTCGTATAGCCATTACTCCAGGCGCGCTCTGCAATATGCCTTCAAGGAGCGGCTGGGATGTACGGCAACCCAGTGGATCCGCAACCAGCGGTTGGATCAGGCGCGCCGTTTTCTGCAGAATCCTTCGCCTGGCGATTCGGTGGCTCAGATCGCCACCCAGTGCGGCTACCGCTCGCTCAGCCTGTTCAGCGTCGATTTCCAGCAAAGGTTCCATGTCAAGCCCTCCCAGTTGCTGCGGGAGGCCCGGGCCACTCGTCCGCCGCAGTCGCGCTGAGGGTCGCGGGCATCTGCTCTGTCAGGGGAGCCTGGTGTTGCCAGGTTGGATGGTGAAGGGAGTCGCGGCGTAGAACGGCAGTCGTTGTTCAGGCCCCGCTGCTGATGCCGTCCTTCGTGCTTGCCTTGCTGCTTCCTCCGCTGTCGGTTGCCGCGCCGGGAGCCGCCTTCGCCTGGTCGCTGGTGCTGGCAGGTGCCGTGGTGATCGCCAGCCTGATTCCTCTCGGGGCTGGCCGCAGCCAGGCCGATTTCAGCCTGGCGGATCTCTCGGCGCCGCGGGCGATGTTCGAGCGCTTGCCGGCCTGGGGGAAGCGGGCCCACTGGGCCCATCAGAACAGCTTTGAGGCCTTCGGCCTGCATGCGCCGGCCTGCCTGCTCTGCCTGATCCACGCCCCGTCGGTGCAGGCGGCCGTTCCCTGGATCGCCCTGGCGGCCTGGCTGCATCCGGCCGCCCGTTTGCTCTACATCGGGGCCTACCTCGCCGATCTGCCGCCCCTGCGCAGCCTCTGCTGGATCAGCGGCCTGCTCTGCACCGCGCTTCTCTATCTGGCCGGTCTGCAGGGGGTGCTGGCCGGCTGATGGGGCCCCGTGCCCTGCTTAGGTCTTGTGGTCTTGCAGACCCTTGAGGGCGGCGAGCAGGGAGGCGGGGCTCTGGGGGTCGACCATCAACACCGAGCCGCCTTGGGCCCGGGCCATTTCCTGCCCCATGGCCATCCAGTCCTTGGCCAGCAGCAGCCGCAGGCTTTCGGCTGCGGCGGGATGGGTCTCGATCACCCGGGCCAGTTCCATGGCCGCTTCTGCCCGGGCCGCGGCCAGCACCTTCTGCTGATTCGCCTGGGCTTCGGCCTCCATCACCAGCGCCGTCTTCTTCGCTTCAGCGTCGAGCACAAGGGCATCGGCGCGGCCCTTGGCGCCGTTGAGCTGGGCTTCGCGCTCCCCCTCGGAGCGCAGGATCGCCGCCCGCTTTTCCCGCTCGGCGGTCATCTGTTTTTCCATCGCCTGCTGCACCCCCTGGGAGGGCACGATGTCGCGCATCTCGACCCTGGTCACCTTGACGCCCCAGGGATCGGTGGCGGTGTCGAGTTCCTTGAGCAGCGCCTCGTTCACCTCCTGGCGGGTGGTGAAGGTCTGATCGAGGTCGAGCTTGCCCATCTCGGCACGGATCTGGGTCAGCACCAGGTTGACCATGGCCGCCTGGAGGTTGTCGACGCCGTAGTAAGCGCGGGCGTGCTCCAGCAGCTGCCAGTACACCACCGCATCCACCTCGATCGAGACGTTGTCGCGGGTGATGCACTGCTGCGGTGGGATGTCCAGCACCCGCTCCTTGAGCGATTCGTGGCTCACCACCTTCTCCACCATCGGCATCACGAAGGACAGCCCCGGTTTGAGCTGGCGGTCGTACTTGCCCAGGCGTTCCACCAGCATCGAGCGGCCGCCGCTGGTGATCTTGACGCTGCTGATCCCGAGGACCGCCAGCAGGGCCATGGCGGGCAGGGAGAGCAAGGCTTCCATCGGGGCGGTGCCACAGAGCTCCCAACCTAGGCAGGATGAGAGCAGCGACAACCCGTCCTTGGCCTCTCTGATCTGGCTTGCCATTGCCGGCGGCCTGCTGCTGCTGGAGCTGGCCGGTGCCGATTTCGACGGTTGGCTGGTGGGTGCCGTGGTGGCCCTGCTCCTTTCGATCCTCACCGCCCTCGTGCCCCTGGCGCCCGTGGTGCAGGGCCTGCTGGCTGCCGCCCTGGCCGGAGCTGGCTACACCCTCCTGTGGCGCTGGTCGCACCAGCGGCGGGGGCGGGAGTTGCCACACCAGCAGGCGCAGGAGACGGCGGAGGTGATCGCCGGCTTTGACCGGCAGGGCCAGGGCCGGGTGCGCTGGAACGGTCAGAGCTGGGCGGCCGAAAGCCTCGAGCCGGAGCGGCGCCTCGAGGCGGGTCAACAGGTGACCGTGATGGGACGGGAGGGCAACCGGCTGCAGATCCTGCCGCGCTGATCCGGCAGGCCCCTCAGTCCAGGCCCCTCAGTCGAAGAACAGCAGGCTCACCACCTTGCCCATGTCCTCGGCGACCCGGCAGCTGGCCAGCAGGGTTTCGCTGTCGTGGAAGGCGTAGCAGATCAGCTGATCGCAGCGGGTGATGATGTCCTGATTGCAGAGGCTGCTCGCCATCGGCAGGGGCAGCTCATCGTGCTCAGGCTTCTCAACCAGGTGCAGCACCCGATCCAGTTGATCGCGGGATTCGCTCGGCTGACGATCGAGGCTCTGGGGCAGCAGCACCGTGAGGCGGGAGGCATCCACCTCCAGCACGCTGCGGATCACCGCAGCATTGACCCCCTGGGCTCCGGAGGTGATCAGGTTGTGGCCCTCCTGGGCCAGGGAGCGGGCCACCACCTCCACCAGATGCACCGAAACCACAGGCAGATGGCGGCTGCCGAGGATGGCGATGCGCCGCTTGCTGCGGTCCTGGAGCATGGCCAGCTCCTGGGCCAGCGTGTCGATCCGGTCCATGGCCGGCAGATCAAGGGACCGGGTCACCAGGTGCTAATCGCCACAGTGGTTGGGGTGAAACTAGCAGCGATCCGGAGGGTTCCGGGATCGGGCTACACCGCCGCTGGACATTGCAGTCGGTCGAACAGCTGGCTGAAATCGCAGTGCTCCTCCACGAGGCGCACGGCGTAGGTGGCCTTGACCGACTCATGCAACCGCACATGCCCGAAGGCCCGCTCGATCACCTCCACGGTGGTGAGGGTGTCGTGTTCCACCTTCAGCAGCGGCACCTCCAGTTCCTCGGCCCGGTTGATCAGCTGCGGCAGGGGATCGCCGGCCCCGGTCAGGATCAGGCACTGGGTGCTGGCCTCCAGCGCCGCCAGCTGGATGTCGGTGCGGTCCGCCCCGGTCACCACCGCCATGTTGCGCCGCCGCCGGAAGAATTCCATGGCGGAATTCACATTCATCGCACCGATCGAGAGCGTTTCGACCAGCAGGTCGAGGCGATCACGGCAGCAGAGCACCTCGGCTTCCAGGCGCCGGCCCAGTTCCTCCACGGTGACGCTGCGCAGCAGCGGGCTGCGCGGCATCACCCCGTAGACCGGCATGCCCAGCCGCTCCAGGGCCGGTTGCACGTCTTCGCGGACCCGTGCCACCGCCTCCAGGGACACGGCGTTGAGCACCACTCCGGCCAGGCGCTCACCCAGCTGTTGCCGGGCCTGCAGCAGGGGGTCGACACTGCTGCTGTCGGTCCAGAGATGGACCAGCACCACGGACGCGTCGAGCCCCTCCGCAAGCTGGGGCAGGCTGAGGCCATAGAGCAATCCTTCGCTGAGGCTGCCGGCGGCCTCCAGCAGGGCCAGGCCGTCTCCGGATCCGATCAGGGTCTGGTGGAGCTGCTCCAGGGCCGGATCGCTGGAGAGATCGCCGCGCATCAGCCGGTCGCGGGCGTTGTCCGGATCGAGCACGGCCAGGGAGGGCAGCAGATGGTCGTCGTCGAGGTGCAGGGTGTCAGCGATGAAGCGCACGTCGGCATCGATCCCCGTGGCCCCCGGCTCGGGGGTGGTGGCCAGGGGCTTGCCGAAGCGGATCGCCACCCCCCGCTGCAGCAGCTGCCTGGCCAGCCCCAGCACCACGGCCGATTTGCCGCTGAAGGGTTCGCAGGAGCCGATCAGCAGGGGGGTGGGCATGACATGGCCTCACTGACCGAAGGATTGGCGGTCAATTTAGTCATCGTGCTTCAGGCGGTTCCTGATGGCGTTCCCTGCCCGATCAGCAGCCAGCGCCAGAAGCTGGCCGGCAGCACCTCCCCCTCCCGCTCCATCAGCAACGACAGCAACTGGTGGGTGGGGATGTTGAAGGAGTAGGAGATCGGCTGTCCATCGGGCCTGAGCTTGTCGGTGAAGCTGAGCGTGCAGCGGGCCGGTTCCAGGGGGGCCGGCTCCGCCTGCCAGCGCAGCACGAAGGCATGGGTGCCGCCGCCGCGCAGAGGCCGCTTGCCCTGAAATTCCCCCAGGGCCAGCTGACGCAGCGCCTCCTCCATCAGGGACTGGCGTCCGAGTCCGCCGCAATAGGGGGCGAACAGGGGCAGCAGGGCTGCGTCCAGCAGGGGGGTGGGCATCAGCCTCGAAGGGATCCGAACGTGCTGCGGACCATGCTGGCGCGAAACCCCTGCCCCGCGCCAGACCCAATGAGTGGCCCGTCTGCCGATCACCCGCCCCGCAGCCGCCCCACGGTGGCGATCACCGGCGCCAGCGGCGCCCTCGGGCAGGCCCTGCTGCAGGCCTGGCACTGCCGTGGCGCCGAGCTGCTGGCCCTCACCCATGGCACCGCGGAGTTGATGGTTCTGGACGCGGCCGGTAACGCGATTCCCCTGCGCCAGGTCAGCTGGCAGGTGGGGCAGGAGGAGGCGCTGGGCCCAGTGCTGGAAAGCGTGGATGTGCTCGTGCTCAACCATGGCGTGAATCTCTACGGTGCCCGCGACAGTGCCGCTGTCGCCACCTCCCTGGAGGTCAATGCCCTGAGCAGCTGGCGCCTGCTGGAGCTGTTTGCCCAGGTGGCTGAGCGGCGCAGCGCGGTTGATCGGCAGGGGCGACACCGCCCCGAGGTGTGGCTCAACACCTCGGAAGCGGAGATCCAGCCGGCCCTCAGCCCGCTTTACGAGATCAGCAAGCGCCTGCTGGGGCAGCTGCTCAGCCTGCGGGCCCTGGATCTGGCCGGCCAGCCAGGCTCAGGGCTGCGTCTGCGCCGCCTGGTGCTCGGACCGTTCCGCTCAGCCCTCAATCCGATCGGGCTGATGAGCAGCGGCTTTGTCGCCCGCGAGATCCTGCGCCAGGCGGACTGGGATCTGGGGCTGATCATCGTGACGCCCAATCCGCTCACCTATGTGCTGATGCCGTTGACGGCTCTGAGCCGCTGGCTGTATTTCAGGCTATGCAGCCGCCGCTCCTGGGACGCTCCGCAGCCCTGAGCGCCGTTCAGAAGTCGCGGTCGGTGAGGATCTCGCAGCCGTCGCTGGTCACCACGATGGTGTGCTCCCACTGGGCCGAGAGGCTGCCATCCACGGTCACCACCGTCCAGCGGTCGCGCAGGGTGCGGCAATCCTTGCTGCCGGCATTGAGGATCGGCTCCACCGCCAGGGTCATGCCGGCCCGCAGCTTCATGTTGGGCAGATCGCGGGTGCGGTAGTTGAACACCGAAGGCTCCTCATGCAGGTTGCGCCCCACGCCATGGCCGGTGTAGTCCTCCACCACCGCATAGCCGTGCGCCTCGACGTGATCCTGCACGGCGCCAGCGATGTCCAGCAGTGTGTTGCCGGCCTTGATGCGCGCCAGCCCCTGCATCAACGATTCCTGGGCGACGCGGGACAGGCGCTGGGCTTCCTCACTGACTACCTCGCCGACGCAGATGGTCACGCAGCTGTCGCCGTGGTAGCCGTCGAAGTAGGCACCGGTGTCCACCTTGACCAGGTCGCCGGCCTTGATCACCCGCTTGGGGCTGGGGATGCCGTGCACCACCTCGTTGTTGATGCTGGCGCAGATGCTGGCCGGAAAGCCGTGGTAGCCCATGAAGCTGGGCACCGCCCCCATGGAGCGGATGCGGGTCTCGGCATGGCGGTCGAGATCGGCGGTGGTCATGCCTGGTTTCACCAGCTCGATGATCTCGCGCAGCACCGTGGCCACGATGCGGCTGGCCTTGCGCATGGTCTCCACCTCGCGCGCCGACTTGATCTCAACGCCGCGGCGGCTCTTCTGAATCCGGGGCCCGGTCTGGGTGACCCCATTGGCGGCGGCGGCGGCCGTGGTGCTGGCCAGCAGATCGGCGAACAGATTCATCGGGCCATGCACGAGGCGTGATTGCAAGTTATCAATGGCGGGGATGTCACTGCCGTGGAGAACGATGGCGGGAAGGAACCCGGTGGCCCCACACCCCTCCCTGCTGGTGCGTCTGCGCCAGTGGCACGGCAGCCTGGCCCCGGTCGTGCTGGCGCCGCTGCTGCTCACGGTTGGCAGTGGGGTGGCCTACCGCGTGCTGCGCGACTGGGCCGGCTGGGACCGGGATCGGGCCCACCTGCTGATGGTGCTGCACGAGGGCGAATGGCTGCGCCACTGGTTCGGTCCCCATGGTGAAACCGTCTACGTGGTGCTGAATGGCCTGGGGCTGGCCTCGATGCTGCTCAGCGGTGCGGCCATGGCCTTCCAGCGCCTGCAGCGCCAATGGCAAAAGCTGCGTCAGGGCGTTGCTCAGGGCTGATTCCAGGGGGCTGAGGACCGAGGTCGACCCGTGAGAAGGTAATCTCCTTGTTTGGCCAGGTGTCGCGGAGCTGGATGGCTGCCGTTACGGCACCCTTGGAACCGCAGGCTCCGGACTGCGATTCCTTGGAATCGCAGTTTCGGCTGCGAACGTGCCCCACGGACCTTCCGCCATCCCCAACCTCCGGACCACCCCCGAACACCGACCAGCCCGTGACTGAGACCGCAGTGACAGAGACCGCAGAGAACCAGGCTGAAGCGACAGCCGACGTGGCGGAAACCAGCGCCGTGGCCACCCCCGCTGCGGCGGCCGGAGCCACCACCGGCCGGCTCAGCCCCCAGGATCTGATCCGCGCCTTTGAGGCTGAGCAGCTCAAGAGCGATCTCCCCGACATCTATGTGGGCGACACTGTCAAGGTGGGCGTCCGCATCCGTGAGGGCAACAAGGAGCGGGTCCAGCCCTACGAGGGGGTTGTGATCGCCAAGCGCCACGGTGGCCTCAACTCCACGATCACCGTGCGCCGGATCTTCCAGGGCGTGGGTGTGGAGCGGGTGTTCATGCTCCACAGCCCCCAGGTCGCCTCGATCAAGGTGGAGCGCCGCGGTAAGGTGCGCCGTGCGAAGCTCTTCTATCTGCGAGACCGGGTGGGCAAGGCCACCCGTGTGAAGCAGCGCTTCGATCGCTGAGGTTCAGCCCTCGTTTCAACGGGGACATCGCCTTGCGCCGTTAGTTCAGTTGGTAGAACGCAGGTCTCCAAAACCTGATGTCGGGGGTTCAAGTCCTCCACGGCGCGTTCGATGTCCCCCCATGCCGTTTCGTCATCCAGAACATGGAGTTGGATCTACAGCCCGGCGATGTGGTGAAGGTGCTTGAATCTGCTGCCCTCGGCTGGGTTCGTGCTCGTGTGATCCGTGTCAAGTCGGGTGGCCGTGTGGTTGTCCAGAGTGATCAGGGTCGTGAATTCACGGCCCGCGGTAATCAGGTTCGCCTGATTGAGCCGGCAGGCTTCAGGCCCTGACAGCGTCTGAGTTTGAAGGCCGTATCTCCATCTCAACTGGCAGATGGTAGAGCGCTGTCTCAACTGGCAGTGCGCTGAGGATTTTCGTAGCAATCTCCTGGTTTGAGCCTGACACATCACTGTCAGGCTCAATTCGCCTTCACTGACTCAAAGTTTCTGCGGCTGAGGTTGTCATCCTCTTCCCATCCGCAGCTCTGCCGCCATGGCCGAGTCTTCACCGACTCCTGGCCCTGGTGGCTTTGCATTGCAGTACTGACGGTCTCCGACGAGAAACCGATCTCTGCCTTTCCAGGCCACGACATGGCTGCCGTCAGGTCTGGTCCGTGGCCGGTTCGGGTGCCGGCCTGCGGGGCTGCAATCGGTTGACGAAGGGACGGTTGAACGCCGATACTGATTTGGTCGGAGGGCGGAAACGTCACTGATTCGGCCACCACGTTCAGATTTGATCTTCGGTTTCAATCCAAAGGACTTCGATCCAGCGGACGTTTCCAAAGATTGCTGCTGTTGTAGGTTGCCTCTGGCCTGCCTTCTGGCCTGGCTGGGACTGTAGTTCAATCGGTTAGAGCACCGCCCTGTCACGGCGGAAGTTGCGGGTTCGAGCCCCGTCAGTCCCGTTTTTGATTCATCCGGAGAACGCCGAAGGTGACGGTACGGGTTCGTCTGGCTCCCAGTCCTACCGGCACGCTGCACATCGGCACAGCCCGAACGGCAGTTTTCAACTGGCTCTTCGCCCGGCGCCAGGGTGGCCAGTTTCTGCTGCGGATCGAGGACACCGACAAGGAGCGCAGCCGGCAGGAGTACACCGACAACATCCTCGAAGGCCTGGCCTGGCTCGGTCTGGACTGGGACGGGGAGCCGGTGATCCAGAGCGCCCGCCTGGCGGAGCATCAGATGGCCATCGAGCAGTTGCTGGCCAGCGGCCACGCCTATCGCTGCTACGCCACCGAAGCCGAACTGACGGCGATGCGGGAGCAGCAGGCGGCGGCCAGCAAGGCCCCCCGCTACGACAACCGCCACCGGGATCTCAGCCCCGAGCAGGAAGCCGCCTTCATTGCCGAAGGCCGGCAGGCGGTGATCCGCTTCCGCATCGACGACGCTGCCACGATCAGCTGGACGGATCTGGTGCGCGGTCCGATGCGCTGGGCCGGCAGTGACCTCGGCGGAGACATGGTGGTGGCACGCCGGGCCCCCGCCGATCGGATCGGGGACCCGCTCTACAACCTGGTGGTGGTGGTGGACGATGCCGCCATGGCGATCACCCACGTGATCCGCGGCGAAGACCACATCGCCAACACGGCCAAGCAGCTGCTGCTCTACGACGCCCTGGGGTTGCCCCAGCCGGTCTTCGCCCACACGCCGCTGATCCTCAACAAGGAGGGCCGCAAGCTCTCCAAGCGCGATGGTGTCACCTCGATCAGCGACTTCCGCGGCATGGGGTATGACGCTGTCGCCCTTGCCAATTACATGACCCTGCTGGGCTGGTCCCCGCCGGAAGGGATGGGGGAACGGTTCACCCTCAGCGAAGCTGCCGCCGTGTTCGATTTCGAGCGCGTCAACAAAGCGGGCGCCCGCTTTGACTGGGACAAGCTGAACTGGCTGAACGGCCAGATCCTGCATGCTCTGCCCGCCAGCGAACTGAGAGAGCAGCTCCTGCCGCTCTGGGCCGAGCAAGGCTGGATTCCATTTGCCCAGATCGAGATAGATCCGATCAAGTCGTCAGACCCGATCGAGTCAGATCCAATCAAGCCAGCACAGATTGCAGCGTCACAGAGTCAATCCTGGCAGCTGTCGCTTTGCGAGCTGATCGGCTCCTCCCTCACCTTGCTCGCCGATGGTGTGGACCAGGCCAAGCCCTTCTTCGAGCGGCCGGAGCTGGATCAAGCCGCGCGCGACCAGATCGGTTCCGCCCCAGCCCAGGCAGCCCTTGCCGCCCTGCTGGAGGCGCTGCGCGGCCATGGCGTCGAGGCCCCGCTGGAGGCGGAGCAGGCCCAGCAGCTGCTGGGTGCCGCCTGCAAGGCGGCCGATGTCAAGAAGGGGGTCTTGATGAAAAGTCTGCGGGCCGCCCTGTTGGGCAGCCTGCAGGGCCCAGACCTGCTCAGCACCTGGTTGTTGCTGCACCACGACGGCGAGGACGTTCAGCGCATCGAGCGCTGCCTCTGAGGTGCACGACCATCAACTGAGCCCCGATCAGCTGGCCCTGGCCTCAGGCTGAGGGTTGTGCGGTGGCCTTGCCGGCTTCTGCGTTGCCGCTCTGGGGATCACCGGCCTCTGGGGAGCCGACCTCGGAATCGACGGGGCTGATCAGCTGCAGCCGTTGGGCCAGCAGCCGGGCACTGAGTCCCTGCAGACCGACGGTCATCAGGATGGTGAGGAACACCAGCCCCTGCAGTCGGCCGGCCCCAACCACCCCTGCCTCCTCGAGGCGAATCGCGAACAGGCTGGCCACGGCTGCGGTGACGATCCCCCGTGGGGCCAGCCAGCTGAGCAGGGTGCGCTGGGGCAGGGTGTACCCCATGCCCCAGGTGGCCAGGCCAATCGCCACCGGACGCACCACCACCATCAGGGCCAGAACGCAGGCCACCCCGCCCCAGCCGAGCGGGCTCAGCTCCGCCCAGCTGACATCGGCCGCCAGCAGCGGGAACAGCATCGTGATCGCCAACTGGGCCAGCTGACGAATCAGTCCGTCGAGTTCCTCCGCATTGGTATCGGGGCGGCGCCCCACCACCACTCCGGCGGCCACGGCAGCGGGCAGGCCCGATTCGGGCAACCAGTGCTCACAGGAGGAGTACATCAGGAACAACACCCCCAGAGTGAGCTGCAGCCGCAGGCCGGCCCGGGAGCTGGAGGGCAGGCGCCTCAGGGCTTCGGCCAGCAGGGCGCCGCACGCCAGGCCCACCACCAACCCCACTCCGAGGCGCAGCATCAGGCCGCTGGCCACGGATCGCCAGCCCTGCAGATCGCCCAGCACCAGCTCGAGCAATAACAGCGCCAGCACCGCACCGATCGGTTCGAGCACCAGCCCTTCCCCCTCCAGAACCTCCCCCAGCGGGGGCATCAGACGGATCTGCCGCACCAGGGGGGTGACCACCGTGGGCCCGGTGGCCAGAACGATGGCGCTGAACACACTGGCCAGTGGCCAGCTCAGGCCAGCCAGCCAGTGGGCCGCCAGCAGGCCGCCCACCAGGGCGAGCACCAGGCGCACCAGCACGATCCGCACCACGAGCCACTTGAGCGCATCACCGGGCAGGCGCAGGTTGATGCCGCCGTCGAAGAGCACCAGGCTGACCAGCAGGCCCACCACGGTCTCGAGGCCGATGCCGAGATCGAGCGGTTCCACCAATCCCAGCCCCGAGCGACCGATCAACAGGCCTGCAGAGAGCAGCAGCACGACCCCCGGCAGGCCGGTGAGCAGGGCGATGGTCTGGGCCACGGCTCCGGAGAACACCGTGATCCCCCACAGCAGAGTCAGCCTGTCCGGAGTCATGACGGCTGCCTCTGGTGGAACTCAGTCATCCACCGATCCGAACTGGGGCTCGACCCGGATGCCGATCACGGCGCTGGGGCGTACCACCAGGTATTCACCCTCCAGTTCACCGATCGGCACATTCACAAAGGCGTCCGGCGCCGATGCGGTGAGCACGCTGCCGTACCACTGCTGGAAGGCCTCCAAGGTGCGGAAGTGGATCATTTCGCGCTGGCCGCCAAGAAGAAGCAGATGGATGGCATAGCGGCGGATGGTGCGGGCCATGGGGGCGTGACGCATCGGCGGTTCGGGACCCCAGGATGCCGCAACGGGGCCGGAAGGGCTTGCCGACCGCTGAATCTCGAGAGACAGGCAGCTGGCCACTTGCTCCTGGAAAGTCCATAGGCTTTCCCCAGTACCGCTCTGATCGATGCCGGCTTCCAGCGGCGATTCCACCCATGGGGCTTCTGATGGTCAGGAGTCCCGGCCCCGCCGGAATCGCCGGCCGCGCCGACGGGAGCTGCTGTGCCCAGCCCATCCCGACCAGCGCATGGAGGGCAACGGCCGCAAGTATTTTCTCCACCTGCTCAGCCCCGAGCAACTGCGCCAGCGCGGTATGAACGCCAAGCGGGCCAGGTTGGTGTTGCAGGCCTATCCGGTGCTGGTGTTATCGAACGAGTGGCTGGAGGAGCTGTTCTGCCCCGCCTGCGGCAGTTCACGCTGGTGCCATGTGATCCGAAACGAGGGTCTGGATCATTCCGTTCGCTGGGCAGCCCGGGACCTCTGGGAGCAGGTGGCCCACGTCGATCCTGTCGTGGCGAATCCAAGCGTGAGCGAATACAGCCGCCGCGAAGCCCGGCGCCACCGTGATCGGCGGGTCGATGGCGGTCGGTGGAGGGACGCCTAACCCGGAGGCTCAGGCCTTGGTCCAGAGGCAGACATTGGCTTGGCGGGGCCGCAGCCCCAGCAGCCACCCCAGCGTCTGAGCAGCGGTGGGGGGATGGGCTTGTCGCCAGGCCATCCAGTCCGCCTCGGTGGCCAGCTCGGCCAGGATCCTGCCGTCGGCATCCACGATCAGGCAATGACCGCCGCCGCTGGATCCGGTGATGGCGGTGTTGATTGCCTCCACCGGCAGGCGGCCGCTGGCCCCGCTGCGCGTGTGGGCCAGCAGCCTCAGATCCATGGTTCCGTAGCAAACCGCCGCCCGTTCCACCACGCCATCCGGCAAGGCCACAGGGGGCTTCTTCTGAGCGAGGGGCTCGGCCGGCCGGCGGGGGAGCAGGAGGGAGCCGCGTTGCAGCTGGGCAGGTAAGGCTCCGGCCGGATCAGGGCCGGGCAGCCGCACCAGACTTTCGATCGAGAGCAGGCAGGCCCAGCCCGCCAGGCCGATCAAGACAATCCGCCGCAGTGAAGAGGCCTTCCTCGGATCCTGCGTGCTCATGGCACGTTGGAGCGGCGTCGGCGCAGATGCCACTCCAGCAAGAGCAGGTAGGCCCCACAGACCAGGCTGCCGGCCAGCAGGGAGAAGAGCTGGGCGCCGACGCCACCGTGCCAGAAGGCGAAGCCGCGCAGGGCGGCCAGGAGACCAGGCCCCGGATCCTCCACGGTGAAGGCCAGCAGGGCGATGCGGATCCCATTGATCAGGAACACGCCGATGGTGGTCACCATGATCAGCGCCACGACTCCAATCCACCGTCCGCGGCGGGGCAATGGCAGCAGGATCAGCAGCGTCACCAGGCTTGCCAGGCAGAAGCTGAGCGTGCTGCGGCCCGTGCAGGTGCCATCCACCAGCAACACCTGGGCGCTCATCACGATCTGATTGCCCTCCGCAAAGGCGGGCTGGCCCACCAGCCAGAGCAGCTGGGCGCTGATCCGGGCCGTGGCCAGCGCCAGCGGTTCCACCGGCAGCAGCAGGTTGACCATCCCCTGGGCTGGAAGCAGCAGGCCAAGCACCGCCAACTGCCTCAGCACTGGCGCGCCCCAGGACAGGCCCACCAGCAAGGCCAGGCCGATCAGCGCCACTAAAGGCACCAACCAGAAGAGTGGGTCGTAGAGGCGGCCAGCGAAGCTCAGCACCAGCAGGCACCAGAGCACTGCCAGAACTCCGGCCCACCAGCGACTGGCAGGAATGGCGGCAAGAGCAGGTACGTTGCTTTGCTCGTCCTGCTCGATCAGCAGGGTGGCGCCGGCCAGCCAGGGAAGGGCGGCCATGATCGTGAAATCCGGGACACCGGCCCGGCCGGCCAGGGTGATCTGGCTGCTGGCCAGGCCGGCCAGCAGCGCCAGCCGGGCCAGCGCGATCATGGGAATGAGCCCTCGCTGGAGGCTTCAGCGGCTTCGACGGCCAGCCGGTCGGCACGGGCCTCGAGGATGCGATCGCGGGTGTCGATCAGGGAGCGGGGCCACAGCAGCGAGGCGGCCAGATGGAACAGGCCATAGATGAGGGCGCTCAGCCCCAGCCGCAGGGCCTGGCGGGTGAGATTGCCGCTGGCATCGGCGCGGCGACGGGTGCTCTGCTGGCGGAGGTTGGCTTCGGCACGATCCAGCAGCTCGGCGGCGCGAGTGCGCTGCGCCGCCAGGGGGCTGTCATCGGCGGCGGACGGTTGCTCCTGGCGCAGGGCTTCGAGCATGCCTGGCTGGTTGGCCATGAGCTGCCGCAGGCTGGAGCCATCGGAGGCCGCGGCCACGGCCTGGCGCAGCCGCTGCAGCCCCACCAGGCTGGTCTGCAACTCGGCCTCGAGCTGGCTGATGCCGCTGCGCTCCACCGCGAGGGCCGTGCCGACCACCGCGAGGGCGGTGAGCAGATACAGCAAGGCCGCCAGCCTCAGCAAGGGCCGCAACAGCCGCAGCAGGCGCCATTCCAGAAAGGCGGGCAAGGTGGTGCCGGTGAGGCCGAAATAAAGCAGAACCACGGCCACCACGGGCACGGTCGAGTTGCCGATCAGCTCGGCCAGAACGGCGAACGCTCGCTGGGGATCATGGAGGGGCAGCGGCAGCGTGGCACCGACCAGCGTGATCAGAAACGTGAGCAGCAGCGTGTAGGCGCTGAGGCGGGCCAGGCTGCGGGCCCGAGGTCCGCTGAAGTCCATCACCGCAGCTCCGTTGAACGGGAGGGTAGGCGCCACCCATCGAACGTCCATACAATCGTGCCAACCCGGACAGGCCATGACCAGCGGCGCCACGCCTTCGATCACGCCGCAGGCGGGTGTGGTGGCGTTGCCCCTGCCAGCCTTGGGGGAGCAGCAGGAGAGCGGGTTCCGGCCCCAGGATCTGCTGAAGGTGCTGCGCCGGCGCCAGCGGCCCTTCCTGATCACGCTGGTGCTGGTCTCGGCGTTCTTCGGGTTGAAAACCGTCTGGCAGCGTGTGGATGCACCCGTGTTCCAGGGTGGCTTCAGTCTGCTGATCAGCGATCCGATCAACCAACCGCGATCAAATACAGCGGGGTCCAGTGGCACTGACATCGCCTCGGTGGCCCTGAACGAGAGTCGGCTCGATGTGCCCACCCTGATTCGAGTGCTGGAGAGCCCTGCGGTGCTGGAGCCCGTGTACAGCCAGCTGCGCAAGCAGGATCCGTCAACACCCCTGCCTTCCGTCTCGGTGTCGCTGGTGCCGGCAGGTCCGAGTGCTCCGGGCTTGCTGGCTTCCGGGGTGCTGGCTGTGGATTCCCGCGGACGGGATCCAGCCCTGGTGCGCCGCGCGCTCGAACTGACCGAGAAGGCCTATCTCGACTGGTCACTGCAGCAACGTCGCGAAAAACTGAGCGAGGGGGTGCGCTTCCTCGATGAACAGGCGCCGGCCCTGCAGGCCCGCTTCAGGGCCCTGCAGAGCGAGGTGGAAGCCTTCCGCCGCGCCAATTCCGTGCTGTTGCCCGAGGAGGAGGCAACGGCCGTGTGGCAGCAGGTGAGCGAGCTGCGCTCCGAACTGGCCAGCCAGCAGGCGGAGCGCCAAAGGTTGGCGAAGCTGCGCGACGACGTGGCGGCGGGCCGTCTGACGGCGCGATCCTTCAGCAGTGGCGGCGGGGAGCGCCGCGGCGATGGTGACGCCAGCAGCCTCCAGGTCAATTTGCCTGATCAGGCCCTGCTGGAGAAGCTCAACGACCTCGAAGAGCAGATTGCCGCGGCCCAGGCCACTTATCAGCGCTCCTCGCCGTTCCTGCGCGATCTGCTCTCGGCCCGTGACCAGCTGCGCCCGGAGGTGCGGCGCAAGGAACTGGAGGCGATGAATGCAGCCATGCTGCAGATGGACAGCTCCATGGCCGTGAACAGGGCCAAGGTGGACCAGCTGGAAGCACAGTTCGAGAAGCAACCGGCGCTGCTGCGTCAGTACGCCGATCTCCAACGCCAGTTGCAGGCGGCCGAAGCCAACCTGGCCAGCTATCAGCGCACCCAGGAGCAATTTCAGCTGGAGATCGCCCAGAACAATGTGCCCTGGAAGATCATCGCCCCCACGGCGGTGAACACCAACCCTGTGGAACCCAACCTGGGCAAGGGTCTTCTCCAGGGTTTGCTGCTGGGCCTGGCGGCAGGCGCTGGGGTCGCTGTCTTGCGCGACCGGCTCGACCATGTCTTCCACAGCCCTGCCGAGGTGCGCAACGACCTGAAGCAGCCGCTACTGGGCCACATCCCTTACATCTCCTTCTTTGAGGGGGTGAGGGCAGAGAAACGCTTTCTGCTTCACGACCTCGACAATCAGCAAAGCGGCGTGGCTGGATACCAGCGCTTCCACTACCAGGAGGCCTTTCGCAACCTCTACACCAGCCTGCGGTTCCTGAGTACGGAAACCCCTGTGCGCTCCCTGGCACTGAGCAGTTCCCAGCCCTCGGAGGGCAAGAGCCTGGCGATCGTGCTGCTGGCCAAGACGATGCATGAGCTGGGCCGCAGGGTGCTGCTGGTGGATGCCGACCTTCGCAAGCCGCAGATGCACCATCGGCTTGGACTTGACAACGTCGAAGGTCTCAGCAACCTGATCACCGAAGACGGGCTTCACTGGAGAGACGTGGTGCAGACGGTGCCGGACTACCCGAACTGGGACACGATCACGGCAGGGCCACGACCGCCCGATCCACCACGCTTGCTGAGTTCAGCGCGGATGGGTGAGCTGGTGGCAGACATCGCTGCGAACGGCGGCTATGACCTGGTGCTGTATGACACACCGCCGGCCCTGGGCCTGGCGGATGCTTCCCTGGTGGCGGAACATCTCGATGGGATTGTGTTGCTGGTCAGCCTGAACCGGGTGGACCGTGCCTTGCCGGAGGAGGCGATCAAGCGGATCGCGGCCGCCGGTGCGCCGTTGCTGGGTGTGGTCTCGAATTCGCGGGTTCAGAGCGGAAGTCTCGATGGCATCTATGGGTACGGGTACGGCGGAACCGGTCGGAGCGGCTATGGCTACGGCGGATCAACGGCCGAGGCCGCGCTTGATCCCAGCACCGCCTATGCCTACTACCGCCACGGCCAAGGAGCAGATGTGCCGGCCCAACCCCGCGGCGGCATCATGACCCTGGTTCCCAATCAGACCAATCGTCGGCGCTGGACCCGGTCTCTGCGGCGGTGGATCGACAGTTGACCAAGCTCTTGATTTTTAGTATCTCAATGTTACTCAAGGGGTGGAAGTCTTCTGGTGGGAGAATGATTGAGCTGTGAGAACTGAGTCGATCAACCCCATGGCACTACGGCGCCAGCCTGCCCATCACATTGCTGCAAGGAAGCGTTCTGGCTGGAAGGCTAGCCTGCTCACGTTGATTGGGTGTATGGCTTGGGGTGTGAGCTCCCAGCAGCCTGTAAAAGCGATCACGATCACGATCAACAACTTTACGGATGTCTACAGTGTTTCGAATTGGACCTCTGTGCCCGGCACTGGCAGCATCAATACCTCTGGCGCTCCGAATCTGATTGCACTCACCAGCGGTAACAACGGCAGCGGGACTTTCAGTCAGACAACCTTTGGAATTATTGCTCAAGGTACTGGTACCATCAGTTTTCGGTGGCGCTACAGCACGTCGGACTCTGACGGGCCTGTATGGGATCCTTTTGGCTATTCGTTGAATTCGGTGTTTACCCAATTGACCAATGATTCTGGCGGCAACAATCAAAGTGCCACGATTTCGGTTCCGGTTGTGATTGGTGATCTGTTTCAGTTTACCCAGCGCACTCAGGATAATTTCTTTGGCAGCGCTACCACCAGAATTGACCGGTTCAGTGCTCCGAAATTTGTTCCAGCGCCTGCTCCTGCCTTGGCTCTCGTCCCCCTGCTCACAGCCGTGTCCGTTCTGAGGCGACGCTATCGCTCGAGCCACCCCCGCTGATGGAGGCGTTGGGTGCTCATAGCATCTCAAGTGTATAGACGGTTGGTCTTGTTGGTGCGAAGAGGCATGCTTTCGCTTCGGCAGGTCATTGCACTAGTAGGTGTATGTCTCGGAACAGAGAGACCTGCCTATGGGATTACCAATTGCCTTGAAAACGTTGCCGCTAGCTATGTCAGTGCAAGCGGCCTTCTTTTGGGTCTTCACCTTTATTGCATTTTTGGCTTGTTTGTCAGTCCATGCACGGGCTCGGTCGCAGTATCGGCTTTTTGATATCAATTTGGGCTTGATTATGTCACAATCAGTTAGCTTTAATGCTACTGATGATATTGGAGATCAAATTGCTGATTTTGTGTTTAGCAATGGTGATCCCTGCAATGGAGCCAATCGACGTGCATGCGTTGCGGGCTCGGTTGCGCTCAGTTTTAGTATCTCCACTCCTCTCAATGAGGTGGCTGGCCAAGCGGTGGGGTTGAGCCTTCCTGGTTCCTGTCATGGTCCTGCTAATTCTGGTCCTGGCTTGAGAGCATTCACAGCCATCTCGGGCTTGATTCGCGCTTTACCTTTACCCTCCTCAGCCGCTCTGGAGTTTCCTCTGGGAGCAGCGATTCACTACCGCCGCAAGCGAATGAAAGCCCTGTGAAGTTCCTGAAGTGTGCTGATCATCTTTGCTCAGATTACCTGCATCCCCACCTTCCCCTCCGGCAAGTGGCGGTAGATCAACTGGCGGTAGCGCTCGCTCACCAGCTCCGGGGTGGCGGTGCGCCGCAGGTGTGCCAAGCCGGCGGCTCCATGGGCGGCGGATCGGGTGGGATCGGCCATCAGCTCTCGGATCCAAGCCACCAGGGCGTTGGCGTCACCGTTGGCGAACCAGCGGCCGCAGTTGCTGCTCTCCACCAGCTGGTGAAGCTCTGAGCCGGGGGGGCTGATGGCGGCGATCGGGGTGGCGGCGGCCAGGTGGCCGTAGAGCTTGCAGGGGGCCACTACGCCCACCGCCTCGATCGACACACTGACCACCGCCAGATCGGCTGCCGCCAGGGATTGTGGCAGGGCTTCCGGTTCCTGATACGGAAGAAAGCGCACATTGCTCAGGTCCCATTCGCGGGCCAGCTGCAGAAGGCGCCGGTGCTGCGGACCATCGCCCACGATCAGGAACTGGATGGTTGGTTCGCCCTTTAGCACCAGGGCGGCGCCGAGCAGGGTCACCAGGTCGTGGCAGCGGCCCTGGTTGCCGGAATACATCACGCTGAAGCGATTCTCCAGTCCGTAGCGCAGCACAAACCAGTTTCGCTGCTTCGGCAGGGGCCTGATCCGTTCGGGATCGGCCCAGCTGGGGATCACGTGCAGCCGTCCGGCGATGCCGGGGGCCTGGCACAGCACCCGTTCGGCCATCAGTTCACTCAGCACCACCACCTCAGCCGCCCCCTCGAAGGCCGGTCGGTTGAGTTGCCGCCACAGCCGGCAGAGCCAGTGGTCGCCGGGAAGCACGCGCAGCTCCTCGAGGACGTCGGGGTAGAGGTCGTAAACAATCAGCAGGTAGGGCGTGCGGGTGAGGCAGTGCACCATCCAACCGAAGATCGGCAGGTAAGGCGGCTCAGTCGTGTAGATGATCAGGTCGCCGCGGCGCACATAGCGCAGCAGGCGCAGGGCGCTGCGCAGGCAGAAGATCAGGCTGTTCACAGCGCGACCGCGGATGCGACGGGGCCAGAAGCGCGAGGCACGCGTGCGCCGAATGCAGCGGTTGGGCTGGAACTCGATCCGCTCGGCGTCTGTGGCCGGTCCGGCATAAGCGGGCATGCCGGTGAGGATTTGAATCTGCAGACCCTCGGCCGCCAGACGTGCGGTGAGATCCTCCAGTAGCTGGCCGGTGGCGGCGTAGTCGGGCGGGAAGAACTGGCTCACCACCGTCACCCGACACGATCGGCTTCTGTTGCGATGCCAATCCAGGCGCTTGCTCAGTAGCTGGATCCGGGTTGGCCCTCTCATCGGAATCGCCGTCTGCCGCGCTCCTTGATCTGGAGAGTGAGCTGCGGCACGGGATGCAGTCACTGAACGCCTGAGAGTGGTTCTACAGCATTTCTACTCAGGCCATCGCTTCTGGCTCGTTTCTCGACCTGCCAGTGGAGCGGCTCGAGCTTCGCCAGCCGACAAGGCAGGCGGGATTGCCTTTCAGGCCAACCTGGGATGGTTGGGGCTGGACATCCTGCAGTACCTTGCCGAGCTGAGCGATTCAGCCCTGCTGGAGCAATAGCTGGAGGACATCGTGCTGCTGCTGCGCTGGAATCGGATGGATGGCGGCGACAGGGGCCAACGGCCTTGTTGCAGCAGAGCCTGTCGCTAAAGTTGAAACCGTTGCTGAGATGCTGGCTCATTGATTCGCCACCTGCTGCCCCTCATCTGCATCTCAACAGCACTGCTGGCATCGGCGGTCCCAGCACAAGCGATCGTCTACGTCTTCAACAGCGCACAGGTGAGCTATACAAGTACCAGCGGTTTTCTCTCTGGTTGCAATCCTTTCGGCGGATTCTTAGGCCTAATTGGAAGCCCCTGCACAGGTACAGCGACAATTACAGGGCAGTTTGACATCAGCAGCGGCAGCATCGCCAGCTCCTCTGTGTTCTTCAATGCAACCGGTGGAGACACGGCTGATTTCACGTTCACCAACGTCGGCACCTACACACCTGCTGCCAATCTTCTGACGTTCAGCACTGGCAGTGTCTCGCTGAATCTCAGTTTGGCGGGGGCTATCACCGAAACCCCCTTTCAAACCATCGCTTTGTCAACACCTGGAAACTACACCAACCCCGCCAACTCAGGGTTGAGTCCCGATCTGAGAACGTTCACCTCCGTTTCTGGTTCCATTCGCGCCGTGCCTTCCCCCTTCTTGGCGCTCCTGCTGCTGCCCATCGGCTCACTGGCACTGCTTCGCCGTCGGGTGCTCACTCGGCTCGCTACGAAATGAACGGCAGTCGTCGTCGAATTCTGCACCGTTGGCTACGGACTTTCGAGCCTCTGCCCCACCACCACCGCCGGGTTGCCGCGCAGGATGGCGCCGGATGGCACATCACCGCTCACCACAGCCCCAAGACAGATCACGGCGCCAGGGGAAACCACCGTGCCGGGCGCCAGCACCGCCCGGGCTGCTATCCACGCGTCTGAACCAACGGAGATTGGCCCCAGACGCTGCTCGAAACCGGGGGAGCGGAAGTCGTGGTTGCCGGTGCAGAGGTAGGCGCCCTGCGACACGCACACCCGATCGCTAAGCGTCACCATGGCCAGGTTGTCCAGCCAGGCGTCCTCCCCTAGCCAGCAATGCTGCCCCACGCTCAGCCGCCATGGGAAGGTGACCCGCAGGCCGGGCTTAAGACGGCAACCGTTGCCGATCCGTGCGCCGAACAGCCGCAACAGGGCTACTCGCCAGGCGGATCCCGGCAGGCAGCGGGCGGCGAGCAGGGGAGCACCACCGCAGAACCAGAGGGTCTGAACCAGCCAGGGCCGCCCCGGAGACCACCCGGGCGGGGTGCGGTAGGCGGCAAGGTTCTGGCGCAGTGGGGTCGCGGTGATCTGATCAGCCATCACAGGGGCTTCCATCCGGCCATCAGCATCGACTTCCACATCCCAGGCAGACGCCCTGCCCCTCTGCAGTGCAGATCCTGGAAGCCAGCCTCTTGCAAGAGCTGGGAGAGGCTGCGGCGGCTCCAGAACTTGATGTGGCCACCCTCCCAGAGCGCTGTGAAATGGGCATCCAAGCGCCCACTGGCCGCGAGGGTCAGATTCTTGAGGTAGCCGTGGTAGGGCGTGGAGCAGATCAGCTGTCCCCCGGGTCTCAAGGCCTCAAAGGCCGCTGTGGCCCAGTCTCGAGGTGAGAAGCAGTGCTTCACAACCTCGGTGCTGATCACCACGTCAAAAGGTGGAAGGGAGAGAGCTTTCAGCTCCTCGGCGCTGGCAACCGCCTGGTGAAAGGTGATCGTTGGGTGGCGACGCTGGGCCACGGCAATGCCGCTTGGGCTTGGATCGACTCCCACCACCCGATAGCCGCGCTGGTGGAGCAGATCACAGAGCGCTCCATTGCCACAGCCCAGGTCGAGCACGCGGCTCCCAGAACCTGGCCCCAGCTCAAGGAAGCACAGCAATGGCCTGATCAGATAGGCCTGAGTATGGGGAACTCCATCACCCCAGCCGTAGTCCAGCATGCGCGCTTCGGCACCCCGCTCAGCCATCTTGGCGGGCCTCCCAGAGTATCAGGCTGAACAGGAGTTCCACGTAGGTGCGCTGGAAGGCATAGAACCAGCCACGCCAGCCGTCCAGCAGGCCGCGATGCCACACCAGGCAGAGCAGCAGCACGGCAAAGGGGGCAATCAGGTGGCGCTTGCGTAGGCGATCAGCACGGGAGAGCTGCTGTTGGGGGGTGCTGAGCAGTTTCTGTACCTCCAGATGTAGATATCGCCGCTGGGAATCCAGCCAGCGGTCGAGTGGTTTGCGGTCGTCATGGAGCACCGGCTCGTGTAGAGCGATCACATGGCCTTGGGGCACGAAGCGGTGAGCGTGGCCATCGTCCACGTAGGTGCCACTTGCCGGGCGCATCAGGTTGATGCGAGGCGGCAGGAGCGAACTGCGGAGCGGGCGTCCGTAAACCAGATAGCGAAAGGGCGTACGCACCGCATCCACTTCGGGCTCAACGTCCGCGATCAGGTGCGCCAGTTCGATACGGAAGGCGGCAGTGATGCCGTGATCGGCATCGAGGCTGAGACACCAGGGGGTGTTGATCAGGCCCAGTCCGAAGTTGGCCTGACGCGCAAAGCTGTCAAAGGCGCGCGTCACCACCTCGACCTGAGGGAAGTCTGCCAGGATCGTCAATGTGGCATCGGTACTGCCGCTGTCGACCACCACGATGCGTTGAGCCCAGCGCAGGCCTTCGAGAGTGCGGCCGATGTTGGCTTCCTCGTTGAACGTGAGGATCAGCGGAGTGATCTGATCGAGGGGGTCAGGCATCAGTCGATCAGCCCGGGGTAGACGGCAGCCAGGTGGGCGCGGAAGCGATGACGTGCTGCTGCTGGATTGGCGTTATCAGCGATCCAGGCCAGGGCCCCTTCGCTGAGTCTCTGACGCCGTTCAGGGTGGCCGCAGATGGCGGCGATGGCTTCCGCCAGAGCCGCTGGCTCGTGGCAGACCAGGGCGCCGGTTCTGCCTGGCAGCACGAAATCCTCCGGGCCGCCGCAGCGGGTGCTCACCACCGGCACACCACAGGCCATCGCCTCCACGGCGGCAATGCAGAGGCCCTCCTGGTGGGAGGGGATCACGAAGAGGTCCCAGCGGCGCAGCACCGACGCCAGTTGATCGCGGCTCTGGTAGGGGTAGCAGTGCACCCGATCGGCGATGCCGCGGGCTGCCAGCGCCGGGTGCAGGAAGGTGGCATCGTCCTCGCCGGTGAGCTCCAGCTGCACCGGCTGGCCCTGCCGGCTGAGCAGGGCCACGGCATCGAGCAGCAAGGGGAGCTGCTTGCGGGGATCGCCGTAGCGGCCCGCGAAGCCGATGCGCCAGGGCACCCGGGCGGCCGGATCGGGCCGGAACAGGGTCGGGTCGGGGGGCAGCAGCAGCACTCCGGCCGGTGCCCGTCCCGCGAGGGCCTCCAGGGCGGCAGCGGTGTGGCGGCTGATCGTGAGGATGCGACCCTGGGGGGCCCGCAGCACTCGCCTCTCCATCGCCCGCAGCACCGGCCCGTTCACGGCGGCATCGAGCAGGCGCCGGGGCCAGGGGAAGCGCCGCACCCGGTCAACGCGGTCGTCGTGCCAGGGGGTGCCGATCCAGGCGAGGAACGGCACACCGAACGGCAGGAAGCGGTGGGCGCAGAGGGGATTGCCGGTGACGGCCAGGTGCAGATCGGCGCCGGCGATCAGCTTCTGCCAGTGGTGACCGGGCAGGTAGTGGGTGAATTCGAGCTCCGGCAGCCAGCAGCCGATGCCCGCACCCGGAACGCCGTTCCAGGGCCTGCGATCCACAGCCCCGGGGCGTGCGCCACTGAGCACGCGGTGCAGCGGCACGGACAGCCGGTGGGCGCGACTCCAGGGCTCGTACCAGGCCACCAGACTGGAGATTCCGATTCTAGCCAGCTCACTTACCACCCAGCGGGTCTTGGCAGGCACGCCGCCGCTGAAAGGCTGGATGGTGCTGATCAGGGCCCGGGGGGTGCTCACGTGGCGGTGCCTATCTGGGTGGCCCCGCCGCCACGGCTGCCACCGGTGGCGTCTCAGAGCGCGCGTTCTGCCGGGCTGTCTCCTGGCCGAGCAAGCAGGGCACGGCAAAGACGGTGCCGATGCTGAGACCGCTGAGAAGCAGCACGAAGGGATCGCCGTACACGCCGGCGGCGGCCGCAAAGAAGGGAATCTGGGCGAGGGTGAATGACAGCAGTCCCAGTTCCAGAGTGGCTGTGGTAGTTGCCAGCAGGCGAATCAGAGCGAGATTTCGCACCAAGGCGCGCACCAGTTGAATCGCCAAGGGCACAAGGATCAGCAGACCTGGGATGCCCAGCTCGGCGGCCAGCTTGCCTCCGCCACTCTCCATCACGAAGGCGGATTGTCCTCCCTCCGCAGCCCCAAGCTGCAGGTCGCCGGTCTGGGCGAGGCTGCCAGCGCCGAGCCCGAGGACACCGGAGATCTGCAGCCCACTCAGGAAGCCACGTACACCGAGAACGTTGAACCGCTCCAACAGATCATTCTGGGCGGTAGCGGCACGGCTGATGTACTCACCGAAATCATCGCCAAGGATGGTGTCCGGCAAAAGGACCATCAGCACTAGGGCAAGACTGCCTGCAGAAATGAAGGTGGCGAGCAGGCGTCCGGCGGAGCGGCCGGGGGCGTTGCGGGCCAGCAGCCACACGAACACGGCTGCGAACACCACCACGTACACGATCCCTTTGCGGCGCCCGGTGGTGAGAGAGAGCAGGGAAAAGGCACCGGACAGCAGCAGCCAGCCGAAGCGCGACCTGTGCCGGCCGGCTGAGGCGGCCATCACGATGGCCAGGGCGGCCGAGGCGCTCAGGTGCCACGACGCGAGCTCACTGGTGCGCCAAAGGCCGCTGGATCCGAACACGAAGAAGCCGGGGCGGAAGTCGATGCGAATGCCACCGCCCACCTCCTGAAACAGGGGGATGTCCACCCCCTGGTAGTCGAGAAACACGGTGCCGGCCACCACGGCCGAGCACAGCAGGTACACCTGCAGCAGGCGGCGCAGAAAGAGTTGCTGCAGGCCGAGCTGGAAACCAACCCACAGTCCCAGCAGAGGCGCCAGGTAGAAGCCCACACCGATCAGGGTGCGCAGCGGCACGCCCGTGCGCACCAGAGCGTTCGCCGCCTGCAGGGCGACCAGCAGCACGAACAGGGGCACCCAGCGGTTGAGGGCAGGAGCTGGCCAGAACATCTCCTTCAGCTGCAGCTGCCCGCGGCGCTTCTGCAGCAGCACCACGGCGGTGGCGAGAAAAGCGATCAGCACCAGACCCACATAGAGGCCGGGCTGGCCGGGCGTGAGCTTGCGGATCGGATCCTGCAGGAAACCGATCACCAGCGTGAGCAGCAGGCCGCCGCGCCAGTCGCCGCCGAGCAACACGAGGGCCAGCAGCGTGAACAGAACCAGCGGCAGCAGCAGCGTCAACGGATCAGGGCGGCGTAGATGTGCTCCAGGCGCTCGGCGATGCCGGCCCAGCCGTAGTGGCTGAGGGCAAGGCTACGGGCGGAAGCCCGCATCGGCTCGTCCGGCCCGGCCAGCGCGGCTTCCAGGACGGCCGCCAGCTCGGCAGGGGCGGAGGGGCAGATCATGCCGGCGCCGGCTTGCCTTACGGCCGGGGCCACCGCCACCTCGGGGCTCAAGATCACTGGAGTGCCCGCAGCGAGGGCTTCGACGGCGGCGATGCCGAAGTTTTCGGACGCCGAAGGCAGCACGAACCAATGGGCCTGGCGGAGGGCCTGCCACTTCGCCTCGCCCTCCAGAAAGCCGAGCCAGCGGCAGCGATCGGCGAGCCCCAGTTGCCGGGCAAGGTCCCGCAGGCCGGCCACGTAGGCAGGATCTCCAGCCCCGGCGATGCGCAACTCCCAGGCGGCCGAGGGCTGGCGGCGCTGCAGAAGGGAGAGGGCGTCGAGCAGCTGCTCCAGCTGCTTCTTGGCATGGAGTCGAGACAGAAAGAGAAACACGGTGGGGGGTGGCGCAAGCTGAGGCACGGCGGCAAGGGCTGCTGGGGCCTCCACACCCAGCGGCAGCACGAAGGAGGGAGTGACCAGGCCAAGGGCCGCGGCTTCATCCCGCTCCGCATCGCTGGTGAAGTGCAGCGCGACTGCTCCTTCAAGGTTGCGGCGCTCGATCAGCCCCATCAGCAGGCGCTTGCGGCCGGGGCTGCGGCGCAGGCTCCAGTGGTTGAGCTGGCCGATGGGGCGCAACAGGTAGGGCACCTGCGCAAGGCGGGCCTGGGCCATGGCGGTGGTGGACGGCCAGGAGAAGAGCGCGTGCACATGCAACAACGCGAAGTCGCCGAGATGGCTGGCCAGCCAGCGGTTGAGGCCGGGAGTGATCGCGAATTCCCGCAGCGGCCGCAGCGGCGGGCTCCAGCGGGGAAAGACCAGCACCGGCACACCCTGCCGCTCACACCAATCGCCCAGGAGAAGGGAGGAATCGACGCCAGGCCCGTTGTCGTTGCTGGTGAGGATGGCCGCATCAACGCCGCGGCGGCGCAGGGCCGCGACCATCGCCAGCACCGCCGCTGACGGGCCACCCCGCAGCGGGCTGATCGAGGGAATCACATGGAGTACTCGGCCCAGGGACACGTCAGATGTTCATGTCCAGCAGATGAAACGCCGGTGCGGTGCGAAGCCTTCGGCGGGCCCAGCGGAGATCGCGGATCCAGAGTTGGTTCGCGCAGGAAGACGACTGCCAGGACTGAAGATGGCGCGACCAGGGGTCATAGTCGCAGGGGATGAAGCGCAGCTCACGCATCATTGCCGAAACTTCCTGGGATCGATTCTCCAGTAACAGGGCCCGCACCGCCGGGCCGGCAAGGGCCGCGATGCCGCCGCGAAGCACCTCAGCTTCGAATCCTTCAACGTCGACCTTCCAACAAAACGCACGGGCGGAGTCCGGCAGCGAGTCGACAGTCACCATCGGCACGATCGTGGCCAGGCCTGGGTAGTCGCCCGTCACCACCCGATTCATCGGGCCCTGATCAGCGCTGAAATTCACCCGTGTGGAAGCGGAACCGACACAGGCATTCACGGTGGTGACCTGATGATAAATCTGATTGATGGCCACATTGGCTCGCAAGAACCGAAGAGCGTGCGGATTGGGCTCACAGGCGATGCAGCGGGCGCCAACAACCGCGGCAGTAATCACCGTATAGGAACCCACGTTGCTCCCGATGTCGAGCATCAGGTCATCCGGCCTCAGGAGGTGTAGAACGAAAGCCATATCGGGCCATTCATGCAGACCGGCATACAGGTTTCCGGTGGCGCCGTGCATGGTTCGTTCATGTACAAGTGAAGCACCATTCACCCAACGCAATGCATACGGCTCTGTGGTGAAGAAACACCGGACCTGCCACCACAGCCATCGCCTCAGTGCCGCAATTCTGTTTCTGCTTGCCAGGGGATGATTCCAGATCCAGCGGAGAGTGGTGGTCAGCATCCGTTCAACCCAGGACAAGGCCGAGATGCCGGCTCAGCCAGTAGCGCAGCACGATCAGCGCCCAGCGGCGGGCCCAAGGGCGGAGGTCCATGTCGGCGGGAGTGCTGGGAAGGACGAGTGTCCCCTGGCCTGGCCGCAGGGGTGACCCGGTCTGCTCGAACCAGCTCTGGAAGGGAAACGCGAAGCCTCGCTTGCGTTCCAGGGAGACCGCCTGCAGCAGCTCCGGCACGGCGCGCTGCAGCAGCCCCTTGCCAGGCGCCAGGCGCTGAAGGGCGGGGATGGTGCTGAGCTCTCCAAGTAGCTGGGCATCCACCAGGGGCAGGCGCAGCTCCAGGCCATGGGCCATGGAATAGGTGTCACTATCGCGCAGGAGCTGGGGGCCCATGTAGCGGCTGCTCTCCAGCCAGGCGATCTGGTCGGCCAGGGTGGGGCAGGCGCCAGCCGGCAGCACATCCAAGTCCGCCGGAGGCGGAGCGAACACATGAGCCGGTGTGTCGATCTGCCAGTGCTGCAGCAGCAGCCGCACCTCATCCTGGGCAAACAGCCCCCGCTGGCAGCGATGGGCGGCCTCGACATTGCCCGGGCCGGACAGATAGGCCGCCAGCCGGCGGGCCCTGTGCGTGCGGCGACGGGACAGCAGTCGGGCCACAGAAGACCGGCCTGGGCCCAGGGCGCGATGCAGGCGCAGGAGGCGGGGGATGGCACGGAAGCTGGGGTAGCCGCCGAACAGCTCATCGCCGCCTAGGCCGCTGAGCACCACCTTCAGCCCTTCGGCCCGAGCCAGGGCCGACACGCAATAGGTGTTGAAGCCATCCACCGACGGCTGATCAATGGCCGCCAGAAAGCCTGGCAGCAACTCTGCGGCGGCGGCCGCATCAAGCTGCAGAGGCACATGGCGGGCACCAAAGTATTGGGCCAACTGCGCCGCCCGCGGGGATTCATCGAAGCCCTGCTGCTCGAAACCGATCGAGAGAGTGGTGAGCGCAGGCGGGGCAAGGGCGAGCAGAGCGCCAGAATCCAGGCCACCGGAGAGAAACAGGCCCACAGGCACATCGCTGATCAGATGGGCCTGCACGGAATTCTCCAAGGCCTGGCGCGTTCGCTGCGCCGCGTCGCCCTCCGGCACCGGCAAGCCAACGGAAACGGGTGCGTAGTTCGGCCGCCACTGCCGCCGCTGGGTCCAATGGCCGTTCTGCCAGGTGCCACTGTGGCCGGGGGGGAGGCTGCGCACACCGGCCACTAGGGTGAGCGGTTCAGGCACGCTGCCCGTCTCCAGGAAGCCAGCCAGAGCCTGGGAATCGAGGCGCTGCTCGATCAAGCCGCTGGCCAGCAGTGCGCGCACCTCCGAGGCGAACAGCAGATCACCCTCCGGGCCGTGCCAGAGGTAGAGTGGCTTGATGCCGTAGGGATCACGAGCCATCAGGGCGCTGCGGTGTTGGCGATCCCAGAGGCAGAAGGCATACATGCCGCGCAGCCGGAGCAGGGCGGCCTCACCTTGGCGAGCAAGCAGCTCCAGCAGCACCTCTGTGTCGCTGCTGGAGCGGAAATGGTGTCCCTCGGCTTCCAGCTCAGAGCGCAGTGCATGCTGGTTGTAGATCTCGCCGTTGAACACCAGCACGCAGCGGCCGCAAGCCGAGACCATCGGCTGATGGCCGGCGGAGGAGAGATCCTGGATGGCCAGACGGCTGTGTAGCAGAAGGGCAAATGGGCCTACTGAGGAATGCTCCTGCCAACAGCCAGTTGCATCAGGGCCGCGTTGCGCTATGGCGTCCTGAAGATCTTGCGCATGCCTGGGCAGATCTGCCGGGGCATGAGAGGCCGACGGTCCCAACCACCCGGCAATCCCGCACATCAAGCCGACGGGGTAAGGTCAATCACACTGCGGTTTCCCTTACGGTATTGCGCCCAACAGAAAACGTTGCTAGTTGACGAGCCAATAAGTAGGCGAGAATTCACGAGTATTTCCAGCTCCTGTAAAAACTCAATTGTAGCCTGAAATCGAGCGGAAGGCGGCAACAAGTTAAACGACCTCTGGCAATAGCCTTTTCTCTGTCGGCAAGGGCTAGAGATTATGGTCGCCGAGCCGCACTGTCGACGTAACTCCTCCACGGCCTGCTGGTCATCAGTGGCAACATAAATAGGCAAACCGGAATGGACCTCGGGCGGAAGCCCTTCGACAAAGTCTGCAATCGGGCAGAGGGGTGCTTCTGATATCTTGTCACCCCTTCGGATGTGAAGTGAAATATAGTCATCGCCGAGGGTGCGGCTCAGCCGAGCTGTATAGTCGTTGACGGCTTTTGTTGTATCACGATTGTAGACGAAAAGACTTTCAATGATGACTTCTTGGGCGGTCCACCAATCGCAATCTGACTGAAGAAAATTCCGCAGGGCATTATAAGAGGCGGATGAGGGTGTCTTTGGGGGGTTGAATGAATACATCATATTGCCTACGGCGCCTTTGAGGATCGCGTTGGCGGCTAGGCGTTTTACTGGGAATCTGCGCGAAAGGCCATAGGCTGGCTTGTTAAGAAATGACAGTATGGGGCTTTTTACGACTTCAAACAGTGGCAAGAAGTAGTCTTCAAAGCCATGCTCAACGCAATAGCCTTGTGGTCTACTCACCGATCCAAGCTTAAACTGAAGGCCAGATGCGAAACAGGCGTTTAGTAGCTTAAGCATGCCGATCATCTCCGCGCAAAAGCCTCCCCCGTTTCCTAGTTGCCAGACGAACGAATGACCATAGGATGAGTTAATGGTCAAATATCGCTCCCTTAGGTTTGTGAGGGCTTGTTCGGGCAGCATTTCAGAGGGCAGAGAGGCTTTGGCTAAATTCGGTCGAGCAGGCACCCACGGGAGTGGGGTATTAAAATGAACACATTATCAAAAGCCAACTGGCAAATCTTATCGATTCTACTCTTGAGTTTGAGATTTTCTCCATTGGTTTGTCAGAAAAGTGCCACTTGAGCACACTGGTCTTTTCGTAGCTGCTCAGCAGCAGGTTGCGCAGCCAAGTGTGCTCAAGGTGGCACTGTTTCCTGATCAGTCGGAATCAGCTCGTGGAGTGTGCTCCTGCATGGTGGCTGCCATCACCAGCCACCCCGGAAGGGATGAAATCTTGGCTCATGGCCTCTCCGATACAGTCTATGAGCCGAAACACAACTAGTGGATAGTCCTGCATCTGCAGCTTGGGAAAGAAGTGGACTCGCAAGGCCTCAATGATCTAGACGCTCCACACCTCTTTCTCGAGTTGGTGACGATCGATCGGGATTGCCATTCCATAAGCAGACTCTAGACTGGTTGCGGCGTTAGGGCTTGATCAGGCCGATCGGCACTTGCCAGGGTCTGATCGCCTCCATTTCTGCCAGAAATGACTGACCTGCAGGTGCCCGTTGTCGGTGGCCTGCCGTTCGTCCGAACTCTTGGACTCTGAGTCACTGATGAAATCCATCCTGGCCTGTGTTCACTGGGAGGTTTTCCCAAGAACTGCCTGTAACCCAGTGGTGCCTGAAAGTGATTCGGCTAGGCGGAACGCTGCCTTCCAGCCAACCGCTCGAGCCAGTTGCCGGTAAAGGAAAAGATCAAGTCCGCGTCGCTGCCCTTCACGGGTGATCTTCAAAGCCTGGCTGATTAAAGATTCGGCCCACCCATCCAGTCCGCCGGCTCCACATTGGCGTGCCAAGAGAAATTGGGAGCGAGCATATGTCTGCATTTCAGGAGAAGAGTAAGCAAGCCCGTAACGGACCGCATGGCCAAGGATTAGGGTTTTGGCCCTTGCCCGTTGCTCAAGCCGTTGGGGGTCCAGCGGATCGACCTCACGGCTTAAGCGGACACCATCATGATCTCGATGCTCGGAAACAATCTGATTGCACCACACCAGCTGACCACCAAGTGCTGCAATTCGGCAGTCGTACTCCCAGTCCTCTTCGAGGCACAGATCTGTCCACGGACCAGCTTGATCGCAGATGCTGCGGCGGTAGAGCGGGGTAGCTGTTTCCCACCAGCGTTCCAGTAAAAAGCGGGGAAACATGCAAGGGATTGGGATCCCTGTGGCTTTTAATGGTTCTGGATGAAGAACGTTGGAAGCATCGCGATACAATGTGATTCCATAGGCTACATCGGCTCCGGCCTGTTGACGAAGAGCAGTGACCTGGATCTTGAACTTGTTGGGTAACAGCACATCGTCGCTATCAAGATATTGGATGTACTCGCCACGAGCCGCCTGCCGACCAGTTTCGCGTGCCAACCCCGGCCCGCCATTGGGCCGTGAGAAGATCCGAATTTCCTCAGGATAAGCGGCCTGCAACTGATTAGCAATCGCAGCAGTATCCATGTCATTGCTACCATCGTCGATAACCAGAATCTCTATCGGCCTGTAGTTTTGAGCCAGAACACTTGCCACAGCCTGCTGAAGCTGAACTGGCCGGTTGTGCACAGGGATGATCGTGCTGACCAGATCCGGAATCATCTGCTTTGGGCTGGCTGCAAGTAGAGAGGTGCCCACAATTCCAGCAGTAACAGCTTCCAGGCCAGGTTTCGGTAGATGGAGAGGGGCAAGGGCCAGGGCTCACCCTGAATCCCCCGCTTCAGATATGCCTCCATTGCTGGTCGCAGTCCAAGTCTCTCGGTGAGATTTCCGCGCTGCAGCAGATGCTCCGCGGTGAACCGCCGCAGCGAGGCATCACGATCCAGCCAATCGGTGGGAAGGGGAGCTCCAAATTTGTGGCGCCTGGTGATCCTGGGAGGAAGCAGGTTGCTGCGCTTTGCAATCGCCTGCAGGAGCTGCTTTTTCTGGGAGGGCAACTGGATGGGAGGTAAAGGGCTTGCGTAGGCAATATCAGCGATCCGGGGATCGAGATAGGGGCAACGAGCCTCGATGCTCTCGGCCATGCTGGCTTTGTCCACCTTCATGACGTAGTTGGCGGGGAGCTGCCGTCGGCTCTCGAAGAGGCGGATGGCGTGCATCGAATCCCCTCCGGCATCGCGACTGAAGCCACGCATCGTTTCCAGAAAAGTTCCGAAATTGCTGCCATAACGACGGCCTACATACCTGCGATAGAGGCTGAAGAGCGCACGCAACCCGAGGCGTTTGGGAAGATTCAGAAAGACATCGTAGCCACCGAATAACTCATCGGCACCTTCACCCACCAACACAACCTTGAGGCCCAACTCCCGGCAACGGCGATACAGCAGCCGCGTGCTGATGGTCCCCAGATCGGAAAAGAGATCATCGAACACCCACGCACCAGATTCGATTTCAGCACGCACCTCATTGATTGAGATGGTGCAGCTATAATGATTTGATCCAATGTGATTAGCTACAATTTCGGCCTCTGCTCGTTCATCAATGCTTGAGTTCTCGAACCCCATGGTGATCGTGGTGAGCTCTCCTCGGCGAGCAGCGAGTGCAGCGATCAGGCTGGAATCGAGCCCACCGGAAAGGAGCAGCCCCACGGGCACATCGGCAACGAGGTGTTCAGCCACTACCTGTTCGAGTGTGTTCCCCAGCTTCTTGGAGATTGCCTCGATACCCTTGGAAGACGATGATGGTCTTGGTGGGTGATACCAGAAGGTCTGCTCACGGATGGCCACCTCCTGGTTTCCAGTGGGGCCTAGGCTCAGGCGCTCGCCTGGCCCAAGCCTCTGAACTTGCGCGAGGATGGTGCGTGACGTTTCAATAATGTAACCGAATTCAAGATACTGCTGCAGCCCTCGCTCATCAAGGTCTCTTTGGAATCCCGGTAAATGGAGCAGGGCTTTGAGCTCAGAAGCAAAACCGAATCCCCCTCGGAACCGGGTTAGGTAGAGAGGCTTCATACCCATGGCATCACGGGCCAGATGGAGCAAGCCTGAGCGTGGATCCCAAATGGCAAAGGCAAACATTCCTGCCAGGCGCGGCAGAGCATCAAGGCCCCACTCCAGGTAGGAGCGCAGCAACACTTCGGTGTCTCCGCTGCTGTTGAAGTGATGGCTGCAGGCTCTGAGCTCGCGACGCAGTGCGGAGTAGTTGTAAATCTCGCCGTTGAAGCTAAGGGCCACTCCAGTACCCTCATCCACAAGTGGCTGATGGGACGTCTGCGATAGATCCAGGATGCTGAGGCGCCTGTGGGCTAGGGCTACACCCTTCGCACTGTCTGTAATCTGACCCTGGTCGTCGGGCCCGCGATGCGCCAAGGCATCGGCCATGGCCTCCAGCACCCTCATATCAGGAACTGCCTGAGGGGGCACGATCCAACCTGCTATCCCACACATGCTGCGATCACCGTTGGGAGCAGTCCACTTTTATGGGATCAACATCTGGCAACCGAGTTTACCTCACTACGCCGGAAACAACTCCAATGGGCGCCCAGGGCTGATGGCAAAGACCATCCCCGGCCTGGAGAAGCGGTAGAGGCAACTCTCGATACCCATGCGGGCAAGAATCCAGCTCAGCACCAGAAAGAAACTCACCTGCGGATCGTAGATATCCTCCACGAACATCCAGCCTGTCGGCCTGCACCGCTTCAGGAAAGCCTCGATGCTGCGCAGGTTGGCAGAGGCTGAATGGAGCCCATCATCAATGATCACATCCAGCACTGGAGGAAGCTGTCCAAGCAAGGTCTGCAACGCATTGCGGTCCAGTTGGTCAACGAAGTAAGTATGAATCCTGAAGACCTCGAAAAGGATGGCCTGATCGATATCCGCACCGTGGATGGTGGCAGTGGGCAACCAGTTCCGCCAGGCTCTGAGCGATGCGCCGGGCACCCCCTTCTCGGTCATGTTGGAAACGATCCTGGGATTGGTAGTTCCGATTCCGATCTCCAGAAGCTGGGCCACAGAGGCAGGTTCTTTGAGTGCCTTGCCATACAGCAGGTGATAGGCATGGGCTGATGCCTTGTCGCTGCCGGCAGCACGAAAGCATTCGCCAAGAGCTTGGCATCGTGGATCGCCGTCATCCGTGATGGCGATGATTCGATTCTCCCTCCATCCAGGGCTCTGGATCTCGATGAAATGCAGCAGATCGTCGTAGCAGTGTGCAGCCGCATCCAGTGTCAGTGCGCAGCGTTGCTGCACATCACCCGAGGAAAAGGGGGCGTGGCAGGCCAGCGTGCCCACCAGGCGATGCTCTCTGCGATCACGCCACCGGCTCAGCAGACTCCCGAATCCAAGCCGGCCCCTGAGATCAGCCGGGAGGATCCTGTGATAGGCCGACTGCAGCAGATCACCGGCCTTCACGCCACGCTCCCGAGCATCCCGTTCACAGCGGTTGCCGCACCTTCGGCACTTTGATCCACGCCGTAGTGCTCCATCACCTGGCGTCGTGCCTCCGCCCCCATGCCGGAGGCTCTCACAGGAGAGGTTGAGAGCGTGCGCATCGCCTCGGCCAGGGCCTCCACATCACCGCAGGGATACACAAGGCCTGTTCTGCCGCTAAGCACCAGATCCTCCCCGCAGCCCACATGATCGCTCACAATCGCCGGCAGGCCGCAGGCCATCGCTTCGTTCACCACCAGACCCCAGGTCTCGCCGGAATCCGAGGGCAGCACCAGGGCATCTGCAGCGCCATAGGCACGCGGCAGCTCACCCTGGTTGAGAAAGCCGGCGAAGCTCACCGGAAGCCGGTGCTGGCTGGCAAGCGATCGGCACATCGGCTCAAGCTCCCCTGAGCCCACGATCAGAGCATGCACAGCTGTTGGCAGCCCATTTCCCATGAGGGACTGCAGGGCCTGCAGCAGATCCATCGGCCGCTTCTTGGCCTGGAGCTTGCCCACAAACAGGAAGCAGAACGCCCCTTCCGGGATCCCCCACACCTGCCGCTGCGCCTCCCGGTGGGGCCGCAGCTGCTCCACATGGCCGGCAAAGAAGGCGTTATCCACGAAATATGGAGAAGGCCAGATCCGATTCTCCGCAGCGCCATGGGCGCGATAGAAGCGTGCATTGGCCTTGCCGATCGCCAGCAAGGCCTGTGCCCGTTGCACCAGAACCCTGTGGAGCTGACGCACCGGCCAGGCGCGCCTGCGGAGATCGTTCGCTTCGGTGCGCAGCAGGATTGGCAGGCGCCGGAGTGAGGCAGCCACCAGCAGCTGCAGCATGCCCAGGCATTGCCAGCCGGTGATCAGCACCGCGTCGGGCGGCACGCCATCCGGCGTGCACACCAGCTCCGCCAGGGGGTTGAGCAGCCACAGCCCCAGATAGGCGCTCAGATCACCGCTGCCCCGCACACCTCGGGCCACACGCCAGCGGTAGCCGTCGAGCAGCGGCACATCCCACTGAAAGGCCCTCCCGAAACCCACGCCCTGCTGCTGGGCATCGGGCAGGCAGAGAAACAGTACCTCCACTTCCAGGCCGGCCGTGGCGGCCAGCCGGCGGAAGAGCGGCGCCTGGTACTGGATCGGATGGGTGGTGACGATCAGCAGCCGCCGGGGACCGGATCTCAACAGCCTGGGCCCGCGCATCTGCAGGCGCAAGGCCCAGGCCAGGCCGCGAAGCTCCGCCAGCAGAGTGAGCGGGATCCACCAGGGATGGCTGAGGTGATGCCGGGTGCGCACCGAGCGGCCCAGCTCACCGCAGGCATGCACCAGAGCCACCGCCGGAGGCTCGGTGCGCAGCAGGTGGTAGTAGCGGCCAACGGCATGATCCGGGCGGCTGGTGCGCAGGTGATCGCCATAGCTGCGGGTGCCGCCCCGGGCCGCGTGGAGGTGGTGCACCAGGGCGGCCGGTTCGTAGCGAATCCGATGGCCGGCCCGGAGCCAGCGGTGGGAGAACTCGTCCTCGAAGCGATAGGCCACGCGCACGAAGTTTTCGTCGAAGCCTCCGATCGCCACGGCCTGCCGCCTGGGCATCGACACATTGCAGCCGATGAAGTGCTCACAGACGCGGGGCAGCAGGGTGTTGAAGCCGAAGGGCTCCAGCTCTTCGGGGTCTGCCCGGCCCCGAAGCCAGGGCTGCAGCGCCCGGCCGGCGATCAGGGCGCCGGGCCAGGCCTCGGCGGCCCGGTGGTGGGCCTGCAGCAGCCCCGGATCGGGGATGAGGTCGTCATCGAGAAAGAGGATGCGCTCCCCACGGGCCTCCAGCAGCGCCAGGTTCATGGCAGCGGTGATGCTGGGTGCCTCCTGGCGGAGCCAGCGCAACACGCCCTGCTCCTGCCACTGCCGCAGCCGCGCGGTGGTGGCGGCCTCATGCTGCGGCGTCTGATCGATCAGCAGCAGCTCCCCGGGCGAGGGGTCGAGGGCCAGCAGCGCCGTGAGCGTGTCGAGCAGCACCCGCTCGCGGCCGTAGCTGGGAATGGCGACGCTGAGCACCATCAGGACACCAGCAGCCGCAGCCGGGCCCGCAGATGCAGAGGATCCAGCCGCAGGGCCTCGCGCAGGTAGGCGCGGCAAGCCTGGGGGTGCCGCCCGCGCAGACAGGCGGCGATGAAGTAGGCGCCACGGGCCTGGCGGCGGGTGCCGGCCCTGCCGCCACGGCATCGGGCGCTGAGCCGCTCAGCCTTCACGAGCCAGGCGGTTTCCGGGAGCCCCAGGCGGCGGGCGGCGCTGCAGCGCCGGATCAGCACGTGAAAGCGCAGCTGCTCGCGGCGGTGCTGACCGCTGATGGAGCCGGGGCTTGATTCGGCCTGGTACAGCACCTCGGGATGAATACGATGACTCCCCAGCTCCACCAGCCGGCTCCAGAGGTCCATGTCCTGGGCGTAGTGGAACGGAGCGCGGTAGCCACCCACCTGGCGGTAGGCCGCGCGGCTGAACATCACCGAGCCGTGATGGGCAGGACCCACCAGACCACTCTGCAGGCGGTGCTCGGGGATGCGGCTGACGAACAGCTCCAGAGGGGGTTCCCCGGCGCCGGCACCCGGACGGGTCGGCACCACGAAGCGCGCGGCGGAGGAGCAGAGCACGGCGCCGGGATCCGCCTGCAACAGCGCGACTTGGCGGTCGAGGCGGCCCGGCAGGGAGAGATCACCGGCATCCTGGCGGGCGATCCACTGGCCTTGAGCCGCTGCGCAGCCGCTGATCAGGGCCTGCGTGAGCCCGCGCGGCGCGGTGGTGATCACGAGGAGGCGGGGGTCGCGGGCCGCGTGCTGGGCCAGAAGCTCCGGCGTGGGATCGCACGACCCATCGTCGACGACAACGAACTCGAGCGGCACGTCCTCCTGGCTGAGCACCGATTCCAGCGTGGCCGCAAGCGATGGCCCTCCATTGCGCACCGCCATCACCACGGACACCAAAGGTTCACTCACGACCCGATCCCCGGGTTCTGCCGGATCCCCGTGGCCCGGATCGGGCCAGAGCAGCGCGGTGGATCCATCCGGTGGTTCTCCTTGTAGCTCTGGCCGTCGGCGATCCCGGCATCCGCTGAAGCCCGCAGGGCCGCCACCTGAAAGGCGAACTTGTGGGGCAGAAGGATGTCGTCGCTGTCGAGAAACTGGATGAACTCACCGCGGGCGCGCTCCAGGCCGCTCTGGCGGGTGCGGCCGGGCCCGGCGTTCGCCTGCTGGATCACCCGGATGCAGCCGGGATGAGCCTGGCGAAGCGCTTCGGCCACCTCCGGCGTGTGATCGCTGGAGCCGTCATCCACCACGATGATCTCGATCGGGCGGTGGGTCTGCGCCAGCACGCTCACCACGGCTTCCCGCAGGAGAGCGTGCCGGTTGAACACCGGGATGATGGTGGTCACCATCCCCGCCGTCATGGGCACGGTGGATCGGGGGGATCGATCCCTGGCAGGCCACGCAGGGCCGCATCGAGATCGGCCCCGCAGCGCTCCCAGGTGAAGCGGGTGCTCGCGCGGTTGAGGGCTGCGGCGGCGAGAGCCGCACGGCGGGCAGGAGAGCGGGCCAGATCGGCGAGGGCCTGAGCGAGGGACTCGGAGTCCTCCGGTGGCACGAGCGCGCCGCAGGAGCCGCCGTCCAGCAGAAAGGGGATGCCACCCACCGCCGAGCCGATCACCGGCACACCGGCGAGCATGGCCTCGAGCACCACCGTGGGCAGAGGGTCGCTGCGCGAAGGCACCACGAGCACATGGGCACTGCGGAGAAAGGGGGCCAGCCTGGAGCGGGGCCGGGGGCCAAGGAACCGCACCTGGGCCTGCAGTCCGAGATCCTCCACCTTGCGCCGCAACTGCTCCACCTGGAGGTCGGTCCCACTACCCAGGAGGCTGAGCTCGTAGCTCTGCGCTTGCCGCCGCAAGCGTGCGCAGGCCTCGACCAGCACATCCACTCCCTTGACAGGGCTCAGGGTGCCCACGAAGAGCAGACGCAGAGATCCGTGCGGATCTAGGAGAGCGGCCTTGGCTGTGGCGTGGTGCTGCGGAAGGCCGATCTCGCACGGATCCACGCCGTTCGGAATCAGCCGCAGCGCCTGCCTGCGCGCCCCATGCCGGCAGGCAAGCTCCGCCATCGCCGGAGACAGTGCCACCACAAGGGCCGCCTGCCTGAACGCCGGAGCCGTGGTGAGGCGATAGAGCCAGCTCAGCAGTGGGTCATACGTGCCGGGTGGACGATCGAAGATCACGCCATGGGCAACCATCACAAAGGGAATCTGAGCGCTCCATTGAAGCCAGCCTCCGGCGAGGGCCGCATCCGGATGGCTGTGGAAGATCACCGCCTGGAGCTTTGCCTGCCGCCGCAGCCGCCGAAGCAGGGCCAGGGCGGAGAAGCTGAAGGCGAGCGCGTCGGGGAGATGGGCGAAACGACGCAGTGCCGTGAATCGCGGGGGCCTGAGCTGCTCGCGCTCAACCCCAGCGGGGAGGGCATCGGGAAAGCTGTCCGAGATCAGCACCACCGGCCAGCCCCTCCTGGCCAGCTGGTCCGCATGGTTCACGGCCACGTTTGCCACCGAGCCCGTTCCGCCGATGCCGGCACAAACGATCGCCACTGTGCCAGGCACGGTCAGGTATGCAGCAGGGATCTCAAGATCCAGGGTCTCCGGTGCAGATCGGCCGCGAGACGGCTGAAACCGGATATGGGCGTTCCCGCAATCGCCGGGAGAATCAGCTCCTGAGCACGCGCCATGGCCAGAAGATCTGTGAGCACGCCAACATCCAACTCCCAACCAGCTATGTCTGGGTTGTAATGAAGGCTTCGCCCCTGGGCATCAGGAATGGGGGCCACGGTCAGTAACTCAACGCCGTTAAGCCGGCGCCTGGTCTCCTCAAGTGCCGCGACGTCATCCGTGCAGACAAGCAATGGCATTCCAACAACCAGCGGAGCAATCCGATCGAGAAAGCCCGAAACATCAACTCGCATATCTGTATTACGAATATGAATGGCGCGATACTCGCGTGGCATCCGCCTCAACCGGGCAAGCACCTGGCCTTGCACTTCTGGCTTCAGCCGAAAGATCTGAAGAGCAGGATATCCTCCGCCACCTCCACATTGCTCATGAACAAGGATGTCGTGCGGATACCTGACAAAATCAAAGCGAACTCCAACACGGGCAACCGGATCGACATGCAGGCCAATCCGAGGATCGTATATCGAGAAATGATCGCGAAGAGCACCCTTGATCTCCTCGGGAAAAACGCTGAGCTCAGCCAGATCACACCACTCGCTGGACGACTGATCGAGAATATGAATAGGTAAGCACTCAGATATCACCCTGAAGTAATGGATCATGTGCTGGAGTTGCCCCGCGCGTGATCCATCAATAAGCAGAGCCCTTCGAAAATGGCGAGCATAAAGCAGGCACCACGTTATCTGGGCGCAACAGTCGGCGAAACCGCCACGCGGCCTGCACAGCACATATCCCTGACAGGTCGATGCATTCCATCTGGAAAAGCGCAAAGCCTGAATGGCCGATGCAATGCCAGAGGACCATCGCTTCGCCAGCGGCATCCTTGACCTCGAAACTACATACGGCTCCACAACCCTGTTCAGATCTGCTATCAATTCTGAAGGCGGTCGATGCGAAGATGCCGATCTTCGGCTAGTCGTTTCCTTACAAGATCTAGATTGGGATTGCGGGCAGCGTGCTTGAGCAGCTGGCGTCGATGCCAGAGGTGCACGATGGGCTCGTAGCCCCAGTTCCAGCACCGCAGCGTCTGGCAACGGTCCCACAATTCATTGTCTTCCCCACCCCACCCTTCAAAGGCTTCATCCATCCCACCGATCTCCCAGAAGGCCTGACGCGTGATGGCGACGCTGCCGCCGGCTTCGAGGTTCTGCACGATGCTCTCCGCGGGCCACTCGTCGAGTGCGGCAGCTGTATTGAGAACAGCAGTTGTGTGGAGTTCGCTCAGATGGAAGACATAGCGTTTCGGATTCACCACCTGGTAGCCGAGCTCCACTTTCGGCAGTATCCGCTGCAGATAGCCGCACGGAACCAGCATGTCGTTGTCGTGCAGAAGCAACACCGGTGCTCTTGCTTCCAGTGCTCCTGCATTGAAGGCCCTGGAGCGGTTGTAAGGAGCGTCTGGGCGAGCCGGAGGCGTGTGCATGTGGCGCACCCAGCCCGGCAGCAGCGGGCCGATTTGGGGGTGTTCATCCTGCTCGATCACCACGCACTCAAAGGCCACATCGGTCTGGGCGGCAAGGGATTCGAGGGTGACCAGCAGCAGCGGCAGGCGATCGAGGCCGCGATGACCGATCAGCACGCTGACCTGAGGTTGATCGTCTAACAGCGGAGACTGAGGGCTGCGGCGGATGGGTGCATCGTTCAAACAACGCCGAAGCAGACGCTGCCCCAACCGTGGCTGGATCTTGGGCGCATGCAGGTGGGATGTGAACTCCCATCGGCAGGCAAAGCCGCTGCCGTCAGGAGCCGGATCCAGCCGCTCGCGGCGGTTCGCCAGTCCCAGGTAGCGGCGGCCTGAGCTGCGCAGGGCCCGCTCGTACCGCCAGCGGTCCTTGATCCACACGCCCAGCCATTCACGCATCGTGATCCAGCTCGGCCGCCAAATCAAAAAGCCCCTGCTCGTCTGCATCTCCATGGGCGGTGTGGGGCCACTCCCCACCAGGAGAGGTATGCCGAAAGCCGCGGCTCAGGCGCCGGCGGAGCGCCTCGGCCAATCCGGGGCCAACCAGGCGCTCCAGACGGCCGGAGGGAGGTAATGGTGGCTCCGGAAGCACCGGCCCGCGGGGCGGCAGAGCCAGCACCTGCGCGAAGGACTCGCACCAGACCCGGTGCGCAGCATCGGCAGAGTAGCGCTCCTGCACCAGCCGCCGGCCCGCGTTCACCAGACCGGCGCGAACCTCCAGATCGGAAACACGCTTCAGAGCATCTGCCGCGGCGGCCATGTCGCCCACTGGGAAGAGCAGGGCGTTGCAGCCGTGGCGCAAGGCGCCCTCCAGCCCGGAGCCGAGATAGGCGCTGCTCACCACCGCCAACCCGGCAGCCATCGCCTCCCAGGCCACAATCGGCCCGGTTTCCCAGCTAGAAGTGATCAGTAGCACCTGGTGGGTCGCATAGACCTCCTGCAGCAGCTGGGGGCCCGACAGCGCGCCTGGCATCGATGCCACTCCAGCCTTGAGCCAAGGCGCCAGGGCCCTGGCCAGGCTGTCACGCTCCGGTCCATCGCCGGCCACGGTGAGATGGAAGGGAATTCCTACGGCATCGAGCTGCCGCAGGATGCCGGCAAGGTCTGCCACCCGCTTCTGCGCCGCCTCGAGGCGGCCCACCCAGGCAATGCGCAGCGGGGCTGACGGGCGCGGGACAGCCGCACCACCGGCGACCACTGGCGAGGGCAAGACCACACCGTATGGGGCATAAAACACCCGCCCCGCTGGCACGCCGGCGAGGCGCTCGAGCAGGCGGCAGCTGAGCTTGTTGGTGGCGATCACCGCGTCGAGCAGATCCACTTCGGCTGCCACGTCCGCGATCAGATCGGCGGCCAGAGCATGGAGGCTCAGCACAACCCGGCCGCGAAAACCGCGCGATCGAGCGCGGCGCACGGCCGCATAGAGATCGGCGATGTTCACTCCTACCACCAGATCGGGGCGCTCCCGGAGCAGCACGGCCGTGATGGATCGCCTGCGCCCCTCGGCGCTGCCGGTGGGGTTCATGAGCTGAACCGCAGGCAGCCGGGGAAACACCTCGAGGTATCGATCCAGGCGGTGCCAGGCGCCGGAGGGGAGCGCCACCTTCACCTGCCAGTGCGGGTCTGCTTGAAGAGCAGCCACTAAATCGTTAAGCCACACCTGCACGCCCCCCAGGCAGTAGGCCGAGGGGGCCAAAAAAAGCACACGGTGAGGCGTCAACACTCCGGATGCTGGAGTAGAAGTTGCGCCCTCAGCCTGGGGTGGTCTGCGATGGCTTTCACCGGGTGATAGAGGTGGTCAGGGCGCATCTCCTCCACACGCCAGTCGTGCCGCCAGAGGATGCCACTGAGCTCTTCAGCCACGGACACCTGGTAGCCGTTGTGCAGGGCAAGGGTGTGGAAAATGAACTCGATGAAGGGGTAGTGTTCACGGCCGATTCGCTCCACCAAGCTCTGTGGAAGCCGCAACCTCGCCCCCACTGCGGCGGCGCGCCGCCGAAAGGCGTTGCGCCGTTCGAGCGCGGCAGAATGCTGTTGCACGAAGGCAGCCACGGCAGCGATCATCCGCTGGCTGATGCGCATGGCACAAACCATGCCGTGGGCCCAGGGTAACGGCAGCCGTCCGACCGGAACGCCTTGAAACCAGGGCCAACCACTCTCCCCGCCGATTGCTTCAGACTGATGGAGAACTGTGCGGGCGGACCCCACCAGCAGGTCGGCCTCAGGATTGGCCAGATCGAGCTTGAGGAGCGTCGCAGGATCGGCCAGGAACACATCGTCCTCGATCAGCCAGCAGTGGCGGGAAGGGGAAGCATTGTGGCTGAGATGAAACAGCGCCTTGTCCCAGGCGCTGCAATGAAGGCTCTTGCGCACGGCTGGATTAAAATGATGAAAGCCGGCAGCGTGGCACCGCTCATCTGGGTGGCGGATGATCCGCACACCGGCCGAAAGTGCGCCATCCCAGCCCGGGTCGTCGACGACCACATCAACCCTGTAGCCAAGATCTGCAAAACGGTCATAGAAACCGATCTGGGATAGAAGCGGACGGTGGCAAAGGAAGACGATCGCCTTTTGATCGTTCGCCACCTCGGGTGATCCACTCATAGCCCTGGTTTGACCAGGCCAAGGGCACGCCGCCAGAGGCGCTGCGGCCATGGAGGGGGATCTGGAGGCAGGGCGAAGCGAAGAGCGGCAGGGGCGGAAGACAGCAATGAGGCCACCACGCTGAACGAGGAGTTTGAGGGATGCACCAGCGCATCGCAGCGCGCCAGCAGCAGCAGATCGATCACAGCATCGCGCGTCTTCTCGTCAGCATTGGGGCCATAGTCGCTGAGATGCACCGGTAGGCCAGGTGGAGGCAGGTGCTTCTTCCGCACCACCAGGCGCGGCAGGTGATCTCGGAACCGTGCCTCGGTGTCGCAATTGTCTGTGGCCATAAACACCACCGCATCAGGCCATCGCCTGTGCAGGTTGCGGATGGCCCGAAGCACGGTGCTGTCGCGGCGGGCCTTCTCCGCAGCGCCGGGCTCCGTTGTGTCCCGAAGGTGCACACCGATTGTGGGGGGCTGGAGATGTTCAGCCGCAAACCGGCTCAGCTCCCCAGCGATCTCTGACGCGGGTTGGAGGATGGCGTGCAGCGGCCCGATCAGGGGCTCGGCAGCAAGATGGGCGGGTAGGCCGGTGAAGTCTGTGAGCACGATCACATCTTGCGGATAGGCGGCTTCGAACAGATCCGCCGAGAGCAGCACCTTGGTGCGGGCTCTCTCCCAGTGACTCCATCCCTGCTCGAGGTAGAGCTCATGCACCGGTTCGCGCAGTCGGCCACCCCAGATCGGGGGGTGCACATCCCGGCCATGCCAGAACCCGGCAGGCAAGTCGCCAGCGGCAAGGCCGCGATCGAGCTCGAAGAACGCCGGAAACATGTTGGTTCCGAAAGGTCCGAACGACCCATCGCTCCAGTCCACCAGGACTTTTCGGCCTGTCGCGGCTCCATAGGTGATGGCGACAATCACAACCCGCAGCGCATCCCCAAGACCGGCACCGCGGCTGGACTTCACCAGGAGCACCTTGCTCGGCATCAGAGGCCCAACTTCCACCAGAGCAAGGCAAGTCGCTGATAGGCGGCCTCGCTGATGCGCTTCTTGATCTGGAATCGCCAGCGCATGCCTGGCTGAGGGGGCGCAAAGCTGGGATCGTCGCCCTCGCAGGGGTTGAAGCAGGCTTTCCAGAGATGGCCATGGCGGTAGAGATGATGCACCACGCGCGTGTGCCGGGCGTCCATGTGGTGTCTTGCGAGGTGTTCTGCAAGCAGAGACTCTGGATGGATAAATAATCCCTCTTGGAGATAGGCGCCGATCTCCTCAAACCGATTGGCATAGATGGTCATCAACTCCGGGGGGGCGATGGCGAAGCGGTCATTGAGACCTCCCCAGTTGTCGTGGGCTGGGACATAAAGCACATCGGGCTGCAACTGTTCCAATGGCTCGATGGAGGTCATGTAGAGATTATCGAATCGCAGCCGCAATACCCAGTCGAATCTGGTGCCGTGGTGAGCGGACCAAGCGCGTCGCAGCTGATCAGCCTGGTGAATGCCGCGTAGCTGGCGGAGATAGCCTAAGAGGGGATGCGTGGTCGTCCAGGCCCGGCATTCCACATCGTGTCCCACCGGATTCTGTGGTAGCAGATTGCTCAGGTCGGGCTCTGTGGGCTCATGGATGAAGTCATGAAAGGGAAGAAAGAAGGCTGCTTCAGATCCTGGGCTTGCCGGGAAATGGCCGAAGAAGAACAAGGCATCATCCTTGAGTGGCCTGAGAATGTGCTTTCGCAGCGAGGGCAGGGTCTGGCGGAAGGCCCGCACTTGACCAGAAAAACACAGGGCAATATTCATCTCTGGCTCAAGAGTTTGCTGAAAAACCTGGCCACCCCTGCGAAAATTGGGTAATTGCCCAGGACAGATGCGAGGTCACCGGGAGCGCAGCGGCTCCCTGTTCTCCTACGTGTCGATCGAGGAGCGGATCCCGGCCAGCCATCCGCTGCGGCGGATCCGGAAGCTGGCGGATCAGGCCCTCGATCGCCTCAATCCCACCTTCTGTGAGCTCTACGCCGCAGAAGGTCGGCCCTCGGTGCCACCCGAGCAGCTGCTACTGGCCTCGTTGTTACAGGCGTTCTACGGCATCCGCTCCGAGCGGCTGTTGCTGGAGCAGCTCCACTACAACCTGCTGTACCGCTGGTTTGTGGGCCTGAGCCCGGATGATCCGATCTGGCACCCCACCACGTTCACCAAGAACCGCGAGCGGCTTCTCAATGACGACGTCATGGGGCGTTTCCTCGAGAAGCTGATGGGTGCTCCCGAGGTCAAGCCGCTGCTCAGCGACGAGCACTTCTCAGTGGATGGCACCCTGCTGCATGCCTGGGCCTCCCATGCCTCGCTGGAGCGGATCGACGGTCAGGAGGACCCACCGCCCCCGCCGTCAGGCCCGGGCGAGGGTTTTGGCGCTCCAAAGCCCGGCAAGAAGCGGGCGAAAGGCGATTTCCGAGGCATCAAGCTCAGCAACAAGACCCACCGCTCCGGCAGTGATCCCGACGCCTTGCTGGCCCGGAAATCCAACGCCCACCCGGCTCAACCGAGCTACCGGGGTCATGTGCTCATGGACAACCGCCATGCCCTGATCGTCGATTGCAAGGTCACGCAAGCCACGGGCACCGGGGAGCGGGATGCCGCCAAAGCCATGGCCGCGGATCGTCCCGGTGCCCACCAGAAAACCATCGGTGCCGACAAGAACTACGACACCAGGGGCTTTGTCGCCGAGATGCGCCGCATCGGCGTGACGCCGCACGTGGCGCAGAACACCGCCCGCTCTGGTGGTTCCGCCATCGATGGCCGCACCACCCGCCACCAGGGCTACGCCAAGTCGATCAATGCCCGCCGCGGCATTGAGAAGGTGTTCGGCTGGATCAAACAGTGGGGCGGTCTGCGTCAGTTCAAGCTGCGTGGCACCGACAAGGTGAGTGCGGTGTTTGGCCTGCACCTGATCGCCTACAACCTGATCCGCCTGGGCAACCTGCTCAAACCGGCGATGGCGGCGGCATGAACAGGTGGTTGCCCAGGGGTGTGCCCAAGCGGCAGCGGTCAAATAGCTCCTGCAGGGCAAAACGCCTGAATTCGGGCCTCCTGATGCGCTGAAACGCTGAAAACCAGCCCGAATGGAGCGTGATCAGCTCTCCGGAGAGAAAAACGCGGCCATTCAGGCGGTTTTTCTGCAAACTCTTAACTCGATCCAAATAAATGCAGGATCTCCAAGATTCATCTTAAGACATACCAGTCATCCCACTGAGAGAGCTCGATATGTCTGCGTTCATATCCTTTCGAAGACAATAGCTTGAAAATTTCGGCGCGCGTTGTCTCGCAGTAGTTGTGCTCTACGGTGATTACGCGAATAGCTCGCTTGTCAAAGTCGAGGCGCGACAAAATGCCATACTCAGATCCTTCAGTATCGACTGAGAGGTACCCAATCTCGCTAGGAGCTTTATGGAAATCAAGCAGGTCATTCAAACTCACAGTTTCAACTCTATAGCTACTGGACTGAGACATTCGAATCTGGGATGCCCAGTCACCTGAGTTTGCAAATTGAGCAACTGTACTCAGCTCAGGATAATCCACTTCAAGGAACTCAACCTGCTTGCCGGTTTGGTCAGACACACAGCGTAGGTCTATGGAACAAGACCGGTTCCGCTGGAGGCGTTCATGCCATACCAGGGCTGGTTCAGCGAGAAGACCCTTCCAACCTAGAACTTTTTCAAACATCCAGGTATTGCTTAATGAGACACCATCTGTCGCACCAAATTCAACGAAATAGGAGTTATAGGGGGTGTCAGCCAGCTCACTTAGCGCAAATAAATCTTGAGCAAGCTGGGCTTTTGAGAATGCTAGATACTGACCTATGGCTTCCCTCTTCTCTTGTGATAACTTCGCCCATAGTCGAGCAAAAGGAGGTAGCTCTCGGGCTTCTTCTGCGTTGGCTTGGAGCCTACAAAGAGCCTGTTGTGAGATAATATCATATCCCAGCTGACGCGTAGCCTCCTTGGCCAATCTTTTGAAGAATCTAGCGTAATTCATGCTGCTTAGGTGCCAACAGGATAGAGTGGTCTTTGGACCAGTGATTAGATCAGCTCTTTCATAAATGTAGTTCGTTTATGCAACTAACATAAGAACCTTCATAAAACCCTAGCGAGTTGCATTTGAATGCCTGCATAAGTTCGCCTGAGAAGGGATACATCTTAACCGCATGTGGCCGAAAAAGAGTCTGGCTCTTTTCGGGTAAAAACTGCATCAAGCTGACACAGGCTGCCATTTGGACTAGAAATAAGATTATATACATTGTACAGCGAAAAGCCTGCATCATGGAAGTAGCTTAGAACCTCTTCAAAGCGCTTTTGCCCAACATATGTATCTTGAAGAATAATCTCAGTATAGACAATCTCAATCGAGCGCTTCGCGCATGCCCCAAGGGCACCCTTAAGAACAAGTGGCTCAGCTCCCTGCACGTCAAGCTTGAGGATGTCGATGGAAGGGATGGATAGCTCTTGCAGAACACAATCTAATGTTTTGAAACCGCAGTTCTGAATGCATTTTAGATCCAACAATCCTTCGCCCCAGACAATTGGTCCATTGACATGTGCCAAGAGAAGCGAGTTTGTTGCAGAATTTGCGTTAGGGAGACTCTGGAAAACCCCGCCACCCTGCGCGAGAATAGCCGTGTGATCGCAGGCGTGGACAGGCTTCATGGCCCCCAAGCAGTTTGGTTTTGGTGATTACGAGCAGTCCACGGCCAAAAAGCGCACCCGGCGAGAG
>NZ_JAHLYT010000067.1 GCF_025128095.1 Synechococcus sp. CS-1328 | reverse complement strand
CCCCAGGGCCCGGGCGGTGGTGAGGATCAGGCCGTAGACCACAGCCCAGCGCACCGAAGGCAGGGTGACCTTCCAGAACACCTGCCAGCTGCTGGCCCCGAGGGTGCGGGCGGCTTCCTCCTGGTCCCAGCCCTCCTCTTCCAGCAGCGGGATCACCTCCCGGGCCATGAAGGGGAACGTGACGATGATGGTGGCCAAGGCCATGCCGGGCCAGGAGAAGATGATCTTCCAGCCCAGGCTGCTCACGATCCCTCCCAGCAGGCCATTGGTGGGGCTATAGAGCAGCACCAGCATCAGGCCCACCACCACCGGAGAGATCGAGAAGGGCAGGTCGATCACGCTGAGCAACAGGGCCTTGCCGGGAAACTGGCGCCGGGCGATGGCCGTGGCGGCAGCCAGGCCAAAGATCGTGTTGGCCGGCACGGCGATCAGGGTGCAGCGCAGGGTGAGCAACACCGCTGAACGCAGATCTTCTGATTGGAAGTTCTCCAGGAAGGGCGTCAGGCCCTTGGCAAAGGCTCCTGCCACCACCTCCAGGGCAGGCAACAGGATGATCACCCCCACATAGAGGCAGGCGATCAGGGGAATCAGAACCGACGCCGATGGGCGCGGCAGGGCCTGGGCGGCAGAACGCAGAAGTGATCGCATCGATCAGTGCAGGAATGGATAAGAGATCAAAAGGATTCCGTTGGACCCGGCTGTCAGGCGCTCTGCGCCGGATTGGCTTCCCAGTTACGGCCCCACACCTGCAGGCCGTTGATCACCAACAGGCTCAGCAGCGAGAACATCAGCATCACCATGCCGATCACCGTGGCGGAGGCGAAGTCGTATTCCTCCAGCTTCTGGATGATCAAGGTGGGGGTGATCAGGTCGCGGAACGGCACGTTGGAGGAGATCATCACCACCGAGCCGTATTCGCCCACCGCCCGGCTGTAGCCCTGGGCCACGCCGGCCAGGATCGCCGGCATCAACTGCGGCAGCACCACCTTCAGGAGGGTCTGGCTGGGGCTGGCGCCCAGGCACCAGGCGGCCTCTTCCTGATCGTGCTCCAGGGCCTCCAGCACCGGCTCGACGCTGCGCACCACAAAGGGCAGGGAGATGAACACCATGGCGATGGCCACCCCCAGCCAGGTGAACGACACCTTGATGCCGAACAGGGCCTGAAGCGGTGCGCCCAGCCAGCCGTTGTTGCTGTAGATCGCGGCCAGGGCCAGACCCGCCACCGCCGTGGGCAGGGCAAAGGGCAGATCAATCAACGCATCCAGCAGCCGCCGGCCGGGAAAGGTGCAGCGCACCAGGGCCCAGGCGATCACCAATCCAAACACCCCGTTGATCAGGGCCGCCAGCAGTGCCAGGCCAAAACTGATGCGGTAGGTGGCCAGGGCTTCCGGGGAGGTAGCCAGCTGCCAGAACTGGGCCGGGCCCACGGCAGAAGCCTTCAGGGCCAGGGCGCCGAGGGGCAGAAACAGCACCAGGGCCAGGTAGAGCCAGGTAATCCGCCAGGACCAACTGAGCTGTAGCCAGCTCGGCCAGGAGAATCCCTGGCGGCGGGCTGAGAGCGCAGGAGCCATGGACGGGAAGCCGGAAGTGGGCGGACCGTATCACCGTTCGGGGATTTATTCAACGGTTTACCGGTGGGGAAAGGAATGTTCGCTGTAGGGTGGCGCCCATCGTCCTGGTTCCTCCCCTGTCATGGGCATCCGCGTTGCTGGTGTATGCAAAGAGTTCGGCTCCTTCCGGGCGGTCGACAACGTCAGCCTTGATGTCGACACCGGCTCGCTGGTGGCTCTGCTCGGACCATCCGGTTCGGGCAAGAGCACCCTGCTGCGGCTGATCGCCGGCCTGGAGGAGGCCAATGCCGGGCGGGTCTGGATTGCCGGCGAGGAAGCCACCTCGCGCTCGGTGCAGGAGCGCCATGTGGGCTTTGTGTTCCAGCACTTCGCGCTGTTCAAGCACCGCACCGTGCGCCAGAACGTGGGCTTTGGCCTGGAGCTGCGCGGCTGGAAGCACGAGGCGATCCGGCGGCGGGTCGATGAGCTGCTCGAGCTGGTGCAGCTGCAGGGCTTTGGCAACCGCTACCCCTCCCAGCTCTCTGGCGGCCAGCGCCAGCGCGTGTCCCTGGCCCGGGCCCTGGCGGTGCAGCCGCGGGTGTTGCTGCTCGATGAACCGTTCAGTGCCCTCGATGCCAAGGTGCGCAAGGAGCTGCGGGCCTGGCTGCGCAATCTCCACGACGAGATGCACGTCACCACCGTGATCGTGACCCACGATCAGGAGGAAGCCATGGAGGTGGCCGACAAGATCGTGGTGATGAACCAGGGGCGGATTGAGCAGATCGGCACCCCCGCCGAGATCTACGACCAGCCGGCCAGCCCGTTTGTGATGAGCTTTGTGGGGGCGGTGAATGTGCTGCCCTCCCATGTGCCCCTGGCGCCCAATCGAGAGCAGCGGGGCGAGCTGTTCATCCGTCCCCACGACCTGGAGCTGCACCGCCATCCCCAGGAGGGCAGCGTGCCGGCAGTGCTGCGCCGCCTCACCCACCTGGGCCGAGACATCCAGGCCGAACTCATCTTGGCCAGTGGCGAGGTGGTGATGGCCCAACTGCCCCGCGAACGGATCGATTACCACGATCTCAAAGCCGGTGATGCCCTGCACATCACCAGCCGCGATGCCCGCACCTTTGTGCCGGATTTTGTGATCTGAGGATTGCTGTTGGGGATCGGTGCCTCAGGGCCTCGCCGCCACCGGCAGGCCTTGGGCATCAAACACGTTTTCAAAGAGAGCGGTGCTGAGATAGCGCTCGCCGGAGTCGGGCAACACCACCACGACAGTCTTGCCTTGCTGTGGTGCCTCCCGGGCAACGCGAAGGGCTGCGGCGACGGCAGCCCCGCAGGAGATGCCGGCCAGGATTCCTTCCTCACGCATCAGGCGCTGGGCCATGGCTATCGCCTCTACATCACTGACCGTTTCCACGAGATCCACAAGGTCAAGATCGAGGTTGGCCGGCAGAAAACCAGCTCCGATGCCCTGGATGCGGTGTGGGCCAGGCTGGGGCTCCAGACCGGCCAGAGTTTGGCTGATCACAGGACTTCCCTCCGGTTCCACTGCCACCGAGAGCAGCGGCTGTCCAAGGGTGCGCTTGATGTAACGACTCACCCCCGTGATCGTGCCGCCAGTGCCCACGCCTGAGACCAGCACATCCACCTGGCCTTGACTGTCTTCCCAGATCTCCGGGCCGGTGGTGTCGTGGTGAATCTGGGGATTGGCGGGGTTGGAGAACTGCTGCAAGAGCACATAGCGCTCTGGCTCACTGTTGGCCATGGCCTGCGCAGCAGCGATGGCTCCACCCATGCCCAGCTGTCCATCGGTGAGCACCAGACGGGCCCCATAGGCCGTGAGCAGCTTGCGCCGCTCCAGGCTCATCGTTTCAGGCATGGTGAGCGTCAAGGCAATCCCCTTGGCCGCCGCCACAAACGCCAGGGCAATTCCGGTGTTGCCGCTGGTCGGTTCGATCAATTCCTTGCCCCCACCCAGCAAGCCATCTTGCTCAGCCTGGGCCACCATGGCCGCACCGATGCGGCATTTCACCGAGTAGGCAGGGTTGCGACCTTCGATTTTGGCCAAGATTCGGGCACCACAACCAGCCGACACACGGTTGAGCTGGATCAGCGGTGTCTTGCCAATGCTGAGGCTGTTGTCGGCGTAGATCGGACTCATGACTGGATGGGTGTGGATCAACAGAATGCCCTCCAGGCACAGACCAGGAGGGCATGAATTCAGAGGGTCATTGAGATGCTGTTCTGCCGCTGGGTCTCTGCCGCTGGGTCATCGGTGGCTGCCAACTGGAGCCAGCACCCCTTTGCTGCGCCTGAGCCAGCATCAGGCGGGCCATTCCGCGTTCTCGTAATACCAGAGCACTCAGGAGCTCCTGTCGATCACTGGCCGCCAATTCGCCGTCGCGGCCCCAGTGCAGGCACCAGGGGGGAGTGGAGATGGTCATGGCTGGTGGGGGATCAACAGATCGCTGTCACCCACGGCCAACAGCCGCCCCTCCGCTCGAAAACGGCTGAGCAGCTTGGTCACCGTGACCCGGGTCAGGCCGCAGAGATCGGCCAGGCCACGGTGGGTGAGGTTCAGCTCGCTCAGCGAAAGGCGGCAGCCTTGGCTGTTGACCTGGCCATGGGACTGGCCAATCCAGCTGAGCAGCGCCAGTAGACGACGATCGCCGGAACGGATGCGCTGGATGGTGAGCAGCTCCGCCAGCATCTGGCGCTCACGCCGCAGGTACTCCAGTTGTTCGTGCGGATCGAACGCGATGTGCTCCACCACCACCGTGGTGAGGCACTGCCACTCCAGCGGCTGGACCGCAGGATGCTCGGAACTGATCGCGTCACCTGGGCCCCAGAGGCCCAGGGTGATGCACTCGCCCTCAAGATCCCAGGTCGCAGAGCGCACATACCCCTCATGCAGTCGCCAACTCATCTCTTCAGGGAGCACGGCCTGCGGATAGAGCGTGAGCTGCAAGGGGCGCTTGAGCAAAGAAGACGTCACGGTGTGGGTGGGCGACGGGGTGGTTGTTCGGGCACTGACAGGGCAACCAGCAGGCGCATTCGCAGACAACAGACCACGGAGGGCAAGCAACTGGCCTGAATTATGCACCATTTCCGATGGGCATACCGGTATTTCTAGGCACACGAGCAGGGACGCCTTGGTATCAGATGTAGAACATGGGGGATGGTTGCAGCAGGTTGTCCCGTTCTTGTCGCAGGTGGGCGAGCGTGGTGGACCTCAGCACAGCGTCCCGGGCCTGTTCGGCGCGCCTGACCAGGCCATCTAGAACCCGAAACTCAGCGTTCTCTCGATCGCCTTGGCGCTCCATGCGGGTTTCGCCTTCCAGGCACTGCTCCACCTCCGCAATGGTGATCTGCTCCGGTGACCGCACCAACTGAAAGCCGCCCCGGGGCCCGCGAATGCTGCTGAGGTAGCCGCCCTTGCGCAGCGCCGTGAGCATCTGCTCGAGGTAGCGCTCGGGCATGCCATGGCGCCGGCAGATCTCGCCGGTTTGCAGCAGCTCGCCGGTGGCATAAGCCGCGGCCAGGTCAATCAGGGCCACCAGGCCGTATTCCGTCTTGGCGCTGAAGGCCATGGCTGCACGGGGAACTCCGGTCAGTCTGCCAGGCAAACAACGGTTTGCAGGTCGGGAATTGCGCCACAGGGGTGCGTGCCCAGCGCCACACCGAGGCGGGCCGCCATCCCCGTAACTTACCACAGTACCCGATCGATGAACCGTGGATTCCAGCCCCTTGCCGGCTCCCGTGCGCCGTCACCAGCTTCTGCTCACGGGCCTCGCCGCCCTGCCCCTGGCGGCGGCTGCAGCCGCTGCGCTCCATGCTCCCCTGGCGCAGGCACAGCAGCCACCCAAAGCTCAGACCCTCACGCTGGTTTCCTATGCGGTGACCAAGAATGCCTACGACCAGATCTTCCGGCTGTTTGCGGCCGACTGGAAGAAGAAAACCGGGCAGACCGTGAGCTTCAAGGGCAGCTACGGCGGCTCCGGCTCCCAGACCCGTGCCGTGATCGATGGGCTCAATGCCGACATCGTTAATCTGGCAATGGCTGAGGATATCTCCCGGATCGAGCAGGCTGGGCTGATCAAGAAGGGCTGGGAAAGCCGCCTGCCCAACAGCGCCACGCCGATTCACTCCACCGTGGTGGCCTTGGTGCGGCCTGGCAACCCCAAGCAGATCAACAGCTGGAAAGACCTGGCCAAGCCGAATGTTGATGTGGTGACGGCCAATCCCAAGACCTCTGGCGGAGCCCGCTGGAATTTCGTTGCCCTCTGGGGTTCGGTGACCCAGGCCAGAGGCTCAGAAGCCCAGGCCCGCCAATACATCCGCGATGTCTACAAGAACGTGGATGTCCTCCCCAAGGATGCACGGGAAGCCACCGACTTCTTCATCAAGCGCAAGCAGGGCGATGTGCTGTTGAACTGGGAAACCGAAGCGATCCTGGCCAAGCGCAAGGGCGAATGGACCGCCGGCTACAAGACCTTCAGCCCCAACGTGCTCACAGCACAGCCGGTGGCAGTGGTCGATAAAAACGTCGACCGCAATGGCAGCCGCAAGGTGGCTGAGGCGTTCACCAAGTTCCTTTACACCCAGGCTGCCCAGAAGGTGTTTGTGGACAACGGCTTCCGGCCGGCCACGGCTGAGGGCAAAACCTATGCACGCGGCAAGTTTCCAGTCGTGAAGGACTACACCATCAATGCCTTCGGGGGCTGGTCAGCGGTGACCAGCAAATTTTTCAGTGCTGGGGCCATCTGGGACCAGATCTTCCGCGCCTCCCGCTGAGTACAGCCCCAGGTTCCACACACGACCACCCGCCCCAGCCCCGCGCCTGTCGGCCGGGGCTTTTTAGTGGCCTAATTCCCGATGGGTAAACCGTGGTACGGTATCTGCACATTTCCTGCCGGACAACGTGGTTTTTCAGTCCCGACGCCTGGCGGCCCTCGTTGCCACGGGTTCTCTTGCGCTCCTGGCCGGCTGCGGCGGCCCATCGGCAACTCCCCAGGCCGGGGGCTCGGGCGAACGCCAGCCGCTGCTGCTGGTGAGTTACGCCGTCACCAAGGGGGCCTACGACCGCATCCTTCCCAGCTTCATCGCCGACTGGAAGGCCAAGACTGGCCAAGAGCTGGAGATCAAAACCAGCTACGGCGGCTCCGGCACCCAGACCCGAGCAGTGATCGATGGCCTCGATGCCGATGTGGTGACCCTGGCCCTCTCAGCTGATGTGCTCAAGCTCGAGGAAGCAGGACTCGTGGATGCCGGCTGGGAGAAAGAGCTGCCCAACAACAGCATCATCACCAACTCCACCGTGGCCTTTCTGACCCGGCCCGGCAACCCCAAGCAGATCGCCTCCTGGTCCGATCTGATCAAACCAGGCGTCACGGTGGTGACGGCCAATCCCAAAACCTCCGGCGGTGCCCGCTGGAACTTCCTGGGTCTCTGGGGTTCGATCACCCAGGCCGGCGGCACGCCCCAGCAGGCTGAGGCCTATGTCACCAGCGTCTACAAGAACGTCGACAACCTGCCCAAGGATGCGCGGGAAGCCTCCGACGTGTTCCTCAAGCGCGACCAGGGCGACGTGTTGCTGAACTACGAAAATGAGGCGATCCTGGCCACCAAAACTGGCGATCTCAAGGATCCCTTCGTGGTGCCGGAGCTGAACATCCGCATCGAAGGCCCCGCGGCGGTGGTCGATAAAAACGTGGACCGCAAGGGCACCCGTAAGGCTGCCGAGGCCCTGGTCTCCTACCTCTTCTCCGAGGACGCGCAGGCGATCTTTGCGGAGGAGGGTTTCCGCCCCACCAACTCCACGATCTGGGAGCGGGTGAAGGATCGCTTTGCCCCCGTCAAGCAGTTCTTCTCCGTGCAGGACTTCGGCGGTTGGGGAACGGTGAACAAGGAGTTCTTCGGCAACGACGGCCTCTGGGATCGTCTCTTCGCCAAAACCCGCTGATTCCCTCCCCCTGCGCGTTCCTTCATGTGTGAACTACTCGCCCTCAACGCCAATACCCCCACCGACATGGGCTTCTCCTTCCGCGGGCTCAGCCGCCGAGGTGGCGTCAGCGGCGAGCACGCCGATGGCTGGGGGCTGGCCAGCTTCACCCCCGATGGCCATGGCCTCACCCTGCTGCGGGAGGAGGCACCAGCGGCCTTTTCCGTCCTGGCCGATCAGCTGGCGGAGCGCTCACCCAAGGCGCTGGTGAGCATCGCCCATATCCGCAAAGCCACCCGCGGCGTGGTGGCGCTGGAGAACTGCCATCCCTTCTCCCGCAGCTGGGGCGGGCAGACCTGGGTGTTTGCCCACAACGGCGACCTCCAGGGCGCCATTCCTTTGGAGGACCACTATCAGCCGTTCGGCAGCACCGACAGCGAAACGGCCTTCTGCTGGATTCTCGAGCAGCTGGAACAAGCTGGGGTGGATCCGCAGGATCCTGGCGCGCTGTTTGATCAGCTCCACCACTGCGCCGCCCAACTGGCGGAGCGGGGCACCTTCAATGCCCTGATCAGCAACGGCCAGTGGCTGTTTGCCACCGCCACCAGCAAGCTGCACTGGCTCACACGCCGGGCCCCCTTCTGCAAGGCCACCCTGGCTGATCCGCCGTTGCAGGTGGATTTCTCCGTGCTCACCAACGCAAATGATGTGGTGACGATCCTCAGCACCGAGCCGCTCACCACCGACGAGCATTGGCAACCGTTCCAGGCCGGTGAATCGCTGCTCTTTTGCGGGGGACAGGTTATTCACCGCAGCCGCCATGGGGTCAGGCCAGTCCCAATCCCGTCCAGTTCCCAACCAGCACCAGCGCACGAAGTCCCCCGAATTGAACAGGATGCAGGCCGCCAATCGCTCGCCCATGTTCACTGGGATGCCCAGCTCCGTGAGCCTCGCTGAAGCCTCCCGCTTCTGGCTGCAGCTGGGCCTGGTGAGCTTCGGTGCACCGGCGGGGCAGATCGCCTTGGTGCATCGGGAGCTGGTGGAGCGGCGGCGTTGGCTGTCGGAGCGGCGCTATCTGCACGCCCTCAACTACTGCATGCTGCTGCCGGGACCAGAGGCCACCCAACTGGCCACCTACCTGGGCTGGCTGATGCATGGGGTTCCGGGTGGCCTGATCGCCGGCGCCCTGTTTCTGGCGCCCTCGGTGCTGGTGTTCACCGCCCTGGCCACGGCCTATGCCCTCTGGGGCCAGCTGCCGCTGCTGGCCGGGGTGTTCGCCGTGCTCAAGCCGTCGGTGCTGGCGATCGTGCTCGTGGCAGCCTGGCGCTTGGGCCGCCGGGCCCTGCGAACGCCCCTGCTGGTCGGTGTCGCCACCGCTGCCTTTGGGGCCCTAGCCGTGCTGCGGCTGCCCTACCCGCTGGTGGTGGCCGGGGCTGCCGCCACGGGGCTGGTGGTGGGCCGCTGGCGGCCGGGGCTGCTGTTGGCCCCGGTGCACGTCACGCCCCCAGCCACCGGCCAGGGGGGCGAGCAGGCCAGCGCATCCCCCGACCAGCCCGCGCCGGCAGCCGCAGCGGACCCGATCCACGGCGACGACACGCCCACGCCCGCCCACTGCCGCTTCTCGCGCCGGCGCGCCTGGCAGTGACGCTGTTGGCCTGGGGGCTGGAGCGGCACCCTGGCACTGATGGCCCGCTTTTTCACCCGGGTGGCGCTGCTCAGCTTCGGCGGGGCCTACGCCGTGCTGCCCTACGTGGCCCAGGGGGCGGTGGAGCAGTTCGGCTGGCTCTCGGCCAGCCAGATGCTCGATGGCCTGGCCCTCGGCGAGACCACCCCCGGCCCCTTGATCATGGTGGTGGCCTTTGTGGGCTTCATGGGCGGCTGGAATCAGGGGCTCGGGGCTGGTGCCGGTGTCAGTGCTGGAGCTGGCAGCTGGCCCCTGGCCGTGGCGGCCACCCTGGTGACCGTGTGGTTCACCTTTCTGCCGTCGTTCGGCTTCATCCTGGCCGGTGCGCCGCTGGTGGAAGCCAGCCGCAACGACCTGCGCTTCGGGGCGCCGCTCTCCGCCATCACCGCAGCCGTGGTGGGCGTCATCGCCAGCCTGGCGGTGTTCTTCGCCGGCCCCGTGCTTTGGGCCGACGGCAGCTTTCAACCTGTTGCGATGCTGGTGGTGGCTCTGGCTCTACTGGCCCAACTGCGCTGGCGCTGGAGCGTTCTGCAGGTCATCGGCGCCGCGGCCCTTGTGGGTGCTGGTTGGGCCGGCGCGGCGCAGTTGCTGGGCTGAGCCAGCTGCTGCCCGACAGTCCCGCCGCACAACAAAGCCCAGAGCGTTGGCCCCGGGCATTTGTCTGCTCAGCCGTGCTGCCGACCAGAGGGGGTGCGGGCGCAGCTGTTCGAGGTTTTTGCTTGGCAACAGCCGTGATCGTTGTCAGATCCGGTGGTTTTCAGTTGTTGGCGCGCTCCTACTTTCTGCTCAGGGGGGGGGCTTCCATCAATGGAGCCTCCGAGTCCCGTTGCAACCACGATCGGTTGGTCTGCAGGAACCGGCAAGGGCTGCAGGGCGTTCGACACCGGTTTTCACCGGTGGCAATGGGGCTTCATGAAGGGGCCTTCACGGTGCTGGCATCACCAGCAGCAGCAGCCGGTTGCCCTCCGGATCCAGCAGCCAGGCTTCTGCGCCAAAGGGTTCCTCGCGTGGCGGTTCCTGCAGCGAGGCGCCCAGGCCCAGCGCTGCAGTGATCCAGGTGTTGAGCACGGCAACGGCGCCCGTGCCATCCGACAGGCGTTGAAGGCACAGAGCCAGGCGTCCCAGCTTCTGCGGCTGGGGACGGCTGCGCGATGGCGCGTAGATCTCCAGCCAACCACCGGCCGGCCAGGGCACTCGCCAGTGGGTGGCACTCAGCCCCGGCTGCGGCTCCACCTCCAGCAGTGCGCCGTAGAAGCGGGCCAGGCCGGCCGGATCATCGGCGGCCAGCACGATTGAGGCGCTCATCCCCATGGCCGCCACCAGGGCCTTCGGGGCTGGGCGGCATGGCGGCCGTCGCAGAGGGGATAGCGATGCGAACGGCCACAGCGGCACATCAGCATCGTGGCCGCCTCGCTCAGGCGCAGCTCGTAGGACACTCGGCCAGTACCCAGATGGGCGCCGTCGCAGAGCCAGCCCTGACGGCTGCGACCACAGCTGCACAGCTGATGCACCCCTGCGGGCAGTTCCAGCGGCTCCGGACCTGGGGTGGCGGCAGTGGGATCAGGCATCAGTTCAGCCCTCCCGTTAAGGCCCGAGCCCAGGGTGGGGCCGCCTCATCCTTTGCTTGTACATCCTCACGCATGGCGGCAGCAGGGGGGGCGAGGATCACCGTTCTGATAACTGGTATCCCTGGCCCTGGTGGCATCCCCGCTGCAGATCCGCCCCTACGAGGCGGTCGACTGGCCGGCGGTGTGGGCGCTGCTGGAGCCGGTGTTCAGCGCCGGCGAAACCTTCCCCCATGACCCGGCGATCACGGAGGCCGAGGCCAGGGTGGCGTGGGTGGAGCAGAGCCAGGCGGTGATGGTGGCTGTGGATGCGGACGCGGTCGTGGTGGGCACTTACTACCTGAGGCCCAACTCCCTGCCGATCGCCACCACCAGCCCCCCGAGGGTCATGGTGTTGATCTCCAGCCCAAAGGCGCGCATCAGCATCAGGCCGATCAGCAACGACAGGGGGATGGCACTGAGGGTGATCACGGCGGTGCGCCAGTTCATCAGAAACAGCAGCATCACCACCGAGACGATCACAATGCCTTCGATCAGAGAGCCACTGACGTTCTTGATCGCCGTATCAATGAAACTGGCCTGCCGGAAGGTGCACTGCACCTGAATATCGCTCGCCAGGGTCTTGCTGATGTCGGCGATTCGCTCCTCCACCTCGCGGGTCACCCTTGGCGTGTCAATGTCGGGCTGCTTGTTGATCATCAGCACCACGGCCGGCTTGCCGTTGAAGCTGCCATCGCCGCGCTTGAGGGCACTGGCCAGTCGCACCTCGGCGACATCACCGATCCGCAGCGCCTGGCCTTGGCTGTCGGTCACCACGGAATCAGCGAGATCCTCAGGGCTGCTTGCCTGGCCGCTGGCGCGGATCAGCTTCTCCTGCCCGCCGGCGATCAGAAAGCCGCCCGGTGCATTGGAACTGGCGGCCCTGGCCGCGTCAGCCACGGCTTGCAACGACACCTGGCGGGCCTTAAGTCGCTGAGGATCGATCTGGATCTGCTGCTGGGCCTCCTCGCCGCCGTAGATGGTCACCTGGGAGACACCGGGAACCTCCAGGATCTGGTTGTTGAACGTGGTAGCGACGATCCGCCGCAACTCGATCGGCGTCGTGGGGCCGCCGCCCTTCAGGGTGAAGGCGTACTGCAGGATCGTGCCCAGCGGAGACACGAGCGGGGAGATGGCCGGGGCGCTGGCATTGGCGGGCAGCTCGGCCTCGATCTGCTGCAGGCGTTCCGCCACCGATTGGCGGGCCCGGTTGATGTCGGCGTTCTGATCAAAGACCACCTGGACCTTCGAGAGCCCCACCTTCGAGGAGGAGCGCACGGTTTCTACTCCCGGCAGCCCATTGACGGCCGATTCGATCGGTACGGTGATGCGCTGCTCCACCTCTTCCGGTTCCAGACCATCAGCTGTGGTCTGCACATCCACCTGGGGTGGGGCGAACTGGGGGAAGACATCCAGGGGCATCCGGCTGAGGATCGACAGACCCCAGAGGGTGATCAGCACGGCGGCAACAACAACCAGCCAGCGCCTGGCGATCGAGGTGTGGAGCGTCTGGTTGAGCAGGCGTTCAAACATGGGAATGGCGTGGAAGGCGGGAGAGCACGGGTCGTTCGGAGGTCAGTTCTGCTTGCCCAGCCGGGAGATCACGACGACACCCCCAACCACCGCGGCACCGACGCCGATCACCAGGGGGTTGGGGCCTGCGGCGGCCGTGGGCGCGGCTGTGGCTGGGGTCGCCGGGGCATCCGAGGACGGGGCGGGAGATTCCCCACTGGCTGCGACGGCGCTCTGGCTCTTCTTCGATTCGGCGTAGAGCGAGAGGGCCCCCTGGGTCACCACGTTGTCTCCCGGCGAGATGCTGCCGTCGGTGATGGTGATCTGATCGCCCTTGCTGGCGCCGGTCTGGAGGAACACCGGGTCGTAGGTGGTGCCGCTTTTCACGAAGGCCAGGAGCTTGCCATCCGCATCCACCACCGCAGCGACAGGAATGGAGACCACACCGCCGGCCAGGCCCTCTGCCGCACTCTCTGCGCTCTTGCCGGGCCTGTGCCTGGCCGGAGAACCCTGCAGTCCGCCGAAGGATCTGATCCATCGCCATGCGCTCAGTGCCAGCGATCCAAACCGCTACACGCTGCGGGTGTTTGACCACCATGGGCGCTTGATCGCCAGCTCGCCAGGCGCATCACCCATGGGAGCCAAGCCGGCCCAGCTGGGCTGGTCCCTCTCCGGGGATCGGACCGGGGAACGCTGGGGCAGTTACGTGATTCATCTGCACCACTCCCATGGTCCTGGTGAGCCGGTCTGGGGCTACCTCCAGATCTCCAGCAGCCTTTCAGACCTTGATGCGGAAGCCCATCGCCTTTGGTGGCTGGGCCACGGCGTGTTCCTGCTGGCCATGCTGGGGATTGCCGGGGCGAGCTGGTGGCTGGCCGGTCTGGCCATGGCTCCACTGTTGGAGGCTTACCGGCGCCAGGAGCAGTTCAGTGCCGATGTGGCCCATGAGCTGCGTACTCCACTGGCCAACCTGCTGGCGGTTGTCGAAGCAGAGCGCGGTGCAATTCCTGATCAGATCTCCTTCAAGGCAGAAGCAAGCCTGGATCGGGTATTGAACCAGGGGCGGCGTCTCCAACAACTGATCAGCGATCTGCTGCTGCTGGCCAGCCTGGAGCGCCCCGGTCCCCAGAGCCAGAAACACCTGTGCGACTTGGCCGAAATCTCCGCTGATGTCCTGGAGGACTTCGGGGAAATGGCTGCCGCAGCCCAGGTGGAGCTCGCCCAGGGAGCGTGGATTGAGCCTGCCCTTGTGCAGGGTGTGGACTCTGAGCTGAGCCGGCTGGTCATCAACCTGCTGAGCAACGCCATTCAACACAGCCCTGCTGGTGGTCGCATCGGCGTTGAGCTTGAGCAGCGCGGCCGGGAGATCAGGCTGTCGATACGCGACGGTGGCCCCGGCATCCCAGCGGCGGAGCGGCAGCGCATCTTTGATCGCTTCACCCGCCTGGATTCGGCACGCTCAAGGCAGCAAGGGGGGACGGGCCTCGGACTGGCGATCGCCCAGGCCATTGCCCGCCGTCATGGCGGTGCCATCACGGTGCAATCCGCCCCGGGGGACGGAAGCTGTTTCTGCGTGGTGTTGCCCGTTGTCGGCTGAATGGGATCTGCATTGGGTGGCAGACGTCCCGATTGCGGCAACAGCCCTACTCCACCGCTTAGCAGGGCTTGGTTTTCGAGGCGTTCTGATTAGTTTAGGAGCCCACTAGCTCAGAAGTGACGTCGCTTGGCACTGGACCTCCTGGCCATCCTGCTGTTGATCATTGCCAATGGCCTGTTCTCCGGGGCTGAGATCGCCATCATTTCGGCCCGTCGTCACAGGCTCGAACCACTCGCAGAAAAGGGGCGCCGCTCCGCACGTGTCGCGATGCGGCTGGCGGAAGCTCCCAACGAGTTTCTTTCCACCGTTCAGATTGGCATCACCTTGGTCGGCATTCTCAGCGGTGCGCTGGGAGGTGCCACCGTGGCCCAGCAGATTGATGGATGGCTGGAGCAGCTACCAGGACTGGCGCCCTACAGCGAGGCGCTCAGCTTTGGAATCGTGGTGGCCATTATCACGTTCCTGACCGTTGTTTTGGGAGAGCTTGTACCGAAGCGTCTGGCGTTGGCCAATCCAGAAGCTCTGGCATGCGCGATGGCCCCGTCAATGCGCTGGCTGTCGCAGATCAGTGCTCCGGTGGTTCAGCTGCTCAGTCGCTCCACCGATGTTGTGCTCCGCATGCTCGGTATCAGCCCAAGTGGTGAGCCAGACATCACCGAAGACGAAATCCGAGCCCTGTTTCGTCAGGGCACCGATTTCGGAGTCTTCGAAGAAGTTGAGCACGACATGGTGCAGAGGGTGTTGCGCCTTGGCGACCGCACCATCAAGAGTTTGATGACACCACGTACAGACATCTGCTGGCTGGATGTGGAGGAGCCATTGGAAGAAAGCCTCCAGGAGATTCTGCAGAGCAGTCATTCCCGTTTCCCCGTTGGCAAAGGGAGCCTCGATGATTGCCTTGGGATCGTCCGGGTGCGAAGCCTGCTGGCCGCCAAACTGAACGGTGAGGCGATTGATCTCGAGGCGTTGCTACAGCCTCCGCTGTTCGTGGCCGAAAGCACCCGAGCGCTCTCAGTTCTTGAACAATTCAAGCGTAGCGGCATTCACATTGCCCTGGTTACCGATGAATTTGGCGGCGTGGGCGGGATTGCAACCCTCAATGACCTCATGGAGGGAATTGTAGGTGACCTGCCTTCCGTGGACGACGAGGAAGGTCCATTGGTGGTCACCCGAGAGGATGGATCTCTTTTGGTGGACGGCGGCCTTGACCTCGATACCTTCACAGAGCTGATCGACCAGGACATCTTTGGAGTTGATCAAGAGGGGAGGTATCACACGCTTGCTGGCTTTGTGATGCATGTTCTTGAGAGGATCCCCCGGGAAGCAGACCACTTTGAGTGGATGGGCTTCCGCTTTGAAGTGGTTGACATGGATGGCAAGCGGGTTGATAAACTCTTGGTGAACCCCATTCAGAAAAGGCCTCCGAATGTGCAACAGGGTGAGAGCCAAACCTCGTTCTGATCCGTCTAGATCAATTTAATCGAAAGGGCAACAATTGGAGCAAGGCAGCGCAATGTTTGGAGCTTAGATTTTGGACTGCCAATCGCCAGTCCAAAAAGCATTTCGACTGGTCTACCGGAAGGGAGATCGCAGCCCGATGCAGCCAACTGAACACAATGCAGTCCAACCACATCTCACCCATGCCGTCCGGGATGCCCAGCTCTGTAACCCTCACTGACGCCTCCCGCTTCTGGCTGCAGCTGGGGCTGGTGAGTTTTGGGGGGCCGGCCGGACAGATTGCTCTGCTGCACCGGGAGCTGGTGGAGCGGCGGCGCTGGCTCTCGGAGCAGCGGTATCTGCATGCCCTCAACTACTGCATGCTGCTGCCGGGGCCGGAAGCCATGCAGCTGGCCACCTACCTCGGCTGGCTGATGCATGGCATCCCCGGAGGGCTGATTGCCGGTGGCCTGTTCGTGCTGCCCTCGGTGTTCGTTCTCACCGTCCTGTCGTTCGTCTATGCCCTCTGGGGGCAGCTGCCGCTGCTGGTGTCGGTGTTCGCGGTGCTGAAGCCTGCGGTGCTGGCGATTGTGGTGATGGCGGCCTGGCGGATTGGCAGTCGCACCCTGCGCACGCCCCTGCTGGTGGCGCTCGCGATCGCCGGCTTCCTGGCCCTCACCCTGCTCAAGCTGCCCTATCCGCTGCTGGTGATCACAGCCGGTCTGATCGGGCTGCTGACCGCCCGTTGGCGACCCTCCTTGCTGGTGGTGAGCAAACCCCACGGGGCCGGATCGAGCAGCGCTGAGCAGGATCAGCCTGCAGCTCTTCACGACGATGACTCCGCCTCGCCGGACCATGCCCGCTTCTCCAGGCGGCGGCTGGCGGTGACGCTGCTGGTCTGGGCCCTGGCGACGCTTGTGCCCCTGGCCGCTCTGGCGAGCTTTGGCGGTTGGAACGGCATCCTGGCGCTGATGGGCCGCTTCTTCACCCGGGTGGCGCTACTCAGCTTCGGTGGGGCCTATGCGGTGCTGCCCTATGTGGCCCAAGGGGCGGTGGAGCAGTTCAACTGGCTCTCGGCCAGTCAGATGCTTGATGGCCTGGCCCTCGGCGAAACCACACCGGGCCCGCTGATCATGGTGGTGGCTTTTGTGGGCTTCATGGGCGGCTGGAACCAGGGCCTCGCCGCTGGCGCCGGCAACTGGCCTCTGGCGATTGCCGCCACCCTGGTGACAGTGTGGTTCACTTTTTTGCCGTCGTTCGGGTTCATCCTGGCCGGCGCTCCGCTGGTGGAAGCCTCTAGGAGCGTGTTGCACATAGGCCGTTTTGAGCAAAACGAACCAACTCGCTCCATGCCAACGCCCAATGCGGTCTCGGCGTGGTCTCAAAGGCAATTTTGCTTCAGCGACGCCTGATGCTTGAGATCAATTGCGCTACGTACAATTTCAGCGAGCCAGCGCGAAAACATCAATTCGCTGCTTTCCCAGTCTGATTCCGGCCTGGCTTCCCATCGTGGTGGGAAAGCCCTCGATTTTT